>ONKQ01000130.1 GCA_900318465.1 uncultured Bacteroidales bacterium
AGAAGATTTTTTCAAAAAAATAACCGCTCATGCGAAGGAATACGGTTTCATTTTCCCTTCGAGCGAAATTTATGACGGACTTTCAGCCGTTTACGACTATGGTCAAAACGGCGTGGAGCTGAAGAAAAACATCCGCGAATACTGGTGGAAAGCCATGGTGCAGATGCACGAGAACATCGTCGGCATCGACGCCGCCATTTTCATGCACCCCACCACCTGGAAGGCCTCGGGCCACGTCGACGCCTTCAACGACCCGCTCATCGACAACCGCGACAGCAAGAAACGCTACCGCGCCGATGTGCTCGTCGAGGACTATATGGCCAAGATCGAGGAGAAGATTAATAAAGAGGTGGAGAAAGCCCGCAAGCGCTTCGGCGACGCCTTCAACGAGGAACAGTTTGTGACCACCAACCCGCGTGTGCTCGAACACAAGGCCAAGATTGAGGAAATCAGCCACCGCCTCTATGGCGCCATGGAGCGTAACGACCTCGACGCCATCAAGCAGCTCATCCTCGACCTGGAGATTGTCTGCCCCATCAGCGGTACCCGCAACTGGACCGACGTGCGTCAGTTCAACCTGATGTTTGCCACCAAGATGGGTAGCGTGGCCGACGGCTCCGACACCATCTACCTGCGTCCTGAGACGGCACAGGGCATCTTCGTCAACTACCTCAACGTGCAAAAGACCGGCCGCATGAAGATCCCGTTCGGCATCGCCCAGACCGGCAAAGCCTTCCGTAATGAGATTGTGGCCCGTCAGTTCATCTTCCGTATGCGCGAGTTCGAGCAGATGGAGATGCAGTTCTTCGTGCGCCCTGGCACGGAACTCGAATGGTTCCAACACTGGAAGCAAGAACGCCTCGCTTGGCATCTCTCTTTAGGTCTGCCCGCCGAGAAATACCGCTTCCACGACCACGAGAAGCTGGCCCACTACGCCAATGCCGCCACCGACATCGAGTTTGACTTCCCCTTCGGTTTCAAGGAGCTGGAAGGCATCCACAGCCGCACCGACTTCGACCTCTCGGCCCATGCCAAATATTCGGGCAAGAAACTCCAATACTTCGACCCCGACACCAACGAGAGCTACACGCCTTACGTCATCGAGACCTCCATTGGCCTCGACCGCATGTTCCTCGCCATGTTCAGCAACGCCTTCACCGAGGAGAAGCTGGAAGACGGCTCAGAGCGCGTGGTGCTGAAGCTGCCGGCCATACTTGCACCTTACAAGGTGGCCGTGCTGCCATTGGTGAAGAAAGACGGTCTGCCGGAGAAAGCCCGCGAAATCATCGACTCGCTGAAGGCCGACTTCATGTGCCAGTACGAAGAAAAAGACTCCATCGGCAAGCGTTACAGAAGACAAGATGCCATCGGCACGCCGATGTGCGTCACAGTGGATAACGACACCTTGGTTGATAACACCGTCACCGTGCGCGACCGCGACACGATGCAACAGGTGCGCGTCCCGATCGACAACCTACGCAACATGATTTTCGACGAATTGAAGCCGAAGAAATAATCCAAAAACTCATTTTAAAACGCTAAAACTTAACCAAATTTGGTTAAGTTTTAGCGTTTTTATGACAACTCAACCAATTTACTATAAAACTATTATATTGATATTCAATATTATAACAAATTATTCAATAAAAACTTAACCAAAAACTTGCATAACTTAACCAAAATACATACTTTTGCAGCATAAAAATGGTTAAGTTATGAACGCAAAAGAAATAAAAGAACTCTGTGCCTTGGGCGAAAACAGCAAAGTCCAATTTAAGCTGAGGATTGACAATCCATCAAAAATCGCAGCAGAGATTGTTGCCTTCGCCAACTATCGAGGAGGGACCATTCTCATCGGCGTAGAGGACAAGACCGGTGAAATCGTCGGCCTCACATACGATGAAGTCCAGCAAATCAGCCGTGACATTGGTAATGTGTCCAACAACTGCGTAAGGCCAACGGTTTACCTTCAAACCGAAACCGTGGATGTCGATGGAAAAATCGTCCTCATAGTCAATGTGAACGAAGGCATCGACAAGCCCTACAAAGACCAAAGTGGCA
>ONKQ01000128.1 GCA_900318465.1 uncultured Bacteroidales bacterium
GTGGCCTTTGCCGTCATCATCGGCAAGGAGGTCTTCGGTGGCACGGGCATGAATTTCCTCAATCCCGCCTTGGTGGCGCGCGCCTTCCTTTTCTTCGCCTATCCCACTCGGATGTCGGGCGACAACGTATGGATTGCCGCCGACCTTTGGGGCACCGACGCCATCACGAGCGCCACACCTTTGGCTGAATTAGCCGCTGGCATGCATCCTTCGGCTTCCGCCTTGGATATGTTCATCGGAACAATTCCGGGGTCTACCTGTGAGACATCTGTAATAGCCATTTTGTTAGGCGCCATTCTGTTGTTGTTCACGGGTATCGCCAGTTGGCGTGTCATGCTCTCTGTCGTCCTTGGTGGTGGTCTCATGGGCTTGATATTCAATGCCATTGGAGCCAATGAATATATGCAAGTACCGTTCTACTACCATTACCTGATGGGCGGTTTCATGTTCGGGGCGGTCTTTATGGCCACCGACCCTGTTACGGCGGCTCAGACCAACACGGGCAAGTGGATCTATGGCCTGCTCATTGGCATTTTCGCCGTGATTCTCCGTGTCATCAACCCGGCCTATCCCGAGGGTATGATGCTCAGCATCCTGCTTATGAACTGCTTCGCCCCGCTCATCGACCACTGCGTGGTAGCCCGGAACATCAAAATGCGCCAACATCGTGCCTTAAAACTATCAAAAACCGTTAAGCCATGAAGAAAGATGTCAATAGCAATCGATATATCTTCTTGTACGCCAGTGTTTTAATTGTCATTGTGGCGGTGCTGCTCACGGTGACGGCCTTATGGCTACAGCCTTTCCAAGACCGCAACAAGAAGAACGAGAAACGCATCAGCATCCTTACGGCGGCGGGCATTCCCAACGTGGATGCCAAAAACGCCCCCTTGCTGTTCGAGAAGCATTGCACAGGATCGTTTTTATTGGATGAGAGCGGCAATATCTCTGACAACGGCACCCTTCCATTATTTGTCATCGATCGTAAAATCAGCGTCATCCCCATGCAGGGCAACGGGCTTTGGGGTCCCATTTGGGGCTATCTCGCCATTGCTGCCGATGGCAAGACCATCTTGGGCGCCAACTTCGACCACAAGTCGGAAACACCAGGTTTGGGCGGTGAAATCACGACCGAGAAATTCAAAGGTCAATTCTCTGGAAAACAGATACTTGAAAATGGGAAACTCGTTCCTGTTCAATTTGATGCCATCACGGGGGCAACCAAGACTTCGGATGGGGTTAAAGAAATGATTGACAATACTTTGGAAAAGTATGCGCCCTTTCTGGACAAGATAAAAAGCAACGATGAAATGAAATAAATTTATATCATACAGTTTTATATCATATCATTTTATTACATTTGCAGAAAATTTCAAAAGATGAACATACCCTTTGCATACGGAAAGATTGTTGAAGACGTTGATTTCACCGACAGGACGGACGAAACTGCCCATTTGATGAGCAACTTCTTGTCGCTTACCAATACCGCCATCATCTCGCCCCGCCGTTGGGGAAAATCCTCTTTGGTCGCGAAAGCTATCAAGGCGGTCGAAGCGGAACAAAAAGACATCCTGTTCGTGAGAATGAACATTTTCAAATGCGAAACGCAACAAGAGTTTTACAGCCTTTTCGCAAAGAAAACCATGGAGGAAATCTCCACTTCGGCAGAATCGCTGCTTTTGAACGCCAAAGAATTCATTTCCAAATTGTTGCCAAAACTTACCATTTCCGACCCATCAAGTCAGTATGAAATCGCATTGGGAGTCGATGTAAAGAGCACCCCCATTGAAGAAGACATTTTGGATTTGCCTCAACAAATAGCTACAAAGAAGAAGAAAAAGGTGGTCGTTTGCATCGATGAATTCCAACAAATCGGAGAATTTGCCAACACTTTGAAATTCCAAAAGACGCTCCGCAGCCATTGGCAAACACATTCCGATGTGGCGTACATACTCTATGGCAGCAAAAAACACATGATGTTGCACATTTTTGGTGAATACAACAGCCCGTTCTATCGCTTCGGCGACATGATGTTCCTCCCAAAAATCACCAACGAGGAATGGAAAAAGTTCATCGTCGGAAGATTCAGAGACACGGGAAAATCTATCACGCCCGACCTCGCCGGACAAAAACCATCCTTATTATGTGCAACAGCTTGCCCAATACACATGGCTTCGCACATCTGACATTTGTTCGGAAAACATCATTGACGAAGCTTTGCAAGCCATGCTTAATTCGCTCAACTTGCAGTTTGTTAATTTAATGGACACGCTCACCGAAAAGCAAAGAAGCTTCCTATGTGCAGTCAGCGATGGGGTGAAAAACTTCTCTGCTTCCGATACCTTGCAACGTTATAATCTGGGCACCAGCGGAAACATCCGTATTTTGAAAGATGCCCTTAAAAAACGTGACCTTATCGATGTGACAGGAAAAGAAATCCAAATCCAAGACCCGATTCTGAAGCGATGGATTATTCAAGAATACTCAAAAATGTAGTCAAACTATGGCTAACTTGAAGAAACTCATAATAGAACCCCTGCGCAAGACCAATCCTGTCACCGTGTTGGTGCTGGGTATCTGCTCTTGCCTTGCTGTGACCGCCCAACTCAAGCCTGCTTTGGTAATGGGCCTATCAGTGACGGTTGTGACGGCGTTGTCGAATTTCATCATCTCACTGCTGCGAAAGGGCATCCCCAACCGTATCCGTATCATCGTGCAACTGGTAGTTGTGGCCACCTTGGTCATTATGATTGACCAATTCCTGAAGGCCTTCGCCTACGATGTAAGCAAGCAGCTGTCTGTTTATGTGGGACTTATCATCACCAACTGCATTATCATGGGGCGCTTGGAGGCTTTTGCCTTGTCGCATGGACCAGGAGAGTCGTTCTTGGACGGCTTGGGCAACGGACTGGGTTACAGCTTGATACTCGTTATCGTAGCCTTCTTCCGTGAATTGTTTGGTTCAGGAACCTTACTTGGTTACCAAGTCATTCCGCAATCGTTCTATGAGGCTGGTTATCAAAACAATGGACTCATGATTTTGCCGCCAATGGCACTTATTGTGGTAGGCGTCATCATTTGGATTCAGCGCACCCGTAACCCCGAAATGCAGGAAAACAACCAAAACTAAACGGCTATGGAATTTTTCAGACTATTTATTAAATCCGTCTTCGTCGACAATATGATCTTTGCCTATTTCTTGGGCATGTGCTCTTATCTTGCCGTGTCGAAGACC
>ONKQ01000126.1 GCA_900318465.1 uncultured Bacteroidales bacterium
CCCTTTTGCTTGCTACGCTGTTTTTCAGCACAATGCAAGCCAATCCTGTTGATGTCGCAACGGCCAAGTCGTTGGGCCTCAAGTTTATGAAGACTAATACTGCTATCAAGGCGGAGGCTGCCAAACTAACCTATACGGCATTTACCGAAAACGGACAAGCTGCTTTTTATGTGTTTGCCCTGCAGCCTAAAGGTTTCGTCATAGTTAGTGCCGACGACCGTGCGAAACCCATTTTGGGCTATTCCACTGAGAGCAATTTCACCGCCCAACTGCCTGATGGACTGATGACTTTCTTCGACAACTATAAAGCGGGCTTCAGCCAGATGTTTGCCAATAACGACGAGCGCACTGCGGAAGCCGTTACTGATTGGACAAGTCTGGCAAAAACAGGCATGTTGGGCTCCAGGAAAGCCAACCGTAGCGTTGAGCCTTTGCTGGCATCCATTTGGAACCAGACGGACCTTTACAACAACATGGCGCCCGAAGACCCTAGTTCGGTCTATAGCGGCCACTGCAAATCAGGTTGTGTCGCCAATACGATGAGCCAAATCATGCGATATTGGGAATGGCCCCGCTCGGGCGAAGGCTCGCATGGCTACGATGCCGTCGGCAATTATGGCAGTTATGGATGGCAGGAAGCTGACTTTAGCGCGGCTACCTATCGTTATGAGTTGATGCCTGACTACCTTGATTTTGCCAGCCCTCAGGATGAGGTGGATGCCACGGCATTACTGGAGTATCATGCGGGTGTGAGTGTCAACATGGGCTATGGCGCCAATGCCAGTGGCGCCTATTCAGAGGATGTTGGCCCTGCCATGGAAAGCTATTTCAGATTTAGTTCCGATTATTGGCATACCTACCAAGAGTATTCTAATAGTTGGGAAGAAGACCTGATGTACAATCTTGATGGGGGAATGCCACTATACTATGCTTCTTCTGGTCCCGATGGCGGTCATGCCTATGTGGTCGACGGATACGACGATTGGTATTTCTTCCATGTCAACTGGGGTTGGGGTGGCTTCGACAACGGCTATTACGCTATCGACGGATTCTATCTGACGTTCTACTCTTTCCCGTGGTGGCATAACGCTGTGTTTAACCTGCATCCCGTAGATGAGTATTACGATGCGCCTATGGCGGTGGAAAACTTGGAGGTTTCGGAAAATGCAATGAGTGTAAAAGTGGTTTTCAATCCAGTCTATGAGACCCGTGGCGGAAATGCTACGACGATTGATGCCATCTATATCATGCGTGACGGTTTGTTGATTGATTCCTTGATGAATGTGACAGAACCTCAAGTGAGTTATCAAGATGAGGTGGAGAAAAATGGTACCTATTATTATACGGTGTACGCCGTTAACGAAGCGGGGATGAGCAAAGTCGCCCGCGACACCGTCATGGTGGGCAACACCTGTGATGTCCGTTTCGAACTTGCCGATAGTGGCAATAATGGCTGGGACTTGTCGTCCATCGCTGTGCTGGATGAGGATGGCAAGGTTTCTCAACGTGTGGGTTTATGGGATGGCGGCTCCGCCACAGTTATCGCCCAATTACCCAGCGACCAGACGGTGACTTTCTTCTGGACCTACGACAATACTTGTTATTCACATGGCAGCCTTAGTGAAGTCTCATACGAGATTTACGACTGGAACGACAATTTGATTGTGGCTTCTTACGACTATCCGACGGTGGGCGAAATCACCGACTATGAGATGAATTGCGACCCCGATGATGTCGCTGAACTAAAGCAAACGCAAGCACTTTATCCTAATCCGGCCACCGACTGCTTCACCGTGGAAGGCGATATCAAGGAAATCAAGGTGTTCAATGCCCTTGGCCAGTTGATGCATCTGGGCACTGAAAACACAATTGAGGTGACCGCATGGCCCGAAGGCGTGTATTTCGTCCGCATTGTGGATGAAAACGATGCCGTTACCACGGTGAAGTTGATTAAACAGAACTGATTAAGTTAGGGCTTCCTAGAAGGAAATACACAGAAAACGCTGTCAAACTATCATTTCCTGACTTTGACACTTTTCAACAAAAATTTTCTAACTCATTGACTTTCAGAATGGTTTTGCGTCACCCAAAACTTTTCCTCAAAAAGGGGCTTGATTTGCTCTTGCCGCTTGGTTAGGAAAAGGGTCTTTGTCAAGGTGCTTTCGGCCATTTTGACACTGATGGTCGGGATGGTTTTGGCGACACTCAGGACGGCATCAACACTCAACCCCATCTTGTTCTTTTTCAGCAGCCTGTCCAGTTCACGATAGACCTTGAGGGCGACGAAGCAGATGCTGATGTGAGCCTTGATCCTGTTGTGGTTGAAGTGGAATATCGGACGTATCTCAAGCTTGGACTTTGAGATCCTGAACGACTGTTCCACGTTGTAGAGCTGGTGGTAGGCTTCGACCGCGGCGTTGCTGATGTAGCCCTTCAGCCCGTCCCACTTCGCGTCGGCCGCCACCATGTCCTCGTCAACCGCGACCGTTATCTTGTCGCCGCCCGTCACTTTCAGGAACTTGTTGTAGCCCCGCTGGGTTATCTTCGACTTGGTGACGGTACCCGTGGCATACTTCTTCTTGAGCTTGCCCACGCCCTTTTCCCTGTTCTTCTTGTCCAAGGCCGCACGCTCCTCCGAATAGCCGACAAGC
>ONKQ01000124.1 GCA_900318465.1 uncultured Bacteroidales bacterium
ATGGCAGCGGCGGCCCAAGCGGTGACGAACTATTTCCAAAAGAGGCAGGGCATCATCTACATCAATGTGATGAACAATATGAGCATCGACTGCGACTGTGTC
Source organism: uncultured Bacteroidales bacterium (assembly GCA_900318465.1). Taxonomy (GTDB): domain Bacteria; phylum Bacteroidota; class Bacteroidia; order Bacteroidales; family F082; genus Limimorpha. The sequence goes on from ONKQ01000124.1 coordinate 103, forward strand.
GATCATCCGGCCCCCGTGAAACTTGAGGACTACGGCATCCTCGCCAGTACCGACCCCGTCGCCCTCGACCAAGCCTGCGTTGACATCATCAACAACCAAGAGGTGACCGCCACCAACGACCCCACCGACCTGCTCAGTCGCATCAACAAGCAGCACGGCACCCACACCATCGAGCACGCCGAAGCCATCGGATTGGGAACGAGGAAATACACTATTGTCAGCATTGATTAATTTGCGGCAATCGTAGTCCTGTCTTTGTTTTAATTGCAAAAGGATAATACTATGGAAAACGCAAAGATTATCATCACAATCAACCGCGAGTGCGGCAGCGGAGGTGGCGAGATTGCCCGTCTGCTGGGAGAAAAATTGGGGCTCAAGGTTTACGGTCGCGCCATATTGCAAAGCGTTGCCGATCATTTTAAAATGACCCTTGAAAACATGGACCGTGTTAAGGCGCAAAAAACCAGTTGGTGGAGTGACTTCTGTTACTTTTATCGCCAGTTTGATACGACCAGCCATCCGGATGTCTACTATCCAGAGGCCACGCCGTTGACCCTTTATTATGCCGAGGCTCGTTTGTTGCGTGAATTGGCCGAACAAGAGAGCTGCATCATAGTGGGCCGTGCCGGTTTCCACATCTTCCGCGACAATCCCAATGCGTTGCACCTGTTCATCATGGCCGACCGTGACGCGCGTATCGCCCGCATCGCCGCCAAACAAAACCTCAGCCCCGAAAAGGCCGCCAAGGTCATCGACGAAACCGACAAGGCTCGCGACACATTCGTCAAAACTGTCGCAGACACTTCGCGCTACGATGCCCGCAACTATGACTTCGTCCTTAACGTCACCAACATGCCCACTGACGCGGTGGCACAGTTCCTCGCCGACAACATCAAGAAGAAGTATCCTTTCTTGGCGAAATAGACTTAGGTTGCAGGCTCCGCCTATATTCGCTTGGCGATTGTCCGAGGTGCTTGGTACAGTAGCGACTGAAATAACTCAATGAGGTGAAGTTCATGCGGTCGGCTATTTGGGTAAGCGACAAGCGCTCGTCGTCCAAAAAGCTTTTCAAGATGGGCACAGTGGCACGGTTGATGTAACTGCTGACGCTGTGACCTGTCACACGCTTGATTGTGGCGGAAAGGTACTTCGGTGAGACGTTCAGCCGCTCGGCATAGTAGCTTACCTCGCGCTCGGTGCGACTGATGCCCGTGTCAAGTAGTTGCATCAATTGCTTGACAATATAGGCCGTTCGGTCGCTATGGGTGTCGGTGGCCTCCCGTTGGGCGTGAGGCTCGAATATGTCATACATCATCGTTAGGCAGAGACTCCCAATCAATTCACGGTAAAACAGCAAATGGCGGTCGCCGAGGCGATCACGGAGACGGTGGAAGTCGGCAAGCAAGATAGCAGCCTGCTCGTCGGTGAGTTTGATGATAGGGTCTTGGTTGAGCGAGATGCTTCCTCCGATGCTGTAGTTATTCGAAGGCAGAAGGTTTTGCAAGAACTTGTAATCTGCGGAAAACCACTCTACCTTCATTCCTGAAGCGGCGACAAGGCTCTTTGCGCGACTCGGATTTGGCATCACCACCAAATCGTTTTTTTCAATTTGGTAGCATTTCGCGTTAAATACAAAGCTGCCTTCGCCTTCCGTGCAAAGCAGATGCATACAAGTGTGGCTCAATCTAGGGTCATTCATCCGGAGGAAATCCGTAGCGTACTGAAAATCAATCTTCATGGTGCAAAAATACACTTTATTTCTTTCACTAGCACAAAAAAGATGGATTTTGTGAAAATAATGATGCTTTTTGTGAAACTTATAACCCAGTAAGTCGCTGTACTTTTGCACCGTAATTCAAAACCTAAGATGATGCAAGAACAAAGAGTTGACCCAAGACTGACCACAGCCGAAGAACACGCGGAAGGCGTGCGCCAAGCGCAAGTCCTTTTCAAACTGAACCACACGATGCCCTACACCGATGAGTACAACGCCCTTGTGCGCGAGCTGTTCGGCGACAATTTCGGCGAAGGCGGCTGGGTGATGCCAGGCCTCACCGGTGTTTGCTTCGACCGTGTTCATATCGGGAAGAACGTGATGATTATGAACAACTGCCTGATGATGGCCCGCGGCGGCATCACCATCGATGATGGTGCGATGATTGCGGCCAACGCGCAACTCATCTCCAACAACCACGACCTCTACGACCGCCAAATCCTCCTCTGCAAGCCCGTCCACATCTGCGAAAACGTTTGGATTGGCGCTGGTGCCACCATCTTGCCCGGCGTGACCGTTGGCAAGAACGCAGTCGTGGCTGCGGGAGCCGTGGTCACCAAGGACGTGGCCCCGAATACCATCGTGGGCGGCAATCCTGCAAAATTCATTAAAAACATTATAGAACTATGAAAAGAATCATTACCGCAGTCCTGGCACTCCTCATGGCCACCATCTGCAACGGACAAGACGTAAAGACGCACGGCCGTGCGTCTCAAGCCAACAACTTAAAATCACAGAATATGAGCAAATCCATCGTCATTTTCTTCTCCCATGCGGGCGACAACTACAGCGTGGGCAACATCGAGGTCGGCAACACCAAGATCGTGGCCGACTACATC
>ONKQ01000121.1 GCA_900318465.1 uncultured Bacteroidales bacterium
CGTTTGAGTTCATAGATGACCGTGTCGTTGATGAGGGCTTTGGTGGAGGTCTTCATCAGGCGGTGGCAGACTTTGTTCAGATAGTCGGGACTGAGGCACAGCTCGGAAGCATAGAACTTCACGCTGCGTTCATGGTGGATATGCTGGTCCAAAAGCGCGTTGAGGCGGTCGGGGATGCTCCAAACGGCCGATTTCTCATCGTGAACCTCGGGCGGAAAAAGCTGGGCAATCCGTTGCTCAATGGCGATGAAGAGGTTGTGCAGTTCGCTGTATACCATCTGTTGGCAGATTTCACCGTCGAAGGTTCGAACGATCCATTCCATCCGTCCAAACCATTCTTCTGCAAACCGTTGTGCCGGCTTCTCGATGACGAAAGCAGGATGCCGATAAAGGAAATCCCAAAACACAGGTGAGTTGAAGTTGACGGTGAAATCGGCAATGGCAGGGTCGCTCATCTCGACGAAACGACAAGAAAAGCGCGACGAAGCGCGTTCGATAGTGAATCGTGAGAAAGCGAAAAGCGGCACCATAGTCCCGCGACGGATGGCCACGGGCCGAAAATGCGAGCTACCGATAGCGCAACCCTCTGTACACAACAAAAGCGTACAACCATTAGCGGGAACCACTGTGTGGAGCAATCTGCTGAAATCGGTCGTGCCGCAAACTGTCGGCGAAGCGTTATTTGGACTGAAAAATGACATATCGAATGCAAAAGTAGGTGTTTTTCACCAAAACCAACCCATTTTAGACTGAAAAGTGACATTTAAAGGCTGATTTGTTTGCCAATCGCCTGCGGCAACCTCCGTAATTTTGCAGCTCATAACATATACCTTTATGAGCAACACACCACAAGTGACCTTGGCCCTATTGGAGCCTGACGACAAGGAGCGGTTCATCCTCGACAACCAATGGGCGTTCAAGTATGGCGCAACAGAGGAATTTGGGGTGCGTGACGACCATTTCGAGGAAGACGGCGAAATCATCTCACGCGACACCATCGAGCAGTCCATCAACAACGGCAAGGCCTATCGCATCCTTTTGGACGGAGAAAAGGTAGGTGGCGTGGTCGTTTCCATTGACAAAGCCTTTCTTCGTGGCGAGCTGGAATTGCTGTTTGTGAAACCCGATGTCCACAGCAAAGGCATTGGTTATGCGGCATGGTGCCTTATCGAAAATATGTATCCTGAAATTATTGTTTGGGAGACCTGCACGCCCTATTTCGAGAAGCGCAACATCCACTTCTATGTCAACAAATGCGGTTTCCATATCGTGGAGTTTATGTGGAAAGACGACGAAATGTTTAGGTTCCAAAAAGTGATGCCATGAGAAAAGTGAAGAAAGTATTGGCAGCATTGATGCTGCTGTTTGTGGCCAACACCCTTATGGCACAATCGGAGACTTACACGCTGAAAGGCAACTTGAAAGATGCAAACGACGGTGCCATGATGCCCTATACCAACTGTGTGCTACTCCATTCTGCCGACAGCGTGTTTGCCTATGGCGTGACGAGCGACGACAAGGGGGCGTTTTGCTTCAAGGGCATTGAAGGTGGTTTTTACCTGCTCCGTATCAGTTGCGTGGGTTACGAGACGCATTGGCAACCTGTTGACATTCATGCCGAAAAGAGTATTGGAACCATTAAATTGTCACCGATTTCAACTTCATTGAATGAGATCCAGATAACAGCCTCGCGCCCCATCTATTCCGCCGACGGCGAAAAGACGCTTTACAATGTGGATGACGACCCAAGCGTTCAGACGGGTTCGGCTTCGGATGCCTTGCAGAATGCACCGGGCGTGGAAGTGAATGCAGAAGGCAAAATCTCTTTCAGAGGCGGCAGCAATGTAGAGGTATGGATCAACGACAAGCCTTCGCACATGGATGCCGAAAGCCTGAAGCAAATCAGCAACCCTTCGGCGCGTTACAAAACCAAAGGCAGTATCATCAACATTGTCACCAACCAGCAAGTGACCCATAACCGGATGTTGAGTGCAGGCATCAACGCTTCCACCTCGCCCATGCTTTCTCCTTGGATCAGTTATGTTTGGTCGGATGACAGGCAAAGCCTCAACTTTTAGTGATTTCCAACCATTATGATTATGTCGGGCAGCAGTTTGAAAACGGACGTCAAGCCTTCGTTGGCGCTGAATACACGCTCGAAATCGACACTTTGACTGACCTTTCGGCTTGGCTTGAAATCTATCCCCGACTTGCCACAGGACATTCCTCGATTGATGCCCATCGGACGGAATACATCTACACCCCAGGCGTTTACAACTACCATTCTGGCATAGACTCGCGGAGTTTCTTCATCGGGAGTACGGGAGGCGTTTGGTGGTCGCATCGGTTTGACACCCTCGGACGCAAACTTGATTTGAGTATCGATGCAACTCCTCAACTGAACTTTATGCGCCAAGAAACCAACCTTCATCCTGAAATATGGGGCAGCCTGAATGTCAACTATTCCCATCCCTACAGCAAAAAAGGCCTAATCGAAACTGGCGTTTTCCTCGGCACGGGCACCGATGTCACCAATCTTGCCACCGACACCATCAGCCGCACCGATTCCTTGTATTACAACGAAGCCGTCCGAAGCTATCAACTGAAAAACAACGGATTCTTCGCTTCTGCCTATCTCACCGCACAACACCGTTTCGGGCCATTTACAATCAAGGTCGGACTACGGGCCGAAAACGATTGGATTGCCTTGCGCTATCCTTCCGCTCCCGATTTTGGCCTCAACCGCAGTTACTTCTCGCTTTCGCCCTCGGTGCATTTCAGTTATAGCACAAAAAACATGCACAACTTCACCTTGAGTTATACCCGTCGTGTCTCCAATCCTGAAGGCTCACAAATCGCGCACTTCAAGGTGCTTGCTGATGACAGTTTCAGCACGGGTTCGCCCGATTTGCGCCAAAGTTTCACGCACAACATGGAAGCCGGCTGGACCAAGTATTTCGACCGTCTTGGCTCGATTGGTGTAGCATCATTCTACAGGGCAAGTGTGGACGAAATCGGCACATTAACTGATGTCGCATGGCACGACTATTACGGACGTTTGGTGGATTTCACGCAAGCCGTCAACATCGGTACGACAAAAAGCAAAGGTTTGGAATTGAACGCCACGATTCGCCCTGCCGATTTCATGAACATCCGCTTCTATGCCATGCTGTTCGACGACTACTACAAAGTGCAATTCCGCACCAATGAATGGATTGAAAACGAGATGATTAGTTATTCAGTCCGTTTGAATTTCTGGACCAAACTTTGGAAAGTGCTACAGGTATATGTCAACGCCGACTATCGCAGTCGTCGCCAAGATGTGTTGGTGGTCAACGAGCCGAATTGGGGCGTGGATTGCGGTTTGGCCGCCGACCTGTTCGACCGTCGCCTGTCGCTTTACCTCAACGCCAACGACATCTTCAAGAGTCGCTCCACGGGCACGGGAAGCCTCAACCCCTATCATTCATCGTCCTACAACTACAGTTTCAATTCGCGCTACATCAGCCTCGGCCTCACTTGGCGCATCGGCCGTATGGAATTGGAGGAAAAAGCCTCGCAAAGCAGGGTGATGAAGCAGCATTAAAGGAAGCCGCCCAACGAGCCTTGATGACGCTCACAACTTCACGCTATCCACCCTGGCTAGGATTTCTGTCGTGTTGGATGTGCCATTGTTCTTGATGCCGAATTAGAGATATGCATTTATGAAACCATCCGTTTTGCAAATTGAGGGTTGGATTTCGAAATAATTTGTACTTTTGCAAAGTTCGAAACGACATGACAGACCTGACCTTACATAGCAATACGGAATCCTTCATTGGCGACATCAAGCGGCTGGTGGAACAAGGCCGCAATGCGGCATACGGAGCCGTGAATGCCGTGATGATTGAGACGTATTGGCGCATAGGACAACGCATCGTGGAGCAGGAACAAAAAGGAAAGGAACGCGCCGAATATGGAACGCAGTTGATTGAAATGCTTTCCGAGGAACTGACTAAAACATACGGTAAAGGTTTCAGCAAACGCAATCTTCAGTATTTCAGAAGTTTCTATTTGACATTCAACAACTTGGAAATTGTGCAAACGCGTTTGCACAATTTGAAGTGGTCTCATATACTGACTACATTGCGAGTTGAAGATCCTGTTGCCGCACGATGGTATTTGCAAACCGCCTCAACAGAAATGTGGAGCGTGCGCACCCTCGACCGTAACATCAGCACACAATATTTCGAGCGGCATTTCAAGCAGCCCCAGATTTTGGAAAACCTTGAAAACAAGTCAGTTCCTGACAAATTAGAGATTCTGAAAAGCCCTATCATGGCTGAATTTCTCGGCTTCAAGCATGACACCGACTTTTCGGAAACGGAGTTGGAAAAAGGCCTGATTTCACATTTGCAGGATTTCTTGGTTGAGATGGGGCGCGGATTTGCGTTTGTGGCCCGTCAGCAGCATATCTTCACCGACATGGGCGACTTCTATATCGACCTTGTTTTCTACAACTATCTCTTGAAGTGCTTCGTTCTCATTGACTTGAAAAAGGGGCAAATCACCCACCAAGACGTGGGGCAGATGGATATGTATGTGCGGATGTATGACGACCTGAAGCGCACCGAGGGCGACAACCCGACCATTGGCATCGTGTTGTGCAGTGAAACCAGCAAGGACATTGCCCGTTACTCGATTCTGCACGACAGCGACAATCTTTTTGCTGCCAAATACATGCCGTTAATGCCCACCGAGGAAGAACTGCGCCGCGAGATTGAGCAACAAAAGGAATTGTATAGATTGCAACAAGAGAATAAATAATTGAATATCAAAACAATAAAAACTAAATAAACATAGAAAGAATCCGCAATCCAGGCATAGGCTTAGATTGCGGTATTTTTCGTTCAAAAGGAACGGCAAGTAGATTTCGCCCGTTTATGGATTGTTTTTTATTAACTTTGCAGCCGAATTGCGAAACAGATAAATCGGAGTTTATATGATTGAATCATACATAACACGACCGACGGTCTTCCCAATGGAGGCAGAAGAACCTTGGAGAATTGTCGAAAACTTATGTGAGAACATCACTCATCTCGTAGAGAACTTATAGAACAAGACCCTTTATAAAGCCATGCTACACCTGAACAAAGTACATCACATCGCTATCATTTGTTCCGACTATCAGCGGAGTCTCCACTTCTATACTCATGTGCTCGGCATGCGTGTCCTTGTTGAACACTATCGTGAGGAAAGGCTGTCGTACAAGACTGACCTCGCTTTGGGCGATGACTATGTCATTGAACTTTTCTCGTTCCCCTCCCCACCGTCGCG
>ONKQ01000118.1 GCA_900318465.1 uncultured Bacteroidales bacterium
ACTTACGCAGGACAAGGCTGCCATGGCGGCTTTATGGGATACGTTGATTGTACACAGCAAACCAGCCAAATAATCGGCTGTGTTTTCAACGGCAGTTTGATTGGCCCAAATACAACGAAGGTGGGTGGTTTTGTCGGCATCGGCGACTGCAGAGGTATGGCTTGGGGCCATGTACAGGTTAATAATAGCTTCTTTGTGCCTACAAACATTACCGTTGGCATAGACGAGAGTTGTACCTTTGCTACGAAAGGCGGTTTTGACCTGTATCATGGGGATATGAGTTTCTACACCACCGCTTTAGGTACCGTCCAAGGCCAACCTTGCTCGACACAAACCAGCGAGAACGAAATCTACCGCAAGCACACTCCGATTGACGGCGAAACGTACTACAGCGCGATAACCATCACCGACCTTGAAAGCACCTATTACGGCGACGGCAATGCCATCAACGTCAACCCCACCTTGAAGGATGCCTACGACCACCTCTTGACGCTGGGAACTGACTATACGCTAACCATCTATGATGCTGAGGACAACATTGTTGAAGAACTGACAGCATCTGGCAACTACACCTTAATCATCAGTTCCGTGGAAGGCGGCAACTGTTTTGGTTCCAAGACGCATCCATTCAACGTGGTTCGGCTTGCGGGTACTGGCACCGCTGATGATCCTTTCATCATCGCAACAGCCGAAGACTGGGTGATATTTGCCAATACCGTCAAACAGGGCAACACCTACAGTGGCAAGTATGTCAGCCTCACTGAAGACATCACCGTTCCGATGGAGGAGGACTCAAGCGACGCGGTTATGGTGGGCACAAGCGACCACCCGTTTACAGGCACCTTCACGAGCGCGGAACAAAAGACCCTCACCTTCAATTGTGGCACTGAAGAGGAACCCTTTAATTATGATTATTGTGCCCCATTCCGCTACATCGACGGCGCAACCATCGAGAAACTGAACATCGCTGGCACCATTTATATCCATGATCAATACGCTGGCGGCTTGGTAGCGCAAGCCAAGGGTGCTTGGTGCATTAAAGATTGTGTCAGCAGCGTCATCATCAATTCGTCAATCGGCAGCTACTATGACGGCTTTGGTTACTACGGCGGCTTCGTGGGAGAAGCCCTTGAATGTGGCGGCGAAGGTGCTGAGATTTTGCGCTGTATCTTCAATGGCCAATTCGTGGGCCAGAATGCCAAAGCCGTAGGCGGTTTCGTAGGTGAAGTTGCTGAAGGACACACCCTTTATGTCAAGGAATGTCTCTTTATGCCTTACCATGTTAATTTGGATCCGGACGATTCAAATAACAGCACTATCGCCCGTGGTGGAATAAGCTGCGAACAGGTCTTTTATGTTAACCCTCTTGGTGCGGAACAAGGCTTCCAGGCCTATGCCTATACCACAGAACCAGCAGGCATTGGCGAATATCTTGAAAACAATCATTTTGCATCTTTCTACGAAAATGGCATTCATTATGCTGAACAATATTACGCTCCAACCCCACCTTACTATTTCATTAGAGAAGGCGATTGGAGCAATCCAGACAACTGGAAAGAAGGAGGATTGCCTACCGCCAGCACCAATGTCGTCATTCGAGCCAATGCCACCATCCCAAGCAATTGTTTGGCCGTGGCTGGTGCGGTTATGGTCGACAACGGGTACACCCTCACCATTGAAGATGGCGGTCAACTCGTCCACGGCAACGCTGGACTGACAGCCACGGTGGAGAAGGAAATAGCTGGCATTGGCATCGCCGAATGGCAAACGGCAAATGACGGTTGGTATTTCATTGCCTCGCCGATTGAGGACGCTTTGGCAATTAGTTCATTCACGCTTGGACGGTATTATGACTTATACAGATTCAACGGCTCAACAATGAAGTGGGAAAACTACAAAAATATCGAACACGCGAGTGACTTTGCCACTTTGAATAACGGCACGGGCTATCTGTATGCCAATGCAACAGACTTTACGCTTTCCTTCACAGGCGAGCTCAAACCATACAGTGAAGCAAATCACGCCAATGAAGTGGGCGTTGACGCTGGTTGGAACCTGATCGGCAACCCGTTTGTTTGCAATGTCTATGCTGATCGTTCATTCTACAAGATGAACGCTGAAGGAACCGCCATTGAAGCGGTTGAAAACTATGGCGCTAACCCCATCGCTCCTTGCACGGGCATCGTCATCAATGCAGCTGAAGCCGATTCCGTGTCCTTCACCAGAAATGCTCCGAGTATGTCCAACAACAAGGGCAACATCCAAATTGCCTTGGCCCAAGCCAGCAACACCCGTGGCAATGCCATAATCGACAATGCCATCGTAAGCTTCAACGAAGGCACTACATTGCCCAAGTTCCGTTTTGGCGACCATGCCGAGATCTACATCCCTCAAGGCAACGAAGACTACGCCATCGTGAGCGCAGAAACCCAAGGCAAACTTCCCCTCAACTTCAAGGCCCGCGAGAACGGAACTTATACATTGACCGTCTCAGAAACTGCCAATTGCCAACTTTCAACGGTCAACTACCTCCACCTCATCGACAACATGACAGGTGCGGACATCGACCTGCTCAGCCAGCCAGCCTACACCTTCCAAGCCAAGACCAACGACTACGCTTCGCGTTTCCGCTTGGTGTTTGCTCGCAATGAGGCAAAGAACGACAATGCGCCTTTTGCTTTCATCAGCAATGGAGAAATTATAGTCAACGGCACAGGCACGCTTCAAGTGATTGACCTGCTTGGCCATGTGCTCATAACTGATGAGGTTAATTCTGCATTCCGCATTCCGCATTCCGCATTTTCCACGGGCGTTTACGTCCTCCGCCTCATCGACGGCGAGAACGTCAGGACACAGAAAATCGTGATTGATTAATCAGCTTTGCAGAGAAGCCGATTTAAAACAGAAAACCCGCTGAAAATCAGCGGGTTTTCTGTTCTTTGTGGAAGTGGAGGGAGTCGAACCCTCGTCCAAACAAGGAACCCCCATGGTTTCTACATGCTTATTCCGCTATTGGTTTTCGAGCCGTGCAAGGGAGCGAACGCCCTAAACGCGACCTTATCTCCTAAGTTTCGCCCAGTCGTCGGAGCACCGACAAGGCTATCCCGAAATTGCTTAGCACCCCGGGCTCAGGCCGGAATCAGGAATCTCCACCTGCGGGATGTCTCGTCCCCTCACCTTGTGAAGGGA
>ONKQ01000116.1 GCA_900318465.1 uncultured Bacteroidales bacterium
AATACAATCAAGTCCGTTGACTCGAAAAACAACCTATAAAAGACTAATTTTCAATTATTTCAAAGAACTCTTGACCCGTTTTTACGGGACAGCAATGATGTCACCAAAAGAAATCTATGGAAAGAGAATTATTTTGTTGGATGACATCTTTGACAGCGGAGCAACTATGAAAGAAATAGGTAAAATGCTAACTGCAATGGGCGCGGAAACAATTGTTCCAGTAGCCATCGCAAAAACTGTAGGAGGAGATATTTGATGGAAAACGAATTGACTTATTGGGTAGCCTTGGCGCATACCCCGACCATTTGGACAAAAAGGAAAAACGAGATTATCGTTTATTGTTTTAATCAAGGTAAAACCATTGCAGATTTCTTTGAATCAGAGAACTTTTTGGGAATGGAATTAAAGCAAGAAGAGCATAATTTGTTGATACAAACAAAAAATGAGTTGGCAAACTATGCCTTTTTGGTTGAAGAACTCTTAAATCAGGGTTATAGCATTATTCCTATAACTTCAAATGAATATTCACAGACGCTAAAAACCAACTTGAAATACAATGCTCCGATTATTCTTTATACTAAAGGCAACAAACAGATTCTTCAAGAAAAGGCTATCGCGATAGTCGGTTCCAGAAATGCCAATGACAGCTCTTTGCAATTCACTGACAATGTAGCCAAAAAAGCATCTTCAGAGTATAAAGTGGTGGTAAGCGGTTTCGCCAAAGGGGTTGACAAGCAAGCACTTGATTCTGCGCTTAATTACAAGGGGCAGAGCATTATCGTTTTGCCACAAGGTATTACGACATTTGCCAGTGGTATGAAAAAATACTATAGACAAATTATTGAAGGAGATGTCTTGGTTTTGAGTGTTTTTCATCCTAAATCACCTTGGAGTGTCGACTTGGCTATGGCAAGGAATTCCATTATCTATGGACTCGCCTCTGAAATATATGCAGCTCAGTCGGACGACAAAGGCGGCACTTGGAGCGGAGTGACTGACGGTTTGAAAAAAGGAAGAATTGTTTATGTCAGAATGCCTGAAAAAAATGAGAAATGTGCAAACATGACTTTGATTAATATGGGTGCTGAAGCCGTAGATATGGATGGCAACCCTATTCACCAAAAAGCTGAGTATGAGCTGTTTGGTATTGAAAGTTCAGTTATGGCTGAATCAACTCCTTCGTACAACACTCTTGATGAGAGAATTGTTGAGTTGTTGAATAATGGCGAATATACAGCAAAACAAATCATTGAAATACTGCATCTTTCAGATTATAACAGCCAGAAACTCTCACAACGGCTATCCAAATTAGATGGGATTCAGATTAATAAAAAGGGAAAGACTAATAAATATTCATTGCAACCTCAGAAACAGCCCGAGCAATTGTCTTTATCTTTGTGAACATCAATTCTTTTGCAATAATGTCCATACGAAACCTCTTTATTATTTTAGCCTTTATGACCCTTTCAGCATTGCCATCTATGGCTCAAATCGACCTCCACAGCCACGCCATCACGAAAGGTTACCTCGATTACATCAAAGCCAACGGTGCCGAGATGGACGAAGGTTTTCCCATCCCCGCTTGGGATGCGGAACAACATATCGCCTTTATGGACAAGGCTGGCATCCAAACCGCTGTGCTTACCATGCCTGCACCTCAACCTTGGTTTGGTGACGCGGAGGCTTCTGCAGCAGTGTGTCGCAGTTATAATGAAGAATGTGCCGCATTGAAGGCACGCTATCCAGGACGTTTCCTGTTTTGTGCCGCTCTGCCCCTACCCGATGTTGATGTTGCCATTCGCGAAGCCGTCTACGCCCTCGACACACTGAAGGCCGATGGCATAAAATTGGCGACCAATGTCAATGGTCAGTATCTCGGTGTGCACGAACTTGATACGCTCTTTTCTGTGCTCAATGAGCGTGGTGCTGTGGTCATCCTGCATCCGCATCGTCCTGAACCGGTCAACCGGCAGGTGATGCAGCAGACGCCATTGGCCATGCAGGAATACCTGTCGGAAACCACACGGGCCGTGGCCAACATGATCAGTCGCAACGTGTTGGCGCGTTATCCTCAGGTGAAGGTGGTCGTGCCCCATTGCGGAGCCTACCTGCCTTTGGCTGTCCCTCGCATGAAGTCGTTGACCGCCGTGATGCAAGCCAACAAGATGGTGGGAGAAATCGACTGGCAAGCCAATCTGAATTCGCTTTACTACGACTTGGCCGGTGCCCACAGCCCCGAGGTCATCCGGATGATGCTCACCATCACCACACCCGACCATTTGCTCTATGGCTCCGACTATCCCTATGTCGCCCCTCAAGTGCTCATGAATGGCCTTCAACGGATGCAGCAATATCTGAAAGATGAGCCCGATTTGGAACCCTACAAAGAGATGATCCTTTACAAAAACGCATTAAAACTATTCCATAAATGAAGAAATTAGCCTTTTTTCTCGGTGTTTTCCTTATATCCTTGACTACTATGGCACAACAAACCATTTTTCCAGCACAAAATCTTGCTCCTGAGGAGTTTAATACGGGTACGGTCCACATCTCTGTTGTCAGTCACAGCGACCACCAGATGACCACCAATTTCCTTTTCGAAAAGGGCAGCCGCAACTCGTGGCATTACCACCCCAACGCCACCCAAGTGCTGATGGTGCTTGATGGCGAAGGCTATTACCAAGAGGAAGGAAAAGACAAGCAACTCATCCGCAAAGGCGATGTGATCGTCACGGCACCCAACACCCGCCACTGGAACGGTGCCACCCCTGAAAGCAGCATCGAGTGCCTCACGGTGACGGACATCGTGCCGGGCGAAGAACACGCCGCTCAACTCCAAAAAGTGACCGATGAGGAGTTCAACTCACCAGTGAAAGCTGCCGAAAAGCTTGTCCGCCTCGCCGAAATCGAAGTGGTGTCCGAGTATTTGGAGGAATATATGGCTTTCGCCAAGGAAGTCGGCGAGACTTCGGTGAAGGTGGAACCCGGCGTGCTGACCCTCTTCTCGATGCAAACCAAGGAAGACCCTTGCAAGATCTACATCCTCGAAATCTACGCCGACCAAGAGGCTTACCAAAGCCACATCCAGACCGCCCATTTCAAGAAATACAAGGAAGGTACGGCCAAGATGGTGAAAAGCCTTAAACTGATTGATGTTAACCCGCTGGCGGGGATGATACGTTGACTGATTTGAAAAAATCCCTGAAATCTTTGAACTATGGTTTTCAGGGATTTTTTTTGGCGTAGTGGGAAAAAACATAGAATTCAAGCGCGAACTGACCCGCGAACTCGACATTGAACGGGAGGTTGTGGCGTTCCTCAATTATCACGAGGGCGGTATGCTTTATATCGGCATTGACGACAGCGGGAAACCTATTGGCGTACAAGACATTGATGGCGATATGCTGAAGATTAAAGACCGCATACGCAACGGAATTTCCCCTTCGCCGATGGGCTTGTTTGATGTTATGATGGAACGCATAGACGACATCCCCGTGATTAAAATTTTCGTTGCAAGCGGAAGCGAAAAGCCTTACTACAAAACCAAATTCGGATTGTCGGAACGAGGTTGTTTCATTCGAGTCGGCACGGCTGCGGAGCCAATGACACCGAAGCAAATAGAAAACTTGTATGCCAAGAGAGTCCGTTTGTCGCTGAAAAACATCCCATCGCCTCACAAAGAACTGACATTCCGGCAATTGCACATCTATTATGACAGTCAACATCTGACTTTAAATGAAAGTTTTGCCCAAAACCTTGACTTGTTGACGGCGGATGGAGGCTACAACTATGTCGCCTATTTGTTGGCTGATACCAACAGTATGTCCATCAAATTGGCCAAATATGCGGGCACGGACCGAGACGAATTGATTGAAAACCACGAATATGGCTATTGTTCGTTATTGAAAGCGACGGATCAAGTCCTTAATCGATTGCAAGTCGAGAACACGGTCAAGAGCAGCATTGGCTATCCCTATCGGACGGACACCCCACTTTGGAACGAGCGTGCTGTGCGCGAATTGGTCATCAATGCCATCGTACACAACGATTATTTCAATGAGGTCTCGCCCAAGTTTGAACTTTTTTCTGACCGTTTGGAAATCACTTCGGCTGGCTCTTTGCCCAATGGGATGAGCAAAACCGATTTCTTTAACGGCGTGAGCAATCCTCGCAACAAAGAACTGATGCGGGTCTTCCGGGATGTGGATTTGGTGGAATCGTTGGGTACGGGTTTGCAACGTGTGCTTAAGGTTTACAATGAGGAGAGTTTTGTGTTTATGGACAATTTCATTCGAGTGGTAATCCCGTATGCTTGGCTGCCTTCAAACTCAGAGGATGGCGATGTAAATGTCCTAGAAAATGTCCCAGTAAATGTCCTAGAAAACAGCGAGGAGAATTTGATACAATTAACTGAAAGACAATTACTTATAATAAAAGAAATTGAAAATGTCGCAGCAAATGTCGCAGTAAATGTCGCAGTAAATGTCGCAGTAAATACCAAATATCTATCTGAACGTTTGGGAGTGAACAGAAAAACCATCCAACGGGAATTGGCAGGATTGGTGGAGAAAAACCTTATCAAATGGGTTGGATCCGATAAGACTGGCCATTGGGAACTAATTGAAAAAGAATGAAATACATAAACAATAAACAAATAAACAAAATGAAGAAATTAGCAATAACCCTTTTGTGCGCCCTGGCCTTCGCCGCCTGCACAAACAACCAACCTAAAGACAATCAAAACAATCAAACTAATACGAATATGGAAAACACAGCAAAAGTCTATCTGACGCGCAACATTAGCCCTGAAGCTTTGGTGAACATCTACAAGGCTTTGGGCGTGGAAGCCAAAGGCCGCGTGGCCGTGAAAATCTCGACCGGCGAGGGCAGCAACCCCAACTACCTGAAGCCCGAACTCATCAAAGACCTCGTACACGAGGTGGACGGCACCATCGTGGAGTGCAACACCGCCTACGGCAACGGTCCCGGCGACGAGAAGGACGAGCGCAACAACTCGGCCGTCCATTGGGAAGTCATCCGCAGGCACGGTTTCACCGACTACTTTCCTGTGGACATTATGGATGAGTACGACGAAATCCGCATCCCCGTGAAGGACCAGAGACACATCAAATACGACATCGTAGGCGGACATATCGCCAACTACGACTTCATGATTGCCCTCAACCATTTCAAAGGTCACCCGATGGGCGGCTATGGCGGCGCGCTGAAGAACCTCAGCATCGGTTGCGCCAGCAGAAACGGCAAAGCCTACATCCATTCGGCGGGCAAAATGGAGATTCTCGACATGGCCAAACTTTGGACGCCCGAATTCATCGGCGACCAAGACGGCTTCCTTGAGAGCATGGCAGCGGCGGCCCAAGCGGTGACGAACTATTTCCAAAAGAGGCAGGGCATCATCTACATCAATGTGATGAACAATATGAGCATCGACTGCGACTGT
>ONKQ01000109.1 GCA_900318465.1 uncultured Bacteroidales bacterium
TCAAACCAGCCAAAAACACATTTTTTTATTTGATTTGGCTAAATAAAATAGCATTTATTCAGCCAAATCAAACATTTTTTCTATATTTGCGGCCAAATTAAACATCAATGGAGAATCTTATCGGAAGAAAACAGGAAACACAAGAACTTGAAAACCTGTATAATAGCAAGAAACCAGAATTCGTAGCCATCTATGGTCGCCGTCGTGTGGGTAAAACCTTCCTCATCAAGGAACTTTTTCAAGACAAGATGACCTTTTATCACAGTGGCCTTTCGCCTTTCGACAAGAAACGCAAAATTGGTATCAAAGATCAATTGGAAGCATTCTATTCAAGCCTGACAACGTGTGGCATGAGCGAAGACCATTGCCCTAATTCGTGGGCAGAAGCCTTCCTCATGTTGGGTCGTTTCCTTGACAGTATCAAAGACGGCACTCGACAACTGATTTTCATCGATGAACTGCCGTGGATGGACACACCCCGTTCAAAGTTCATGGTGGCCTTCGAACATTTTTGGAACTCGTGGGGAGCATGGCGCAACCATGTGATGCTCATCGTGTGTGGCAGCGCAACCTCGTGGATGCTTGACAATCTCATCAATAATAAAGGTGGTCTTTATGACCGCTTGACATGGCAAATCAAGCTGTCACCTTTCACCCTCGGAGAATGCAAGGCTTTTTTCGAAGCGAAAAACATACCCATGTCGGCTTACGACCTTGTGGAAGCCTACATGATTCTCGGCGGCATACCTTATTATATAAACTACTTCCAGAAAGGCAAAAGCCTCGCGCAAAACATTGACGCCCTGTTTTTTGGTTCTAATCCCAAACTAAGCATGGAGTTTGACCGACTTTTCGGCTCTTTGTTCACCAACCCCAATGAATTCAAAGCGGTGGTACGGCAACTCGCGAAACGACACACTGGCTATACCCGTGAGGAGTTGGCCAAGCAACTCGGAATCAATGCGGGTGGAAGTTTTTCAAAGACCCTTGAATCGCTTATGGCCAGCGACTTTATTACAAACTATCACCCTTTCGGGAAAAGTAAGAAAGAAATCAGGTATAAACTCACCGACAGTTTCTGCCAATTCTACCTGACTTTCATCGACGGACAATCCATCACCGATACTGCCTATTGGCAACACAACCAAAACAAGCCCCAACTCAATGTCTGGCGGGGTATCACTTTCGAGCAGGTCTGTTTCAACCACACCAACCAAATCAAGAGAGCCTTAGGGGTTGAAAATGTGGTTTCTTCTGAATCGGCTTGGATTGTGCGCGGGGATGAGAACCACAATGGGGCACAAATCGACATGTTGATTGTCAGGGACGACCGCGTTGTTAACCTCTGTGAGATGAAATTCTTGTCGAAGGAATACGAACCGCAGGCAGACGACGACACAAAACTGAGGGCACGCATCGCCACATTACAAGAATACCTTTCGCCCAAGCAGACCATTCATCTGACTTTAGTCACTACCGTCGGCCTCAAGCATAACGCCCACAGTGGAATATTCCAACAAATCGTGACTATTGATAGTTTGTTTTAAACAGAGAAGCCCCGCCAAACAGCGAGGCTTCTCTTCTGCTATCGTTTTCAATAAAATATAGATTCTTTGGGCCCCTGAGCCTGTCGAAGGGTCCGCGTCTAATCAGCAATTCATACCACCGCAGCAGTGGATGACCTGACCCGTGACATACGAGCTGAGGTCGCTATGACCTGACCCGTGACATACGAGCTGAGGTCGCTAGCAAGGAAGAGCGCCACGTTGGCCACATCCTCGGGTGTGCCACCGCGACGCAGCGGGATAAGGCTTTCCCATTGTTTGCGGACATCTTCAGGAAGGGCGTTGGTCATGGCGGTGATGATGAAACCAGGAGCAATGGCATTGTGACGGATATTGCGCACACCCATCTCTTTGGCTGCACTCTTTGTGAAGCCGATGATACCGGCCTTCGAAGCGCTGTAGTTGCATTGGTTGGCATTGCCCGAAACGCCCACCACCGAGCTCATGTTGATGACACTACCACCAGCCTGCTTCCACATGACGGGCTGCACGGCCTTGGTGAAGTTGAACACCGACTTGAGGTTCACATTGATGACGGCATCCCACTGCTCTTCTGTCATGCGCTTCAACGCAGTGTCCTTGGTGATACCTGCATTGTTGACGAGGATATCGATACGGCCGAAGTCCTTGACGATTTCGTCGACGACCTGGTGCGTCTCCTCAAAGTTGGCGGCGTTGGAGGCGTAAGCCTTAACCTTCACGCCAAGAGTTGCCAGTTCCTTTTCCGTTTCCATGACGACATCGTTCAAGGCGATATCGGTGAAGGCGATGTTGCAGCCTTCCTGGGCAAAACGCAAGGCGATGGCCTTGCCGATGCCACGACCGGCTCCCGTAATCAGAGCCACTTTATTGTCTAATAATCCCATAATATTCAAGATTTAAAGATTTAAAATTTGAGATTGTTTTCAATTTTTTGACCATGACTTGTGACCATGACGATGACTGCTTTCATCCAAGTTGAAGCGGTCATAGTCATTGTCACAGGTCATAGTCCTAAGATTTCTTTGTGTATTTTTCAATCAGTTCATACAAGTCGCCGACGGTTTTGGCGT
This sequence comes from uncultured Bacteroidales bacterium, assembly GCA_900318465.1. Classification (GTDB taxonomy): domain Bacteria; phylum Bacteroidota; class Bacteroidia; order Bacteroidales; family F082; genus Limimorpha. The sequence goes on from ONKQ01000109.1 coordinate 2,618, forward strand.
TGGCCATTTCGTCTTCAGAGAACTTCACGTTGAATTCGCGCTCCAACATCATGGAAAGCTCCACGAAATCAAGTGAATCGGCACCCAAGTCGTTGAAAAGATGCTTCTCTGGAGTGATTTCTTTCTCATCAAGTTTCATCTTGGATGCGATTAACGCCCGTGCCTTGTCTTGAATCGTTGCCATCTCAAATTTAAGATTTAAAATTCAAAATTCAAGATTGTTTGTTGCGAGTGTCGGGGAGCAAGGCAAACGAAAGCTCGCCTTTGACGCACATCTTGCCACCCACGCTGAGCACGGCGGAGCAGATGTAGATATTGCGCATGTGATAGGTCAGCGTGGCTTCCACCTCGACGGTGTCGCCCGGCTTGACGCTGTTCTTGAAACGCACCTTGTCGATGCCCGTGTAGAAGGTCAGCTTGCCAATGAGGTCGTCTTTCATCAGCAGGGCGCACGACTGGGCCATGATTTCGCAAAGGATGACACCAGGCACGACGGGTTCGCCAGGGAAATGGCCTTTCAGGAAAAACTCCTCGCCCGTCACATGGTACTTGGAATGGGCCACATGGTTCTCGTCGAGGGTCATCTCGTCGACCAAAAGCATAGGCTCACGGTGCGGGAGATACTGTTTGATTTCGTCTCTGTTCATTTTATGTTGTTTAATCGTTGATTGTTGAATCGTTGAATTGTTTTGTCACAAAACCCACAAAACTCTCAAAACTTTGTTTTCTTGGTTGGGAAAGCAAGCCAACCGGCTGCTTTCCGGCGACGCACGGTTGTGCAGTCGCCACACGCTTTTCTTTGATGTTTTGCATTGTTTTGTATGTTTTGTGATTAGATTTTTCGGATAGCCAGACAAGCATTATGTCCGCCAAAGCCCAAGGAATTGGAAATAGCGATGTCCAAATTCACCTTTAGCGGATTGTTAGGCGTGTAGTCAAGGTCGCACTCAGGGTCGGGTTCATCCAAACCAATGGTCGGGGGAACAGTGTTGTTGTTCAAAGCCATAACACTAATAATCAGTTCGATGGCACCCGCAGCGCCAAGGGCGTGACCCATCTCCGACTTGGTAGAGCTGATATGGGCTTTGTAAGCCTCATCGCCCATCGCAATCTTGATGGCACGGGTCTCGCCGCTGTCGTTCATCGGCGTACCTGTGCCGTGTGCATTGATGTAAATGCTCTCGCCAGCTTTGAATTTGGCCTCTTCGAGGGCTTGCTTGATGGCCAAGCTTTGGGTAGTGCCGTCAGGGCGGGGAGCCGTGCTATGATAAGCGTCGCATGAGTTGCCGTAGCCGCAAAGCTCGGCGTAAATCTTCGCGCCACGCTTCTTGGCATGTTCGTATTCTTCAAGGAGAACGATGCCCGAGCCTTCAGCAATGACAAAACCAGCGCGATTCTTGTTGAACGGCAAAGAAGCATGTTTCGGGTCTTCTGCCTTGGTCAAAGCCTTGCAGTTGGCAAAACCGCCAATAGACACTGGGTTGATGCCAGCCTCCGAACCACCTGCGATGACGGCATCGGCATAGCCATGCTTGATGGCGCGATAGGCCTCACCAATGCTGTGTGTTCCCGTGGCGCAAGCTGTCACGATGGGCACGCAGGGACCTTGTGCGTTGTAGCGGATGGCCACGCTGCCTGAGGCTTGGTTGCCAATCATAGTCGGAATCATTAATGGAGAAATCCAACGCGCACCTTCATCATAATAGGTCTTGACGCCCTTCATAATGGTGTCGAAGCCACCGATGCCAGAGCCGACATACACACCCAAACGACTGGGGTCCATCTGCATGTCTTCATTGTCTTTCATAGCTTGATAGGCAGCGGCCAAAGTATAAACCGCAAAACGGTCGTTACGTTTGACAAAAGCCTTATCGACGCCACAAGCCTCGGGGTTGAAGTCCTTCAACTCGGCTGCGATCTTCACGGGAAGGTCGGTGGTGTCGAATGATTTGATGAAGTCGATGCCACAATAGCCCTTCATCAGGTTATCCCAAATGGTAGGCAGGTCGTTGCCAATCGGCGAAACAGCACCCATGCCGGTGATTACTACTCTTCTAATATTATTGTTTTCCATTTTCTCTAAACTCTAAACTTTAAACTCTAAACTCTTAAAACTCCCATTCCCACAAGCAGGCAGCAGAAACGAAACCAGCGCCAAAGGCACTCATGATGATCTTGTCACCTTCTTTGATCTTACCTGCCCTCAGCATTTCGTCAAGCATGATCGGGATGCTGGCCGATGAGGTGTTGCCGTACTTCTCGATAACGGTCGGATACTTCTCCTCAGGACCACCGATGATATGACGGATGCCTTCGATGATGCGCTTGTTGGCCTGATGCAGCAAGAACCAAGTGATATCCTCATGGGTCAGATGGTTGTAATCCAACACATTTTGGATGTCTTTGGCCGACTCGGTGACAGCGGTCTTGAACAGCTCTTTGCCTTTCATCACCAGAGGTTGACCTTTCGTATAGTGTTGTTCAAACGGTGTGGTTTCCATGCCGCGTTCGTAGTACAAAACGTCGCGGTCAGAAATCATGGTGAGTTTCACATCTTTAAAGGCAGTGCCTTCAGTGAGCACCACTGCGCCTGCACCATCGCCAAAGAGGACACTACAGTCTCTTTCGTGCCAGTTGCAGTATTTGGTGGGCTCCTCAGCACACACAATTAATATATTCTTGGCGTGACCCGCCTTAATCATGCTATCGGCAAGCATCAACGCGTTGACGAAACCTGCGCAAGCCACATTGATATCGAGGCCGGCACAGGTAACACCGATACGCTTTTGGATGATGCAACTCAATCCAGGGGTGACATGTTGGTTTGCCACATTCGAGACCAACAAGAAATCTATCTGGTCGGTACGAAGCCCCGAGGCCTTGATAGCCTTGCCGGCGGCGTCAACGGCCAAGTCATACAAAGATTCAGTAGATAATAGGTGACGGGCTTGGATTCCCGTACGGGATGAAATCCATGCATCATTGGTGTCCAAAAAAGTGGCCAAATCGTCGTTGGTCACGGTGAGGGACGGTAATGCGCTTCCTGTTCCAATAATTTTCATTTCGTTTTCGATTAAAATTAAAAAGTCGTTTTCGGTTTCGATTTTGATTAAAAACGCTGCAAAAGTACAGCATCGTGCAATGCCTTGTGGAAAATGTGTCCAAAACCGGATTTTTGTGGCGAAATTCGGCCATTTGTGGCGAAATTCGGGCTTTTTTGTGGCGAAATACCCGTATTTAAACAAAAAGAGACGCGAAAAATTCGCGTCTCCGTGGTGAATTATGGGTTGGTTTTTACATCCCGCCCATGCCTTGAGGAGCGCTTCCCGACTCTCCTTCGCCTTGGCGGGCGCGTTGCTCGAGTTCCATCTTGCCGAAACGGAAGGTCACACCGACCGCCACACTGCGGGTGTTGTATTTGTAGGTGGAGTTCGACTGCACATACGGGCTGCTATTCGTCTGCCCAAATTGGTTCGTG
>ONKQ01000108.1 GCA_900318465.1 uncultured Bacteroidales bacterium
TCGATGAGGTCGACCATGCGGTTGGAATAACCCCATTCGTTGTCGTACCACGACATGATCTTCACCATCTTACCCATCACCATGGTGCTTTGGGCATCGAAGATGCTGCTATGTGGGTTGTGGATGACGTCGCAGCTCACGATCGGGTCCTCGGTGTATTCGAGCACACCCTTCATCGGGCCTTCGGCGGCTTCCTTCATGGCGGCGTTGATCTCTTCCTTCGTGGCTTCGGTCTTCAGCGTGCAGACAAGGTCGACGAGTGAACCGGTGGGCGTAGGAACGCGGACGGCGATGCCGTCGAGCTTGCCGTTCAGTTCGGGGATGACGATACCCACGGCCTTGGCGGCGCCAGTAGTGGTCGGGATTTGCGACATGGCGGCGCTACGGGCGCGGCGCAGGTCGCTGTGAGGACCGTCGAGGATGACTTGGTCGTTGGTGTAGCTGTGGATGGTGGTGATGTAGCCTTGCTCAATGCCGAAGCGGTCGTTCAACACCTTGGCCACGGGAGCCAAGCAGTTGGTGGTGCAGGAGGCGTTGCTGACGCATTCCACCTCATCGGTGAGGTCGTTGTTGTTCACGCCGACCACGACGGTGGCGTCGATGGCGTCTTTCGAGGGTGCGGAGAGGATGACCTTCTTGGCGCCGGCCTTCAGGTGGTCGCCATAGCCGCCCTTGCTGCTTTCCTTCGAGCGGAACACGCCGGTGGATTCAACCACCACATCGGGAGTCTTGCTCCATTTGATGTTCAGGGGAGCGCGCTCAGCCGTGACGGGGATACGCACGCCATTGACAATCAGAGCGGTCTCGTCATATTCCACGGTGCCGGGGAACTTGCCCTGGGTGGAGTCGTATTTCAACAGGTGGGCCAGCACCTTGGTGCTTGTCAGGTCGTTGACGCCCACGATTTCTAAGTTCGGACGTTCGCAGATGATGCGGAACACGTTGCGGCCAATGCGGCCGAAACCATTGATACCTACTTTAATTTTTTCCATTGTAGTCGTGTTAGTTGTTTGTTCGTATAAATGAAGCGGCAAAAATACGATTTTTTGGGAAACAAATCGGCTTGTCGGTTATTTTTACTACGTATCTGTTCAAAATAAAACTGCATTATGGTATGGGAACGACAAACCTAAACCATAGACCTCATTGCGGACTCGATCCGCAAATCGAAGATTCGACGTAGTCAATCTCCCAAGCGTGAAAGACCGTCTTCGTGCACAGGGGATGGCGGATCCTTGTCCGCCATGACGGTAAAGGCGTTAGGTTAGTCTTGCCCAGTTGAGTGTCTTTTGTCGTCCTTAACCGTCATTGCGGACTCTCTGATTTCCGTTATGGATTTTATTGAATGTGAATGTCAATAAATTGTGCGAAATGATAGGGGGGGGTAAATCTCCTTTTCCATGATTCGGCATACCCTTAGTCCAAGACAGGCTGGAATGGCTTGTTTTGGATTTTTTTGTGCCTGGCGGGGCGGCAAAAAACAACCCCAGCCTTTGAAATCTTGAAGTCTTGAAATCTGAAATATTTAATTTTAAATCTTTAAATCTTTAAATCTCAATGAACAAACCTAAATCTTTGAAAGCCATCGTGCTTTCGATGGCACTGACGGCAGGAATGCTGTCGTCGGCAAACGCTACGGCGCAGGAAGCGGCTCGCCCGGGAGGATTGTTCGGAGGTGGCAGTTTCTTCGATGAATTCGTGGGGCTTTTTGCTGACGACCGAGGCGAAGAAAACGGGACCGGGTTCGACATTTCCACCGAACTGTTCGGTGGCGAGAATGGCGGTGGCGAGGGAGGCTTCAACATCGATACCGAGCAATTCGGCGGCGACGAAGACGCACCGCTCGGCAGCGGACTCTTCATCTTGGCTGCGGCTGGCGCGGCCTACGCATTTTCAAAAAAACGTAAAAAACAGGAAAACAACTAAAAACACATCAATCTACAATGAAAAGACTTAGCACAATCATTATGGCCTTGGCTCTCGTGCTTGGAATGAGCCAATGCAAGAAACAGGAAACACCCGCCACGGGCAACACCACGCCCAGCAACCCGGGGGTTCACATCACCGTGAACGTGGGCGACAAGGACGGCAAGGACGGCAAGGACAATAACGGCGAAAGACACAACATCGCTCCGCAATACGGCCTGTTTGCCTTCACCCAAGGCGATGTCCTCTATGTGGGCCACAACGGCAAATACGTGGGCATGCTGACGTTCAACGGTGCATGTTTCGACGGTACCATCTACCCAGATGCAACTGCCACCGACAACCTTCACTTCTACTTCTTGGGCAACGCGGCGCTTTCTGAGGCACTTCCCGAAACGATTGAAGAGGGAACAGAAATAACTTCACGTACCATCAGCATTGCCGACCAGAGCCAGAACCTGCCCGTGCTTTCCTACGGTGCTTCCACGAAGCCTTTCACCGGCGCAGGCACCACCTATTCCACCACGCTGAAGAACAAGTGCGCCTTGGTGAGGTTCGACCTTCAGAATCAAGGGGATTATGAAGTTACCCTGTCAAACGTGCCTACGCTGGCCACCGTCAACTTCGCCAATCCTACTGCTGAGACCGCCATTGTGGCCACCGAGGGCCAAACCAACGGCAATATCACGCTTTATGGCGAGGAAGGAAACACCGCTATCAGATGGGCCATCCTGCTGCCTGGCACCAACCTTAACATTGGTCACGATGATGATTTGAGTTGGGAAGGTGAAGGCGAAACCATACCTGTCATGGCGAACAACACCTATATCAACTCAGGCCTCAGCATCAACAATCCTTTGCCCTTGCCTGATCCGCCTGCGCTGGCATACGCCGTTAAGACAAGTGACGATGAGTTGACCCAATTCTCGGTGAGTGGGGATAAGAAGGTCTATTTCTCGAGAGGAAACTTAAAGGCTGACTTCACCAGTGGTGGTTACGCCGAGGGCTGGAGCTTCCACGACACTCAGTTTGGCGAGGTTGCTGGCCCTACATTGAATTTGGATGATCCCAATAATAAAAGATATTATGTTCACGAACAATCTGGATCTAATACGAATGACCCCGCTGCCCCGAATGGAATAATTATTATAAATCATCAAAACTACGGAGATAGATTCACTTGGGGGTATTTCAGCAGTATTACGCTAGCAACAACGGAGTATGTTCATTCAGAAGAGGATTTGAGCAAGACTGCAGCCGTAGCCAAAGACTGGGGCTGTGTGTTTACGGAGAATAGTCCAGAGGGTGGCAATTGGCGCACACTGAGTGCAAACGAGTGGATTTATTTGTTCAATGGCCCATCCACAGTGAGGGGAGACAAACGTTTCTTAAGGGTAAGAATAAAGAATTTTTTTGTCAATCCCATTGACGAAGGTTGGAATGAAGAATGCTGGGGAGTCTTCGTGTTTCCCGATAATTACCAAGGCTCAAACCTCACCGGCAATTACACTTTTAATTCTAACACTCTTACTCAAATTGATTATAGTAATGCTAATAGTAATGCTGATGTGGCTCAGATGCTGAACGACGGGGCCGTGTTCTTGCCGTGTGTAGGCTATCGTTATGATGATAGGTACTATGATTATGCTTGCTATAGCCTTTGTTATGGAGTTGGCGCCGGTATTGGTTACTATTGGTCGTCCACTCATATTGACAATACTACTAACTATGCGAAGGCCTTGAAATTTGTTGTTTATGGTTACTCCCCTAATAGTACTACTGGAGTTTCAATTGAGGATTTGCCCCGCAATTATGGCTATTGTGTCCGTTTGGTGTGGGATGCCAACTAAGCGGTTCGCAAGGAGGCGGGATTTCCAATTCCGCAAGCCGGGGGAAGGGAGGTTTTCCATTCCCGCATGAAGATCGTAGAGACGTCACAATGTGGCGTCTCTATGTGTTTTATTGCGGTAGGATGGACGGCGGCAGCGTCAGCGGGTCAAGACCCGCTGTCCCTACCGGGGAGCTGCTTGCCGGGGAGCTGCCGTAGGTCAGCGACCTACGGTTACGGGAGGTTGCGTCTTTCAGACGCGGGGGAGGCGGGCGAAAAAGGCGGGCTTTTTTGGCTCATATTGGGGAAATGTGTATTTTTGCGCCAAAGAAAACAACAATGAATGACATTGCTGCGGAACTGGCCAAGCTACATGTCCTAAAGGGAGCCGACTACTCACGGCAGGTGGAAAGAATTGCCCGAATGGATAACTTTCATCCTGTTGAAAATGAGACCGGTATTTTCTCTGTAGGTGGCGAAGGTGGTGACGACTATGACAATCTGCTCAACGCTGCACGAAAAGCAGTGACACATGGCTACAAGGTGTTCATTCTTCCCAATCCAAGCGGAACACGAACCCCCGACTTCATCTTTGAGCGGAAAGGGACCTATCGCCCATACGATTTGAAAACCATTTCAGGGAAGGCATCTGCTTCAAACCGACTTGAAGAATCCATTGACCAAAGCAATCGTGTGTTGCTCAACATCGTCACCGATTACAGTCCAAGCTCATTGGCGCGTAGCATAAAACACTATTTTGAGTACAACAATGATGCAATTGAAGTTCTTGTGTACAAAGGAGGGAAAAGTATTTCTGTTTCAAGGGAGATGTCGCAAAGCAGGTCTTTCTATAGCCTGTTTATGAAGAAATATTCCAAATAAAAAGAGCCGCTGTCGGGCGGCTCTCTTTATACATTGGGCAGTGTCGGTGAAGGCTTACCCCTCGCGGGAAACTTACCCGGATAGCCAATCTTAGGATTGGCGCTGCAAAGATAAACAACTTTTTCCATATT
>ONKQ01000107.1 GCA_900318465.1 uncultured Bacteroidales bacterium
GCAACGAGATTCCGTGTTTGAACATCGACAAACATCGTCGGGCCGTATAGTGTTTCGCCCCATAATTTGCCGTTATCCAAATCGGAAACTTTTTTCAGATTCTCGAAACTTAGAGCGGCTTTCTCCATCGGATTGGAATTGGTTTGTGAACAAGAAGTGCTTGAAACACAAAGAACAAGCACTAAAACTACATAGTAAAAACTCTTTTTCATATCGGTATTGTTTAGATGATTCTATAGTAATACGGAGAAAGGGCGAAAATGTTACAAAGAAGCAAAAAAAAAGCCGCCGAATCATCAGCGACTTTTCAGGTTCTTCATTCCGTTTCGGTCAGTTGTTCATGTAGGAAACTTGACCCATCAGCGTTGTGTTCATTGATTCGTATGCGGCGGCGTAGCCAAACAGGTAGCGCAACACGTTGCGGCTGGGTTGCTGTTGCTCGCTCTCCCTACGGAAAACATCTCTAATCTGTGATACCAACACTGCGTCTTCAACGGATAAGGGGTAAGAGGTGTAACTATTTGTCATAGGCGTTTTTTAGGTTAGACTTTACCTTAAAACGCGACTACTACGGAATTATTTTATACGGAGAAATTTTTTTTTCAACTACGGATTTCACGGATTATACGGAAAACAAATCCGTTTCATCCGTGAAATCCGTAGTTTGCTGGACACGACTCAATACGTCAACGTCATATTATTGGCAACCATCATCTTACGCAAGTTGATCAAGGCGTAGCGCATACGTCCTAATGCAGTGTTGATGCTCACGTTGGTGATGTCGGCGATGTCCTTGAAGCTCATGTCGTCGAAGATGCGCATCCTCAGCACCTCGCGCTGCTCGTCGGGAAGGAAAGCGATCATGCGGTGCAGGTCGGAATGTACTTGGTCCACAATCATGCCCTGTTCGACGGAATGGTCGGTAATCGGCACGTTGTCGATGTAGTTGTAGTCCTCGCTCGACGACTCCACCGTGGGAATGCGGTTCTCCTTGCGGAAATGGACAAGGTTGTGGGCGATGCGCATGGCAAACTGCACGAAACGTCCGTCGTCCTTGTAGCATTTCGACTTGACCGTCTGGATAATCTTGACGAAAGTATCCTGAAAGACATCATCAGCCAACTGCTTGTCTTTCACGAGCGTAAGTATGTAGGAATAAACTTGCTTCTGGTATCTACCAATCAATAATTCAAAACTATGAACGTCGCCGTTTTGGTAACGTTCAATCAATTCTTTGTCGCTTTTCACTATGTTGGACATCAGGTCCCCCTTTCTTTGTGCACTCAATGTAAGTGCTTGTTAATAAAGGGTATAAATCTTTCGATAGCGTCTCTCCTATTGATTAGTTAGTGAATAATTACAGCGCAAAAATACGGATTTTTTTGAAAAGCCAAGAGAAAATGAGATTTTTTTTCGCGGGAGGGCAATAAATTTGGCAACTAAAATCACAATGGTTCATTTCTGAAATGCTGCTGAAACAATTTTTTCCATACCTTTGCCGATTCAATTGAGCTGCTATGGAAAACAACAATTTGTCCATCCCACTTTCACAAGCTGTCGAGGCCATCAAGACCGCTATTTTGCAAGGGCAATACGAGGCATTGAAAGATGTCAATCGTGTGCAACTTGCCTTGTATTTCGCCATCGGAAAGTTTCTTTCGGGAAATACCAGAAAAGGCGTTTGGGGCACTGGTGCCTTGAAGAAAATCAGCGAACAGCTACGAAAGGAATTGCCCGGACTTCGTGGGTATTCAGAGACCAATTTGAAGAATATGAGGTTGTTTTATGACCATTGGCAAATATTAGATTCCAATTCGTCAGTCGCAACTGACGAATTAATATCTGCGATTCCAATAGCAGAAAACAACAATGCGTCCGTCGTAACGGACGAATTCGCCCTTGTCAAATCGTCAGTCACAACTGACGATTTACAAATTATTGACAATCAAATAGATATATACCACACTTTGGCAATCCCAAACATTGCTGAATTTCCTATAGAAGATTTTTTCAAGGTGCCTTTTTCTCATCATGTCGAGATATTCACAAAAGTCGAGAACCTTGCCGCACGATATTATTACATCAAGCGTACAGCCGAAGAACACCTTTCCGTTGGAGCCCTCGAAAAACTCATCAAGCAAAAAGCCTTTGAGAACCAAGATAGGATTCCAAACAATTTTGTTAAGACCATTCCCAACTCCACCCTTGCCCGCAAAGCGGTGATGATGTTCAAAGACTCATACGCATTGAATTTTGTCAATGTAGAGGAAATCGGGGAACGCGACAAGGAAGACGTGGACGAAAGGGTTGTGGAACAGCAGATTGTGCAAAACATCAAGAACTTTATCCTCACTTTTGGGAAGGATTTCGCCTTTATCGGAAACCAGTATCATTTGGAAGTTTATGGCGTTGAGTTCTTTCCCGACTTACTCTTTTTCAACCGCGAACTGAACGCTTTGGTCGTCATTGAACTGAAAACGGGCGAATTCAAGAGTTCCTATCTCGGACAATTGATGGCCTATCTCCGCATCTTGGACGACCATGTGAAAAAGCCGCACGAAAATCCTTCCATTGGCATAGTGCTCTGCAAATCAAGCAACAAGGAACTTGTGGAATATGTCATTCAAGATTACCACAAGCCGATGGGCGTAGCCACCTACAAAACCTCTGCCGAGATGCCTGAGAACCTGAAAAAGGCTCTGCCTGATATTGAAGAATTGAGGAAACTATTGGAGGAATGATTTGTTCATTTCCTTATTATAAAATAAGGTGCAAAAACCGCATATTCAAAGAAAAAACGCACTCATGACCTTGCAACTTTGAAAAATTGTGTATTTTTGCCCCGATAAAAACACGAATAGTAACCCATAAAAACGAAACAAATATGCAATAAAAGCGCAGAATTGCGTGAAATGAAACAACATAAACAGCATTAAAACTGTACCTTCTCCTATAAAATTTGGCGATTTTAAGAAAGAAGAAAGTGAATGCATCCAATAGTTTAGTCAAAATGCTTGCGCGTAGCGTGAGATTGACTTATTTCTTGTGGATGCAGGTTACGCCAAATACCTATAGGAGCGGGAAACGAGATAGTTTCACGCTTTTTTTGTGCTTGTTTGGAAAAAGGAATTAGTCAATCAAACAAGTAATAACAACTAAAATCTCATGAAAATGAAAACACTTTTGAAGGCGGCAGCGTCCTTAATGCTGATGGCAGCGGTGATAACAACCGCAAGTTGCACCAAAGACCCGAATAATGGGGGAAACAGTGGTGGCAACAACAGTGGTGGCAGCGGAGGAGGTTCATCTCCGACAACCGAAGGTATCTATCTGGGTATCATTGGTTTCAACAAAAACCTTTACACAAAGGAAATCAGTCTGTTGAACAGTTCTTCCGAAAACGCTTTTATCAGTTTCATAGGGAACTTAAGAGCGGACAACTTGACAGGCCTTTACTATGCGGATTACCAAGGCCTCAAAAAGCTTAAAGCCTATCCGAAACCTCCAAAACTGAAGAATGTGGCTTTGGTGACTTTCACAGACGGATTGGACAACTACTCATTGAGTGATTCGGAAACCAATCCCGAGAATTATGGGAGTAAACTTGCTTATCGAACGGGCTTGCACAACAAAATTTTAAATGAATTGATTCATGGCAAGAACGTTGCTGCATACACGATAGGCTTAAAAGGTGATGATGTTGATGATGAAACAGAGTTTCGGGATAATCTGAATAAATTAGCAAGCAGCAACAGCAATGCTTTCCAAGTGTCGAACATGAACGAGGTTAAGCAAAGGTTCAAGCAGATTGCCGACAGCCTGTACTCAACCTCAACTTCCGTGAACGTCAAGCTGGATGTTCCGCCCGGATACGACGAAGGCACCCAAATCCGATTCACGTTTGACATTACGGCCTCCGGGAACCCGCAACAATCCTCCCGCTACATTGTGGCTACATACAAACGCACATCAAACAGCCGAATTTTGGACAATATTACTTACGGCGGATTGACGGATGGTCGTAGATCAATAGAATCTTTTGACAAGCAAAACGGATTCTACAGATTCCTGTTCGAAGATTTGAAAGACCTGCAGGGTAATCCTATCTCACAAACAAGCCTGAACAGGGTGTTGCTTTGGCGAAAGTCAAGCAATGGCGTATGGGAAAAAGAGACCGAGTTCGTCCCTGCCAATTCCGTGGTCACGGAAGAAGACAGAAACAGTGCCTTGATTATGTTGGTGCTTGACTGTACAACATCGTTGGGCAACGATTTCTCGAATATGCAGGACGCGGCAAAAGACTTCGTGCGCACTTTGGTTTCGTCAAATCATTAAGTAATAAACGATTATAAAACTTTGTTGAAATGAAAACAAACTTCAAAACTTTGATTTTCATCTGTATAGCAACCTTATTGGTGGGTTTGGTTGCCTGTAAGAAAGACCCACAAACAACTCAAACAACGGTGAAAAAGCCTACAGTGAAAATCTATGACAACGCCATATCTGTATCATATACTTCCGCTAATGTGACAGGAGAAGTGACAGATGAAGGCAGTTCTCCTGTAACTGATAGAGGTTTTGTGTATGGCAAGCAAGGTGAAGCCAGACAAGATACCATGTATTGTGGAAACGGTGGCGGTGAATTCCCAACCAGATTGACCAACCTTGAACCTAATACCATGTACAACTGCATGGCCTTTGCTCGCAACAGCGCAGGAATGGCTTTCAGTGGCAAGGCAACTTTCACCACGCTTTCAATAGCGCAATCTGAAGTAGCGACTTATGAGCCGACAAGCGTCACACACACACATGCCACTTGTGGCGGCAATGTGGTTAGCGACGGAGGCTCGGAAGTAACAGAAAGAGGTGTTTGTTGGGCAACTACCCCCAATCCTACCACAAGCGGTTCACATCTCGCAAGCGGCTCGGGAACAGGTGATTTCTCTGTCACTCTATCAGGACTCACGGCCAACACCACTTATCATGTGAGGGCATACGCTATGAATGAAAAAGGCACAGCTTATGGTGAGGATGTGACGTTTAGAACCATTGATTATAGTGCTCCTACGGTTACTACAAACAATGCAACCAGTATCGAAGCCACAACAATTACCTGCGGAGGCAAGGTTACATCGGATGGTGGTGCAACTGTTACGGCACGAGGTGTATGCTGGTCAAAAACGAGCCAAAATCCTACAATAAGCGGTAGTCATACTACAGATGGAACAGGAACGGGTAGCTTTACTAGCAACATCACGGGATTGGCACAGAATACCACATACTATGTGCGTGCATACGCCACCAACAGCAAGGGAACTTCATACGGCACTACACAACAGTTCAGCACTTCCAAGCCAACCTATCTTATGAGCGAAGGCGGTACAGTATTAACATCTTCAGGAAAATTCTATGACTCGGGAGGACCAAACGGAAACTATTCCAATGGTGAATATTTTGTTATGACTTTTAAGAGTAATTTAGGTGCTGGAAGCAAAATACAAATGACATTTACAAGGTTTGAGACGGAAGGCGTATCGTATGATTATTTAAAAATTTATGATGGGCCAACCACTTCGTCAACATTAATTGGAACGTATGGCGGTTTCAATTCACCAGGTACTGTAACAGCGACCAATTCTAGTGGAGCACTCACCTTTGTGTGGCGTTCTGATGCTACTTCTGGTATTCGTGCGGGCTGGGAGGCTACAATCTCAACTGTACCGTAAAAAAGACAGATGATACATCATCTAAAAAGGCTTCGTCGAATAGGCGAGGCCTTTTTCCGTCATTAACCCCATTATCTACCTGCGCATTGTAGGAAAGTAATTTTTTCCCTCTCCTATTTCCCCGCTTTTCCGTACCTTTGCAAATTCAATTTTTCCGAACCTTGAAAGAGCAAACAACTTCCTATATCACCATCCGCAACGCGAAGGTCAACAACCTGAAAAGCATCAGTTTGCAGATTCCGAAGA
>ONKQ01000102.1 GCA_900318465.1 uncultured Bacteroidales bacterium
GACGCGACGCCGTTGTGTAACGCGCTCAATGAAGGGTCATTTTTGACCTTATATCGTGGCCACTCCAACATGGATCAATGGTGGTTTCCGCAATTTTCACACTATCACCTCGAAACGGAAATATACGGTCCACCAACCTTCGTCCTCTCCATTAGTTGCAGCACCTTGCTTTTTGACAATTGGAAACGATGTCTCATCGATGCCTTCTGCATCAAAGACAACAGTGGTGCCGTGGGTGGCATTGGTGCAACCACCATCACCCATTCCTATTTCAACGACATACTTGCCTGGGGAATATTCGATTGCATCTGGCCCGATTTCCTTCCCGATATGGGTAGCGACACGCCACCAGAATTCGTCAGGCCTTCCTACGTGCTATCTGAAGCAAAACAATACTTCGCCTATCATGTCTTCTTGCCCAACTGGTGGCCTGAAGTCGACTTTTCCACCATGAACCTTTTCGGCTACACGGGAGAAACCTATCTTAACCTTTTCACCGAGGTGCCTCAACCCATACAAATCGAGCATGAACCTTATTGCACGGCAGGCGCAAGTGAATACACGGTAACGGCAGAAGAAGGTGCCATAGTTTGTTTGTCGAGAGACGGGGAAATTATTGGTGTCATCAAGAGTAGTGGGCAGCCCCACGCCTTCGCTATGCCTCAATTGGAAGAGGGCGACCAGTTTACCATCACGGCCACCAAACAAAACCATTTCCGTTACGAATTTGAGGTTCCCGTCATTCCAGGCGGTGGCCCTCAGGGTGTCATTGGAAGAGACGAGGACATAGACAGGTTCGAGGCTACCTCAATCTTCACTCTTTACCCCAACCCTACCGATGGCAAGGTCAACATCAACTTCAATCAAGACTTTCATGGCAAGTCGACTGTCGAAGTGTACAACGTGTTAGGCACGTGCCTCATGAGCAAGACCGCACAAGGCCTTAATCAAGGCGAAAGCACTACGATAGACCTACAGCATTTCGCGCCAGGCATTTACATCATCAAGCTAATTAACGACGAAGGATGCTGGAGCCAAAAGGTCAGTGTCAACTAAAAAAAATGCAGGGGCATTGAAAAAAATGTGTCAAAAACGCTTGACACATTTTTTATTTTTGTACATTTGCGGAATGAAATAAACTTTTTACGCTATGAAACGTCTATTTTTACTTTTAAACATCATCCTCGCCATCAGCATTTCTAATGCGCAGGAGACCTATCGCTTCCGCACCGATGCTCCCCAAGGATTAAGCATCGAAAGAAGTACCCAAACGGGGCTTTCGCTACATTACAGCGTACCAGAAATCGGCATCGCCAAAATCAACAATGGCGAGGCTAAAGGACAGGAAATCATACTGAAAGGCAGCTTCGGTTCCTTTGCCGAGGGTCTGCCCAACTTGCCCTTTGAAAACCGATACATCGCCGTGCCAAAAGGCGCGACAGTCAGTATCGAGGTCAAAGAAAGAGCCTCCAAGACCTTGAATGGCATAGAGTTGCTTCCTGCCGCTGAAGTGCAGTTGAACACCGACAAAGGTCTGCCCAAATTGCGCAAGGACATGAAGGTTTTCGGCAAAGACGCCAATTTCCCGTCGGAGAATGTCAGCATTGTGCAAACCACCCAAATCCGCAATTTGGATGTGGTGCTGCTCAACGTGACCCCTTTCCGCTACAATCCCGTCCGCAAGACCTTGGAAGTCATTTACGACATGGATATCGAAGTGCGTTTTGAGGGCGGCAACGGACAATTTGGTGACCCGCGTTATCGCAACCCCGACTGGGACAACATCTTGCGCGACTTGGTCATCAACAGCGATATGCTGCCCGAGGCGCATTACTACGACCGCCTCAACGAAGCCATCCAAAACCGAGAGGAAGGCTGCGAATACCTCATCATCGCGCCCGACAACGACAGCATTTTGGCTTGGGCCGACACTTTGCGAACCTTCAGAATGGAACAAGGCATCCCAACCAAGGTAGTCACCACGACAGAATGTGGCGGCAACGAGCCAGACAGCATCAAGGGCTACATCAAGAATGCCTACGAGAATTGGGCCATCCCACCGGCTGCGGTGATGATTTTCAGCGGGCCTCAGTACATCTACGGACAAAACACTCTGGCTGAAGGCATCTGTGCTTGCCCGCTCACCTTTTATGGCTACCAATACAGCAACGGACAAATTGTTGACTATGATTACCATACCGACAACCTCTTCGTTGACATGAACGGCGACAGCATCCCCGACATAGCCGTCAGCAGATTGGCCGCCTACGACCTCGACCAATACAAGAACCAGGTGGAGAAAGTCATCAACTTTGAAACCAACCCGCCCACTGCCCCACAGTATTACGACCATCCCATCATCACGTCGGGATACGAATACAACAAATGGTTCATGATTACCTCGCAGGCATTCAACGGGTTTTGCAGCAACAAACTCGGCAAACACCCTACCAACCTTTATATGGTGTATGATTTTGACGAATACGTTCTCCCCGATTCGGCATGGTCGACGGGCTACAACACTGACGCTCCGGTAAATTATTTCGGTCCCGACGGGCAAAACTATTTCCCGCGCTACATCTGTGAACTCAACGACTGGGTGTCGACACAAGACAGCAAAATGCTGATTGATGCCTTCCGCGACGAATCGTTCTTCACCTTTTACCGCGACCACTCCTCATATTCATTATGGTGTTGCCCATCTTTCGAGTCCTACAGGATTCCTATTCTGAAAAACACTTTGCCCACCTATATATTCTCCATTGGCTGCGACACGGGTTGTTTCGATGCTTACTACAGTTATACCCAAAACAACTTGTTGCCCTGTTTTTGCAATGCGCCAATAGGTGCGTTGGGTGGCATTGGCGCTACTACGGTCACACGGTCGCACTTCAACGACATCCTCACTTGGGGCATGATTGATTACATCTGGCCCGACTTCATGCCCACGTTGGGCAGTTCGGGCAACAGCGGTTTTGTGCGCCCCACCTACGGTCTTGTGGCGGGAAAGCTGTTCGTCAACCAACACGTTTTCATGCCTAATTGGTGGCCGACCCAGATCTCCGAAACCTGCAATGTGTTCCACAGCTTGGGCGATGCCTATCTCAACCTTTACACGGAAACACCACAGCCTATCGCCATCGACGCGAGTTTCTATCATCCCGACAACCAATGGGAATACACCTTCACCGCTGAGGAAGGCACTTTGGTTTGCCTTTCGAAAGACGACGAAATCCTCATGGTGGCGCAAGGCACAGGCGAGCCCCAAAGCGTAACGCTGCCACAAATGGTTGTTGGAGAACAATTTACCATTACGGCAACAAAGCAAAACTGTTTCAGGTTCAAGAAGGAAGTCACGGTCATTCCGTCCACGCAACCATACGTTTATCTGAATCAATTGCGGTGGCAAGGCCAAGACGAAAACGACCAAATCGACTACGGCGAAAACATTTGGATGGCCCTCAACCTTCACAACGCTGGCCTGCTTGCATCGGATGGAGGCGACATTACCCTGCACTGCGAATCACCTTACATCGAAATCCTGAAAGGCACGGCACACTTTTCCCATCTTGATTCAGAGGAGAAAGTCGTGATAGAGAAGGCTTTCAATTTCAAGGTGGCCAACGACATACCCGACCAGACCGAGCTCACTTTCAAGCTCCGTTTCAACGAAGGTGAAAACTCACGAGAGGAATTGATTTTCACGAAAGCCAATGCCCCAATCCTCCGATTCAGGCCAGAGTTCAGCATCACCGATGCCGAAGGCCGCCCCTCAACCCACATCCTCACCGAAGGCAACAGTTATCTGACTTTCACCATCGAGAACATCGGGAACTCGAAGACACATCCATTAGGTACGAGCCTCGACATCAAGGCACCGTTTGTCACTCCTTCTGCTCAAGTTAGCGAAGGCATAGACGAGCACTCAAGCCGCAGAGTCACCTTCCCCATCGTGCTCAACGGTTCCGAAAGCCGTGCCGCGTGGCTCCAAAGCCAGTTGAGGATCCAACATCTCGACACGGAAATAGCATTGGACACCATCATCCAGTATGGCGCAATTTTCGAGGACTTTGAAAGCGACACACTAAATCCCGTTTTCGGATGGATCAACAATAGTTCCACACCATGGACCTATTGCGAGGACGATGCTTTTGAAGGGCAACGTAGTTTTGAAGCCTTCGCTGGCGAAAATCAATCCATACAATTAATCAACACAGCTTCAGGTATTTATAATCTAGACCACCCCTTTAAGGCTTCTTTCTATTATAAGACAAACCAAAACGGAATGATTTCATTCAACTACGCCACCTACCAAAGTGTCTATTTGCATTCAAACGATGAATGGAAATATTATGAACAATACATGTCGTCAAGAATTACAAGATGGACTTGGAGACTCTATAACATAGACAGAAACCTTGCCAATTGCAAAATCGACCATATTTGTTTTCCGCCAGCACATAGGGCAATCGCCTTTGCGGGAAACGATGTGGTGTCGTGCCACGAAGCCCAAGTGGAACTCAACCAAGCCTACGCCTACGATTGCGATTCGGTGCTGTGGACCACTGATGGCGATGGCCATTTCGAGGATGCTTCAGTTGCAAGCCCAACTTATTATCCTGGAAACCAAGACCTTGAAAACGGTTTTGCAACGCTTACTTTAACGGCATTTGCAAGAGATACTGTCGTAAGCTCCACTACAATTCATTTCATGGATGAAATCAATTTGGGAATTATTGTTGGTGACAATGTGGTCAACAAATACAACACCCCTTTCAGCCAATATCACATTGAGAATCAATATGGTTTGAATTATGTATGGCAGCTCGAACCTGTTGAGGCCGGAACCATTTACAGCCACGGCAACGCCATCGACATTGCATGGAACCTGCACGAAGGCGACATGGAAGCCACCCTTTCAGTGACAGCGGAGAACGGTTGCGAAGTGGAGCCTATTCGTATGAATATCAGCCTTATCGGGACAGGAACCGAAGAATGGCACAGCCTCAACTTCGACCTCTTCCCCAACCCGACCGAGGGCAAGGTCAATTTGGTGATGGGTGAAACGCTGCAAGGCAAGGCCACGGTTGAGGTTTACAACTTGTTAGGTGAGCGAATGATGGCCAAAAACGTCAACAATTTGCAGAAAGGCGAGACTATGGGTCTCGACTTAAGTCACCTTGTTTCAGGGCTGTATATCATCAAATTGAGCACCGAAAGCGGCAGATGCACAAAGAAAGTAAGTGTCAAGTGACAATTATTGGAAAGTAATTTCTATTTTTGCAGAGATATTTGACACGCTTCGCGTCACTGCGAGGAACGAAGCAGTCCAGATTGAAAGCTAAATACCTGGATTGCTTCGTCGTTCCTCCTCGCAATGACGCAAAAGCGACAAAAACATTTAAACGATTAAACAATCAACAATTCAACAATAATAAAATGATCAGCTACAAAGAATTAGGGCTTGTGAACACCCGTAAAATGTTCGCCAAGGCCGTGGACGGCGGCTATGCCATCCCCGCTTTCAACTTCAACAATATGGAACAGATGCAGGCCATCATCATGGCTGCCGTCGAGACCAAGTCGCCCGTCATCCTGCAAGTG
>ONKQ01000101.1 GCA_900318465.1 uncultured Bacteroidales bacterium
AAGCTTTAGAAAAAGTACCAATCGAGCACAAAGATACAGCTTTTCATTGAAGCCACAGGACGATGATGTTACAATGTTATTACAATTTCAACATCGGGTATTGCAAGGCTGGTTCATCAGACGCCCAAAAGATTCGTCACTGTATCCTGCAAAGAGTTTGATACGTTTCAGTTCTTCCATGACAGCATTTATTTCAGCGCAAAAATACGGGAAAAAAGTGCCTGATGTGCCCAGTGGGAGCCAATGAAGAAGCGTAACACAAAGTTACAACCCAACTGCCGCAAGGTTTTTCTTGACCTTTGCGGCGGTTTTTATTTGGCAATGTCAGAAACAATGTGTAATTTTGCACCCGATGTTTGACCATCTCAGAAAATACGCCAAATTACTGGTTCCCATTCTGTTGGGTTTGTTTTTCGTGACTTTCGTCATCGATGATTACGCCGACGAGCCACGAAAGACGAAAGGCGTTGTCGCGGAATGTTTTGCGGAAATGGAAGCCGACGAATCAGAATGTGAGGAAGATGATATTGCCGAAGAAGCAAGTTTTAGCCCGTACTCATTGATTCCCAATGGGATAGTGTGCATTGTCCTTGGCACAATGCAACCTTCCTCGTCCAAGCAATCAGCAGAGCAATTCAGGGGATTGGTGCGCCGTTATGCGCCCCGACCGATTCCGACTTATATCGACCTAATTAATAATGGCATGGACCTCATTCAGGTTTGTGCCATTTTTTATTTCGACAAGTACTTGAGCAAGTTTAGTTTACATATTGGACGCGAGACTTTAAGACACAAGACGCGGGACATTGAACCCGTCCTAAGTCCTCAGTCTTCCGTCCTTAGTCAAAAAAGCAACAATACCTTAATTCATAAACTATGGACTTTACAAGCATCTTAATTGCCATCCTGACCTTGACGGCGGGCATAGGCGTGTTTCTCGTGGCCTGCCAGATGATGAGCACCCACCTCGAAGCGGTGTCGTCGAAGCGGCTGAAACAACTGTTTTCAAAGACAGGCAAAAACAAGTGGCTCGGCGTGGGCATCGGCACGGTGGGCACTGCCGCCATCCAAAGCAGCGGTGCCGTCACGGTGATGGTCATCGGCTTCGTCAATGTGGGCATCTTGTCTCTGGCGCAGGCGGCCACCATCATTTATGGTGCCAACATCGGCACCACAGTCACGGCGCAATTGGTGGCCTTGGGCATGTTTGGCACCAACAGCATATCCACCACCGTCATTTTTGCGGCTTTTGCTGGCATTGGCGCGTTTATGACCTTGTTCAGCAAACGCAACACAACCAAGCAGATAGGCGGCATTCTGACGGGATTCGGAATGTTGTTCGTCGGCCTTTCGATGATGGCTGACGCGATGGACGAGTTCGCCGCGTTGGAGTCTGTCAGGCAATTCTTGGCCAACATCAACAATGCCGTGATGTTGGTTTTGGTCGGCGCGGTGCTGACCGCTATTATCCAATCCTCGTCGGTGATGACTTCCATTGCCATCACGATGGTCGTTTCGGGCTTGGTCACCCTCGACCAAGGCATCTACCTGACGATGGGCAGCAACATCGGTTCGTGCGTGGTGGCCATCATCGCGGGCGTGACGAGTGGCACAGCCGCCAAACGGACCGCAACGATACACCTGATTTTCAACGTAATGGGTGTCGTAATCTTTATGTTGATAGGTTTCTTGTTGCGCTCGACGACGGGCGGCAATTGGAGTTTCGGGCAGGTGTTCAATCGGCTGTTTCCCGCCGCGCCACAACTGCAATTGGCTATGTTCCACACGGTGTTCAACGTTTGCACTATGTTAGTTGCGATGCCTTTGACCAATGCCTTGGTGAACTTGGCTTGCCGCATCGTGAAAGAGGTTCCCAAAGAGAAAACTGACGAGCCGCATTTGCGCTTCCTCGATGAGCAGATGTTGCGCACGCCCGTGGTCGCCATCCGCCAATTGAAAGCCGAAATCGAGAATATGGCCGAACTCGCCATGCAGAATTTCCATCGTTCCATCCATATCGTCACCACGTTGGATTTCAGCGATGTAGGAGTTTTTAGAAAGACTGAAAACGAGTTGAATTACTTGAACAAGGAGTTGGTGAACTACTCCGTGAAACTCTCCGGCAAGCGGCTCAACAGCTTCGACCAACGCTATCTTTCTTCGACGATTCGCACGGTGAGCGACCTCGAGCGCATCGGTGACTACGCGGAAAACATCGTCGAATATGCCGACGCGCTCAAGGAGCAAAACGCCACTTTCTCGGCGGACGCCATCGCTGAAATCCTGAAGATGGAGCAGCTGATTCTCGGTTTGTACAAGGAAACCATGCAGGCCTATCACAAACTCGACCTCGAAGCCCTCGACCGTGCCAATCGCATTGAGGATGAGATAGATGACTATACGGACAAGATGGAGCAAAACCACATCGAGCGACTTGTGCGCGGGGTGTGTACACCTTCGGTCGGGGCGGAATACCTCTCGTTGGCGCAAAACTCCGAACGTATCGGCGACCATCTCACCAATGTCGGCAAAACGATTCGCGACTTGGTGTGATTCCTGCTCAAAGCAAAGTCGCCACAAAGGTTTCATAATATCATAGCTAATTCGTTTGTTTTTGCATTGCGCTTGCAAAAATGTTTACTTTTGCAACCAAAATCCAGAATACTATGCCCAATCCAACCAACAAACAAGAACTTGTGGCCGCCATGGCCGATGGCTACGCAAAACTGAATGAGCAAATTGCCAAGATGAGCGAGGAAGCCATATCAGCCCCCTTCGACTTCGCCGCCGACCCCAAGAAATGCGGTGTGCGCTGGCAATACGACCGCTGCCTCCGCGACCTTCTGATTCACCTCTACGAATGGCAGGTGCTGATGCGCGAGTTCGTGAACAACATCCGCGAAGGTCACCCGCGTGACTACCTGCCCGACGAGTACCGCAAGAACTACCACGAAATGGACAAGATGCTGGTAGAAAAGCACCAAAACACGCCTTTGGAAGAGGCCAAACGCCTGCTGCAAGCGACCCACGAGGAAATGCTCCACCTCGCCGAGAGCTTCACCGAGGAGGAACTCTTCACCAAAGGCTACTACAAAAACACCTACACCACCGACATGGCGGCCTACTTCGTGAGCGTCACTTCAAGTCCCTACGGGCAGGCGGTGAAACTACTGAAGACGCACCAGAAAAACCATAAATAGTGTTTTTATTCAAGAAAAGTTGTATTTTTGCAGCATCTTTTGAATGAAATGAGATGACCTATTTGGAGTTTAGGGATCAATGGCACGGGGTTGGATGCTTCAATGTCTATCAAATCCGTGCATGGAACCCAGAGTTCGACCGAAGCAACCTTTCGCGTTGGGTGAAGCGTGGCTACCTATCGAAACTGCGGCAAGATTGGTATGCTTTCAGCGACTTGAAGGGCAATCCCGAGATGGCGCGTTATGTGGCGCAGCGCATCTACACACCGTCATATATCAGTCTGCATTACGCCTTGTCGTTCTACGGCATCATTCCCGAAGTGGTGACCGACATCACCTGCGTCACCTCCAACCGAACCACGGCCTACAGCAACGACTTCGGCCATTTCAGTTACCAGACGGTAAAGCCCGCGCTTTTCTTTGGTTTTCGTCAAATGCCTTTATCGCCACGAGGTAGTTATCTGTTAGCTTTTCCTGAGAAGGCCATCGTTGACCTGCTGTATCTCTACCCACAATATAATACCACTGAAGCCCTGTTTGACCTGCGTTTCGATGAGTGGTGGATGCGGGAGGATCTCGACAAAAAACGTTTGATGAAGTTTGCCGAACAGAGCGGCAACAAGGCGTTACAAGAACGTGTGAAACTATTGATTAAAACCTATTCCGAATGATTGACCTACAGTCCATATTGGCTTATTATCCACCACAAATCGCGGCTAATGCGTCATTCCACAAGCATATCCTGAAGGAGTACATTGAGTTATTGGCTTTGGAACACCTGTCGCAATCGCCTTACGCGCCAAAAATAGTGTTTATCGGTGGTACCAATCTGCGCCTTATCCTTGGGTTGGACCGCTTTTCCGAAGACTTGGATTTCGACTGTAAGCAACTGAACGCGGAAGAGTTTATTTCGATGACCGATGCGTTGGTTGAATATCTGCGTCTCAATGGTTTGCAAGTGGAATTGCGCGACAAGGAGAATCCCCGACTGACGGCCTACCGCCGCAATATCTATTTTCCGGAACTGCTTTTCGACATGAATCTTACCGGTCATCGAGAGGAAAGGTTTCTGATGAAGATTGAAGCCCAAGACCAAGGCGTGGATTATACCCCGCAAACCGCGATGGTCAGCCGGAACGGTTTCTTCTTTCCCGTGACCGTCCCTTCCAAAAGCACCATGCTCTCGATGAAACTTGCAGCGCTGCTGGCAAGGACGAAAGGCCGCGACTTCTACGACACCATCTTCCTTTGGCAACAAATCCAACCCGACTACGATTTCCTCTGTCAACGTTGCGGAATTGGCGATCCTGAAGCATTGAAAAAAGCCCTAAACAACAAACTTGACACTGTTGACCTCGTGCAAAAGCAGAAAGACTTCGAACATTTGCTTTTCAACCCTTCGCGCAGTGCGCAGATACTGCATTTCCGGCAGTTTATTGACAGTATGCTATAAAATAAGGAATCAGAAGGACGAAATCTCATAAACCCATGAACAACAAACCCACAGGAAATCCCAATGTTGCCAATGATGCGCTGTATGAATTTGATGCCATCATCATCCAAAACGAGGATATGGATGCCGCGTACGTTGAGGTACCTTTCGACATCAAGGCAATCTTCGGGAAAGGACGCTTGGCGGTTCATGCCACTTTTGACGACGTGCCTTACGACGGCCAGATCGTCAAGATGGGAACGCCTTGTTTCATCATCGGTGTACGGAAGGACATCCGCAAACAGATTGGCAAAAGTTTTGGCGACAGGGTACATGTGACTTTTTGTGAACGACAATTAAAACAACAATAAAATGACTAAAACATCTATTATCATGGCATTAATTTGCATTTTGGGAATGGCTTCGTGCCAAGCACAAACACATCAACCCGCCCCACCCACGACTGAAGGTGAGGCTGCAACGGTTTATATGACCACCGACATCAGCCCTGAAGGGTTGGTGCGCATCTATGAAGCCTTGGGCGTGGAGGCTCAAGGTCGCGTGGCGGTGAAAATCTCCACTGGCGAATCGCAGAAAAGCAACCACCTTCGCCCCGAATTGATTAAAAACCTGGTACAAAAAGTGAACGGCACTCTCGTGGAATGCAACACGGCTTATGGCGGCAACCGTGGCAACACCGAAAAGCATCGAAAGGCTATCGCTGAACGCGGCTACAACGACATCGCCACTGTCGACATCATGGACGAGGAGGGCGAAATCCAACTGCCCGTCAAGGACACCAAGCACCTGCAATACGACATCGTCGGCTCGCACTTGCAGAACTACGACTTCATGATTAACCTCGCCCATTTCAAAGGTCACGCTATGGGCGGTTTCGGCGGCGTGTTGAAAAACCAGTCGATTGGCGTGGCATCAAGTGCCGGAAAACTCTATATCCATTCCGCTGGCAAAACCCAGACGCATTGGACGATTGCCAACCAAGATGCTTTCCTTGAGTCGATGGCAGCGGCGGCACAGGCCGTACACGACTATTTCAAG
>ONKQ01000100.1 GCA_900318465.1 uncultured Bacteroidales bacterium
TGATTTCAACCACAAAATTACTGAAAATCAATAATATGTGCAACTTTTTATCCATTTATTTCGCTCTCTTTTCCCTCTTTTCTAATTCCGCCAACGGGTGTCATATCATTTTTAATTCGGAATTAGGAATGCGGAATGCGGAATGGGCGCAAGGCGATGCATAAGAGGGTTAATCATTTGTTCTGGTTTTTTGTTATGGCTACTAATATTCTGATGATTTCTTCGCAAGAAGAGTTGATGGGTTCAAACTTATTGTCTGACAGATAGTTTGTAGCATGAAGTATATCTAACCAATAACTGGTTTCGTTTGCTTCTTTTAGAGCGATGTTCATTTTAGCATAGAAGTCAGGAAGCGTTTGTCCGCGAACCCCTTCAGCCACATTGGCACCAATGCTCGTCCCAGAACGTAACAATTGCTTGGACATGATATATTCATGCTGAATTTCGCACAACCATTTATACAAATTGATGATGTCAATGGCAAAATCCCTACTTTTCCTTTTGATAACATTATCATTCTCTTTTCCCATAGCCGTTCTCTTTATTCCGCATTCCGCATTCTGCATTCCGCATTAATTATAGTTTCTTGCTCCAAAGATTTTGCTCCCCACACGCACCATCGTCGCGCCTTCCTCGACGGCAATCGGATAGTCGTCCGACATGCCCATCGAAATCTCCTTGAACTGTGGCTGGTTAGCGAAATAATCGTGTTTCAGCGTGTCGAAAATCGCCTTCAGGTGCTTGAATTCCTTGCGCACTTCGCCCCCGTCGTCGGTGAAGGTGGCCATGCCCATCACACCGCAGATTCTGATGTTTTGCATCTGTTTGAACGCTTCTGAATCAAGCAGTTGTCGGGCTTCTTCGAGGTCAAGGCCGAACTTGGTCTCCTCTTGCGCGATGTGGAATTGCAGCAGGCAATCCACAACGCGGTCGTGCTTTTTGGCTTCCTTGTTGACGGCTTCGAGCAGGTTGGCCGAGTCGATGCTATGAATCAGCGTGACATAAGGGATGATGTATTTGATTTTGTTGGTCTGCAAGTGGCCGATGAAGTGCCATTGGATGTCTTGCGGCAGCACCTCATGCTTGTCGCGCATCTCAAGGGCATGGTTTTCGCCGAAAACGCGCTGTCCGGCATCGTAGGCTTCCTGCAAGTCGCTGACGGGCTTGGTCTTGCTGACGGCTACCAAAGTCACGCCTTCTGGCAATGTCGCACGGATTTTATTGAGATTTTCTTTAATCATGATGATGATTTTTTGAGCAGACAAAAGTACAACAATTTGATGGAATGGGTGAATAATTATTGCTAATTTTGCAGCGATAAAGATTCAACACACATGGACATCATCAAAAGCCAGCAAACCGATGAACTTGCCAATGCGGTACAGATTATCAAAGAGGCGATACAACAGAGCCAGTTGAGAGCCTTGGGAGCGATTAACCAAGAGCAGTTGGCACTATATTATGGCATTGGAAGATTTGTTTCCGCCAATACACGTAACAAGAACTGGGGCAAAGGTTTTATTGATGCCGTCAGTAAGCAACTGCGAAAGGAATTGCCTGGTTTGCGTGGCTTTTCTGCACCGAGCATGAGGAAAATGCGTACTTTTTATGAAGAATGGCGGATGCTCTCTGGTAGTTCTGAGGCAGTCATTGTTGAATCAAATTCGTTCGTTCCAACGAACAATTTGACAGAAGGCAATCAGAATTCGTTCGTTTCAACGAACAAATTGGCTCCTGTTGAGTTCAAAATCAATGCTGACTTTCCGATAGCGGCATTTATGAGCATTGGCTTTTCCCATCATTATGCCATTGTAAGCAAGGTGAAAGACTTGGAGCAGAGGAAGTTCTATATCCTGTTCGCTGCAGATACGAAAGTCAAGGTTGAGGATTTAGAGCAGCTGATTGACGATGACTTGTTCCATCATCAAGGTCAAATCCCCAACAATTTCAAGAAAAACCTTCCCAGCCAATTACAAGCATACCGTGCCATCTCCATGTTCAAAGACGAGTATTTGCTTGATTTCATTAATGTGGAGGAATTGTTCGTGAGAGACAAAGATCGCGATGAGCGTGTCATTGAGCAAAGCATCATCCATAATGTGAAAAATTTCATCATGACTTTTGGCAAGGACTTCACTTTTGTGGGAAACCAATATCATTTGGAAAAGTTTGGCGTGGAAGAGTTTCCCGACTTGCTTTTCTTCAATAGGGAATTGTCAGCCTTGGTGTGTGTGGAATTGAAGAGTGGTCCGTTCAAGTCGGCCTATCTTGGGCAGTTGGCAGCTTATTTGCGCATCCTTGATGACGAGGTGCGCAAGCCCAACGAGAACCCATCCATCGGTATTCTGCTGTGCAAAAGTGCCAACAAAAAGTTTGTCGAATATGTCATCCAAGACTACGACAAACCTATGGGCGTGGCCACATACAAAACCGCCGCCGACATGGACGAGCGGCTGAAGCAATTGCTTCCTTCGGTGGATGAATTGGAGAAGCTATTGTGAACTTGCCAAGCTCCCAAATGAAGATTGGCCAAGTTCCCAAGCAAAAACTTGTTAAGTTCCCAAATGAGAAAATTTGTATTTCTGCAATTCGTTTGTTTTTAGTTATTTATGATTGTTTTTACAAAAATACACGATTTCTCGTATCAAAGGGATGACGGCGTCTATGTGGTGCCGGTGGGGTGGTTGAGGGATTGAAAGGAAGAAATGAAAACCAAAAGTGGCAAGGAATCGATATTTTTTGTAGTTTTGCATCATAATTGAAATGTATGTCATCGGAAAAAGAGACCATATTAAGTTCCATTCGTGCTTTGGGTGCCAAGGTGCTGCCCGAAGGAGCGAGGCTTATATTATTTGGTTCTCAAGCCCGCAACGATGCGCGTGACGATTCCGACTGGGATTTGCTCATCTTGCTCAATGACCAGCAACTACAAAACGACATTTTTGGAACGTATGCCTATCCATTTGTTGAGTTGGGATGGGAATATGGTACTTATTTCAGTCCAAAAATCTATACATACGCGGAATGGGCCAGACGAAAAGGCACACCGTTTTATGACAATATTGATAGGGAAGGGGTGATATTATGCTGACTGACGAAGAAAGAAAAGCCTTGGTGGCCAACAAGGTAAGACGCTCACGAGAAACATGGGCTGAAGCCAAAGGCATCATAGAAAGCAAGTATTGGCATGCAGCAGCCAACCGGACTGAGTGGTTATGTATTATCCTTCTCAGAAGAACATTTCGTTTGATAATGACCTCTCTCTAAAATGAATGTAAATGGAAACAAATGTTATAATAGCCGGCGCAGGTGTCTCTGTTGATGCACCGTCCAGTTTTCCAATGGCTATTCCGCTTATCAATGCCATCATTGGTTCTTTAGCTCCTAACGATTTGGTCAAGATAGAATTGTTGAAGAAAGATATTAGGGAAGGAATTAGTCACGAATGTAAGTTGAGTGGTGACTTTCTCCGTTTTGAAATGCTAGTGGATGCCATTTCATTGGTTGATAAGGATCTTTATGTGTTGGATGCCATCAAGAATTACAAGAATCCAAATCTGAATCATTTTAATTTGGCAAAGTTGGCTATTGAAGGTCATTATGTTTTTACGCCAAATTTTGATGACTTGATAGAGAGAGCTATATATGAATTGGGCTATAATCCTCAAACCATTTGCACAAAAAGAGATTATGAGGCATTTGGTTTTCGAAACAAGAAAGCGATTCCTGTCTTTAAGTTGCATGGAAGTTATTACAAGTATATTGGTGATGGAAACAAAAAGAAGTGCTCCAAAAAGACTTTGCAAGCATCTTTAACATCAATCATTTCAAAGAATAGTTTATTGTTGCTGGATGAACACAAAGCCAAGTTTTTAGGAAATTGCATAGAAAAATCCTCTAAATTGGTTTTCGTTGGATATTCAGGCTCTGATGATTTTGACATTGTTCCGTCATTAATGACGATGGATATAGGCAGAATCCTTTGGATAAATCATAGTGATATAGTGTGTTTTGATAATGTTGTTGGCAAGTATATGGATGGAGATAATGGCCGAGCCAGATTGTTGAGTAAGCAGGTGAAAAAAATGTCAGGCACCGCCGAATTGTTTGATACAAACACACGATTGTTTTTGTCAGGGTTAGGTGGAATAACAGAGTTGAAAAACCAAAAGACTCATAAAGTTAACATCTCTTTTGAAGAGCATATCATTGAATGGTCAAAACAATTGAAGGAAGAAGAAAAGCATTATATTATTGGAAAAGTATATCAAGGATTGGATTTCTATGACAAAGCATTGGAAATGTTCAAAAAGGTACCTCGCAATTCTGAGTATTATATTGAAAGCCAACAACAATTAAGTTTTTGTCTTGATCAAAGAGGAAGGTACAAAGAAGCATTGCAAGTGATACAGGCGCTTAAAGCCTATAAAGACATTGAGTCAAAGAAAGAGTATTTGGAAATAATACAAGGAGAAGCATATTTGATGTATCGAATAGCAAGTAATAACAGTATTTCTGAAAAGTTATTTAAAGAAGTTGTTAGCAAGGCGGATAAAAAGACCATGTTGTTACCAACTGCGATGAATAATTATGGCTTGTTTTTGCGCGACAGAGGCAGAACTGTTGAAGCTATGCGTTATTTTAGTAAGAGTTATAAACTTTTTGAAAATCAAGGAAGTTTGCGACGACAAAGTTGGGTGGCTTGTAATATAGCTTGTCTATTGTATGATAAAGGAGAAATGGACAAAGCAGGTGTTGAGGCAAAAAAAGGGATAATTGCAGCCGAAATGTTGGGAGATCAAAGACAGGTTGGTGTATTTGAAAATTTGCTGGCCAATATTTCTTTCATTAGTGGTGATATTGAAGGTGCCATTGAGTATTGCGAGAGAAGTATTAGTAGGGATAAGTTTCTTGGCAATGAAGTGGATTCATCGGTAAATGAGTTGTTAATGGGTCAGTGCTATTTTGAGAAGGAAGAATATGATATGGCTGATTTTCATTATAGCAAGGCGGATAAATTGTTTCTTTATTCTGATGATAAATTCTATTTGTATGAATTGCTATTCTATAAGATCGTATATTATCTGAAGATTTCGAATCCAACTAGGGCTGGTCAAGAGCTTAAAAGGTTTTCTGAAGTCATCGATCAAACAGAGAATGTTGTTGAGGTCGCTTATTATAACATTGCAGAAAAGATGGTAGACTTTTTTTTACATGGTAATGAAGTTTCGTTTAAAGAGGATTTGTATTTGTATATAAAAGATAGAAATAATAAAGAAATTATTGGATTCATAAATATGGTGTGGTATCTGATGAGAATGGGAATTCCTCAATGTTTAATAGGTAAACAATACATTCAGTATGTGTTAAAGACTTATTGTCGTATTGGGAATTGGGCTAGGTATGAGTTCATAAACTCTAAGATTCAGTAAATATAGGGAAAAAGCGATGAACCATCTTTTTTGTTTTATTAAAAGAAATGATTCGAGGGTGTTTTGGCTATTATACCGAAATAATCAACTTATCATTAATTTCAACAAGTTCAAACAACTGTTTTATAGAAAAACTGAGATTTCCCTTTTTCTTTAGGTAACAGCTTAGTACATGACAATTTTTATAAGCAACAGAAAAAGTTCAAATTTGGCCGAATAATTTGGTGGAAAAACTTGTATAATGTCTTGAAAATCAGTAACTT
>ONKQ01000098.1 GCA_900318465.1 uncultured Bacteroidales bacterium
TGGAAGAGCGATGTTGGTCGCGAACGGCCGTGATTGGAATTTCCTTGATTGTAGTAAACTGGAATCCTTCTTCTTTCTTTTCATCTTGTGCCTTGACGGGCGTGAAGCCAATCATCAAGGCTAAGGCAAGTAACAATTGCTTTTTCATCAGTATTGGATTTTAATGATATGCTATCTAAGGACAAACCTATATTTGCAGCGCGATAGTCTGCCGTGAGGTTTGCAAGCGCAAAAATAGGAAAACTACAGTTACCAACAGAAAAATATGATTAAAAATCAGATAAATCAAACATTTTACCAAAGACAATGGAAGCAAACAGTAAACATTTGTCGCAAACATACAAGTATTTAGCGAATTGACAATCAATTTATTAGATTTTCAGCAACGAGATTGCCATTAAGGAACACATTATAACCCGTAGGATTGGCGAGTTGGCCCTACTTAATCATTTTATTTTTGCACGTCTCAAATAATTTCCTATCTTTGCCGTTTCAAATCAAACGAGCAAAATAAACCAAATCAAATATGATGCAACATAATATCGTACCTCAAGATTTAGCGAAGAAACTCTTTGCAGAAAGCGGTCTGCCGAGCATCGGAAGTGCAGGCATCCGCGAGATCAACAAATTGGCTTTTGACCTTGAAGCCGCCAGTGGCAAGAAATTCATCCACATGGAGTTAGGTAATCCCGGCCTGCCCGCTGCCCGCGTCGGAATCGAGGCTCAAATCAAGGCTTTGCAGGATGGCGTTCCCGCCAACTACCCTCCAATCGACGGCGCTCCGGTGCTGAAGAAGGAAGCCTCGCGTTTCATCAAGAACTTCCTTGACATCGACGTCAGTCCAGCCAATTGCATCCCGACCGTCGGCTCCATGCAGGGCGCTTTTGCCTCCTTCATGATTGCAGGCCACACCGACAAGAAGAAAAACACGATGCTTTTCATCGACCCAGGCTTCCCCGTACACAAGTTCCAATGCAAGGTGCTCGGCATCCCGATGGAGCATTTCGACATCTACGAGTACCGTGGCGAGAAACTGCGCGCCAAACTCGAAGAGGTGCTGAGCAAGGGCAACATCCACAGCCTGCTCTACTCCAACCCCAACAACCCGACTTGGGTGTGCCTCACCGATGAGGAACTGCGCATCATCGGCGAACTGACCAAC
The DNA here is from genome assembly GCA_900318465.1 of uncultured Bacteroidales bacterium. Lineage (GTDB taxonomy): Bacteria > Bacteroidota > Bacteroidia > Bacteroidales > F082 > Limimorpha. The sequence goes on from ONKQ01000098.1 coordinate 1,163, forward strand.
AAGTACAATGTCATCGTCATGGAAGACCTCGCCTACTTCGGCATGGACTTCCGCAAGGACTACAGCCACCCGGGCGTGGCACCGTTCCAACCCACCGTAGGCAAATACACCGACTACTACATCCTGATGATTTCCAGTTCGAAAGCCTTCAGCTACGCCGGCGAGCGTTGCGCCATCCTCGGTATCAGCGACAAGCTGGCCCAGCACCACTTCCCCGACCTGAAAGCCTTCTGCGGACAGGAAGTCTTCCTGCGGGCCATCCTCTTCGGCGCGTTGCACCCGCTGAGTTCGGGCACTTCACATTCGGCCCAACACGCCTTGGCTGCCGTGCTGAAAGCCGTCAACGATGGCACCTACAACTACCGCGATGATGTGCTGGAATACGGTCGCAAGGCCGCGCTGATGAAGAAAGCCTTCACCGACAACGGTTTTTACATCACCTACGACGAGGACTGCGGCGACCCCATTGCCGACGGTTTCTACTTCACCTATTGCTATCCAGGCTTCACCGGTTCCGAACTTGTGGAAGAGATGATGTACTACGGCATCTCGGCCATTTCGTTGGACACCTGCGGCAGCACCAAGCAAGGTGTCCGCGCCTGCACCTCTTTAATACAAAGAGAGCAGATTCCGGTTTTGGCTGAAAGGTTGGCTGCGTTTGCTAAAGACCATCCTGTGAAATAAGTATAGAGTTATGAATGAAAAATAGGGACGCAATGCATCGCGTCCCTATTTTTGTTACAGCAAATAAAACGGTATGGTTTCGCTTATAATCAATCTAAACTAATCCAATATCGAGAAAAAAGCAAAAAAATCCTTACTACGTATTTAATAATATCATATTTTTGCCTTCTCAATTCTTGTTCGCAGACAACCACGCTGCAAATATAGGTTTGCATTGTGTATACAATACACAATATGTTGTATTTTAAGTAGACTAAAATCAATCAAAATCTGGGACATTATGAAAAAAAAGTTTTTGCTATTAACAATTATATTTCTTTCCATAATATGTATGGAAGGTTTTTCTCAATTCAAAATCAACAATTTTTAATTTGGTCCAATTATCATCACAAACCCAAGATTGGCAACCTGCATTTCGCACTTATGTTCCGACAGCACAGTCTTGTTCGTACAATTTTTGGAGTACTACACAAAACAGAGATGTCTTTTTTGTCTGCGCCCAAGGTTGGCTTTGAACTCTGCAAGGTGGCTTTTTTGGATCTGACCTTTCGTTCAAACAAGACATTTCCTCAATTGACAATGCATTGGACAAAGTCTTGAGACTAAACGGTGTAAAATACAGATTTAAGACAGATGAGCCAAATGAAGAAAACTATCGTTTTGGACTCATCGCACAAGATGTGCTTGATATTTGTCCAGAAGTCGTTAAATCCATGCCTGATAGTACTCTAGCAATAGCATACACTGATTTAATTGCCGTTCCTGTAGAAGCATTAAAAGAACAACAAAATATACTTGAACAAATCCGTCAAGAACAACTTTATCTTTCAAAAGAAAACGAACAACTCAAGTTATTTTTCATGCAATTAGACAATGATGCAGGGGATGTCAAATCCTCAAATTCACTAATTAACGATACAGATTATTCAAATAGTGAAATTTCTCCAAAATCGCTAAAAGTTTATCAAAACCATCCCAACCCATTTCTTCAAACAACCATCATTGATTGTATTATCCCTGATTTCTATAAAGACGCATCATTATTTGTTTTTGATATATCGGGTATTTTAAAAGAACAAATTCAAGTTACTGGAAGAGGCTCCGTATCTATCGAACTACGAACGAACAAATTACAACCGGGCATTTATCTGTATTTACTATATGCGGATGGCGAATATAGTAATTTAGATAGGATGATCATCACCAAAAATTGAATACCATGCAAATAGGCACTCCTATTCGTAAACTCTTTGCAATCGTACTCTTCCTTCTGAGCAGTTCATGCTCCAAAGATGATTACCGCAAACCATTCTGCGGAATATACAAGAATTCCGGGTCTACGACCGAGTACTCAGTCTCGTTGGACACGAAAGTATCTGGGATAGTCCATATTAACAATAATAACAATCAGTCCACCGATAGTCTTTCCCATGTTGATGACTACTTCGTGATAGACAGATACGGATGTCTTTTGCCCGCACATGACTATGGAAAGTCTCCTGAAACCCTTCTATGGGAATTTCAAGAATATAGCATAGCATTACCCCACCTTCCTTATTACAGGCTTGGTTTCAAAGAAGGAAGTATAGAAACCATGCCGTATGGCGACGTAATACTGACCATTGAATATGAACTTGGTTGCATTGGCGAAGACACGACAATTAATACATTAACAATCAAGCATTCGGCTATCAAAGAATAGTGCTATGGAAAAATGGCGAATAATAATATTATGGTTTTTACTACTGCAAGCTACGACGTTAATTGCCCAAGACCCATTGTCAGACCAAGGATGGCATCTAATTATTGACGACAATTTCAACATATTTAATAATTCCATTTGGAAAAAATGGGATTATAAAGTTCATGGAAGTGCTTCAGATGAAGAGCCGCAAGTTTATCTCAATGGGAACACTTACATTTCCAATGGAAATCTCGTAATGGAACTTAAACGAGAGGCTACGGATTGTCCCTTATCTTCTGGATGTTACTACAATGGAGAACACATGTTTTCTTCTGGAGCCGTTCAATCAACAACCACTTTTGGTTATGGATACTATGAAATCTATGCCAAAATGGATGCTGCATACAAATCATGGCCTGCTTTTTGGTTCTGGAAATCTTATTCAGATAATAATACTAACAATTGTTGGTACAATGAAATAGATGTTTTTGAGGCATACGGAAACAAACCAAGTTTTGTTGAAAGCAATGTATGGTATGGATTTGTCTGCCCAATAACCCGTTTACAACTCGGCATAACTAAGCATTCTTGTAACTACAGTGCCAGTTATCATTGGTATAGCATTGAATGGGACTACAACAAAATCAATTGGTATGTTGACCACGTACTAATGAGGTCGATACGAAATGACGTTGGCAATGTTGGAATTCATCATTCATTATTCATTATTATGAATTTCGCCTTAAAACCAACAAATCCATCAGATTTGACTAATATCACCTATCCTCATTATATGTATGTGGAAGAATTCAGAGCATTTAAACTCTTATACGATTGCAATACTATAGTAAATGAAATTCCGAATTTCACATCATTTGACCATAAAGTAAAGAAATCTATCACCCTCAGTTCACAAACGGTTCTCCCGTCCGGAAGTTCAGAATCCTTAAGAGCAACAGATTTTGTTGAATTGAAAGACGGATTCGAAGTTCCTTTAGGAGTTTCACTTTATATCGACATTACTCCTTGTGTCGAAACTCTTTCTAATGAGAGCCAAACAGAGAACAGCTATTAGTGTTTTTGCAAGACATTAACAATCAATCATGACAAAGAAAAGAAAACAACTTAGAGAAGTCATAGTATTATTATTCTTGCTTGTCGTAAGCTCATGCCAAAAAACGACACCTGATTATAGAGACCCGTGGATAGGCGAATACAGATGCACCATAGTTGATGACGAAGGCGCACAATTAGAAGCAATTGACGTTAAGCAATACGAATTTCATGTTTTTGTCGACAAAGCCATGGACTCTATGCTTTTGGTCTCCGCTGAAAAAGTCAAAGGTCCTGTCGCCAATTTCCCGTTGCCCCACATCAATGCTATTGTCAGAAAAGATGGCCACAGCTATGGTCCCGACTTTTCTAATTTCGCTTTTTCTGGCGACAGCATTTATGTGCGTATGTACCTTGGTACAGCGCATGGCGCAGGAGTTTCCTATTATTTGACTTACTACGGGCTTAAAAAATAAACAGACAAATGCCCCTCTCGTAAGGAGAGCCATACTCCATGCACTTGATGATACGCCGCATTGGGGAAATAATGTTTCATTTGGGAAAGTGTTTTTTCATTTGCGAGACGTAAATGACAACAATGAATAATAATTTCGCTCCCAATGTCACCTTTTGCCCTCCCCGCTTATTATTGATGCGAACTGGTTGGTTCAGAAAAGCAGAAGTTTAACATTCAAAAACAAAACAATGGTGTTCGTGCTTTCCATGCCGACCGAAGTGCCGCTTCTCACATTCAACACACACACGTCCATTCTATTGTGGTTCAGCGAAAAGTCCCGATTCATCCTACAACTATTCTTTCATTAATAATGGGTTTTGGTGCCATCAGCTTCGTCAGCAACTTATTGGACATTATGAACATACGGAAACTATATGACAATGAAAACCACAATTTGATTTTACTTGATTAAAACTTTATGATGACATGAGCAATCAATCTGCGAGGACACAAATTGCGGCTTGGTTTTATTTATAATCAATCTAAATTAACCCGATTCGACGAAATAAAACGAAAAGTCGTGCACCGTTTGCCCAAAATTCCCTAATTTCGTGGCTCATTAAAATAAGAACACAACAAATTCTAAAAACTAATCAATATGGCAAAATTCAGAGGAGCCATCGTGGTTGACATTGAGCGTTGCAAAGGCTGCGGCGTATGCATCACAGCCTGCCCGTGCAAGGTCATCGAACTGGCAAAAGAAGTAAACGGAAAAGGTTACAATTACGCCTTCATGGCGAACCCCGAAGCCTGCATAGGCTGCGCGAGCTGCGGCATCACCTGCCCCGACGGCGTCATCAAGGTCTACAAAAAAGCCCTGTAATCCAACCAATTGTCTAAC
>ONKQ01000097.1 GCA_900318465.1 uncultured Bacteroidales bacterium
CCGTTCTTTGAAATCTGCAGCCACAGAGGTTCTCCTTGTAGGAGATTAAAACGGGAATCGTGTGTAAATCACGAGCTGTCGCGCAACTGTAAGTCCATAACGGATCATGTATATCAAAGCCACTGAAGCAATTTGGGAAGGCGTGCATGATGGACAAGCCAGGAGACCTGCCTCTGATGGTTTGGCAATGCTTTCGCGTAAAAAGCAGCGTCAAGTAGCACATCTCATCGTCTTATGATTATTACATCAAGGATAATCTGAGTCTACTTTTGGACAATACGATTATTACATCGATTTCCCCCCTTTTTCCGACCTACCTATTTCAAGGGCCAAATAGCCTTTGGGAATTCGTATTGGAGCGAAGGCATTTGTCATTTTTGCCTTGGTCGATATTATTTTTTATAAAACCATAATAATCAACTAATTAAATTAAAATCATAAGACATGATGACAAAAGACCAGTACATCGAAAGCCTTCGCAAGATGAACCTCAAGGTTTATCTGATGGGCGAAAGAATTGAAAACCCCGTTGACCACCCGATGATTCGTCCCTCGATGAATTCGGTGGCCATGACCTATGAATTGGCTGAGAAAGAGGAATACAAAGACCTCATGACTGCCACTTCCAACCTGACTGGCAGGACCATCAACCGTTTCTGCCACCTGCACCAAAGCACAGACGATCTAATCAAGAAGGTGAAGATGCAACGCCTCTGTGGACAAAAGACGGCAGCTTGCTTCCAACGCTGTGTGGGTATGGATGCTTTCAACGCCATCTATTCCACGACTTTTGAAATCGATGAGAAATATGGCACTGAATATCACAAGCGCTTCACCGAATACCTGAAATGGGTGCAGGACAACGACTTGACTGTTGACGGTGCCATGACCGACCCTAAGGGCGACCGCTCGTTGGGTCCCTCGCAGCAACCCGACCCCGACCTCTATCTCCACATCGTGGAAGTGCGCCCCGACGGCATTGTGGTGCGCGGAGCCAAGGCCCACCAAACGGGAGCCGTCAACTCGCACGAGCACCTCATCATGCCTACCGTGGCCATGAAGGAAGCCGACAAGGACTATGCCGTTTCGTTTGCCGTTCCTTCCGATGCTGAAGGCGTGTTCATGATTTACGGTCGCCAGTCGTGCGATACCCGCAAACTGGAGAAAGACGCCGACATGGACTTGGGCAACTCGCAATTCGGAGGCCACGAGGCGTTGGTTGTCTTCGACAACGTGTTTGTTCCCAACGAGCGTGTGTTCATGTGCAAGGAATGGGACTTCGCCGGCATGATGGTGGAACGCTTCGCTGGCTACCATCGCCAATCCTACGGCGGCTGCAAGGTCGGTGTGGGCGACGTGTTAATTGGTGCAGCCGCTCTCGCCGCCGACTACAATGGTGTGCCGAAAGCCAGCCACATCAAGGACAAACTCATTGAGATGATCCATCTTAACGAGACGTTGTATGCATGCGGCATTGCTTGCTCCGCTGAAGGCATGAAGATGCCTGCAGGCAACTACCAAATCAACCTTTTGCTGGCCAATGTGTGCAAGCAAAATGTCACGAGAATGCCTTACGAAATCGCCCGTTTGGCCGAGGATATCGCTGGCGGCTTGATGGTCACCATGCCCTCGCAGCAAGACCTCCGCAGCCCCGAAATCGGCAAAGTCGTGGAAAAATACTTCAAAGGTGCGCGCAACACTTCCACTGAAAACCGTATGCGTGTGCTCCGCCTGATAGAAAACCTCACTTTGGGCACCGCCGCTGTCGGTTATCGTACTGAGTCGATGCACGGCGCCGGATCGCCTCAAGCCCAGCGTATCATGATTTCGCGTCAGGGCGACCTTGAAAGCAAGAAAAACCTTGCCAGAGCCATTGCTAAAATCGATGTTTCGAAGGATATTTAAACAAAATGATGGCAACTCTGAATGAAATCACGAGAGTTGTGGACGAGCTTATCCGTCCAAGACTGCAAGCACATGGTGGTGACCTCTCCATCATCAGCTTCGAGGAGGGCATTCTCCGAATTAAGTTGCACGGTGCGTGCAGCGGTTGTCCCTCCGCCCAGTTGACGCTGGAAGAAACCGTCAAGGCAGCCTTGGACGGCCTCGTCAAAGACGTGTTTGTCGTCACCACTATCGATGATGATTTGCTCCGTTATGCCAAAACAATTTTGAATACCCACAAGCCATGAGCTGGAAAGGAACATACAAAAGCCGCATCACCACTGCGGGAAAGGCCATCAAGGCCATCAAAGATAATGATTATGTGGTGTTTTCAGAGACGGCTGGCATCCCACAACTGATCGCCAAGACCCTTGCCGACCACAGGGAAGACTACCACAATGTCCACATCTACCACATGCTGACCCTCGGCGATGCGCCCTATCTGAAACCGGAATGTTACGGACACTTCCACCACATCACCAACTTCGTGGGCGGCAACTCACGCCAGGCCCTCCTCGATCAGCAGGCCGACTTCATCCCATGCTATTTCAAGGATGTCCCCGCCATGCTTGGCGAAGCCTTCCCCGTTGACGTGGCCGTCGTTTCGGTGTCGAATCCCGACAATGAAGGCTATTGCAGCTTTGGTGTGTCGTGCGATTATGCAAAGGCGGCTTGCAAAAAAGCCAAGACAGTCATCGCGGAAATCAACGAGATGACTCCCTATACTTTCGGTTCACAGAACAAGATTCATGTGTCGGAAATCGACCATATTGTGCCTTGTGCCTACAACCTGCCTGAAATTCCCAACCCGACCATAGGTGAGGTGGAGAAGAATATCGGTAAGAACTGTGCTTCACTCATCAAGGACGGTGCCACGCTGCAACTGGGCATTGGCGCCATCCCTGACGCTGTGCTCATGTTCCTCGGCGACAAGCGCGACCTTGGTATCCATACCGAAATGTTCTCCGACGGCGTGGTTGACCTTGTCGAAGAAGGTGTCATCAACAACTCCAAGAAAACCCTTCACAGAGGAAAATTCGTTTCCACCTTCATCATGGGAACGAGGAAAGTGTATAATTTCATCGACAACAACCCGAATGTCTGCTTGTATCCAGTGGATTACGTCAACGACCCATGGGTCATCGGTCAAAACGACAATATGGTCTCCATTAACTCCTGCATCGAAGTGGATTTGATGGGCCAGGTGGCCTCCGAGACGTTAGGCTTGAAGCAGTTCAGCGGCACGGGCGGCCAGGTCGATTTCGTGCGCGGTGCAGCCTTGTCGAAAGGCGGCATCTCCATTATGGCCATGCCTTCGACGGCAGCCAAAGGCAAAGCCTCGCGTATTGTGCCCCTGCTCACCGAAGGCGCAGCCGTGACCACTCCGCGAAATGACGTGGACTACATCGTGACTGAATACGGCATCGCCAAGATGAAAGGAAAGACCCTGCGTGAGCGTGCGCAAAACCTCATCGCCATTGCCCACCCCGACTTCAGGGCGGGATTGGAAGAAGCATTTGAAAAAAGATTCGGAACTAAATAACATAATGTCATGTTTTCAGTCAAAACAAGCATAAGCACCTACAAGACATTCGCCGATTTTGCCAAGGCGTTTGCCCTGTCGAAAGACGACCTTGTTATTACGCAGTCGTTTATCTATGATCCTTACATGAAAGCCCTCAACCTACCTTGCACCTTCGTGATGCAAGACAAATACGGAATGGGCGAACCCTCCGACGAGATGATGAACCGCATCCTTGCCGACGTAAAGGGCACCACTTTCAAGCGTGTCGTTGGCATTGGCGGCGGCACCGTTATCGACATATCCAAACTATTTGTCCTCAAAGACTTGGATAACGCCACGGATGCCTTCGAACGGAAAATCCCGATTGTGAAGGAAAAAGAACTCGTCATCGTGCCCACCACCTGCGGCACTGGTAGCGAGGTGACTAACATCTCCATTGCCGAAATCAAGAGCAAGCATACGAAGATGGGATTGGCTGACAATGCCATCCTTGCCGACCATGCTGTACTTATCCCAGAACTGCTGAAAGGTCTGCCGTTCAAGCCATACGCTTTCAGTGCCATCGACGCCTTGATTCACGCCATGGAATCCTATCTGTCGCCCAAGGCAAATGCCTATACCCGACTCTTCTCGGTAAAGGCTATCGAAATGATCCTCAAAGTGTTCAACGGCATCGCCGAACAAGGCGAAGACTACCGCTACGACCATTTTGAAGAGATGCTGACCGCCAGCAACTTTGCGGGCATCGCCTTCGGTAACGCTGGCGTTGGTGCCGTTCACGCCCTCTCTTACCCTTTGGGCGGAAACTACCATGTGCCTCATGGCGAGGCTAACTACCAATTCCTCACCGAGGTGTTCAAGACCTATTTCAAAAAAGACCACAACGGTAGCATCAAGGAACTGAATGAGATTTTGGTACGCAACCTTCACATCGACAAGGCTTTGTCGGACACCAACCCGAGACTCATCTACCAAAAGTTGGATGAACTCTTGGGCAAACTCACCCCGAAAAACCATCTTCACCATTACGGCATGAAGCCCGAGGAAATTGACGGTTTCACGGAGAACGTGCTGCAAACCCAACAACGCCTTTTGGCCAACAACTATGTCCATTTGGATGCCGACGAAATCAGAAACATTTACAAATCATTATATTAAAAAAGAATCATCATGACTGCAACAGAAGAAATAAAAGCAATGATTGACAAGGCTCGCAAAGCCCAAGCCTATTATGCGACACACTTCGACCAAGACGACTGCGACAATACCGTGAAACTCGTGACCCGTACCATCTTCGAACACGCCGAGGAATTGGCCAAGGCCGCTGTCGAGGAAACCAAGATGGGTGTCTATGAAGACAAGGTGTCGAAAAACCGCAACAAATCAAAAGGAATCTGGTACGACCTGAAAGGCAAGAAATCAATGGGTATGATCAGCATTGATGAACGCACGGGGCTGATTGAAATCGCCAAACCCATTGGCGTGGTGGCCGGTGTCGTCCCGATGACCAACCCCATCGTTACGCCCATGTCGAAGATTTCCTTCGCACTGAAAACCAAGAATGCCATCATCATCTCGCCCCATCCGAAGGCAAAGAACTGCTCCACCATGGCGGTGAAGCTCATCTTGAAGGCTATCGAGCAGATGGAAGTGCCAGACGGCATGGTTCAGGTGATTGAGGAACCCACCTTGGAAAAGACCCAGGCTTTGATGGCACTTTGCGACGTGACCGTGGCCACGGGCGGCATGGCAATGGTGAAGTCGGCCTATTCATCGGGCAAGCCTTCATTCGGCGTGGGTGCTGGCAACGTGCAGGTCATCCTCGACCGTAACATTGAATATCCTTTGGCCATCAGCAAGGTCATCACTGGACGTTCATTCGACAATGGCATTATCTGCTCAGGCGAGCAGAGTTTCATCTATCCGCAGGAAGCCCACGACGAAATCATGCAGGCCTGCCGCGACAACCGTGGCTACGTCTGCAATGCCGAAGAGCGCGAGAAGGTCATCAACGCCATTTTCGAGGACGGTCATACGGCAAGGGATGTGGTTGGCCAGTCGGCGCAATACATTGCCATGAAAGCCGGTATCCAAATTCCTGGCGATGTGAAGGCCATCATCGTTGAGTCGAATGGCAAGTTCGGCGACGACGACCCCATCAGCAAGGAAAAGATGTGCCCTGTGATGGGCGCGTTCCCATATCAGTATTTCGACCAAGCCATTGAAATTGCCGGAACCAACCTTGCGTACGAGGGCAATGGTCACACGGCGGGCTTGCACTCCAACAACCAAGCCAATATCATCAAGGTGGGTACCGAGCTCTCCGTTTCGCGTCTTATCGTGAATGCCATTTGTGCCACCACAGCAGGCGGCTCCATCCAAAACGGGCTGCCCGTCACCAACACCCTCGGATGCGGCAGTTGGGGCAACAACTCCATCTCGGAGAACTTCACCTACAAGCACTTGCTGAACATCACCCGAATCGCGCCTCTCTCATCGCGCATTCAGGTTCCTTCTGACGAAGAGATTTGGCGTT
>ONKQ01000036.1 GCA_900318465.1 uncultured Bacteroidales bacterium
ATTTCAACCACAAAATTACTGAAAATCAATAATATGTGCAACTTTTTATCCATTTATTTCGCTCTCTTTTCCCTCTTTTCTAATTCCGCCAACGGGTTCCCAGAAGTATTTCCATATTTAGTCCCACCAACAAAATGCCATTGTTTCTCGGCAAAGCGCCAAGTACCTTGTTTTGTCGTACCATCAGCGCATTGGTGAGAACCCTGTGCAGCATTGTACTGCAAATTTCCTTGTGAGAACCAAACCTGCTTTGATGGACTTACAGAGAACACCCCATTGATGGCACCTGTTGGAGGCGGTCCATAACCGCCTCCATTGCCACCGCCGCTCGGAAGCGAAGTAAAATACATTTCGTCGCCATAACCAGTTCCTTGGCTATTGATAGCATAGGCTCGAACATAATACACTGTTCCTGGAACTAGGCCGGTCATTAATACCGAATAACTTCCCGTACCATTGCCATTAGTGATATGGCTTCCACTTGTGTTGGGATTGTGGCTCGTTCCCCAACAGATGCCTCGTTCCATCACAGTGGCACCACCATCACTGGTCACATCTCCTCCGCATTGGGCTGTGTTTTGCGTAATATCTGTTACTTGGGCTGTTATTACAGTTGGAAGTACAGGTGTGATACTACCACCTCCCCCTCCGCCACCATTGTTTCCTCCTCCTTCAGCAAGTGTGGTAAAAGTTTTGTCTTCTCCATAATAATACTCCAAGCCTCGCAAAGCAAAAGCCCGCACATGATAGGTTGTGTTGGGCGAAAGCCCTGTCAATGTCTTGACGAAAGGCTCGTTCCATGCCTCCGAAGATAATTGGCTGTCTTGTACAGTCGGATTGGACGAAGTGCTCCAGCAAATGCCAATCTTTGTCAAAGACAAGCCTTGTCTCACCTGAACAGAGCATCCAGAAACGGCAGTTGAAGCAGTCACATCAGACGGCGTGTATGTTGTCACGATAACATCGTCATCCGAATTGCCACTAGAGTTGTTGTTATTGGGTTTGGTGCAACTTACGATGCAACTCATTACTGCTATAAACAGCAGCATAATTGTTGGTTTTGATAATGCTTTCATATCCATATTATTTTAGTGCTGCATTCAATCTTTAATACAGAATACATGTTTTAAGGATAGTATTTATCAATTACATCCAGCGAAAGAGTTGGCCAAAAGTCAAAATACATATACTTGTAGTCATACTTCACTCCATCTACTTCAACAAAAAACCTTCCAGTAAAAGCTCTTGCAGCTTGTTGTTCGTGTTCGTTGAGATGCATAAGGGTCTCGTTATAAAGTTCCCAATCATCCGCTGTCATGATATATCCATTTTGCATTTGCTGTTGATAATACATATACGTATCATATTGAAACTTGCCATAAACTCCACAAAGCCATTCACTATCTGCATTATAGAAAAGTAGGAACTCTTTGGAATAAGCATTGCCTTGTCTTGTTAGATACAACTTGTTGTCAAGAATGTCTTCGGATTCATCTTCTCGAAGATAGCCATACTCCACACCATACTTAATTGATCGGTCGGGAAGTGCCTCTTCCAAGGTGGATGTCAGCGAAGCAGTAATCTTATAATCATAATAGGATGCCGTAACCTTAACATGCTCTCTAATCAACCGAGGAATCGAGGCTGATACTTCTGGTGTTTCTCCACCATTTGAGTCACCTCCTGAAGGGAAAGGATAATTATCATCTTGTTTTGTACAACTCGCAATGCACAATATGACCGCTGCAAAAAGCGTAACAGTAAATGGTTTCATGATGTTCTTCATATTACACACATTTAGTTCTAATAAAAATTAAAATGGAATTGAAATTCCAATAATCCAGTTTCCAGTGCTCCCCGACTGGAATGGAAAATCATATTGGGTCATCAAAACATAATTCTCGATCCCAACTGAGAGTCTGGCACTGCCGCCCCAAAATGTTCTTTTATCAAGGCTTGTTAGATCTATTTTTTGTTTGCCTTCTTTTGCAGCAACCAGATAGTCCATCACTACGCCTCCTCTGATAGCGACATGGAGTTTTTTGACATCGCCAAACAAATATCCAAAATAGGCTGGAACACGAAGGCTTGTGCTGGAAGTAGATAAAATCTTTGAGGAATACTGACCGTATGAAAAGCCTAATCCCGGGGTGAAGAAAACAGGAATCTCTTTATTCATAATGCCACCTTCCACTTGCATCATAAACCCAAAATACGATGGTTGAAAAAATTGAAACCCATTATACCGCATACAACAGGAGCAATGGGCCTTTCACCCTTATTTCCTAAAATGGAACTTTGTCCTATAGCCATTCCGCTGAACAGCAACGCTAACATGACTATCAATACAAATCTTTTCATTTCAATTAATTTTAATTGTCAAGGAGGTTGACCAAACTGACTTGGTCTCCCTCCTCCTTCTTATTGTTGTTTTCAGAAATATCTCTCCAATTCCAATATGTCACCATATACACTCTCTTTCAGCACCAAATTATTCGAAGTGCATGATTGAATCGTATAAGTAACAGTTTTGGTTTGTCCATCGACAAAGCCATACGTATGACCATATACCCAAGGAACTATATCAAAATCACTAAAACTAACGTTCGTGTATGTGGCCGTGACAATGTTGCCCGAAATGGTATAATCTCCAAAAGCCATAACGCCGCTAAAGCTATTACTATATTCAAAGAAGATCTTCCCCTTCACATCATCATAGTCGAAAATGATGTTCATATACAATTCATCGTATGTAGGTGAATGCATGTTCCAACCACCTGGAAGCATGGTCTCATAATTTGTGCCGCCACCTCCACCAGAAGTTTCAGTGGTAAAACTTTGGTTTTCACCATAGTAGTAATTTGTACCATCATAGGCAAAAGCACGCACATAGTACTTCGTATCAGGCGTAAGACCATTGATTGTACACACATAAGGCTGGTCACAAACTTCAGTGGATTGCTTATTGTCAGATGGAGTAGGATTAGAAGAAGTACTCCAACACACCCCAAGTTCGGAGAGTGAAACATTTCCATTCACAATGGCATCGCCTCCACATGATGCGGAAGTGCTTGTGATGTTTGTTGGAGTGTAAGTCTTCACTTCAACATTAGTGTTGTCGTCGGCATTAGGCTTTGTGCAGCCTGCCAGATATAATGCCAATAGCATCATACCAAAAAGTGTCATCGTTTTTTTCATGACATATTTCCTTTCTTTTTTGCGGCATCGACACCCAAAACGCCAAATCCATTTTGAATTTGATTGTTACATTCAAAACACACCAAAAAAAGAAGCGCGGGTATCTGAACTATTGCTCATCCCGCAAACAAGGCTCTCGCATTGCCCTCCCGTCGAGGATAAGCAATGCCGAAGCCCACGCTCATTCGTATATACAATTAAGGTAAGTATATATCGAATACATGGGCGTTGGCCATTGCTTTATCAAGCGACGGGATTGAACTTGCGAGATTCTGTTTGCCGCAGATAAAGCGTTAGTACAACGCCTTTCTTTCAATATGTCTGCCGCTCGGCCTTTTCAGGGCAGAACGGCAGGGCAAAAATACAGAATTTTCGGATAGCGCAAGGAAAAAAGAGACAAATCTTGCGGAAATCTGCCACAAATGTCATCCTAATCGATTCGATAATCCCCCATTTCTATCAATTTTTTTGAGTTTTGGGGATTTATAGCATCGATAATTCCCCAAATCTATCAAAAAAAATGAGTTTTGGGGGGCTATCGAATATATTTTTTGTATCTTTGCGGCTGAATTTCAGACAAAAAACATGGATAAGAACTTCATCGGACGACAAGAAGAAATACGACTCCTCCAAAAACTGCAAAAATCCGGAAAGCCTGAGTTTGTTGCGGTTTACGGAAGAAGGCGCGTGGGCAAGACCTATCTCATCCAACAGTTTTTCGAGAACAAGTTTTCCTTTGCAGCCTCCGGCATCATCGGCGGGAAAAAAGAAGACCAAATGTTCGCCTTCACAAGTGCCTTGGCCGTGGCAGGCTATCAGGGGAAAAAACCAAAAAACTGGCTCGAAGCCTTTGAGATGCTCAAAACGACTTTGGAGCAACACAACCGTAAAGGCCGTTGCATCATCTATATAGACGAGCTGCCTTGCTTCGACACGCCAAAATCGGGTTTCGTCAAGGCGTTGGGGCATTTTTGGAACACTTGGGCTTCATTGCGGAAGAATGTCACCCTCATCGTATGCGGGTCAGCTACCTCATGGATGGTGAGCAACATCATCAACAACCACGGAGGGCTGCACAACCGCATCACGCACAGCATCTATCTAAGGCCGTTCAACCTCGCCGAAACCGAGGCCTATCTGCACACCTTGGGCATCTATTGGCCTCGGCAAACCGTGGTGGAAACCTACATGATGTTGGGCGGCGTTCCCTATTATCTCAGTCTTTTGGACAAACAGGAAAGTCTTGCCCAGAATATCGACAGGCTCTATTTCCGAAAAAACGCCGAACTCAGCCAAGAATACAACCGCCTTTACGCCTCGCTTTTCAAATCGCCTGAGCCTTATCTCCGCATCGTGGAAGTCTTGGGAAAAAACAAACAGGGCATGACCCGATCCGAATTGGAGGAGGCACTGAAAACTCCGTCAAGCGGCTCCTTGACCAAGCAACTTGACAACCTTGTACACTGCGACCTCATCAGACGGTACATCTCCAAAATGAACGGAAAGCCAAAGGTGAAGGATGCCTATTACCAATTGGTGGACTTCTTCTCGTTTTTTTACCTCACTTTCTCCAAGAAAATCACTACGGAGGACTACTGGGAGCAACACCTCAACACCCCCGTAGCCAACACATGGTTGGGACTTGCCTTCGAGAGAATCTGTGTCGCCCACCAATACCAAATCCGCCATGCTTTGGGGCTTGACCGTATTGCTGTGGAGTTTTATTCCTGGCGAAACAACACTACGCCAAAAGCCCAAATCGACCTCATCATCGAGCGCGCCGATCATTTGATTAACCTTTGCGAAATCAAATACACCTATTCGGAATACACCATCACGGCAAGCGAGGACAAGAAACTGAAAGCCCGTATCTCTGCTTTCAGCTACGCAACGAAAACCAAATGCGGCATCATTCCCACTTGGATAACACCTCATGGATTGTTCAAAAATGAGCACTCCGCTTCCGTGCAATACCAAGTAACAATGGACGACCTGTTTTATAATCCCAGCAAATGACTCTACTCGATTGGCTCCCCATAACGAAAAAAGAAACCGATTTGCGCGGTTGGGACGAGGTGGACATCGTCTTCGTCACTGGCGATGCATACGTCGACCATCCCGCTTTTGGGGCGGCGGTTATTGGAAGAGTATTGGAACACAATGGTTTCCGTGTGGCGCTCATTCCGCAGCCCAACTGGAGGGACGATTTGCGTGACTTCAAGAAATTCGGCAAGCCAAGGATTTATTTCGGCGTGTCGGCGGGCTGTATGGACTCGATGGTGAACCACTACACGGCCAACAAACGCCTCCGCAGCAACGATGCCTACACCCCGGGCGGCGATGCGGGCTTCCGTCCCGACCGCGCCACGGTGGTCTATAGCAACATCCTCAAGCAACTCTACCCCGACGTGCCCATCGTCATCGGCGGCATTGAGGCTTCATTAAGGCGCGTGACACATTATGACTATTGGGACGACTGCCTGAAACCCAGCATTTTGGTGGATTCCAAGGCCGACATTGGCGTTTACGGTATGGGCGAACTCACTATGGTGGAAATCGCGAAGGCCATCCAAAGCGGGAAAAAAGTCAGCGAATTGACTGACATTCAGCAGACTTTCTTTTTGCAAGACAAAAAACAACCTTTGCCTGATTTCGAGGGCGAAACTATTGAACTTGTTTCGCACGAAGTCTGCCTCAAGGACAAGAAGAAATACGCTTCCAACTTCCGCCATATCGAAGAGGAATCGAACAAGAAACACGCGGCAAGACTAATTCAAGAAATTGGTAACCAAAGACTTGTCATCAACCCACCCTTGCCGACTTTCACCACGGAGCAGATTGATGCTTCTTTTGATTTGCCTTACACGAGGCTGCCGCATCCGAAATACGCCAAGCGTGGCGTGATTCCCGCCTACGAAATGATTCGCCATTCGGTGAATTTACACCGTGGCTGTTTTGGCGGCTGCGCTTTTTGCACCATCTCGGCGCACCAAGGCAAGTTTGTGGCTTCGCGGAGCAAGGAATCCATTATGCGCGAGGTGGAGAAAGTCGTTGAAATGGAGGATTTTAAGGGCTACATCAGCGACTTGGGCGGTCCGTCGGCCAACATGTACGGTATGAAGGGTAAAGATGAACGCCTCTGCGAGAAATGCTCCCGCCCGACCTGCCTGCAACCCACTGTCTGCAAAAACCTCAACACCGACCACCATCCGCTCATCGACATATATAAAGAGGTGGACGCACACCCGAAGGTCAAGAAGGCCACCATCGGCTCGGGCATCCGCTACGACCTGTTTTTGCACGACAGCACACCCGAGGAAAACAAGGCGATGGGCTACGATGAATACTTCCGCCAATTGGTCACGCGCCACGTCAGCGGCAGGCTGAAAGTCGCGCCAGAGCACACTTCCGATGCCGTCCTCAAACTCATGCGCAAGCCCAAGTTCGACATGTTCGTCAAACTGAAAAAGAAGTTCGACCAAATCAACGAAAAGGAACATCTGAACCAGCAACTCATCCCTTATTTCATCTCCTCGCACCCCGACTGCTACCTTGAAGATATGGCCGATTTGGCGGTGAGAACCAAGGAATTAGGCTATCATCTGGAACAAGTGCAAGACTTCACCCCAACTCCGATGACCTTGTCCACCGAAATCTATTATTCTGGCTACGACCCTTATACCTTGGAGCCAGTTTTTTGTGCCAAAACAAAGGAGGAAAAACTCGCCCAACAAAGGTTTTTCTTCTGGTACAAACCAGAGAATAGAGAGTGGGTGAAGAACGCTTTGCGCAAGATCGGCCATCCCGAATGGATCAAGAAACTGTTTTAATGCAGAATGCGGAATTAAGAATGCGGAATAATGGGCTAAGCCCAATGTCACGTCACGATAGTGGCTGCGCCGAAATCTCCGATTCAGTGTAGCTAATCTTCGATTTCCGAATTCAGCATTCTGCATTCCGAATTTTTCACTACCTTTGCCGCAAATTTCTAACACATAATAAAATGAAGAAAAACCTCATCGGAGCCATCGTGCTCATCGCTGCCCTTGCTATGACGGGCTGCAACAACGAGAAAAAGGAAAAGAAGCAACAAGAAGATGTCCAAAAGACTGAAGCCAAGGCAGAGAAGCCACAACTTCCTAATCGTCTGCTCATCATCGTCGACCCACAGGTTGACTTCACCACAGGCAGTTTGGCCACCAAAAACGGTCCCGCCGCCATGGACTACCTTGCCAAGGCCTTGAACGAAGGTGCTTGGAAAAACTATGGTTGGATCATCGTCACGCAAGACGCCCATCCCAAGAACCACTGCTCGTTTGTGGAGCAAGGCGGCGTGTTCCCGCCCCACTGCGTGGAAGGCACCGAAGGCATGAAAGTTTACCCCGCCCTTCAAGAGGTCTTGACCAACATTATGTCCAACGTCCCGAACATCCATTATATGTTCAAAGGAAACTTGCCTGAGAAAGAGGAATTTAGCATCTTCCAAAACGAGCAAAGTGGTGAAAAGCTGCGTCGCACCATCGACGAATTTGAGCATTTTGAAGGCATCGACATTTGTGGTATCGCCACGGATTACTGTGTGTACGAAACCACAAAGGACCTCATTGCATTCTATCCCGCCAACAAGGTGCGTATTGTCACGAACTGCCTCGCTGCCGTCGACGACAACGACACCAAACTCGCCGACCTGATGAAGGAAAACGGTATACAAGGCATCGAATTTTAATTGACACGTTTCACGTCATTGCGAACGGAGTGAAGCAATCTATTCGCATAATTTGCTTCATTGGCCGACAAAAAACGGCGAATTAACGAATGAAACGAATTGGACTATTTCGTGCCTCGCAGTGACGCAAAGCGGCTCATAATTACCTATGGGAAAATTCAAAGACTTCCTGCACCGAAAAAACATCGACCTCACTTGGAAGGCCTATTTTGTCGACGCTCTTGGTGCTATGGCGTTGGGCTTGTTCGCCTCGTTGCTCATCGGAACCATCTTCCAGACTTTGGGCGACAAAACCGGCATTGAGGCCTTCGTGACTATCGCGAAATACGCCAAAGCCGCTACAGGTGCCGCCATTGCTGTGGCCATCGCCTACAAACTCGGCTGTGAAGGTTTGGTGCTGTTTAGTGCCATCGCCGTGGGCATTGCGGGCAACGAACTCGGCGGCCCGATGGGAGCCTACGCCGCTGTCATTGTGGCCGTTGAGTTGGGCAAAATGGTCTATAAGGAAACCCAAGTCGACATTTTGGTCACGCCAGCCGTTGTGATCATCAGCGGTGTTTTGGTGGCCTACGCCGTGGGCGCACCCATTCAAAAGGTAATGACCGCGCTTGGCACTTTCATCGAAAACGCCACGCAGATGCAGCCTTTCCTTATGGGCATCGTTGTTTCGGTGGTCATCGGTATGGTCCTGACACTACCGATTAGTTCGGCGGCCATCTGCCTTGCCATCGGTTTGGGCGGCATTGCCGGAGGAGCGGCCACAGCGGGCTGTTGCGCACAAATGATAGGCTTCGCCATACTGAGTTTCAGGGAAAACCGCTGGGGCGGACTTGTGGCTCAAGGGCTTGGCACTTCCATGCTGCAAATGGGCAACATCGTGAAAAACCCGAAAATTTGGATTCCCGTGCTTCTGACAGCTGCCATCACTGGCCCGATTTCCACCTGCGTCTTCCATTTGCAAAACATCCCTATCGGTTCAGGTATGGGCACTTGCGGCCTCGTCGGGCCTATCGGCATCTATACTGCGATGCCTGAAGGCGGCGCGAATATGTGGATTGGGATGTTGCTTGTTTGCTTTGTGCTGCCCGCTGTCCTCACCTGGCTTTTTGGCTTGATTCTAAGAAAGATAGGCTGGATAAAAGACGGAGACCTTAAAATCGACTGCTGATGCCGAAACAACCTGACAAGCCGCTCACCCCCGACCAAGTTTTGGACAAAATAGCCAAGTATTGCGCCTATCAGGAACGTTGCGTAAAGGATGTGCGCGACAAACTGAAAACCTTCGACATTCCACAAAAAGAAAAGGAAGAAATCATTGATTATCTGTTGGATAACCGTTTTGTCAACGATGAGCGGTTTGCCAAAAGTTTCGTGCGCGGTAAAATCAACCAAAGCGGCTGGGGAGTGAACAAAATCCGTTTCCACCTTATTCAGAAAGGCATTGATAAAGAGATAATTGACGAAGCCCTTGGCCAAACCGACGAAGAAATCTATCGCCAACGTCTCATCGACATTCTCAAAGTGAAAGCCAAGACCGTGAAGGCTGAAAACGATTTCGAGAGAAAACGCAAATTGGCCGCATACGCTATGCAGAAGGGCTTTGAGGGTTCTTTGGTTTGGGAGGTCTTGAAGGAATGTCCTTTTTCTTTATAAAACACAAATTACCAATAATTTATCACGAATTTTCATTAATTTCATTACTGGATAATTCATGTTTAATTCATGGTAATTCATGTAAATTTTATATTTTTGCGGCAATCTTTGAACAAAAGCCAATGAGATTCCCCAAACGCCTGATAACTCAAACGCCTGAATGCCTGACAGAACCCGTCGGGCAGGTGCTTAATGTGATTATCTCGACGCTGTTCGCCTTGGTGTTCCTGACCGCATACGTCCCGTTTTCGGAAACTGCTTGGTTTCAGGTGGGACGTAGCCATTATTTCTTCATCACTGCCGCTTTCGTCGGGGCGGGTACTATGTTCTTGGTCCTCAGCAGAATGATGATGAACTGGGCCATCAAAAAGAGCCGTCATTTCCCGTTTTGGTTATATCTCTTGTGGTTGTTCCTCGAAATCATGATTATTGCGGTGTGCCACACCCTGATTTCCTATTTCGAAATCCGGTCCACTGACCATAGTTTTGGCTATCTTTTTGCCAAATGCGTGCTCATCACTTTTGTGGCACTGGGTGTGCCTTACACTGTCACTATTCTTTCTATCTTGCTGAAAGACACGCGACAACGCCTGATGCTCACCAAGAGCGACACGGTGGAATCGGACGACGAGGTGATGCCCCAACACACCGAAATCATCAACCTGATGGACAACAACGGCAACCTGAAACTGTCGGTCAAATTGGACAACCTCTATTACATCAAGGCGGAGGACAACTACATCAACGTGTTTTACCAACGCAGCGGCAACATTGCGAGCTATATGCTACGTTGCAAGATGCAGACCATCGCCGACAACTGCGTGGATTCCAGCAGTTTGATGCGCTGCCACCGCTCTTATATCGTCAACATCAAAAAAGTGAGCGTATTGCACAACGAGGCCGACGGTTTCGTCATGGATTTTGAGCGCGAGGGATTGGATTCGGTGCCCGTTTCAAAGACCTATTCGGCGAAGGTTTTGGAGGCGTTTAATAAGAAGTAAAAAATTCGATTTCAGAAGAATTTCAAACAAAAACATTGTTTTATTTTTCTGCAATTGGTATGATTCGTATCAATGCAGAGAATTAAAATGCATTTACTAGAAAAGCCCCACCGTTTGGCAAGGCTTCTTTATTAAATCCCGCCTCAGAATCATTTAAGATGCAGGTAATTGACGAAGCCATTATTAGAGATAGGGAGTTCTTCTTTCCCTGCATAGACAATTTTCGTTGAAACAACATCATCGCCCATCAACTTCCTAAAATAGTCAAGATTCTGATAGAAACTGGCATGTGTCATTTGCGCTGACTTGATTTCGTACGCTTTCAGTTGCAATCCATCTTCTTGAACGACATCCACCTCATGCTGCGAACTGTCGCGGAAGAAAAACAAATTGTTGTCAAGCCCTTTGTTGAAAAGCCCTTTCATCATGTCAGCGACCACCATGTTTTCGAAGATTTGTCCTCTTAACGGATGTGAGGACAGTTGCTCAGCATTTTGTATTCCAAGCAGATAACACACCAAGCCAGAATCATAAAAATAGATTTTTGGTTTTTTCACCAACCTTTTGCCGATGTTGCGATAAAACGGACGCAAATGGAAAACTATGTAAGATGCTTCCAACACATTCATCCATGATTGTATGGTGTGTATTGAAACCCCGATTTCGTTGGAAAGCCCCTGGGCGTTGAACTCGGTTCCCACACGAGCCGCACACAACACCACAAACCTCCTAAATTCATCCATGTTTCTGATGTTCAAAACCTGCAAAATGTCGCGTTGCAAATAGGTGTTGTAATATTGTCTATAAGCGTCCCTTGCCGGAACTTTCTTAGCCAGCACTGCGGGATAAAAACCGCGTAGCATCATGGAATCTACATCAATAGATTTGTCATCAGCCGTAAGTTCTGAAAACGACAAAGGCAACAAAATCAGCATAGCTGCACGACCAGCCATCGACTGAGTAATGTTCTGCATCAAGGAGAAATTGTTGCTGCCTGTGACGACATACCGCAACTCTGGATTTTCATCCACCATCACCTGCAACATGGAAAAAATCTCAGGCATGTTTTGCGCCTCGTCAATGATGAGATTCCCCTTTGTCATCAAAAACTCTTTACGCTTGGTGGCAACTTCATCCCTAACCAGTTCATCCTCAAGATTGACATAAGCATAATCCTGAAAGGCCATTTTGCACAAAGTGGTCTTGCCCGATTGACGCGGACCTGTCACTACGATTACAGGAAAATAGGCTTTCAAGCGCAATAATTCATTATTTAATTCTCTGAAATACATATATTTATTGATAATATTTGCAAAACTGAAGTACTACTTCATTTTTGCAAAAATACGATTTTATTTGATACTACAATGCTTATTCACCTTAAAAAATAAGCACAAGCAGATTATAAACCAGAGAAGCCCCGCCAATTGGCGAGGCTTCTCTTCTGCTATCGTTTTCAAAATAAGTGTTTTAACAATTCATGCCACCACAGCAGTGAATCACCTGTCCCGTGACATACGACGAGAGGTCGCTGGCGAGGAAGAGGGCCACGTTGGCCACATCTTCGGGAGTGCCGCCGCGACGCAGTGGAATCTGGCTTTCCCATTGTTTGCGGACATCCTCGGGAAGGGCATCGGTCATGGCGGTGATGATAAAGCCAGGGGCGATGGCGTTGTGGCGGATGTTGCGCACGCCCATCTCCTTGGCCGCGCTCTTCGTGAAGCCGATGATACCGGCCTTCGAGGCACTGTAATTGCATTGGTTGGCATTGCCTGAAACGCCCACCACTGAGCTCATGTTGATGACGCTGCCGCCAGCCTGCTTCCACATGACGGGCTGCACGGCCTTGGTGAAGTTGAACACCGACTTGAGGTTCACGTTGATGACGGCATCCCATTGCTCTTCGGTCATGCGCTTGAGGGCTGTGTCTTTGGTGATGCCCGCATTGTTCACAAGAATGTCGATGCGGCCAAAGTCCTTGACGATTTCGTCCACCACCTTGTGGGTTTCCTCGAAGTTGGCGGCGTTTGAGGCGTAGGCCTTGACCTTCACGCCGAGGGCTTGCAGTTCCTTTTCCGTTTCCATGACGACATCGTTCAAGGCAATGTCGGTGAAGGCGATGTTGCAGCCTTCCTGGGCAAAACGCAGGGCGATGGCCTTGCCAATGCCGCGACCGGCTCCCGTAATCAGAGCCACTTTATTTTCTAAAAGTTTCATTGTGTTTGTCTTTTTTTCATCACAAAACCATCAAAACCCACAAAACCACAACTATGGCGGCTCGCAACCGCTTGCCGCCGGAAGCAGCCGGTTGGCGTGCTTCCGATGTAATAGAAGTTTTGTCCGTTTTGTATGTTTTGTGACATAATGATTACTTGGTGTATTTTTCAATCAGATGATACAAGTCTCCGACAGTCTTGACATTAGACAAGTCTTCTTCGCTGAACTTCACATTGAATTCGCGCTCCAAAGTCATGGAAAGTTCCACGAAATCAAGCGAATCGGCACCCAAATCGTTGAAAAGATTCTTGCCCTCCCTAATCTCACTCTCGTCGATTTTCAGCTTGGAAGAAATCAGTGCTTTTGTCTTGTCTTGAATTGTTGCCATAGTCTGATTTGAGATTTAAAGATTTAAGATTCAAGATTTTGGATTCATTGCTTGTTCCTTGTGTCTGGGAGCAAGGCAAAGGAAAGTTCGCCTTTGACACACATCTTGCCGCCCACGCTGAGCTCGGCTGAGCAGATGTAGATGTTGCGCATGTGGTAGGTCAATGTGGCTTCCACTTCGACGGTGTCGCCCGGCTTGACGCTGTTCTTGAAACGTACCTTGTCGATGCCGGTGTAGAAGGTCAGTTTGCCGATGAGGTCGTCTTTCATCAACAGGGCGCACGATTGGGCCATGATTTCGCAAAGGATGACGCCCGGCACGACGGGTTCGCCCGGGAAATGGCCTTTCAGGAAGAACTCCTCGCCTGTCACGTGGTACTTGGAATGGCACACATGGTTCTCGTCGAGGTTCATCTCGTCGACCAAGAGCATTGGCTCGCGGTGGGGGAGATACTGTTTGATTTCGTCTCTGTTCATATTGTTGATTTGTTGAATGTTGAATCGTTGAATTGTTGAATTGTTTGGCTGTTAGCTTTTAGCTGTTAGCCATTAGCCTGCATCACCGTTGCTAACGGCTAACAGCCAATGGCTAATAGCCTTATTATATTTTCCTAATCGCCAGACAAGCGTTATGTCCGCCGAAGCCCAAGGAGTTGGAAATCGCAATGTCCAAATCGGCCTTGACGGGCGTGTTGGGCGTGTAGTTAAGGTCGCATTCGGGGTCGGGATTGTCCAAGCCGATGGTGGGCGGAATGATGCCGTTGTTCAAAGTCATTACACTGATGATGAGTTCGATGGCACCAGCGGCACCGAGGGCATGACCCATTTCCGATTTCGTGGAACTGATGTGCGCCTTGTAAGCCTCTTCTTCGCCCATCGCAATCTTGATGGCCTTGGTCTCGCCGCTGTCGTTCATGGGCGTACCCGTGCCGTGGGCATTAATGTAGATGCTTTCGCCAGCCTTGAAATTGGCCTCCTGCAAAGCCTGCTTGATGGCCAAAGATTGTGTCGTCCCGTCGGGACGCGGGGCGGTGCTGTGATAGGCATCGCACGAGTTGCCGTAGCCGCAAAGCTCGGCGTAAATCGTCGCGCCGCGTTGCTTGGCGTGTTCGTACTCTTCCAAAAGGACGATGCCCGATCCCTCAGCGATGACAAAACCTGCGCGGTCTTTGTTGAACGGCAGAGAGGCATGTTTCGGGTCTTCTGCCTTGGTCAGGGCCTTGCAGTTAGCGAAACCGCCGATGGAAACGGGGTTGATGCCCGCCTCTGAGCCACCCGCGATGATGGCATCGGCATAACCATGCTTGATGGCGCGATAGGCCTCACCGATGGAGTGAGTGCCTGTAGCACAAGCCGTTACAATAGGCACACAAGGCCCTTGTGCGTTGTAACGGATTGCCACGCTGCCCGAAGCCATGTTGCCAATCATGGTGGGGATCATCAGGGGCGAAATCCAGCGCGCACCTTCATCATAATAAGTCTTGACGCCGCGCATGATGGTGTCGAAGCCGCCAATGCCGGAGCCGACATACACGCCCAAGCGGTCGGGGCTCATCTGCATATCTGCATTGTCCTTCATGGCCTGATAAGCAGCTGCCAAAGTGTAGACGGCGAAGCGGTCGTTGCGCTTGACGAAAGCCTTGTCAACGCCAAGAGCCTCGGGGTTGAAGTCCTTCAGCTCAGCGGCGATTTTCACGGGAAGGTCTGTGGTATCAAACGACTTGATGAAATCGATGCCGCAATAGCCGTCCATCAGGTTTTTCCATATCGTCGGCAGGTCGTTGCCAATGGGCGAAACGGCACCCATGCCGGTAATCACAACTCTTCTAATTTCAGTATTCATTTGTCTATTTTATTATTCTCTGTTTGTTTTTTAATGCAGAATTGGGACAAAACCAATCTATTCATCATTCTACATTCATCATTCTACATTCATCATTCTACATTCATCATTCTACATTCATCATTCTACATTCATCATTCCGCATTCATCATTCCGCATTCATCATTCTACATTTAATTCTCCCATTCCCAAAGGCAAGCGGCTGAGACGAAACCAGCGCCGAAGGCACTCATAATAATCTTGTCGCCGGCCTTGATTTTGTTGTCTTTCAGCATCTCGTCAAGCATAATCGGGATGCTGGCCGATGAGGTGTTGCCGTATTTCTCGATGATGGTAGGATACTTCTCCTCGGGGCCGCCAATGATGTGGCGAATGCCCTCTATGATGCGTTTGTTGGCCTGATGCAGCAAGAACCAGTCGATGTCGTTGTGGGTCAAATGGTTGTAGTCCAACACGTTTTGAATGTCCTTGGCCGACTCAGTGACGGCGGTCTTGAACAATTCCTTGCCTTTCATCACAAGAGGCTGACCTTTGGTATAGTGTTGTTCAAAAGGTGTGGTCTCCATGCCGCGCTCGTAATAAAGCACGTCGCGGTCGGAGATCATGGTGAGCTTCACGTCCTTGAAGGCGGTGCCTTCGGTGAGCACCACTGCGCCGGCACCGTCGCCAAACAACACGCTACAGTCTCTTTCGTGCCAATCGCAGTATTTGGTGGGCTCTTCCGCGCACACAATCAAAATATTCTTGGCGTGACCCGCCTTAATCATGCTGTCGGCAAGCATCAGGGCGTTGACAAAACCGGCACAAGCCACGTTGATGTCGAGGCCCGCGCAGGTGACGCCAATGCGTTTTTGGATGATGCAGCTCAGTCCTGGGGTGACGTGTTGGTTCGCCACATTCGAGACCAACAGGAAATCTATCTGGTCGGTACGAAGCCCCGAGGCTTGGATAGCCTTGTTAGCGGCTTCAACGGCCAAGTCATATAAAGATTCGGTTGATAATAGGTGTCGCGCTTGGATTCCCGTGCGGGAAGAGATCCAAGCGTCGTTTGTGTCCAAAAAGGTGGCCAAGTCGTCGTTGGTTACCGTAAGTTTCGGCAATGCGCTTCCTGTTCCAATGATTTTCATTTCGATTCGGTTAAAAGGTTGATACTCGTTTTCGATTTTGATTAAAAACGCCGCAAAAGTACAGCATCGTGTCAAGCTGTGTGGAAAATGTGTCCAAAACGGGAAAAATGTGGCGAAAATCCCGTATTTGGGGTGAAATTCTGGGATTTTTGGGGTGAAAAATGAAGGTTTTTGACAAGGGTCGAGTTGACGTTTTGCCCTAAAACTGTCCAACACTGGATGAAAATTTGTTGCAAATTCGTTGTTACGAGGTGAGTAACGTTTGGCTCCTGGGCGTAGAGCCTATGTTCATGTTCAAGAGGTTTTATATCATCCTCTTTTGGCTGCAACATTGGTGAATAAGAGTAAAATTAAGAAGAGATTTTGAAATAAACCCGACACTTTTTATTCAATTCATAAAAATTGATTATTTTTGTAACCACAAACAACGTGATTTGTCCAATGATGGCACAATATAAAATGGCATCTCGAAAGGGAATATTAAATATTAAAGATGCTCAAGTCTATGAAAAATGGATGTACCTTTTTTGGTTCACTGGTAACGAACCAATTAGACAATAAGATATTTTTAAGGACGATAAACAATGCCAAACCGATAAGTTATTATATTTGCAGGTTCTAAAAGCAATTCGATGTAATGAGTTATTCAAAATGTGTTTATTTGATAAATGGGAGAACTAATACAATATATTGCAAATGAAACCGATGGCAAGGCTTTTGGTTCGTTTAAGTACGGTTATGATAATGACCCGCAAATGCGGATACCATATGAAGAACAAGATTTGCCCATTATGCCCAAACAGTATGCAGAGAGTTTGAAAATACCCAAAACAAGGGATATGACAGCAATGGCGCAACAATTAAGCAAATATCCACCACTGTTTCATTACTTTTTGGATGGTTCGCGTATGGTGTATAAAGTGGATGATATACAATATGACAAGAAAGTATATCCACTAGTTGCTGGTCAGATTTCTGTAGCATGTTGCGAACGCATTATGCAAGCAGATGGCATTTCTTTTGGTTCGTTTCAACATGTAGAGGAGGAGACATATTCTGTGTTGGCGTTGCCGACCGCCGCCAATTCAAGGGGCATAGATTCTGGCGTTTTCTTCCGCAATTTGTGTAACAAAATCAATGAATCACAACCTGCAAAACGTAAAGGCATAAGAATTCAAAAGGTATTGGTTTATGCTTCTAGCCAACAAGATGGCTCTTTTGACAAGTTGGCCACTGCACGAATACAAGATGAAATGGTGGATTGTGAAAAGAAAATTGTTGCGACACTTGTTGCTCAACACAAACTCACTCCAGATAGTTATTTGATAAAAGATGGCTCTTTGCAGTATAAAACAATCAAAACGGGTGATTTTGGCGAAATGAAAAAAATACGTGCCAATTATCAACGTGTGGTTGGAGTCAGCAAAATGTTTAATCCTAATCTGATGCGAAACAATAAAGGACAAAGCATTGCTGCAGAGATTGCCAATCTGTCGTTGTTTCATCGCACACCAGCAATAATGTGGGAACCTGATCCTGCCTTCTGTGAAGCCAATTTTGCTATTTGGTATGTACGAGTTCGTGAGCGCGAAAAGACGGCTACACCATATTCCGGCATATTGAAAATTGAGAAAATGTTGATGACAGGAGAAGAAGCAGAACACGGACTGCAGACAGATGAAGTGGATATGATTACTGCCAACATCATCAACGAGCGCAATCCCGTCTGTTATGGCAAGGATGCACGTTGGGCTAATCACCTTTACCCAATATATATGACGGAAAGTTACTGCAAGAGTAAATTTAAAAGCGAATACTATTTCTTAAACATATTCTGATATGGAAACTATCGGTAAAATCATCGCCACAGAAAAGTTACCTTCTACTATTGAGGAGTTTACTTTTTGGACTAATAAGGAACGCAAACTCAAACCATTTGATGTGGTTGTTGTAGAACACCACATTGATAATTCAAAAACTTTTGGAGTTGTAGAAGAAATTGCACACATAACCGATGCACCAAGTCCATTGGCGGGTTTTATTTCAAGTGATTTTGGGCAAGTTGATTCCACTTCATACACCGACCGCATTGGTATGAACTATGTAAAATGCAAAGTAGTTGGTAATTCTGCCAACATTTACATTCCTGTTACCGAAGGCAGTATAGTACGACTGGCATCACAGTCGGAGATAATGGAAGCATTAGGTCTTAACGATGTAAAGAATCCTGTTCCTGCTGGATACATCCAGATGTATGACGGTACGGAACAGCAGATTTTGCCAGTACATTTCAATTCACATTTCCTCATTGGTCCCGAAGGAGCGCATTTGAATATTTCTGGCATGTCAGGCTTGGCTTCCAAGACATCATACACAATGTTTTTGTTGAAAGCGTTGCAAGACACCACTCAAAAACGTAAAGAAGAATCAGTGGCATTTATTCTGATGAATGTGAAAGGAACAGACTTATTATCTATTGATCAAAAGAACGCAAAGCAGGATGAATTAGATGAAATACAACCAATATATGATATTTTGGGCTTGGAAATGAAACCATTTCAACATGTTACTTATTATTATCCATATTCATCAAATGCTACGCTCTATACTTACGAAAAGAAAAATCGAATAGAAAGTCGTGTAAAAAAACAGCAAGCGTTTCAATTTAAATATCTTTTTGAAACACCAGAAGATAAAGAGTGTTTAGAGTTGCTTTTTGCTAATGTTGATGACCCGAACGATACTATTGATGCGATAATCAGCTATATCATAGCGGGTAATGGGGCTTTCCGTAATGTTGAAACATGGGAGGATTTTCGTACAACACTATCAGAACAAGCCAATTCGTCAGTAACAGATAAAAAAGGTCAAAAAAATGAAATACCTGTAGTCAGTTGGCGTAAATTTTATCGACTATTCAATAAATGCTATCAAAAGAACCAACAAATGTTCACTAATAGTTTGGGAAATTCGGGTATTCGATTGCGCGATAAAATTGCTGACATTAAAGGAAATGAGGTAATGGTAATAGATATAGCCAAGTTGGATGATGAATCAAAGGGATTTGTTTTTGGTGATGTTATGCATGCGGTTAATGAATTGAAAATGAGTTCAGAACGGGAAGACATACCTGATCATATTATTATTTTTATTGACGAGTTGAATAAATATGCGTCAAACGATGCTCCCAAATCATCACCTATTTTAAGACAGTTACTTGAAATTACGGAGCGAGGCCGTTCATCTGGAATAGTACTCTTTGGCGCAGAACAGTTTGTTAGCGATATACACAAACGAGTTAAAGGTAATTGTGCTACACAAGCATTTGGACGTACAAATGCGATAGAAATAACAAAGGATGATTTCCGTTTTATTCCACAAGTTTATAAAACAATGTTGACTCGTCTAAAACAAGGTGAATATATAATACAGAATCCTGTATTCCGTTCACTTTTGAATATTAAATTCCCCAAACCAATTTATAAATACTACAACGAATAATGGCACGAATAGGAAAAAATGTACTTGAGTCGTTGACTCGCAGCATGTATGCTGATAGCAAATGTGTATATCGTGAGTATATACAGAACGCTGCCGATCAGATAGATGCGGCAAAAGAGGTCCACCCTGAATATGAATACAATGTGTACGTAACCATTGATAAACAGAATCGTACTATTATTATTGAAGATAATGCCACTGGTGTAATGGCAAATAAAGTCCAAGAGTTGCTTATAGATGTGGCTCGTTCGGACAAAGAACGTGGAGTTAATAAAGGCTTCCGAGGCATTGGCCGTTTGGGAGGTTTGGCGTATTGCAAAACACTCAAATTTGAAACTTCATATTTTGACGAAGATGTTGTTTCAACTGTAATATGGGATGCTGTACGCTTGAATCATATTCTTGATGACGACAATGATGATAGTGATGCAGGTGATGTTATAGATACTATTACGAAGGTTTCGTCGCAAAAAAACGATACAATCAGAGATAAGCACTATTTTAAGGTCATTATGGAAGATGTTACAGATGAAAAGCTGCTGAATGAAAAAGATGTTCGTGACTATCTTTCTATGGTTGCACCAGTAGATTATTCAAATCATTTTGTGTATCGTTCTGAGATATACAAATTTATGGAGAAACATAATTTGCATTTAGATTGTTATAATATATTTGTTGGTTATAATCAGATTTTCAAAGATTATTCAATGACCATTTATGACCCCAAAGGGCAGGAAGAGGATAAGGTTACTGGGGTGGAGTTTTGGTATGAAGAGAATTCCAAGAGCGCTCCAATGTATTGGGGCTGGTATTCAATTTCAAGTTTGAAAGGTATTCTTTCTAAATCAAACAACGCTCGAAATATCCGATTGCGTTGTGAGAATATACAATTAGGTGACGAAACGGCTTGTTATCGTTTAATGCCAACAGGTGATAAGGCTCGGTTTGTTAGATATTTCTTCGGTGAAATTAATGTGTTGCCAACAAGTAAACTGGTACCAAATTCACAGCGTGATTATTTGAGAGAAGATGAAGGGTTGAAAGAATTTGAAAACAATGTTGAGGAAAAGTTGTTGCAACTTGAAAAGCTTTGTTATTCTGCATCAGGTGCAAGAAAAACAGATAAAACAATTCGAGATACAGGAAAAAAAGAAGTAGTAATAAAGGAAAAGCTCAAAAAAGGGGTTACAAGCGACGCTCAAAGGCAACAACTTGAAAAAGAATTGAAAAAAGCACAAGAAGAAAAATCGAAAGCCTGTAAAAAACTGAATGAGATAAAACAAAAATGGGAAGAAGAAAACAACCCGTTGTCACGTATGTTTTCTCCTGTTGGCATTCAAGTGCCACAAACAAAGACGGAGTCTGAAAAGCAAATAACAATTGCTTCTGAATCTGTTGTTTATACTCAGTTACGTACTGATGGTGAGAAATATCAAAAATATACTCCGCAAGAGAAGAAACTCATACTATCTATTTACGGCGTTATTGAAAAGTCATTGAACAATGAGAAAGAACGGGAAGCGTTGATTGACAAAATTGAAGAGGAAATTACCAAATGAATCGCAAGGTTTTACTTATAGAACCTAATTATAAGAACAAATTTCCGCCAATCGGGTTAATGAAAATTGCTACATATTTTCGTTTGCGTGGCGATGATGTCATTTTCTTTAAAGGAGAACTTAAAGATTTCTTGCTTAATTGGCTTACGGGTTTATGTGTTGACAAGTTAGCGTCTATTGATGACTCTATCAATTGGAGATTGAAAGGCGATAAAATAAAGCGGTATATAAAAACTGGCAAACGGGAGGATTATGATGCAATACATGTAGAAAAATCAAGTTTCGCAGTGTTGCTTTACCCTTGGTTTGACCAATACCGCAAAGAATTCCGTTCAGGCAAGTTGTCCAAAGAATCAAAGTTTGATTTTGTCGGAGTTACTACTTTGTTTACTTTCTATTGGGACATAACAATAAAAACAATAGAATTTGCAAAAACGTTAGTCAAAGACATTAGCAAATTACAAGTTGGTGGCGTGTTGGCATCCATTCAACCTGATGAGATTTATGAGGCAACAGGCATTAAACCACATTGTGGCACACTTCATTCAAAAGGTGACATAGACCCTGATAATCCGTATATTATTGATGAATTGCCACTTGATTATTCTATTTTAGACGAAATAGATTATGTTTACCCTGACAATAATGCCTATTTCAGCTATACCACCCGTGGTTGTATTCGCAAATGTGCCTTCTGTGCCGTACGAACCCTAGAACCACATTATGTGGACCATATTCCGCTCAAGGAACGTATAGAACGCACTCGCAAGCTATACGGAGAGCAGCAGAATCTGCTTTTAATGGATAATAATGTAATGGCATCAAAACAATTCATGCAGATTATCCAGGATATTAAAGATTGTGGCTTCGCGGCAGGAAGTAAATATATTGAAACAAACCAGTATGATTTGGCAATTCGCAATTTGCGACTGCACTTGAATGACCGTGCTTATATTCGCAAAGCTTTCAAGCTCTTGCAGGAGCTAAATGATATGAAACGTTTTTCAGAAGATGAGCGTACTGAAATATACGCAGTACGAGACAAGTTCGGTTTGTTGTCGTTAGATACATGTACGCGTGATGCTTTGTTACAATCATATCACTTTTTTGCTTCTTATTTTACAAAACGATATTCAAGCATAAAAGGTAAGCAGAGAATAATAGATTTCAATCAGGGTGTAGATGCTCGCTTATTTACAGAAGAGATTGTTACTGCGTTAAGTGGAATAGCTATTCGACCTTTGCGTATTGCATTTGACAACATTAAGACAAAGCCTAAATATTTGAAAGCCATAAAATTGAGTGTCGATCATGGCTTAAAAGACTTTTCAAATTACCTGCTTTATAACTATACTGATAGACCAGATGACTTGTACGAGCGTTTGAGAATCAATGTGGATTTGTGCGAAAAATACGATGTAAGCATTTATTCTTTCCCAATGAAATACCATCCGATTCGAGGTGAACACAGCCATGACCGTGATTATATTGGTGAGAATTGGAATAGAAAATACATTCGTGCCATTCAAGCAGTATTGAACAGCACAAAAGGAAAAATTGGACGAGGAATATCTTTTTTTAAGAAGGCATTTGGAGAAAATCTTGAAGAATATCACAAATTACTTGATATGCCTGAAACGATGATTATCTACCGCTATTTCTTTGAGTGGCTTGGCGATGAAAAAGGCATTAGAAAAGCAAAGGAGATTTTGGGGCATAGTATGAAAAGCATTTCTACTCAAGCATGGTGGGAGTGTTACAACGAATGTAAAAATACGCTGTCTGAGGAATTGTGGGAAGAAGTACTCAAGTGTATTCATAAAAATGACTTTGAGGAGAATAATCATTTTACAAATCCTTTAGTTGTTAAGCTTATTTCGTTCTATGAGAATAATAGAAAAGCCATAATTGACCCTGATACAGAACTATATAGAATGAAGTTGGAATATGATAAAAGCCCTACCCTTGAGTTAAAAAAACATAATAAGAATGATGAAAGAATTGTGAATTATTAGATTGTCAAATAGTGAGTTCAGATTGTTTTTATTCATGGCTCCGAAGGGGCGGTAATAGTACTACCTGCTGTTTATGTGTTCCAAAATGGAACATGAGCCAAATTTTTGTGGATGAAGTTGATGCTGTAGCCTTCCTCCAACATCTTCATGTACTTCAATTGCTCTTCATAATTGTGTCTTTTTGGCATAATAAAAACCCCGAAAGTTTTTTGTCCAACTTTCGGGGTTCAGTTCAATTTGACGCACCCTCTTTTTCATTTTCCTCAAGAGGCATAACCTACACCCCCCCCATCCCCTGAGGGGCGGTGCCTGACTCGCCCTCGCCTTGGCGGGCCATCTGCTCCAATTCCATCTTGCCGAAACGGAACGTCACGCCGACGGCGACGCTGCGGCTGTTGTACTTGGAATTGGAGATGGACTCCACATACGGGCTGTAGTTCGTGCTGCCCCAACTGTTCCAATTGAAGATGTCGTTGGCGTTGACGAACACCGAAAGTTTACGGTCAAAGAAGTCGGCGCGAAGGCCGGCATTGATGCCATAGCGGGCGTGACGCTCGCTGAACAGCGATTGGGTCGGTGAACTGTAATAACCCGAAGCCGTCACTTCAAGTTTGTTCCAAAGTTTGGCCCACATATTGAGGCGGAAACTGTACGACCACATATCAGACTCGTAAGGTTTCCCGTTGTATTCCGTATAAATGTAAGAATCGTAAAGGTTGGCGTAGAAACGCAAGTTGAAGAAGCCGCTCGGACGATACATCACATTGGCCTCCAAGCCTGTGTTGTGGCTCTTGCCCACGTTGACGGGATATGAATACTGTACCACTCGATTGTAGAGCCAATGGTATTTCGACAAGGATATCGTGTTGATTTCGTTGGTCTTGCCTCGATAGTAAGCTGTTAGGCCAACGGAACCGAAACTGTTCCAATACTTGGTCCAGCCTGCCTCAACGGATTGGGTATAAACGCGGTCCAAGTCGGGGTTGCCTGTGCTGTAATCATCTTCGTGATACATGGGGAATTTGCTCAACTGCTCGGCATTAGGAGCGGCAATGCGCATCGTGTAACTCAACTTGAAGTTGTGCATCGACTCGGTTCTGTATGAAAGGTGAATCGAAGGTCTGACGCTG
Organism: uncultured Bacteroidales bacterium; assembly: GCA_900318465.1. Taxonomy (GTDB): domain Bacteria; phylum Bacteroidota; class Bacteroidia; order Bacteroidales; family F082; genus Limimorpha. The sequence continues at coordinate 24,358 of ONKQ01000036.1, forward strand.
AAGAAATGCTTGCTGAAATCGTAATCGGTCGTATCGTTAGGGAAATTGGAGAGGTATTTCCCGCTCACCAATTCGCTGACGAAACGCACACCAGGCTTTATCGTAAAGCCGCCAAACTTGTGCTGCACGGTGATGAAAGCCTCGTTGTTCAGGTTGCTGAACTTGGCATCGTAGGAACGGTAAACGTCGTTTTCCCAATGATCTGGTTCCGTGCTATATGGGTCGGACACGGTGTCGGTGAACAGGAACTCTTTTTCAGGGTCGTAGCCAATCGTGTAGCCGACCGAAATCTCTCCGTTCTCGGAATAAGGGCGGTTATAGATGATTTCGCCCTCCCCGCCAATAGAACGATCTCCACCGTCCTGCCGCATCACCTTTTCGTATGCCACTGGTGAGGTGAATTCCCTTGTAATCGCACCTGCATTGCGATAGCCCCAACCCATGCCATTGACGCTAACGGAAAGATTGTGGCCTTTGTTATCGAACTTATGCTGGTAATACAAGCCACCGTTGGCAAAGAAACTGCGGCTTAGCGCCCTGCTGTTTTCGTGTATGTTGGTCAACAAAGTGTCGGGGAAAAACTCTTCCCTCATCATCCACGCGTCGTTGGTCTGGGTGCTCCAATTGGGCCATCCGCCGAGCCAGAGGTTCAGGCTGTTGGCCGTGTCAATCTCGTAATCGAGGCTGAAAAAACCGCCCGCGTTGTATCCTGGATTTTTGTATTTCGATGAGTCAATCTCGTGGTTGGCCAACACACCTTCATCTGTGAATAAAGATTGATCTACAGAATATCGGCCTTCCCAAACGGAATAGCCACCATTGACGTAAGCGTTCACCGTCAGTTTCTCGTTCGACCAAACGTAGGAAGCCCAAGGCCCGATGTAGGGACTCGTCGAGGCATTCACGCCGAAACTGAAGAACTCGTTTTTCTGGATTTTGGCGTTGGTCACGATGTTGATGATGCCATCGGCGTTGGAACCGTAACGCGCCGAGGGATTGGTGATAACTTCCACGCGGTCAATGCTGTTGGCAGGCAAGGTCTGGATGTAGGTCTTGAGGTTCTCGGCAGTCATGTGCGAGGGTTTGTCGTTGATCCATACCTCAACGCTCGAAGTGCCGCGCAGGGTGATGTTGCCCTCCACGTCGACCTCCACGCCGGGAGCGTTCTGCAAGGCGTCGGACAGTGTACCCGTCTGGATGCTGTTGTCTTCGGCCACGTTGTACATGGTCTTTTCGCCCTCCACGGCAAACAAGGGACGTTTTTCGGTAATCACCACTTCGCTGAGCTTGGTGGAGCCTTCAGCCATTTTCAGCAGGCCGAGGTCTTGGTTGCCCTTCACCGTCAGCATTTGCTCGTAGGTTTGGAAGCCGATGGCCGACACTTGCAGGCGATAGTCGCCGTTGGGGGCCAAAAGCTCGAAACGACCTTTGTCATCGGAAGCCGCACCGCTCACAAAGACGCTGTCGGCCTGCCGGAACAGCCCCACATTGACAAAGGGAATGCCCTTGCTGTTGGCTTCTTCGACGATGGTTCCCGTGATTTTGTTTTGTGCCAAAGCGGGCATAACAAAGCACCCGATAAGAGCAAAGAGTATAAAGATACGCTTTTTCATGGTTGTTGTTTTTACAAGATGGTATTTCATTGTTTGACAAAATAACGAAGTTGAAACTGAATTATTGCGAATTGCAATTATTCCGCATTTCTGTAATACTCAATGATTTTGCAGCGGTAAAGGTATTCATATCGCGCTTGAAGCAAGTCGGATTCGGCCTTGTGGTAACGGATTTTGCTTTCGTTTAGCTCCAACAGGGTCTTCTTGCCCATGTCGTAGCCGGCTTTGGCGTAATCGTAGGCGATGCGCGAGGCATCGAGGCTGTTTACCATAGCTTCCATTTTTTGTTTTGCGGCTTCTGCATTGCCGTAGGCTTGCTGGATTTCCTTGCGCAAGGTTTTCTCCGTATTCTCAAGGCTGAGTTGCTGGTCGGCGATGGAGAGTTCGGTCATCTTCACGCGGTATTTCGTCTTCATTCCGTTGAAAATCGGGATGTTGAGCGAAACGCCGAGTTGTGCACGGCTGTTGCGTTTCAGTTGCTCGTCGATGGGCGTGTTGGGGTAGTTGTCGCCGAAATAATGGTACAATCCGTTGGAATAACCGGCGTAAAAACTCAATGAGGGATACCACGCTGATTTTGAGGCTTTCAGGTCGTAATGGCTCTTTTGCAGGCGTAGGCGGGCGGCTTCCATGAGAGGTTGATTCTTCAATGCAAAGGCGATTGTGGCTTGTGGAGTGTCAAAGGACTGTTCTTGGTTGGCAAAGAAAGCTTCTGGCTCACTGATTTCAAACCCTTTACTGTATTCAATTTCAAGGGCTTGGGTCAAGGTGAGTAGGCTTAATGCCAAATTGGTCTCGGCTTGGGTGAGGTTGGCTTGGTCGGTGGCGAGTTGGGCTTTGCTCTCATAGACATCAGCCTCGGCAATACGCCCATTTTCAAAGAGTTGCTGGGTCTTTTGCAGTTGTTCGGTGGACAGTTCCACTTGCCTGCGGGCGATTTCAACCTGTTCCTTGCCGTAGAGCACCTGCATGTAAAAGGCCATCACGTTGAGTTTCAGGTTGAGTTGGGCGGCCTTCTGGTCCATTTCGGAGGCTTGCAGGTTCAGGGCATCGGCCTTGGCGGTGTTGTAGAGGTTCAATCCCTGAAACAGCGGCAAGGAAACACTCGCGCCAAACGAGGCTGAAGAGGAGTTGTCGGAAACGTAAACGCCTGTGTAAGAAGGCGATTGGCCAAAGCCAAGGTATTCGCCTGCATTGGCGCTCAGGGTAGGCAACCATGCGATTTTGCTTGCTTTGTATTGGTATTCAGCCTGTTGCCTTGCTAATTGGGTTTTGCGCAGGTCGAGGTTGTGTTCAATGGCGTAATCAATGCATTCGTCAAGCGTCCACACTTTTTGGGCTTGGGCGGTGAAAACAGTTGCAACCAATAGCGTTATCAAAAATGTGTGTTTCATTTTTCTTCGGTTTTTTCGATTCCACGGACTTTGTCGCCGACTTGCAGCCCTTCGGTAATTACAATGTTGACACCGTCGGAAAGGCCGACTTTAACGGATTGTTTCTCAAATTGTTGCGGAATGTCTTCCTTGGTGCAGCGATACACAAAAGGTTCGCCGTCCTCGTAATTGATGCAACTTTCAGGCACAGTCACGGCACCTTTGGCCTCGTCCAATACGATTTCGGCATTGGCGGAATAACCGGCGCGGATGAAGACATCGTCGGGCAGGATGGCGCGGGCTTTCATCTCGAAGAAGACGGCACCGCTTTCCTGTGTGCCTTTGGGCGCAATGTATTCCAACACAGCGTCAAACTTGCGGTCGTTCATGGCACCTATAGTCAAGGTCATGGGCATTCCCTCGTGGATTTTGCCCACCTCGGTTTCGTCGAGTTTGCCCTTGAAAATCATATCCTTCATGTTGGCGATGGTCGCGATGGTGGTGCCGTCGTTGAAGGTGTTGGAGTTGATGACCGAGTTGCCGACTTTCACGGGGATGTCGAGAATCATGCCCGAAATGGTGGCCTTGATTTTCGTGTTGCTGTAGCCCGCCGTGCTCTTTGAGATGCCCTCCTTGATGATGTTCAATTGGTCTTGGGCGTTGCTGTAGCTCTCTTTCGCCTGCTGGTATTCGAGTTGCGACTTCTCGAATTCCTCGGTGGAAATCAAGCCTTTAGCCTTCATATTCTCTTGACGCTTGTAGATTTTTTCCACGTTGTCCAAGTTCATTTTGGCCACGCGCACCTGCGACTCGGCGGCGGCGAGGTTGCTCACGTCGGGGATGACCTTCACCACAGCGATGACTTCGCCTTGCTGAACCTGTTGGCCAGGCTCTTTCAGGATTTCTGAGATGATGCCCGACACTTGGGGCTTCATGGCCACCTCGTCGCGTGGGTCGATTTGTCCCGTCACCACCGTCGATTTCTGGATGGTGTCGATTTTGGCCGTCTCGATTGCATAAACGATCTCTTGCGGCCTCGATTTCTTGTAGAGATATACGAAAGTCCAAATGACTCCTATGCCTAACAAGATGAAAAACAAGATTTTAAAGAATTTCTTCATGGTATTGTTGATTTTGTGATTTCTGTTTTTAACTACGGATTAAACGGATTAAACAGATGCCAATATGAAAATTTGGCAGCCAAGGCTGCGGATTTCTACAGATCCGTACCAATCTGCAACGAAGTTGAAATATCCGTAAAATCCGTGTAATCCGTAGTTTCTTTTCATAATTATTCCTCCCGAATGGCATCAATCGCCTTAATCTGAATGGCCCTCAAAGCCGGCAAAACGCCCGCCAAAAGTCCTGATATGATGACTATAACCGTGGCCGCAACCGCAGCTTTGAAACTCATGTAGGGTTCTTGGAACATCATGTTGTCGCTGGGCATATTGGCGGTAATGCTACCCACTATCGCCATAATGCCCACACCGATACACAAACCGACCAGACCCGCCAATGTGGTGAGCAACAGGCTCTCCGACAGCACTTGACCGATGATATCCTTGGGCTTGGCCCCGATAGCGCGCCTTACACCAATTTCGCGAGTGCGTTCTTTCACCGTTACGAGCATAATGTTGCTTACCCCGATGATGCCTGACATCAACGTGCCCAAGCCAACAATCCAGATGAGGATGTGGATGCCGAAAAACAGGCCTTTGAAGGCTTTGAAAATCTCCGACACGTTGAATGAGTTGATGGCATCCTCATCAGTGGGCGCAATGTCGTGCCGCTGCTTGATGAGCTGTTTCAGGTCCTCCTCGATGTCGGTGATGGGTGTCTCGTCATCAGCCACGATGGCAAAGAAACGAATCTTGTCACCTAAGGCATACACTTGTTGCATGGTCGTGTACGGCAAGATAACCGACTCGTCGATGGAGCCATTGATGTTGACATTGTCCGTGTAGGAACGTATCACGCCCACCACTTGGAAATATATCCCGTTGACCTTGACCATCTTACCTAATGGGTCTTCGCCTCGCTCAAACATGGTTTCATACACTTTCTTTCCTAAGAGGCACACCTTTCGGTTGGCAGAGATGTCGGTATCGTTGATGAAACGACCTTTCAAAATCTTCGATTTTTCGATCGTGTTGTATTCGGGCAGCACGCCTTTCACGGAGAAGCTGCCGCCGCGACTGCCGTAAATCACGTTCTTGTCCTCGCTCGACCACACACTGGCCTCGGGCGATATGGCTTTGACACACGGGAATGTTTCCTTGATGGCCTCCAAATCAGCCATTTGCATCGACCAAGAACGACCTTTTTGGTAGCCTTTATAAGGTTCGCTGGTTTCGCCGGTGAAGAAGAAAGCCGTGTTGGGGGTCACGCCTTCCACCTGCTGCATCAGGCCGTTCTCGAAGCCGTTTCCCGTCGAGGAAAGCACGACAAGCAAGAAAATGCCCCAAAACACACCGAAAGCCGTCAGCAAGCTGCGGGTCTTGTTGCGCGTGATGGTCTGCCAAATCTCGTGTATGCCGTCGAAGTCGAACATGGTGTCAGGGTTTTATCTGTAATTCATTGCTTCAATAGGTTTGATTTTCACAGCGTTGCGAGCAGGGAAGAAGCCAGCCAAAACGCCGCAGACGATAAGCAAAGCCGTTGCCATCAGCACGATGCGGATGTCGATGCTCGGGACGATGTTCAAGGAGATTTCCTTACCTTCCTGAACCTTGCTCAAAACGTTGCCTCCGACTTCAGCCGCCACCATGCCGAGCCACATGCCGATATAGCCAAAAATGGTGGTGATAATCAAGGATTCGGTGACGATGGAGGCCAAGATCGAGCGCGACTTGGCACCGAGGGCCTTGCGGATGCCGATTTCGTTGGTGCGCTCCTTCACGGTGATGCGCATGATGTTGCTCACACCCACGATGCCCGAAATGAGCATGGCGAAGCCGATGATCCAAATGAAAAGCTCAAATGTGCGGAAAATTTTCATGGTTTGCAAGTATCCCTCTTGTCGGCTACCGATGTAAACGGCGGAGGTGTCGTCGGGGTCAAACTCATGCAAATGCGCCAATTGGGTTCGCAGATACTCGGTGAACGCCTCGTTTTCCTCCTTGGTTTCCAAGCCTTTGACAGTGAAATGCAGCATCCAGTACCAGTTTTTTCTCGTGATTTTCTTCAAGGTGGAGAAAGGCACGTAGCCGTTGCCGCCGTCGGAGCGGCCTTCGCTTTCGCAGATGCCGATCACCTTATAGGCAATGCCACTGACGATGACAAACTGTCCGAGCGGGGAAACCTCGTCGTCAAAAAGCTTCTTGCGCAGGTTGTCGTCGATGACGATGAACTTCTCACTGCTTTTCTCGTCCAATTCGCTGATGAAGCGGCCTTCGAGCATTTTGGTGTTGTTGATGTCCTTGAAAACAGGTCTCACGCCTTGCACAAAGATGCTGCCCGATTTGTCGCCGAAGTTGGCAAAACCACTTTGATAAATGCACGGCGACACTTGATCCACCTCTTTTACCTCGGTTTCCAGAAAACGTATATCCTTGTCATTGAACCAGATGGAGCGGTTAGTGCCGTGACCCTTGTAGGGTTTTGAGGTTTCGCCGCCATAAATCATGTAGGTGTTTTTGGACTGGTCGCTGAACTCTTCGCCGATGCCGTTCATAATGCCATTGCCCGCCGCAAGCAGCACAATGAGGATGAAGATGCCCCACGAGATGGCGAATCCCGTGAGGAAAGTCCTCAATTTGTTGCGGCTCAAGGCCATGAATATTTCGCGCCAGAAGTCCATGATAGTAGCTGCTTGTTATTTTTACACTATTTATCGGTAGCCGTCAGCCATCAGCTATCAGCTTGGTTACACCGAGGCTGAAAGCTGACTGCTGATTGCTGAAAGCCAAACAAAGTCTCGCGTCTATTATTTAAACTCAATCTGTTCATTTTATCTCTTTACTGAAGTCGATGCTGTCGGGGTTGTTGATTTCGATGTTCTCGATGATGCCGTCCTTCAGGTGGATGATCTTGTCGGTGCGGAGGGCAATGCCTCTTTCGTGCGTGACGATGACCATGGTGATGCCCGTTTCATGCACTTCGCGGAGGATTTGCATCACCTCGGCGGAGGTCTTGCTGTCCAAGGCGCCCGTAGGCTCGTCGGCGAGGATGACTTTCGGTTGGGTCACCAAGGCGCGGGCCATCGAGACACGTTGTTTTTGTCCGCCGGAGAGTTCGTTAGGGTAGTGGTCGGCCCATTCCTTCAGGCCAAAACGTTCCAAGTACTCCATAGCGATTTGGTTGCGTTTCTTGCGGTTCACGTTTTGGTAATATAAGGGCAAGGCCACGTTCTCCATCGCCGTCTTGAACGGGATGAGGTTGAACGACTGGAAGATGAAGCCGATGGTACGGTTGCGCACGTCGGCGGCCTCGTTCTCGCTGAGGTCTTTGACGAGTTTCCCATTGAGGTAATAGTTGCCCGAATCATAGTTGTCGAGGATGCCCAAAATGTTGAGCATGGTCGACTTGCCCGATCCCGATGCCCCCATGATGCTGACCATCTCGCCCTCATTGACCTGCAAATCAATGCCTTTCAGCACGTGCAGGGGCTGGGCACCAAAATAGGTCTTGTTTATTTTTTCCAATCGTATCATGGCCGTTATTAATAATTAGGTGTGTCAAATAATTGTTTGCCAATGGTAATACGCAGAAAACCTGCTTTTGTTACATCCAGACGAAAATAATTGCTTGTTCTCGCTTTCTCCTGAAAATCTGTATGTTGTATTGTTTGGCATTAGTGTAATAGTTTATTAGAACACTGCAAAAGTACGGCTTTTTTTGATACTGTCAAGGGAAAAGTTGATTTTTTTTGAAAATTTTCTTGGACAGCCTTTGTCCTATTAGACAGCGAAAGTTGGGAAATGCTACAAGAATTCGGGATAAAATTTGTAACTTTGCAGCCGTAAATAAAATGAAATGCCATGTTCACAGAAACAGATGTAAGGCCATACACCATTGAAGAACTTCAGGAAAGAATTGCCATAAGCGAGAAGCAACTTGCCAACGGAGAATGGATGGATTTTGATGAAGCAATGGACGAAATCGAGAGAGAACTCGACAAAGAAGAACAAGAAGAACTTAAAATGGCGGTAGTGGCATGAAGGTAATCATTACCCCTTTTGCACAGCAGCAAATCAACAAAACTGCAAGATACATCCAACGGGAATTCGGCAAAAACCACAGACGCAATTTCATTCAAAGTGTCCGCGAAACAAAACGGTTGCTTGCGGTCAATTCTTATCTTGGCCCCATCGAACCTTATCTTTCCGGCCAGCCAAAAACCTACCGTAGCGTAGTGGTCGCACGACTGAACAAGATTATCTACCGCATCGAGAACGAGCGTATCGATGTTGTTGATTTCTGGGACTGCCGACGAGAACCGGAAAAACAAGCAGCACAAACCATTGCCCGCGATGACGATATTGAGTCACAATAGGGAAAAACAATTTTGGCGGATTTGATAATCCGCCAAAACCATAGACATGCTGTAGTACATCTCTACTGGCGGATCAATCGCTTGCAGAAATCGTCCAATTTGTCTTTTCTCCATATCCAACCGAAGGAGAACGATTTGTTAGTAACGCCATGCAAAGACGTGAAATTCGTCTTATGATACACCATGCCATCAACAACCAAGGCAATGTCCAACGACTTGATTTCCTCTCCAGTTTGGAAATAGTCATGCCAAAGTTGTCCAGCCTCGGGTGTCAAGCGAATGATAACGGGAATCTTTTCCTCTTGGTCTTTGTTGAAAACAGACTCTCGTGCCACCACTTCTTCTACCACTGGCTTACCTCCAATGCGTGCCGAACTGACAATCGGTCCCTCGGGCGAATTCATTTTCAGCGCATAGAGTTGTACTTGTGCCTCGTTGTCACCAAATCCTTTCATCACCACAAGTGATTCATTTTGTTGCCATTTTTCCGTCACCGCCGAAACTTCGGTTGGTGCGACAACCGTGTCGGCATAGACTTCCCAAACCGACAGTTGTTCCTCCGCCGGAATCTTGGTGTCAGGGCGTTTGTAGGTCACGTTGCGCCACATCGGCGGCAGTTTCAGATAGGTTCCGACAATCGTGTATGCCCAAATGTCGAGACCGATGAATGCGACAAGCATGGCAACGCAGAACCATCTTTGTTTCCTGTCAATGCCTATCTTCCTATTAATTATGGTGTTGTCAGAAGCATCAATTTGTCGGATAATTTCATCACAAGGCCTTGTCTTATAGCGGACTTCACTAATTCCCAACACTATCATTCCGACAACAACTGCCAAAAATGTCAACATCATTGGCCCTCCATTATAGTTTGTGCCGACCAACGACATTAACAAGCCACAAACGAGAATGAGTCCTGTGGAATAATTCAGGACAGTAAAGACGGAAAAAAGTTTCTTGAAACTTCGAGCGGTGTGCGAAAGAACGAGCAAATCGTCGTTTCCCAATGTTTTGCGCTGGAATTTGCGAGTCAGAACAAGTTCTATGACAAGGCAAGTGAGCATAAATGCGACCCAAAACAGACTTAACGAAAGATTGTTGCCAAACCACAATTTGATTCCTAAAAGACCAAAAATGGCAGCCAACGGACACATTATAATGCTCCTCATCCGGTTGCGTCTGTAGAAGTCCGTGCCCTGCTTGATGGACGACTTCATCAACCTATCATTGACGATTTCCTGTTGTTCGAACTGCTGTTTTAGCGTCTCGTATTGCGCTTTCAGTTGGTCGAGTTCGTTCAGATTGTTGTTTTCATTGTTTTCCATAATGATTCCCTTTCATTCGTTTTTCGACATTTTCACCAATTTTTCCTTGATGCGCGCCAGTCTCACCCCCACGTTGTTGGGCGTGATGCCGATGATGGCCCCGATTTCGTCGTAAGTGATGCCTTCGAGCCAAAGCAGGATGAGGCTTCGGTCGATGAGGTCTAAGCGCGAGATGCGGTCGTAGAGTTCGCGGATTTGCTGCGTCTTGGGGTCGTCGGCCTCGTAAGGGTCGATGTCCACCGTCAGCGGCACGGTCTCGATGCGTCGGCGTTCCTTCTTGTCTTGGTTGATGGCCGTGTTGAGCGCGACGCGATAGATCCAAGTCTGCGCGGTGCTGCGTCCCTCGTAGTTGTCGAAGCCGTTCCAAAGCCTGATGAGGATT
>ONKQ01000039.1 GCA_900318465.1 uncultured Bacteroidales bacterium
GCGAACAAGGATCGAACTTGTGACCTCATGCCTGTCAAGCATGCGCTCTAAACCAACTGAGCTACCGTCCCAAATGCGGGTGCAAAAATACGGCTTTTTGGGAAACCGACAACTTTTTTTCTTCTTTTTTTTGAAAAAATTCTATCTTTGTGCAATTAAATCTATTTGCTATGAAAATTAAATACCTATTAATCAGCATGTTCCTTGTTTTTGGAACGCTTTCGGCTTCGGCCCAGGAAAAAAAGAATTTCGAATTGGAAGACCTTTACATGCGCTCGACCTTCTATGCCAAGAGTGTTCGTGGCATGAATTCCATGAAGGATGGCAAGTCATACGCCTCCTTCGAGAAAGGCCAACTCAACATCTACAACTACAAGACAGGAAAACTCGTGAATACCCTGTTCGGCATCAGCGACCTCGTTTTGGAAGGCGAGGACATGCCCATCGGTCTGCAAAACTACGAGCTGAGTGCCAATGAGGACAAGATGCTGTGTATCACTGATATGGAGAGCATCTATCGTCACTCTTACCACGCCACCTATTATATATATGACTTCAAGACCAAGACCTTGCAGCCGCTTTCGGAGAATGGCAAGCAGCGTCTCGCCACGTTCTCGCCTGATGCAACCAAGGTGGCCTTTATGCGCGACAACAATTTGTTTGTCAAAGACTTGGTGACGGGTTCGGAGAAGCAATTCACCAACGATGGCCTCTACAACCATATTATTAATGGTGCGCCCGACTGGGTTTATGAGGAGGAATTCAGCTTCTCGCAAGGCTTCTATTGGTCGCCTGACAGCAAGAAAATCGCCTACATGAAGTTCGACGAGAGCAACGTACGCGAGTTCCAGATGGAAGAGTTTGAAGGGCTTTATCCCGACTGGTACAGCTTCAAATATCCCAAGGCGGGCGAGGACAACTCCATCGTTGGCATTTATGTCTATGACCTCGAAACTGGCAAGACGGTGAAGATGGACACGGGCAAGGAGACCGACATTTATCTGCCCCGTATCGCTTGGACGAAGGATGCCAATGTGTTAGCCATCCAACGCCTCAACCGCCATCAGAACCACTTGGAGATTCTGGCCGCCAACGCCACCACAGGCAAGAGCCGTGTGTTCTATGATGAGACCAATGACTATTACATCGACATCACCGACAACTGGCACTTCCTCGACGATGGTAACAGCTTCCTGATGACCTCCGAAAAGAGCGGCTACAACCATATCTACCTCTATCTGCTTGATGGCACTTTGGTGAAGCAACTCACAGACGGCCCTTGGGACGTGACCGAGGTCTACGGCTTCAATGGCAAGGAAGTGTTTTTCCAAGCCGCCAAGAAATCGCCTGTTGAGAGGCAGATTTACGCTGTCAATTTGAAAGGTCAGATGCGCGAGGTGATTGGTCGCGAGGGCACTAACCAGGCGCGTTTCAGCAACGACTTCAGCTACCTTATTAATATTAATAGCTCCATCACGCAGCCGCGTCAGTTTGAACTTTACACCAACAAAGGCAAGCTGGTGCGCGTTTTGGAGGACAACCACGAGTTTGCCGAGAAGCTGAAGACCTTCAATCTCGGTGAGAAGAAACTCTTGAAAATCAGCGACCCTGCCTTCACATTGCCCGATGGCACCCAAGTGGATGTGGATGCTTGGCAAATCCTGCCTCCCGATTTCAACCCCGCAAAGAAATACCCCGTGCTGATTTACGTCTACGGTGGTCCCGGCCATCAGACCGTGAACAATTCCTGGGCCGACAGCGACTATTGGTGGATGCAACTGCTTGCCCAACATGGCATTATCAGCGTGTCCATCAACAACCGTGGTAGCGGCGCGCAGGGCGAGGTGTTCAAGAAGATGACTTACCTGCAACTCGGCAAGTACGAGACCGAGGACATGATTACCCTTGCCAAGTACATGGCCAAGCAACCCTACGTGGATGCAAGCAGAATTGGCATCTACGGCTGGAGTTACGGAGGCTTCATGGCCGCCAACGGCATCACCAAGGGCGCGGATGTCATCAGCACAGCCGTTTCGGTGGCTCCTGTGACCAACTGGCGCTATTACGACAATGTCTATACCGAGCGTTTCATGCGCACGCCGCAGGAAAACCCCGATGGCTATGACCTTAACTCACCTGTACACAATACCAAGCTCATCAAGGGTAACTACCTGCTTTGCCACGGTAGCGGCGACGATAATGTCCACTACCAGAACGCGATGGAACTCATCAAGGCCATGATTTCCAACGGTAAGCAGTTCGACTTGATGATTTATCCCAACAAGAACCACGGCATCTATGGCGGCTATGAATACGGCGACGGCGAGTGCCGGATGCACCTGTTTAACAAGATTGATAATTTCCTGTTCAAACACCTCTTGGGAGAATAAACGCCATGAAAAGACTATTTCTCTGCGCCATTTTGATGGCCGCTCTCAATCTCTCGGCTCAGCCTTTGTGGATGCGCTACAACGTCATTTCGCCTCAGGGCGACAAAATCGCCTTTTGTTATAAAGGCGACATCTATGTGGTGAATGTGAATGGGGGAAAAGCCCTGCAAATCACCACTAACCCTTCGTATGAGACCAGGCCTGTTTGGTCGCCAGATGGCAAATCCATAGCTTTCGCCTCTGACCGTAACGGCAATTTTGATATCTATGTGGTTTCGTCGGAAGGTGGTGTGGCACAGCGTGTTACGACAAATTCTATCGGCGAATCACCTCGCGCTTTTTCTTCCGATGGAAAGGAGATTTATTTTACTGCGCAGATCCAGAAGTCGGCAAAGAATGTCCAGTTTGCCACAGGTTGGATTACTGAATTATATAAGGTGAAAGTGGAAGGCGGTCGCCCCGAGCAGGTGGTGGCCGTGCCGGTGTCGGGCATGTCGTTCGACAAGGACGGCAAGTCGTTCCTATACTACGACCGCAAAGGCAGCGAGAACGTTTGGCGCAAGCACCACACCTCATCCGTGGCCCGCGACATCGTGTATTACAACGCCAATAAAAAGACTCATACCATCCTGACAACCAATGTGGGCGAGGATCGTGACCCTTGTTATTTGCCTGGTTATAAGGATGTTGTGTTCCTGAGCGAGCGCAATAATGGCAATTTCAACGTGTATAAGGCACCCGCCAACGATTTGGAAAAGGTGGAGCAAGTGTCGCACTTCGAGACCCATCCTGTACGTTTCCTTTCGGTGAGCAATGATGGATTGTTGTGCTACGGTTACATGGGCGAAATCTACACGCAACGCATTGGCAGTGAGCCACAAAAGGTGAACATTGAAATTGTGAACGACCAAGAAACGGAGCAGTTGGTGAAGCAAGATTTCAAGGGCGCGGGCAACTTCGCCCTGAGCAGCGATGGCAAACTGATTGCCTTCGTTTCACGCGGCGAAGTCTTCGTGACGGGCGTGGATGAATACGCCACCACCAAGCAAATCACGCACACGCCGCAGGCCGAGCGCAGCCCTTCGTTCTCGAAGGACGGTCGCACCGTGGTTTATGCCTCGGAGCGCGACGGCTATTGGAACATTTACCAAGCCACAATCGAGCGCAAGGAAGACTTCAACTTCGCATACGCCACTTTGATTGATGAGAAACCGCTGTTCCCCAACGACGGCATCGAGCGCAGCAATCCCGACTATTCGCCCGACGGCAAGGAGATTGCTTTTGTAGAAAATCGCAACATTCTGAAAGTCTATAACATAGCAACCAAAGAAGTGCGCCAAATCACTGATGGCACACAACATTACGGCAGCATAGGTTATGAATGGTCGCCGGACGGAAAATGGTTCGCCATATCCTTGATTACCCACATGCGTGACCCCTATTCCGATGTCGGTATCGTGTCAGCCAATGGCGACAAGAAGATTTACAACATCACCGAGAGTGCCTACTTCGACGATGACCCGCAGTGGGTGTTGGATGGTAATGCAATCATATACAATTCAGATAGATACGGTATGCGTTCCCATGCCTCATGGGGTAGCCAAAGGGATGCTTTCATCGCTTTCTTGAACCAAGAAGCGTATGACAAATTCCGCCTCAGCAAAGAAGAATACGCCCTGCTGAAGGAAACCGAAAAAGGCAAGAAGGACGACAAGAAAGATGAGGCGAAAAAGGACGAAAAGAGCGACAAGAAAAAGGGCAAGAAAGACGAGAAAAAGGATGAAACAGAGGATAAACCAAAGGAAGACAAGAAGATAGAAGTGGATTTGGAGCACCTGCAAGACCGCGTTATCCGCTTGACACCGATGTCGTCGAACCTGAGCGGTATGGCTTTATCAAAGGACGGTGAGAAACTCTATTTCATGACTTCGTTCGAAAAGGGTTACGACCTCTGGGAACTCGACGTGCGCGAAAAGTCGATGAAGGTGTTGAAGAAGATGGGACAAGGCGGAGCGCGTTTGGCCGTGAACGGCGACAACATTTTCCTGCTTTCGGGCAGCAACCTGCAAAAGGTGGACAAGGGCGGCAAGTCGACTTCAATTAAGTACGACGCCACCATGGAACTCGACCTCGCCGCCGAGCGCGAATACATGTTCAACCATGTGTTTTTGCAAACCGAGAAGCGGTTCTTCATGAAAGACCACCACGGCGTTGACCTCGAAATGATGAAAGAAGCCTATCAGCCTTTCCTCGCGCATATCAACAACAATTACGACTTCAGCGAAATGCTGAGCGAGATTTTGGGCGAATTGAATGTGTCGCACACGGGTTCGGGCTACCGTCCCTCAAGCAAGGGCGATGCCACGGCTGAGTTTGGTGTTCTCTTAGACCTCGACTACAAAGGCGACGGCCTGAAAATCGATGAGGTGGTGGAAGGCGGTCCCTTCTATAAGAAAAACTCCAAGGTGAAAGCGGGTTGCATTATCGAAAAGATTGATGGCGTGGAGATTACGAAGGGTATGGACTATTATCCGCTGCTCAACAATAAGCGCGACAAGACTGTTTTGGTGACCATTTCCGACGGTGGCAAGACTTGGGACGAGACCGTGAAACCCATCAGCCACGGCGCGATGAATGAGTTGCTTTACGACCGTTGGGTGAAGCACAACGAGGAAACGGTGAAAAAAATGTCGAAAGGACGATTGGGCTATGTGCATATTCGCAGCATGGGCGATGCCAGTTACCGCGACGTGTATTCGCAAATCCTTGGCAAGTACAACCTTTGCGATGGCATCGTCATCGACACGCGCTTCAACGGCGGTGGTCGCCTCCACGAGGACATCGAAATCCTGTTCAGCGGCGAGAAATACCTCGAACAGGTCGTCAACGACAGTGTGGCCTGCGTGATGCCTTCGCGACGCTACAACAAGCCCTCGGTGATGATCATCGGCGAGGCCAATTACAGCAACGCGCACGGCACGCCGTGGGTCTACAAGTACAAGAAGATGGGCACTCTCGTTGGTATGCCCGTTCCCGGTACTATGTCGAGCGTGACTTGGGAAACCTTGCAAGACCCGTCGCTGTATTTCGGCTTGCCCGTGGTTGGCTACCGCACCGAGCAAGGCAATTGGTTGGAAAACACACAATTGGAGCCTGACTTAAAAGTGCGCAACACGCCTGAAAAGATGGCGAAGGGTGAGGATGAGCAGTTGGAAGCCGCTGTTCAGGAGTTGCTGAAAGAGGTGAAGGCTTTCCATTATTGGGGAAAATAACTATGGCTTATTGCTTATGGCCAATGGCTGATCCACGGTAAGGGCAAGCCATTGGCCATTCGCATAGGCAACAATTAGCACGATTTTTGCGTTAATCAAGGAAAAATGATTCTATTATGCGCAACATTTGGCTGGTTGTATTGCTATTGCTGGTTTCCAATCTGACTTATTCCCAATGGGTTGCGTTGGATGAAGGTGAATATTTGGTTCATCATGTTTGGCTGTACAATGATACGGTAAGGGTGTGTGAAACCAGAGTTGCGGAAGAACTGTACGATTATTATCAGAAGGAGCGGGACCATTACTTTTATCGTTATGAAATGGATGGGAAACAAATCGGAGACAATCGCAAAAGTTTTGTTTTTTCCGAGCGTGGCAAGCCTATTGTAAGGGATTTGGCGAGGAAGTTGGAAGCCATAGCAAGTTCTGAAACTGATAGAGTTGAGGCCGCGCTCACTTATGTTCAGTCATTGCCTTATTCGTATGATTCCACGTCGAAAGGGAAGGATGAGTATGTTCGCTATCCTGTTGAGACTCTTGTAGATGGCTGTGGGGATTGCGAGGATAAATCAGTATTGTTGGCAGCAATCTTGCATGAAATGAACATCGATTTTGTGCTGTTGATGGCACCTGACCACATGGCCGTTGGGGTGAATTGTGAGCCTCATTATGACGCGACAGGTTTTATGTTCAATGGAAAGAAATACTATTATGCGGAAACAACTGAGATTGATTTTAAGATTGGGCAAGTTCCCGATAATGTCGCTTTGGCCCGAATTGAAGTCTTGCCTTGTGATGCCGCTCCTGCATTGATTGTTAAGGATGTGCGTTTTGAATCCCAGCCAGCCTTGCTTTTTGAGAAGACTCCATGTGTGTTGGAAATGGTTTTGCAGAATCTTGGGCCAAGCAAGATTTCTGGGTTACGGATTTATGTGGCGTTGGTTGCAAAAAGTAGAAGAGGTGAACGAGTTTTGGCCGAAGAGCATAGGGAATTAGTGGATTTGCCTGAATGTGAGCAACGCTCAGAACGGATTTCTTTCAAGAGTTTGATTAAGGAAAAAAGTGTGCTTCGAGTTGAACTTTCTGGTGACAATAATGCTACGCAACACTTTGAATATGAATTGAATTATAGTCATACAAGACGCTTTTAATCACTCCACCACGATTTCATCCATAAAAATCCAAGAATCAAACCCCGCGCCGGGAAGACCATCGGGAAGTTTTCCGGGGTTCTTCACAACGATGCGAAGCAGACGGGTGGAAATCGGTATCTCAAAACGCTCGCGGAAGGTGAAATTGCCCTCGCTGGTTACTTTGGTGGTAAGGGGGAAGGTGCCGCGCAGGGTGTAGTCTTTCCCGTTGTAGGAACCGTAAACTTGTATCGTGTCAGGGCGCAGAATCCAGTCGTGGGCGTTCACCAAGAAGCCGATATTCAATGCATTAACTTTCGTCCAAGTGCCCAAGTCGATTTCAATGTCGGCATCCGTGCCGTAGAAACCTTGCCAGCGTCCGTCTTTGTAGTCGTCGCCGCCGAGCGTACCATCCACGAGGGCATTGTCGCCGCCGCCGGAATATTCGGGACGGTAGTTGCCTGCGGGGCTGTTCAACTGTTTCAGCCGTCCCATTGCCTTGTGGTAGCAGAAATAACGCTCGGCGCAAATCGGCTCGCCCACCTCATTGAAGCAAGCCGCCTTCACGATGCAAGGCCGCTCCAAAACGATGGGGCTTTGATAGATGGAATCATTTGGCGTAACTTCTTTTCCGTCAAGGGTATAACGGATTTCCTTGTCACAGAAAATGGTTTTCAAAGCAATGGCAGTGTGACCTTTTTCATTGGTTGTGGTTTCGATAAACGGCAGATATTCAAGTTGTTGCAGTTCGCGTGCAATGTCATCGTATTTCTTCAAATTGACATCCAACCAATATGGGCGGCTTTCGATGTTCCATACTTTGACATATTCTTTCTTTAATTGATGAAGGTGCCACAACAATCCATTTATCATGTGCTGACTGAAATCAACGTTTTCCTCTGTTGGATCATTGTATGTTTTGTATAATTGACAACGCGCAATATTGCGGAGGGTACACCATTTCATTCGCATAATCGAATAGATGGCATTGTC
This sequence comes from uncultured Bacteroidales bacterium, assembly GCA_900318465.1. GTDB lineage: Bacteria > Bacteroidota > Bacteroidia > Bacteroidales > F082 > Limimorpha. Next base: position 7,786 of record ONKQ01000039.1, read on the forward strand.
TATCATGCCCCTGTTTTTTTTGATTTTTTCGACCGTAGCCCATTCAATTAGTTCTAAACGATCCAGTTTTTCAAAAAGTAATTGGTTGGCCTTCTTAGTGGAATCAGTGATTTGAGATGGGTAAAAAGGAGTGATATGTTCAGTCAATGCGCTAAACTTACCGATGTCGTCAATTTTGGAGATTTCGGAGATGCTGTCAAGATAGTTGATAAATGTGTCAGAGGTGCTTCCAAAGAAATGGTTGGCAAAGTTGGTTTCGGTATTGCGTTCATCGGTGGAAACCGCATTCCAGCTCATCTCAGCACCCAGAGCCAATCCATATAACGCACTGTTAATCAACGACTCGCCAAAGTCATCCCAGCAGGTGTTGATGACACCCAAAGCACCGTTTTTGTAACCGTCGCGGCAAAGGTTGCTGATGTTCTTTCTGAACTCGTAATGCTTAGGCCAAACCCGTTCCGAAAGGCTCACGCCAGGCGCGACGAAAAAACTCCGCCCCGATTCTTTGTAAGGTTTCAGGAAGTCGTCGAAATCGTTTTTGTCCACATAACTCCACGCGATGAGGAAAATGTCGTCATCCAAATTCTCAAGGATTTCGGGGTGCTGGTCGGCAATGTCGCCCCACATCATCACACGCTTGCGATAGGGGCGAAGCATCCGATTGACGCGGTTAATATGCTGGTAATAAACCTTTTCAGCGCCGATGGAATCAACGTATGCTTTGGCATAGCCTTGGCCAAGGCTTTCGGTTTCGTCGCAATTGATGTTGAAATAGGGTGACTTGTAGGCATTTGCTACCTCGCGAAGATGGTCTTCGAGGAATTGATAGGTTTCCTCTTTGGCGGGGTTGAGGTTCCATTTTGTGTCGGCCAAATGGCTGTAGAACGGGTTGCATAGAATCTCCTCAAAATGCCCAAAACATTGCTGATTGCCAATGATTTGGATGTGATACGGCCTGCAAAACTCCTCCAATTCCTTGATTTCCTCGGCAGTGAAGGCGTCGGTGGGGGCAATGTCGGGGTGGCATTGGGTCTTGAAGGTGTGTTCGGTGTAGAGCGAGAACGCATTGAGCTTGCACTCAGCCATTTGCGGGATGAGGCGCTTCAAATAATCCATACTGACGATGGGTCCTCGGCTGATGTCGTCTTGCCAAGCGCGAATCTTGAAGTTGGGCCAGTCGGTGATGGTCATGCAGGGGAGGGCGATCTCGTTTCCCTTGCTTTGCAGGAAGGCGTATCGGTAGAGTTGTTTGAGGCTTTGCGTGGCGTAGAAAAGTCCCGTGTTGGTTGTGGCTTCCATTCTCACAAAGTTAGGATTGATGGTCAGGCGGTAGGCTTGGTCCTCGTTTTCGCTGATGCCGAGGTGGTCGGTCTTGATGAGTTCGATGAAGTGTTTGCCCTTGACGGTGCCTCTCGCAAATTGCAGCGGCTTGCCGTTGATTTGGTCAAGGTCTTTCCGTAACATGGTCACAATTTGGCTGATTTCGGTGTCGGAGGCATCGTAAGCTAAAACTACATCGTTGTCCCAAATGAATTGGCCTTCATGGGTTTTCACTTGTTGTGGGGTGGGAAGGATGTGGATATTTTGTGCCAATCCGCATACAGTCAGAAAGATACAGCTGATAAAAATGAATATTTTTTTCATGGATGGAAAGTTTTGGCAAAAATAGGAATAAAAAGCATTGGGCCGCAAGTCAGTACTTGTTGAAACGCGACCCCCAGCTGTAGGAGAGATGCAGTGTGAGATAGAGCCAAGGATTGCGCTGCCCGTCCATGATTGGAGCGCCTAAAGGGAAACCCTCGGCGATAGCTTTCACGTTGACGGCTTGCACATGGGTGCGCGATCGACCAAACTCGAAACTGAGCCCTATTGAAGCATAAACGCCTGGCGAGAGTTTGGTCTGATTGAGGCCCTTCGTAAAGGAAGCTTTGCCGACAATGTCAACCCATTGGTCTTTTTGGTCAAAGGTCTGTTCTTCAACGATTTCTTCATAACCTGTGCTGGTTGGCGCATATACGACAACATAGTAATAATAGGGTTTCAGCAAGGCCAAAGAAGCTCCACCAGCGTAGGTCCAGCGGGTTTCCACGCCGCCCCAATACGGCTTGCCATAGATGCGTCGCTCTTCACCATATCCGAAACGGACGACATAGGCACTGTTGAGTTTTCCGTAAATATAAGGCTTTGTGTAATAAGTCGATACGTTTACGGTTTTGATTTCTTTCAAGGCGTGAAGTGAAATGACTTCTGCCTCCCAGTGGGTTGTGCGATTGATGGTTCTGATGCGTCCTATCTCGAAGCCCGCACCAAACCCCTGCGAATGGATAGCCAAATGGGTTGTATTTTGGTGGCTGTAGACGATTCGCTCCTCAAGAGGCTTGCCGTCATCGGATTGAATGTCAATCTCTTGCGCATCCAATAAAAAAGCATACGCTCCGAAAAGCGTGAGCATAGCGATACGCAACACGGACCTCAAGTGAGCATTCATGGCTCCCGATGCATAGGTGCGTTAATAGCGCGTCTCTTTTACGTATTTTTGCGATTCGCCGTAGGCCGGGCAGCTCTTGTTTGATCCGCAAGATGTCATGATAATGCCTGATACAAAGGCGATTAGCAATGCGATGGCAACTCTTCTCTTCATTTGAATGAAATTTGGTTTGCAAATTAACGGAATTTTATTGGAATTATTATCCTATCTTTGCGGAAATTTTTTGAGTCATGCAAATCCGAAAACCCGACATCGATGAAAGTTGGTACCAAGTGCTGCAACCGCAGTTTGAGGCACCGTATTTCTCCGACCTCAAGTCATTCCTCGTCAACGAGAAACGGCAATATGCCGTTTTTCCTCCTGGGCCATTGATTTTCAACGCGTTCAATCTTACGCCTTTTGATAAGGTGAAGGTTGTGATTCTCGGCCAAGACCCATATCATGGCCCTGGCCAAGCGCATGGCCTTTCATTTTCGGTGCCCGATGGCGTTCCATTTCCGCCGAGCTTGCAAAACATTTTCAAGGAATTGCATGACGATGTCGGCATGGCCATTCCGCGTTCTGGAAATCTTGAGAAGTGGGCGCGAGAGGGTGTGTTGCTGCTCAACGCTTCACTGACAGTGAGGGCTGGACAGGCGGCTTCGCACTCGCATCACGGCTGGGAACAGTTCACTGATGCGGCCATCCGCGCCTTGTCGGAACAACGGGAACACCTTGTATTCATCCTTTGGGGCAACTACGCCATCGCCAAGCAAGCCTTGATTGACCCGTTTAAACACTTGATTTTGAAATCGGTACACCCGTCTCCACTTTCCGCAAGCCGTGGCTTCTTCGGTTGCCACCATTTCTCGCAAACGAACAGATATTTGGAGAATCATGGCATCACGCCTATTGATTGGAGTTTAAACTAAGTACACGCTTTGCCTCATTGCAAGCGAAGCGTTAAAACCTAATTGTTTGGATTGTTTCGTCGTTTTTCCACGCAATGGCGTGAAACGACAAAAAGATTAAAGAATGAAACAGATAGTATTTGCGACAAATAACAAAAATAAACTGCGCGAGATGCGCGAAATCATGGAAGGCCTTTATGAGGTGCTGAGCCTCGAAGATATTGGCTGCCATGAGGAAATCATTGAGGATGCCGACACCATCGAAGGCAACGCAAAAATCAAGGCGGACTTTGTGACGAACAAGTTCCACGTGGACTGTTTCGCCGACGATACGGGCCTTGAAGTAGAAACCTTGGGTGGTGCTCCTGGCGTGTATTCGGCGCGATATGCGGGTGAGCATTGTAGCTATCAGGACAATGTGAACAAGATGCTAACTGCGATGAAAGGCCAAACCAACCGTAAGGCGGCGTTCCGCACTGCTATTGCCTTGAACCTCAACGGGAAATTCTATCTCTTTGAAGGTCGATGCGATGGACAAATCACTGAAACGCAACGTGGTACAGAAGGTTTCGGCTATGATCCAATATTCCAGCCCGACGGTTATGACCAGACCTTTGCAGAACTGGGCCACGAAGTGAAAAATGCCATCAGTCACCGTGGCCGCGCCACGCAGAAACTGATAGCGTTTCTCAAGGAACAATTATAAAACGGAATTCAGTTCATCCTTCAAATATTTTCCCGTGTAACTTTCGGCGCACTGCGCCACTTCCTCCGGCGTGCCTTCGCAAACGATTTGTCCGCCGCGCTCGCCGCCTTCGGGACCCATGTCGATGATCCAGTCGGCCATTTTGATGACGTCCATGTTGTGCTCAATGATGAGGACGGTGTTGCCTTTTTCGACCAACTTGTTCAGCACGTTCATCAGCACCTTGATGTCCTCGAAATGCAGGCCTGTGGTGGGTTCGTCGAGGACGTAGAGCGTCTTGCCCGTGTCGCGCTTGGCGAGTTCGGTGGCCAATTTCACGCGCTGCGCCTCGCCGCCGCTGATGGTGGTGGAGGCCTGTCCGAGGGTGAGATAGCCCAAGCCGACATCCTTCAAAGTCCTGATTTTCTGCACGATGCTTGGGATGTTCTCGAAAAACTCCACCGCCTCGTTGATGGTCATGTTCAGCACGTCGTTGATCGATTTGCCTTTGTAGCGCACCTCTAAGGTCTCGCGGTTGTAGCGTTTGCCTTGACATTCCTCGCAAAGCACCGTCACGTCGGGCAGGAAGTTCATTTCGATGACGCGCACGCCCGCGCCTTTGCAGGCCTCGCAGCGACCGCCTTTCACGTTGAACGAGAAACGCCCCGCCTTGTAATTCCTGATTTTCGACTCGGGCAACTCGCCGTAGAGTTTGCGGATGTCGTCGAAAACCTTAGTGTAAGTGGCTGGGTTCGAGCGCGGTGTTCGTCCAATCGGGGCTTGGTCGATTTGGATGATTTTGTCGATTTTCTCCAAGCCTTCGATGCTGTCGTAGGGTAGCGGCTCTTTTACGGAGCGGTAGAACTTTTGGCTCAAAATAGGCGAGAGGGTCTCATTGATTAAGGTGCTCTTGCCCGATCCGCTCACGCCCGTCACGCAGACCATCACGCCGAGGGGCAACCGCAAGTCCACGCTTTTCAGGTTGTGGCCTTTTGCACCTTTTATGATAAGGTAGTCGCCTTCCAAGGGCTTGCGGCGCGTTTTCGGCACCTCGATTTGGCGCAGGCCGTTGAGGTAGTCGCAGGTGATGGAGTGGCCGTTCTTGATTTCGGCAGGTGTGCCGGCAAAGACCACCTCGCCGCCGTGCCGACCCGCGCCCGGACCAATATCCACGAGGTAATCCGCGTTGAGCATGGTGTCCTTGTCGTGCTCGACGACGATGACCGAGTTGCCGATGTCGCGCAATTCCTTCAGCGACTCGATGAGGCGTTGGTTGTCGCGCTGGTGCAGGCCGATGCTCGGCTCGTCCAAGATATACAACACGCCCGTCAGTTGCGACCCGATTTGGGTGGCCAAGCGGATGCGTTGCGCCTCGCCGCCCGAAAGCGATGCCGCCGGACGGTTCATGTTCAGGTAATCGATGCCGATGTCCAAGAGGAAATGCACGCGCTTGTGGATTTCGCGCAAGATTTCCTTGGCTATATCGTTTTGTCTTTCAGTGAGTTTTGCAGGAAGTTCGTCAATCCACTTTCCGAGGCTGAGCGTGTCCATGTTGGCCACCTCGGCGATGTTTTTCCCGTCGATGCGGAACCATTGCGACTCCTTTTTGAGCCTCGTGCCGCCGCAAACGGGACAACTCACATGGTTCATGAACGAGCCTGCCCACCGTGCGATGGCCGCCGAAGCCTCCTCGTTGTTCTGCTCCTCGATGAAGTTGATGATGCCCTCGAAGTTGATTTTGAAGGTCGAGGTGACGCCGAGGGTTTCGCGCTTCACCTCGAAGGTTTCGTTGGTGCCGTAGAGGATCACGTCCAAGGCCTCGTCGGAGAAGTCCTTAAGTGGCGTGTCCAAGGTGTAGCCGTATTTCAGCCCGATGGCCTCCAACTGCTTGAAAATCCAGCTGCCGGCCTTGTATTCGCCCGCCGGAGCCAGACCGCCCTTGCGGAGGCTCAAATTGGGGTTGGGAATCAGTTTTTCCTTATCGACCACCGCGATTTCGCCCAAGCCGTTACACTTGGGGCAAGCCCCGTAAGGCGAATTGAACGAGAAGGTGTTGGGTTCGGGGTCTTCATAGGAGAGGCCTGTGGAGGGGCACATCAGTAATCGGCTGAAATATCTAAGGTTTGAGGTATGAGGTTTGAGGTATGAGGTTTGAGGTATGAGGTTTGAGGTGGCTGCCGCGCCCTTTACCTCCTCCCTCACAGATTCTCCTTCATACCTCCTCCTTCCTACCTCCTCCTTCCTACTTCCTACCTCCTCATTAACTAAGACCATGAGTAATCCCTTGCCATAGCGGAAAGCTGTCTGAACTGATTTTTTGATACGGCTGAGTCCGTCTTCGTGAACCTCGATGCGGTCGATGACGATTTCGATGTCGTGTGTCTTGTAGCGGTCCACCATCATCCCGAACTCGATTTCGCGCATCTCGCCGTCCACGCGCACACGGGTGAATCCCGCTTGACGGATATGTTCGAACAACTCGCGGTAATGGCCTTTTCTGCCTCGCACGGTCGGGGCTAAAATGTTGATTCTCTTGCCGTCGAACTCCTTGAGGATCAAGTCGGTGATTTGCTCTTCGGTGTAGCGCACCATGCGCTCGCCCGTGTTGTAGGAATAAGCCTCGCCGATGCGGGCATATAAAAGGCGCAGGAAGTCATAGATTTCCGTGATGGTGCCCACCGTCGAGCGCGGGTTTTTGTTCACCGACTTCTGCTCGATGCTGATGACGGGGCTCAAGCCCGTAATCTTATCCACATCGGGGCGTTCCATGTTGCCGATGAACTGTCGCGCGTAGGCCGAGAAGCTCTCCATGTAGCGGCGTTGTCCCTCGGCATAAATCGTGTCGAAGGCCAACGACGACTTGCCGCTTCCGCTGATCCCCGTGACCACCACGAGGGCATTCCGAGGCATTGAGAGGTCGATGTTTTTCAGGTTGTTCTCCCTCGCCCCTAAAATCTGTAGTTCTTTATCTTCAGAAAACTTATTCATCAACGTTCCTCATTGGTTTGTGTGTCTCCGCATATTTCCCCGTCGGGATTTTTATATCGTAACTTTTTCCCGCCGAAACTGTCAATGAGTTCGAGCGTAGCCAAGGGTTGAAATACTTCAGCATTTTGTAATTCGTCCCTTGCTCAAAGGCGAAATCCATCAAATTGTGAATCGACTCAGTGACGGTGACGGTCTTGTATTCGTAGGGACGGTACCAGCCGTTGTCCCCGATTTGGAAGCCGTATTTTTCGGGGTTTTCGGTGATGAGTTTCAAGGCAAGAATACGGTAAACATAGCGTTGCGTCTCCTCGGGCAGCAACATGTCGAAATAGGAATCCACACGCTGGTCGTCCATCGTCCTTGAAATGCGTCCATTGCCGCAGTTGAAAGCTGCTGCCGCTGAGATCCAACTGCCGAACTTTCGGTAGGAATCCTTCAAATACTTGCAGGCCGCAACGGTTTCTTTTTCAACATTGTAGCGCATATCCACCTCTCTGTTGATTTCGAGGTTGTATTCCTTTCCAGTGCCTTCTAAAAATTGCCAAAAACCGACTGCTTTTGAAGGCGAAACGGCATTGGTCAGTTCGCTCTCAATCATGGCCAAATACTTGAAATCCTCAGGCAGACCGTATTGCTCCATGATGGGTTCCATGACGGGGAACCATCGCGTAGTGCGCTTCAACTGCAATAAGGTGGTGGAGTGCCTATATGTGTTGATCAATAGTTCCCTTTCCAACCGCTCGCGGACATAGAACAGGTGCAACGGCACTTCCTCGCCGCAAAACTCCATTGTTTCAGGCAGTTCGATGTCGTGCGCGATATGGTCGATGCGGTCGAAAGCAAGGTATTCACGTTCCGTTCCCTCGTATTCTTCCAACTGCTCTTCGTTGGATTGGGCTGGCAATAAGGTGATGGCTGCGGTCACACCTATTAATATAATAGCCATGCCGCAGGCCAAGAGAATGTTTCTTGTTCTCATATCGCAAATTTCAAATTTCAAGATTTTATTATTTCAAGATTGGCTTTTAGCTTTTAGCCGTTAGCTGTTAGCTCGGCAGCAACTTAGCTTACAGCTTATGGCTTATACCTCACTAGTGAATCAAAACGGCGTGACAAAGTCCTTGAACATCGGCGAAACCTTGTCCTTTTCAGAAAGAATCGGGTTTTCGATGTCCCATTTGATGTTCAAGTCGGGGTCGTTCCAACGGATGCTGCCTTCTGAGGCTTTGTTGTAGACATTGGTGCACTTGTAAGTGAACACCGAATGGTCCTCCAAACAGACGAATCCGTGTGCGAAACCTTCAGGAATCCAGTACATGAATTTGTTTGCTTCAGTCAGGATGACCGACTCCCATTGTCCGTAGGTGGGTGAGCCTTTTCTTATGTCGACGGCCACATCCATCACGGCACCCTTCACCACGCGCACCAATTTGCCTTGTGCGAAAGGAGGTTTTTGGAAATGCAAACCACGCAACACACCCTTCATCGACTGCGACTCGTTGTCTTGCACGAAATTCATCTCCAAGCCATGCTCAGCGAAACGCTCCTTATTGTAACTCTCAAAGAAATAGCCACGCTCGTCCGAAAAAACATCCGGTTTGATGACCAACAAGTCTTTGATTTTTGTCTCTATGATTTCCATGGTAATCTAAATTCGGAATTATGAATTCGGAATGCGGAATAGGTGCAAAGCCCAGCGTCGCATCGCGATATTCCGCATTCATCATTCCGTATTCCGCATTAATTAAAGGTGCACACATTCGTTAAATGCTGCCGCCGCCGCTTCCATAATGCCTTCCGACATGGTGGGGTGGGGGAACACAGCATGAATAATATCCTCGCCCTTGGCGCCCAGCTCGCGGCATAGCACAGCCGAGGCCACCATTTCAGTCACATTGTCGCCGACCATGTGGCAGCCAAGCCAGTCGCCGGTCTTTGCATCGAAGACGACCTTGATGAAGCCGTCGCGGTTGCCGGCAGCGGTGGCCTTGCCCGAAGCGGTGAAGGGGAACTTGCCGATTTTCACCTCATAGCCCGCAGCGATGGCCTTGGCCTCACTCAAGCCGACGGAGGCGATTTCGGGCGTGGTGTAGGTGCAGCCGGGGATGTTGGCGTAGTTCAGCGGCTTGGGATTCAGGCCGCAAAGCTTTTCCACGCAGATGATGGCTTCGTGGTCGGCCTTGTGTGCTAATGCTGGACCGTGTACGATGTCGCCGATGGCATAGATGCCCGGCACATTGGTACGGTACCATTCGTCGACATTAATCTTTCCGCGTTCAGTATTGATTCCAAGTTCCTCAAGGCCGAGGTTGTCGATGTTGGTCTGAACGCCCACGGCGCTGAGAACGATGTCGGCCTCCACGGTCTTCTCGCCCTTCTTGGTGGCGATGGTACACACGCACTTCTCGCCAGTGGTGTCGACGTGCGTCACCGAGGCTTCGGTCATCACCGTCATCTTCAGTTTCTTGAAGGCACGTTCCACTTGCTTGGAAACTTCCTCGTCTTCATTCGGGACAACGTTTGGCAAAAATTCCACCAATGTGACCTTTACACCCATTGAGGTAAAGAAGAAGGCGAATTCCGAACCAATAGCACCCGAACCAACCACCACCATGCTTTCGGGCAGTTTGTCCAAGACCAATGCCTGACGGTAGCCGATAATTTTCTTGCCGTCGATGGGAAGGGCTGGCAGTTCGCGCACTCTCGAACCCGTAGCCAAAATAATGTCGTCGGCTTCATAAAGGGTGACATTGCTTTCGGCATCGGTCACTTCCACCTGTTTGTCGGCAGTCAGCTTGCCGTAGCCGGCAATGACTTCCACGTTGTTTTTCTTGAAGAGGTATTGCACGCCCTTGCTCATGGTGTCGGCCACGCCGCGGCTACGTGCCACGACGGCTTCCATGTCGGGTTTCACTTCGCCTTCCACCTTGATACCGTAGTTCTCGGCGTGATTAATATAAGTGTAGACCTGTGCGCTTTTCAGCAAAGCTTTGGTGGGGATGCAGCCCCAGTTGAGGCAGATACCGCCCACTTCGGCCTTCTCGACCACGGCCACTTTCTTGCCAAGTTGTGATGCTCTGATGGCAGCCACATAGCCCCCGGGGCCGCTGCCGATAACGATGATGTCGTATTTCATATTCAAGTATTTAATGATGATTTAATATTCAAAGATTTAAAATTAAAAATTCAAAAGTTCTGGTCTTAGTTTTCTGCTTTTCGCTTTTCTTTTCTCTCGCTAATCCGTTTAATAACCTTGAGCAAAATCGCCCAAAGCGAGAAAAACGCCACTACTCCAAGTGCCCAATGGATGATTAACTCGATAACCATTTTGCTTCTGTTTGCGGGTGCAAAGGTACGAAATTGGCGGTGCTATATTAATAAAGGTAAGAAAAAAAGTTGCGCGTTATGAGAAATTCCCTATATTTGCACCATCAATCAAAACAGAACAGATATGAATTACGACGCAAATCCCGTACACCTCCTCTACAACGCAGAGGAAATGAGAGACAGAATCAACATGATTATGGACAGCCGCGACCACACTACCGGCATCACCTTCGTCAACCTTTGCTACCAGCTTATCCAGATCGCCTTTCAGGAAAACAAGGTAAAAAAGACCGAGGGCGTAATCATCACCAGTGAAGAGCTGGCCCCCGAGGAGCAGGTGCAAGTGAGCCGCATCCTTTGGGAACTCATTTGGAACCATAAGGTGTTCCTCCTCTTCGGACGCAGCGAATTGCTCGGTTTGAGCAATGGTGAAGACCGTTTCGTGAAGTATTAATGCGGGTTTTTATCCTGAAAATGGCGTCTTTTTTGGCTGAAAAAAGTCAAAAAAGACGTTTTTTATTGTAAAAATGTGATATTTTTCAATATTTAATCATTTGACAATCAGTGATGTAGTGAATTGTTGACATGAGTTGTTGAAAAAAATGAGAAAAATGATTGCCAGTTCAGAAAATTGTTGTACTTTTGCACCCGCTGAATTGAATGAGGGCTTGCCCTTGAAAATGATATAGTTAAGGAACCTGATAAGTTAAACGTAATAGGTTTCTACACGAAGTGACACCAAAATCAAGCGTAAAAATTGTCACGGAGTGGGTTTTATAGACTTCTAAGCCGTCAGTGGCTTACCATGTTTCCCTGACTACATCTTGAAAAGTGCGCCCTCGGCCAGTTTGGTATGAGTTTGTAACTAATTCCATTACAACGGATTAAATAACTAACTAATTAACTAACAAATCAAAAATGCCGACTATTCAACAATTAGTGCGCAAAGGGCGCCAGAAATTGATCGACAAGAGCAAGTCGCCTGCATTGGATGCCAGTCCGCAACGTCGCGGTGTGTGCGTGCGTGTTTACACGACGACCCCCAAGAAGCCTAACTCAGCTATGCGTAAGGTTGCCAGGGTTCGTCTGACCAACCAAAAGGAGGTCAACGCCTACATCCCCGGTGAGGGTCACAACTTGCAGGAACACAGCATTGTTATGATCAGAGGAGGTCGTGTTAAGGATTTGCCGGGTGTGCGTTATCACATCATCAGAGGTGCTTTGGATACCTCTGGTGTTGATGGCCGCCGCCAACGCAGGTCGAAGTACGGTGCTAAACGACCCAAACAAACAGCCGCAAAGAAATAACGATTAGTCAAAACAGAAAGACTTAAAGACATGAGAAAAGCTAAACCAAAGAAGAGAATTATCCTTCCCGACCCGAAGTACGGTGATGTGCAAGTCACGAAGTTCGTGAACAACATCATGCTTGAGGGCAAGAAGAATTTGGCTTATCAGATTTTCTACGAAGCAATGGACATCGTTGAAAGTAAGCTCAACGAAAATCCAGTTGAGGTGTGGAAGAAGGCTTTGGCCAACGTTACCCCTCAAGTGGAAGTAAGAAGCCGTCGTATTGGTGGTGCCACCTTCCAGATTCCTTCAGAGATCCGTCCCTCGCGTAAGCAGAGCATCGGTATGAAGAACCTGATTGGCTACGCCCGCAAACGTCACGAGAAATCGATGGCCCTGAAGCTCGCTTCGGAAATCATGGCAGCTTACAAGGAAGAAGGTTCTGCATTCAAGAGAAAAGAAGAGATCCACAGAATGGCAGATGCCAACAAGGCATTCTCGCACTTCAGATTCTAATAATAGAAGAAGAGACAACGAATTATGCAAAACGTCCAAGGAAATATGAACCCGCTTAGCCTCACGCGCAACATCGGCATCATGGCACACATCGATGCCGGTAAGACGACGACGACGGAGCGTATTCTGTATTACACCGGACGTAGTCATAAGATAGGTGAGGTTCACGACGGCGCAGCCACCATGGATTGGATGGTTCAGGAGCAGGAGCGTGGCATCACCATTACCTCCGCTGCAACAACGGTGTTCTGGCACCTTAATGATGAGGCCTATAAAATTAATATCATAGATACCCCCGGCCACGTCGATTTCACCGTCGAGGTGGAACGTTCACTGCGCGTGTTGGATGGCGCCATCGCCATCTTCTGCGCTGTCGGCGGTGTCGAGCCTCAGTCGGAAACCGTGTGGCATCAGGCCAACAAGTACAACGTTCCCCGCATCTGCTACGTCAACAAGATGGATCGCGCAGGTGCCGATTTCTTTAAGGTAATGGATCAAATCAAGGAGAGGCTCCACGCCAATCCCGTTGCCATCCAATTGCCCATCGGTGCCGAAGACGACTTCATCGGCGTGGTTGACCTGCTCAAGAATAAGGCCTACGCTTGGGAAGAACAGGACAACGGCTCAGTTTACGACGAAATCGAAATCCCTGAGGACATGAAGGACATGGTTGCTGAATATCGCACCAACCTCATCGAGGGGGCCGTCGAAGACGATGAGACCTTGTTCGAAAAGTATTTGGAAGACCCCGACAGCATCACCGAAGCCGAACTCATCGCGCAAATCCGCAAGGCAACGCTTGACCTGCGCATTTGCCCCGTGCTTTGTGGCTCGTCGTTCAAGAACAAGGGTGTGCAGCCCCTGCTTGACGCCATCGTCAACTACCTGCCCAGCCCGCTTGACATCGACCATGTGAAGGGTATCAATCCGAAGACCGAGCAAGAGGAAGTGCGCAAAGCCGACCCCAAGGAGCCTTTCTGCGCCTTGGCGTTCAAGATTGCCACCGACCCCTTTGTCGGTCGTCTCTGTTTCTTCCGTGTCTATTCCGGAACGTTGAAAGCCGGCGATATGGTACTCAACGTGTCGACTGGCAAGCGCGAACGCATCGCCAAGATTGTTCAGATGCATGCCAACAAGCAAAACCCACTCGATGAGATTTCGGCTGGCGACATTGGTGCCGCTGTCGGTTTCAAGCTCATCCGCACGGGCGACACGTTGACTGTTGAAAACAAGCCACTTGTGCTTGAGAACATCAAGTTCCCCGAGCCGGTGGTGAATATTGCCGTTGAGCCTAAAGTCACTGCAGACTTAGACAAACTCGATCAGTCCTTGGCCAAGTTGGTCGAGGAGGATCCCACGCTGTTTGTGCACACCGACGAAAACTCGGGACAAACCATACTGTCAGGTATGGGCGAACTACACCTTGACATCATCATGGACCGCCTCAAGAGAGAGTTTGGCGTTGAAGTCAACTCCGGCCGTCCGCAGGTCGCATACAAGGAAGCCTTTACTCAAACAATTCAGCATCGTGAAGTCTATAAAAAACAGACCGGTGGAAAGGGTAAGTTTGCCGATATCGAGTTCACTATGGGTCCCGCCGAAGACGGCGTGCAGGGACTGCAGTTTGTCGACGAAGTGAAGGGTGGCGTCATCCCTCGCGAGTTCATCCAAGCCACGGAGAAAGGCTTCAAGGGAGCCTTGACCAATGGCGTGCTGGCCGGTTTCCCGGTCGAGAACCTGAAAGTGACCCTTACCGACGGTTCGTTCCATCCTGTCGATAGTGACGCGCTCTCGTTTGAGACCGCTGCCCACATCGCCTTCAAGGAGGCTGGCCTCAAGGCCGGTGCCATCCTGATGGAGCCCGTCATGAGAGTTGAAATCCATTGCCCCGACGAGTACCTCGGTGACGTCACGGGCGATTTGAACAAGAAAAGATCAATATTGCGTGAAGTCATCGCTGACATTGGTTTCCAGGTCATCAAGGCAGACGTGCCGCTGGCGGAGATGTTCGGTTACATCACCTCGCTGCGTTCGCTGACCTCGGGCCGCGCCACCTTCAACATGGAGTTGAGCCACTACGCCCCCGTGCCTGAAGCCCTTGCCGACGTGGTGATCAAAAAGGCAAAAGGACTATTATTCATTTAAGCAAACAATTCAATAAACATAATTATTGTGAGCCAGAGAATTAGAATTAAACTGAAGTCGCACGACCACAACTTGGTTGACAAGTCAGCCGAGAAGATCGTTAAAACCATCAAGGCGACTGGAGCTATCGTCAGCGGTCCCATTCCGTTGCCGACCAACAAGAAGATCTACACGGTCTTGCGTTCGACCTTTGTCCACAAGAAGTCAAGAGAGCAGTTCGAGCTTTCGACCTACAAGCGCTTGCTCGACATCTACAACTCGACCTCGCAGACAATCGACGCACTGATGAAGCTGGAGCTCCCCAGCGGTGTGGAAGTAGAAATCAAATTGTAATTAAACCTATCTAGTACAAACAATTAAAAGCAAGACAGCATGTCAGGATTACTAGGAAAAAAGATTGGGATGACGAACATCTATGACGAAGCCGGCAAGTTCGTTCCGGTGACCGTCATCGAGGCAGGTCCCTGCGTCGTCACCCAAGTCAGAACAGTAGAGAAGGACGGCTACAGCGCAATCCAGTTAGGTTTCGACGAAAAGAAGGTGAAGAACACCTCTAAGGCCGAGCAAGGTCACTTTGCCAAGGCCGGTACGACCCCGAAGAAACTGGTGCGCGAGTTCTCGCGTTTCGAAGAAGGCCACAGAAAACATTTGGGCGAAACGCTTACCGTCGATGTGTTCATGGAAGGTGAGTTTGTTGATGTCAGCGGCATCAGCAAAGGTAAAGGCTTCCAGGGCGTGGTGAAACGCCATCATTTCAATGGCGTCGGTCAGGCTACTCACGGCCAGCACAACCGTTTGAGAAAGCCGGGTTCTATCGGTGCTTGCGCTTACCCCTCAAGAGTGTTCAAGGGCTTGCGCATGGCCGGACAAATGGGTAACCATAAAGTGAAGGTGACGAACCTGCAAATCATGAAGATCGTCCCTGAAAAGAATTTGTTAGTGGTGAAAGGCGCCGTTCCGGGCCACAAGAATGGATACTTAATGATTGAGAGATGGAGTTAACAGTCTATAACATCAAAGGCGAAGATACAGGCCGCAAGGTTCAGCTGAACGACGACATTTACGGCATCGAACCCAACGAGCATGTCATGTATCTGGCAGTGAGACAGTATCTTGCCGACCAACGTCAAGGTACGAGCAAGTCAAAGGAACGCAGCGAGATTTCGGGCAGCACCCGCAAGCTCTTCCGTCAGAAGGGCACCGGTGGCGCTCGTCGTGGCGACATCAACTCGCCCCTGCTGAGAGGCGGCGGTCGTGTGTTTGGCCCCAAGCCGCGCGACTATAGTTTCAAACTGAACAAGAAGGTCAAGGTTTTGGCCCGCAAGTCGGCTCTGTCGAGCAAAATCACCGACGGCGCTATCCGCGTGGTTGAGGATTTCAACTTCGACGCCATCAAGACCAAGCAAATGGTCAAGGTGCTCGACTCCTTCAAGGTGAACGGCAAACGCAACCTCTTCGTGTTTGCTGAGCCCAACAAGAACGTCGTGTTGTCCGCAAGGAACATCCAACGCACCGAGGTGGCTTTGGCCCGCAACCTGAACACTTATGATATTCTGAAAGCCAAGAACATTTTCTTCACCGAGAGCGCACTGAAGCCTGTCGATGAGATTCTTGGATAATGTTTAACTATTAAAACACGAAAAGAGATGATTATCATAAAGAAACCCGTCATTACTGAAAAGATGACCGCAATCAGCGAGAAGCTGAACAAGTACGCATTCATTGTTGACAAGAACGCCAACAAGATCGAGATCAAGAAAGCCGTCGAAAAGCTTTATGATGTGAAGGTTGAGGCCGTCAACACGATGAACTATCAAGGAAAGAAGAAGTCGCGCTACACGAAGGCTGGTGTCGTCACCGGACGCAGACCCGCTTTCAAGAAGGCTGTCGTGACTTTGAAGGAAGGTGATACAATTGACTTTTTTAGCAATATCTGATCATGGCTTTAAAGAAATATAAACCTACGACACCCGGTCAGCGCTTTAAGGTTATCAGCGCTTTCGACGAAATTACGACCGACCGCCCTGAAAAGTCCCTGTTGAGACCCAAGAAGAGCACTGGCGGCCGTAACAGCAGTGGTGAGATGACCGTGCGCTACAGAGGCGGCGGCCACAAGAGACAATACAGAATCATTGACTTCAAACGCGACAAGGACGGTGTTCCGGGCGTTGTGAAGACCATTGAATACGATCCCAACCGCACGGCGCGTATCGCCCTCGTGTTCTACAAGGACGGCGAGAAGCGTTACATCATTGCCCCCGCTGGCCTCAAGGTCGGTCAGGAGATCCTCTCTGGCAAGGGCATCCAGCCCAATGTGGGCAACACCCTCTACCTGAGCGAGATTCCGTTCGGTACCATCATCCACAACATCGAGCTTCGTCCTGGCCAAGGCGCCAAGATGGCCCGCAGCGCCGGCAGCTATGCCCAGCTGATGAGCCGCGACGGCAAGTACGCCATCCTGCGTATGCCCTCAGGCGAAACCCGTATGATTCTTCAGGCTTGCAAAGCCACTATCGGTAGCGTTTCGAACGCCGACCACAACCTCGAGAAGTCAGGTAAGGCTGGCCGTAGCCGCTGGCTTGGTCGCCGCCCGCACAACCGTGGTGTTGTCATGAACCCGGTCGACCACCCGATGGGCGGTGGTGAAGGTCGTGCCTCTGGCGGTCACCCGCGCTCACGCAAGGGCTTGCCGGCAAAGGGCTACAAGACCCGCTCGCCGAAGGCTGCTTCCAACAAGTACATCATCGACAGAAGAAAGAAGTAAACTAATCAGGAAAATCGCATAACACTATGAGTAGATCATTAAAAAAAGGACCGTATATCCACTACAAACTCCAGCAGAGAGTGATGGAAAACGTCGAAAGCGGCAAGAAGACCGTTATCAAGACATGGTCGAGAGCATCGATGATTTCTCCTGATTTCGTCGGTCAGACCATCGCCGTCCACAATGGCAACAAGTTCATCCCCGTCTACGTGACTGAGAACATGGTGGGCCATAAGCTCGGTGAATTTGCCCCGACCCGTATCTTCAGAGGTCATGCCGGTAACAAAGATAAAGGTAACAAGTAAAACTTAGGTAACCATGGGAGCAAGAAAACATAAAAGAGCAGAAGCTTTGAAAGAAGCTCGCAAGACTGTCGCCATCGCGCGCCTGAACGATGTCCCGACATCGCCTTTCAAGATGCGCCTCGTGGCCGACATGATCAGAGGACAGAAGGTTGAGATCGCCCTGCACTCGCTGCAGTATTCGACCAAGCATGCCGCGAAGCCGGTCTACAAGCTGCTTCGCTCGGCCATCGCCAACTGGGAAGCCAAGAACGAAGGAAAGCGCGTCGAGGAAAGCAACCTCTACGTGAAAGAGATTTGGGTCGACGAAGGCCGCACACTGAAGCGTATCCAAGCCGCCCCTCACGGTCGCGCCTTCCACATCCGCAAGCGCTCGAACCACGTCACAATCATTGTTGACAGCAGAATCGCTAACGAAGAATAATTGGAGAATAAAAAGTTTAAATAATGGGACAAAAAACTAATCCTATAGGTCTTAGGTTGGGAATCATCAAAGGATGGGATTCCAACTGGTATGGCGGAAAAGACTTTTCAGCCAAGCTCGTGGAGGACGACAAGATCCGCAAGTATCTGAACGCCCGTCTCGGCAAGGCTGGCATTTCAAAGATCGCCATCGAACGTTCCTTGAAATATGTCACTGTCACCATTTTCACAGCCCGCCCCGGCATGATCATCGGCAAGGGAGGCGAGGAAGTTGACAAGCTGAAGAAAGAACTGGTGAAACTCACCGGCAAGGACATCCAAATCAACATCAACGAAATCAAGAGACCTGAACTCGACGCTTACATCGTTGCCAGCGGCATCGCCAAGCAGATTGAAGGCCGCGTGTCGTATCGCCGCGCCATCAAGACCGCAGCCCAAGGCACAATGCGCATGGGCGCCGAAGGCATCAAGATCCTCATCTCGGGCCGCGTGGGTGGTGCCGAAATCGCCCGCTCCGAAGCCTACAAGGAAGGCCGTATCCCGCTGCACACGCTGCGCGCCGACATCGACTATTCCTTGGTTGAAGCCCACACTTCGTACGGACGTCTGGGCGTGAAGGTCTGGATCTGCAAAGGTGAAATCTATGGCAAGCCCGAACTGGTGCCCACCAGCGTTGCGGCTCCCGCGAAGAAGCCGGTCGGAGCCCCGCGCCCCGCAGGCCGTGGACCCCGCCGTGGCGAAGGAAAACGTAAATGATTGTGTAAACCTTAAAAGTTGACAGAAAATGTTACAACCTAAAAGACAGAAATACAGAAGGCCACAGAAAGGCAAGATGAAGGGCAACGCGTTCCGCGGCCACCAGATTGCCTTCGGTTCCTTTGGCATCAAGACCTTGGAAGAGGCGTGGATTACCGCCCGCCAGATTGAGGCCGCCCGTCAAGCCGTCACGCGTTACATGAAACGTGAAGGCCAGATTTGGATCAGGATATTCCCCGACAAACCCATCACCAAGAAGCCTCTTGATGTCCGTATGGGTAAAGGTAAGGGTGATCCGGAATACTTTGTAGCTCGTGTCACGCCCGGCCACATGCTGTTCGAAGCTGATGGTGTGCCGTTGGCAGTCGCCAAGGAAGCTCTCCGCCTCGCCGCGCAGAAGCTCCCCGTGGCCACGAAGTTTGTGGTAAGAAGAGATTACGTCGAATAAACGTTGGAGGTAAAGAACAATGAAAAACAAGGAATCCATCAGAGAAATGAGCACCGCCGACCTGCAGGAAAAGCTTGAGCAGACCCGCGAACAGCTCGTGAAAATGAGACTCAACAATGTGGTGTCGCCGTTGGAGAACCCCAACCAGATCCGCAACACCCGCAAGAACATTGCCCGTTACCTCACCGAACTGAGGAGACGCGAACTCGAAGGAATCAAATAACTTAAACGACGACAGAAATGGAAGAAATCAAGAGAAATCTCAGAAAAGAGAGAATCGGCGTGGTGGTCAGCAACAAGATGCAGAAATCCATCGTCGTGGAGATCGAACGTCGTGAAAAACACCCGATCTACGGCAAGTTCATCAAGAAGACGAGCCGTTTCATGGCTCATGACGAGAAAGAAGAATGCAACATCGGCGATACCGTGCGCATCATGGAAACCCGTCCGCTGAGCAAGAGAAAACGTTGGAGATTAGTAGAAATTATCGAAAGGGCTAAGTAATATGATACAACAGGAAACCAGACTCGCAGTAGCCGACAATAGCGGCGCAAAGGAAGTCCTCTGCATCCGCGTGTTAGGCGGCACCAAGAAGCGCTACGCCCACACGGGCGACATCATCGTCGTCACCGTCAAGAGTGCCATCCCGAGCGGCAACGTCAAGAAAGGCACCGTCTCGAAGGCAGTCGTAGTCCGCACCAAGAAGGAAACCCGTCGCGCCGACGGCTCCTACATCCGTTTCGATGACAACGCCTGCGTCCTGCTCAACCAGGCCGGCGAACTCATCGGCACCCGTATCTTTGGCCCTGTGGCCAGAGAGTTGCGTGAAAAGCAATTCATGAAAATAGTTTCGCTCGCTCCGGAAGTGTTGTAATTCTAATCTTAAAAACCGAAAGACAATGAGTAAGTTACACGTAAAGAAAGGCGATACTGTTCTGGTCCTTTCAGGCAACGACAAAGGTAAGCAAGGCAAAGTGTTGAGAGTTGACGTGAAGAACAACCGCGCCGTCGTCGAAGGCGTCAGGATCATCTCGAAGCACACCCGCCCCAACACCGAGCATCCCCAAGGTGGCATCATCAAGCAAGAAGCCCCTATCCACATCTCCAACCTGATGGTGGTCGGCAAAGACGGCAAACCCTCACGCATTGGACGTAAGATTGACGAAAGCACGGGCAAACTGGTCCGTTATTCAAAGAAAACTGGTGAAATCTTAAAGTAAAATGAACTATCAACCCAGACTTAGAGGACAATACAAGAGTGAAATCGTGCCTGCATTGATGGAAGAATTCCACTACAAGAGCGTGATGCAGGTTCCACGGACCGGTCAGAAAGCCGTACCGACCATCTCCCGACACGACGTCAGCAACTTCAAGCTGCGCCGTGGCAACCCCATCGGCGTCCACGTGACGCTGCGCGGCGACAAGATGTACGAGTTTCTCGAACGCTTGGTCTGCGTGGCCCTGCCGCGTGTCCGCGACTTCAGGGGTATCAGCGACAAAGGCTTTGACGGCCGCGGCAACTACAGCTTCGGCATCACCGAACAAATCATCTTCCCCGAAATCGACATCGAAAAGGTCGTGAAGATGAACGGTATGAACATCACCTTCGTCACGTCAGCCAAGACCGACCAAGAGGCCATGGCTTTGTTGAAGAAATTTGGTCTTCCCTTCCAAAATCAAAAAAAGTAAACCATGGCAAAAGAGTCAATGAAAGCGCGTGAGCGCAAAAGAGCGAAAATGGTCGCGAAGTACGCTGAGAAACGTGCGGCCCTGAAAGCCGCCGGCGACTACGAGGGATTGCAGAAACTGCCGAAGAACTCGAGCCCCGTCCGCCTGCACAACCGCTGCAAGCTGAGCGGCCGCCCGAAAGGCTACATGCGCCAGTTCGGCATCTCCCGTATCGATTTCCGCGAAATGGCCCTCAAAGGCCTGATCCCGGGCGTTAAGAAAGCTAGTTGGTAAACATTAAGCAGACAGAAAGATGAATACAGACCCCATAGCAGATTACTTGACCCGCATTCGCAATGCGAACAGCGCAAGGCATAGAATCGTTGAAATCCCTGCCTCCAACATGAAGAAGGCTATCACCAAGATTCTCTTCGAGAAGGGTTATATCCTGAACTACAAGTTCGAGGAAGGCGAAAAGAAATCACAGAATGTCATCAAGATCGCCTTGAAGTACCATCCTGTGACCAAACTGCCCGCCATCACGACCATCGACCGCGTTTCGCGTCCTGGCCTGAGAAGGTATGCAGACAGTGAGAACCTGCCACGTGTGATGAACGGCCTCGGCATTGCCGTCATCTCCACCTCGCAGGGCGTGATGACCGACAAGGAAGCCCGCAAGCTCCACATCGGCGGTGAAGTGATTTGTTACGTCAGTTAATCAAAAGGATAGGAGATAGTATTATGTCAAGAATTGGTAAAATGCCTATCGCCATCCCCGCAGGCGTAACGGTCGACATCAAAGACGGTGTCATCACAGTTAAAGGTAAGTTAGGTGAACTTTCGCAGAAGTTCGGCGACAGCGTCATCCTCGAGATGGAAGACGGCCATTTGCACGTGAAGCCCAACGAGGCTACTACCGCCGGCAAGCCAGGCGCCATGCACGGACTTTATCGCGCCCTCATCGCCAACATGGTGAAGGGCGTGAGCGAAGGCTTCGAAACCGTTCAGGAATTTGTCGGTGTCGGCTACAAGGCCGAAGCCAAGGGACAAATCCTCGAAATGGCACTCGGATTCTCCCACAACGTCTTCATGGAGATGCCTCCGGAGATCAAAATCGAAACCATCAACGAAAGAGGTAAGAACCCCATTCTGAAGATGCGTTCGTACGACAAACAACTTCTTGGTCAGGTGGCCGCAAAGATCCGCTCGATGCGTAAGCCTGAACCTTATAAGGGTAAGGGTATCAAGTTCCAGGGCGAAGTCCTGAGACGTAAGGCTGGCAAGGCTGCCGGTAAGTAAACATTAATACCTCAGTAAGAAAATGGCAAAAACTAAAGAAGAGAGAAGACAGTTCATCAAGAAGAGCATCAGAAGGAAGATTTCCGGCACTGCTGCCCGCCCGCGCATGTCTGTCTTTAGAAGCAACAAGCAAATCTATGTGCAGCTGATTGACGATGAGGTCGGCAAGACCTTGGCTGCCGCCAGCTCTCGCGAGAATGGCATCGAGAACGAAAAGATCACTAAGGTTGAGCAAGCCGCAAAGGTGGGCGCCCTGATCGCCGAAAAGGCCAAGGCCGTCGGTATCACCACGGTGGTGTTCGACCGCAATGGTTATTTGTATCATGGTAGAGTGAAGTCGCTGGCCGACGCAGCTCGTAACGGTGGATTAAAATTCTAATTGTCATGGCAGAAGTTAATGTAAAAAGAGTCAAGTCTAGCGAGATCGAGTTCAAGGAACGCCTCGTTAGCATCAACCGCGTCACCAAGGTGACCAAAGGCGGTCGTACCTTCACTTTCGCGGCTCTGGTAGTCGTTGGCAATGAGAACGGTGTGGTGGGCTACGGCCTTGGCAAGGCCAAGGAAGCCACTGCCGCCATCCAAAAGGGTGTCGAGGATGCCAAGAAGAACCTCGTTAAGGTTCCGGTGCTCAACGGCACACTGCCCCACGAGCAATATGGCAAGTACAGCGGAGCAAGAGTCTACATCCAGCCCGCTACTCCTGGTACCGGCGTCATCGCTGGCGGTGCCATGCGTGCCGTGCTCGAAAGCGTTGGCGTGAAAAACGTGTTGGCAAAATCGAAAGGCTCGTCCAACCCCCACTCGGTGGTGAAGGCTACCTTCGATGCCCTCACGCACATGCGCGATGCCTATACCGTCGCCCAGCTTAGAGGCGTGGATTTGGATACTGTGTTTAACGGATAAAACTTTTGAGAGATGAAGAAAGTAAGAATCACCCAAGTCAGAAGTGGTATCGGAAGACCACAAGACCAAAAAGACACGTTACGTTCACTCGGTTTGAAGAAGATGCACCGCTCAGTTGAAGTCGACATGGACGACCCCAGCATGGCCGGCATGGTCTACAAGATCCAGCACCTGCTCAAGATCGAAGAAATTTAATTGTTGAACCCACAAAATCAGCATTATCATGGATTTAAGTAATCTCAAACCAGCAAAAGGTTCTACAAAGGAAAAGAAAAGATTAGGTCGTGGCCAAGGCTCAGGAAGAGGCGGCACGTCAACGCGCGGTCACAAGGGCGCAAAGTCCCGCTCTGGCAACAAGAGCAAGATCGGCTTCCAAGGCGGTCAGATGCCTCTCCAGCGTTTGGTCCCCAAGTTCGGTTTCAAGAACTTCAATCGCGTTGAGTATTGCCCGGTTAACCTCTCCACTTTGCAGAAACTTGCTGACAAAGGCGTTTCGGTGATCACTCCTGAAGTGCTCGTCGAACAAGGAGTCACCCACAAGAAGGAACTCGTCAAGATCCTTGCCAAGGGTGAACTGACTGCAAAACTGGATGTTAAAGCCCACGCTTATTCTGCCAAGGCCAAAGAGATGATTGAGGCCGCCGGTGGAACCTGCGAAAAATACGAGACGAAATGAACAGACTGATAGAAACCATAAGGAACATCTTCAAGATTGAGGAACTGCGCAAACGCATTCTGTTTACCATCCTCATCATCTTGGTCTACCGCTTCGGATCCTTCGTGGTCATCCCAGGCATCGACCCAAATCAGCTGTCAGCTTTGCGCAATAGTAGCTCGCAAGGTCTGCTTGGTTTGCTCAACATGTTCTCGGGCGGCGCCTTCGGCAATGCATCCGTCTTTGCCTTGGGTATCATGCCTTACATCACCGCATCCATCATCATCCAATTGCTTGGCATGGCAGTGCCTTACTTCCAGCGCCTGCAAAAAGAAGGTGAGAGCGGCCGTAAGAAGCTGAACCAAATCATGCGTTACCTGACGGTCATCATTGTCATCATCCAGGCTCCTGGTTACATCAAGAACGTGCTCGTGCAACTGCCCAATCAGGCTGTGACGCCCTTCGACCCCAACGTGTCGAATCCAGGCTTCTTCTTCTGGTTCTCGTCGGTCGTCTTGCTCGTCGCTGGTACCCTGTTCATCATGTGGCTCGGTGAGAAGATCACCGACCGTGGCATCGGCAATGGTATCTCCCTCATCATCATGATAGGTATCATCGCCCGTCTGCCCGGTGCCTTCGCTGGCGAGTGTGCCGCTCGTTTTGCCCAAGGCGGAGTTGGAATGTTGTGGCTCGTTATTGAGCTTATCGTCCTCTTCTTCGTCATGGTTGGAACGATTGCCCTCGTGCAAGGCACCCGCAAGATTCCGGTACAGTATGCCAAGCGTGTGGTTGGCAACCGCCAGTACGGTGGTGTCCGCCAATACATCCCGCTGAAAGTGAATGCCGCTGGCGTTATGCCTATCATCTTCGCTCAGGCTATCATGTTCCTGCCCATCACCATCGCTGGTTTCAGGCAGTCAGAGGCCTTGACGGGATTTGCCGCTGCCTTCACCAACGTGAACGGTTTCTGGTACAACTTAGTGTTCTTCGTCATGATCATCGCCTTCACCTATTTCTATACGGCTGTGACGATGAACACCAACCAAATGGCTGAAGACATCAAGAAGAACGGTGGTTTCATTCCTGGCGTGAAGCCTGGCAAGAAGACCGCCGAGTACCTCGATACCATCATGTCGCGCATCACCCTTCCCGGTTCCATCTTCCTCGGTCTCGTGGCCATCATGCCCGCCATTGTGTCGCTCATGGGTGTAAGCTCCGCGTTCAGCCACTTCTACGGCGGAACATCGCTGCTGATTCTTGTCGGTGTTGTGCTCGACACGTTGCAGCAGATTGAGAGCCACCTCCTGATGCACCACTACGACGGCTTGACCAAGACGGGGCGTATCAAGGGGCGCATTGGCAGAATGTAATTGAAAATCAGTTCTTTGCTTAACAAGCAAACTCCTTAGTCTTTGGGAAACTTTCGGTCTGTTGAGGCCGGAAGTTCCCCGAAGTCAAAGGCCAAAACGGTGAGGATGAAGAAAATCCCAAAAAAACAACCTCCGTTTGGAAAAGAATTGCTACTTTTGCAGCCCGAAAAATTCGGGTCGCCCGAAGCGAGGAACAGAAGACAACAACGAACAACAAGTATTTGAAAGATAGAAAAGTATGGTAAAACAAATGTCAATAGAACAAGAAGGCACCGTGGTCGAAGCGTTGGGTAACGCCATGTTTCGCGTCGAACTTGAGAACGGTTTGGTGATTATCGCCACCATTTCGGGCAAGATGCGTATGCACTACATCAAGATACTGCCCGGCGACAAGGTCAAGTTGGAAATGTCTCCTTATGATTTGACGAAAGGCCGTATCACCTTCAGATACAAGAGTTAGGACATAAAGCAAAAACGAATATCGAAATGAAAGTTCAAGCATCAGTCAAGAAAAGATCTGCCGACTGCATCATCGTGAAGCGCAAGGGCAGAGTGTACGTTATCAACAAGAAAAACCCGAAGGAGAATCAGCGTCAGGGTTAATCGAAGTGAAATCATTAAACATTAAGCAATAAGATAAATTATGGCAAGAATCGCTGGTGTAGATATCCCGAGCAACAAAGCCGGAGAAATCTCGTTAACCTACATTTACGGCATCGGCAGGTCGCTGTCGAAGGAAATCCTGAGCAAGGCTGGTGTTGAGCCCGCCAAGAAGGTGCAGGACTGGACCGACGACGAGCAGAAGACCGTCCGTGACATCATCGCTGAGCAGTACAAGACCGAAGGTGAGCTGCGCGGTGAAGTTCAGATGAACATTAAGCGTTTGATGGATATCGGTTGCTACAGAGGCATCCGTCACCGTGCTGGCCTGCCCGTCCGCGGACAGAGCACGAAGAACAACGCTCGCACCCGTAAGGGTCGCAAGAAGACTGTGGCCAACAAGAAGAAAGCTACCAAGTAATCGATGAGGTAGTTGGATCATATCTAATCACAAAAATCACACATCAAAAAAAATGGCAAAGACCAACAAAGTCACAAAGAAACGTGTTGTGAAGATCGAAGCGAACGGAATGGCTTTCGTGAAGGCTTCTTTCAACAACATCATTGTCTCGCTGACCAACAACGAAGGACAAGTCATTTCTTGGGCATCAGCCGGTAAGATGGGCTTCAAGGGATCGAAGAAGAACACTCCTTATGCCGCACAGATGGCCGCTGAAGAATGTGCCAAGACTGCCTATGACTTGGGATTACGCAAAGTTAAAGTTTATGTTAAGGGACCTGGCGCAGGACGTGAATCCGCCATCCGTGCCATCCACTCGATGGGCGTTGAAGTGACCGAAATCATCGACGTCACCCCGCTGCCGCACAATGGCTGCCGTCCTCCAAAACGTAGAAGAGTGTAAGTTGAACAAATTAAAATTGTAGAATTATGGCAAGATATACAGGTCCAAGAACGAAGATTGCACGCAAGTTCGGAGAACCCATCTACGGCTCCGACAAGTACTTCGAAAAGAAAAACTATCCTCCCGGGATGCACGGCGCCAACAAGAGAAGAAAGAAAGTCTCGGAATACGGCATCCAACTTCAGGAGAAACAAAAAGCTAAATATACTTACGGAGTCCTTGAAAGACAATTCCGTAAGACTTTCGATCTGGCCCGCCGCAAGGAAGGCGTCACCGGCCTTATCCTGATGCAGCTCCTTGAGTCGCGTCTCGACAACGTCGTCTACCGCCTCGGCATCGCACCTACCCGCGCCGCCGCCCGCCAGTTAGTCAACCACCGTCACATCGTTGTCAACGGCAACGTCCTCAGCATTCCTTCCTATCTCGTTAAAATCGGCGACGTCGTCGGTGTTCGCGAGAAGTCGAAGAGCCTCGAGGTCGTCACCAACTCCCTCGAAGGCCGCAGCGGAGGCAAATTCGCTTGGCTCGAATGGGATGGCGAGAAGATGAACGGCAAGTTCCTCAACTACCCCAACCGCGAAGAGATTCCGGAAAACATCAACGAACAGCTCATCGTTGAATTGTACTCCAAGTAATAGTTGATTGTTAACCTGGTAAATAATAAGAATATGGCAATATTAGCGTTTCAAAAACCTGAAGAGGTTATCATGGTTGAAGGCTCCGACACCAAAGGCGTTTTCGAGTTTCGACCTCTTGAGCCAGGTTTCGGCATCACTATTGGCAATGCGTTGAGAAGGATCCTGCTTTCGTCGCTCGAAGGTTTCGCCATCACTTCCATCCGTATCGACGGAGTCAGCCATGAGTTCGCTTCCATCGACGGCGTTATCGAAGACGTCGCCGACATGGTGCTGAACTTCAAGCAGGTGCGCCTCAAGCAACTTGTTCCTACCGAGACGCAGGAGAAGGTTAGCTTCACCATCACCGGACAAGAGCAGTTCAAGGCTGGCGACATCAACAAGTACCTCTGCTCCTTCCAAGTCCTCAACCCCGACCTCGTCATCTGCAACCTCGAACCCACCGTCAAGCTCAATATCGACCTCACCATCAATAAGGGTAGGGGATATGTGCCTGCCGACGAGAACAAGGTGCTGGATGCCCCCGTCGACACCATCGCCATCGACTCCATCTACACGCCTATCCGCAATGTGAGCTACAAAGTGGAAAACTGGCGTGTTGAGCAGAAGACCGACTACGAAAAGCTCGTCATCGAAATCGACACCGATGGCTCCATCAACCCCAAGGACGCTTTGAAAGAAGCCGCAAAGATTCTTATCTATCACTTCATGCTGTTTTCCGACGAGAACATCAATCTCGTTCCCGAAGAGAAAACCGTCACCGAAGAGTTTGATGAGAGTTCGTTGCACATCCGTCAGCTTCTCAAGACCAAGCTCGTCGACATGGATCTCTCCGTGCGCGCGCTTAATTGCCTGAAGGCTGCCGAGGTTGAAACGCTTGGCGAACTTGTCGCCTTCAACAAAGCAGACCTGCTCAAGTTCCGCAACTTCGGTAAGAAGTCGCTCACTGAGCTGGATGAATTGGTCAGAAGCCGCGGCCTCGAGTTCGGTATGAATGTCAGTAAATATAAATTGGATAAGGAATAATCAAGATGAGACACAATAAGAAATTCAATCACTTAGGAAGAAAGAGCGCTCACCGTAAGGCTATGCTCTCCAATATGGCTAACTCGCTGATTCTCAACAAACGCATTATTACCACCACGGCCAAGGCCAAGGCTTTGCGTATGTATGTGGAACCCCTGATTACCAAGGCGAAGCCCGAAAACAACGCCACTACCGAGGATGGCAGCAGCAACCGCCGCGTTGTGTTCAGCTACTTGCAGAACAAATACGCTGTGACCGAGCTGTTCCGCGAAGTCGGACCTAAGGTGGCCAACCGTCCGGGCGGTTACACTCGCATCATCCGTATGCCTGAAAACCGTCTTGGCGATGCCGCTGAGATGGCCATGATGGAGCTTGTGGACTACAACGAGGTTTACACTCGTGAGGACAAGAAGGCTGCCAAGGCCAAGACCACTCGCCGTGGCCGTGGCAAGAAGGAAGCCGCTCCTGTAGCTGAAGCCCCTGCCGAGGCCGAGGTGAAGGAATAAGCAGCGCATTGGAAATGCTGAAAAAGAAAATGGCTGTCTCGTTGGAGGCGGCCATTTTCTTTATATCTTCTTTCCAACAAACCGTACAATCAACCCCAACACCGCGAAAGCAATAAGGAACGCCACCCACGAAGGAATACCGAGGGCTGAGGGCAGAACGCCAAACAACAAGGCAGTCGTACCCACGGTCAGGGCGTATGGCATCTGTGTGCTGACGTGCTGCAAATGGTCGCATTGGCTTGAGAGCGAGCTCATGATGGTCGTGTCTGAGATGGGAGAACAGTGGTCGCCCATTACGGCTCCTGCCATCACCGAGGCCACCACATTGTAGAACAAAGGCATGGTGGCATCTGTCGTCAGGCCGTTTTGCTGGCACAAGAGCCACGAAGCTGGAAGGATAAGCGGATAGAGGATGGCCATTGTACCCCATGAGGTGCCGGTCGAGAAACCGATTAATGCGGCCAAAATAAATGTAAGTGCAGGTACCAATACTGGTGACAGCGACCATTGCAGTAGCAGATTCGAAACAAATTCTGCCGTGTGCATGTCTTTGGTGACCAAGGCGATAGACCAAGCCATAGTGAGAATCAACACGGCGTTGAACATTGATTTGAATCCCTCCACCATTTCTCCCATGATTTTACCCAATTTTATTGTTCCCCGAGCAAGCGTGATAATGATCGAGGTGAGCAATGACAACAGTGAAGCCCAAAGCAGTGCAATATAGGAATTGGCTTCACCGATGGTCGTTGATAGTTTGGAGAAGAATCCCAGTTCTGTATGACCCCAAACCGATGCGTTGTATCCCGTAGCCAACAGGCCTCCAATAGTGCCTAAAATCAGTACGGCTAAAGGAATCAAAGCGTCGATGGCGTGGTTTTTCACTTTGTTGTCGTGGGCCGTTGTTGAGTTGGCAGTTGCCACAGCTTGTGCTTTTCGTTCAGCTTTCAGCATCGGGCCGAAATCGCGCTTGCTTAGGATAATCATCAAAACGAAGCTTAGGGTTAGGAAAGGATAAAAGCTGTAAGCCAAAGAATTGATGAATACCGAATATGCCGAAGAGTCGAGACCTATGATGTTGATGCCGTCTTGGATGTAACTTAGTTCGGCACCAATCCAAGTGGTGATGAAAGCCACAGCCGCCACGGGTGCCGAAGTGGAATCGATGATGTAAGCCAATTTCTCTCGTGATACTTTCAGTCTGTCGGCGATGGGGCGCATCGTGTTGCCTACTACCAAAGTATTAGAGTAGTCGTCAAAAAAGATGCAAAGATCCATGAAGAAAGTCATTAGTTGTCCCGACCGTGGTCCTCTTGCTTTCCTTGAAAGCCATCCGATAATGCCTTGCATCCCGCCGTTGGTAGTGATGATGCGAACCATTCCGCCAATCATAAGGGTGAAAACGATGATGAGCACATGGTCTTGGTCGGTCAATGAGCCGACGATGTAGGTGTCGACGGTTCGCAGAAGGCCGCTTCCCAATGCCGTAGCGGGGGCTTGTCCGCCAAACAACGCCATAATGAACGTGCCAGTAAAGACACCTATAAAAAGCGATGATAGCACTTCTTTCGATATAAATGCCATCATAATGGCGACCAACGGGGGGAGTATTGACATCCAAAGTGGCATGGGGCCTGCGATGGGACCAATCAAATAAAGTATCGCCATACCTATTATGAAGGTGGCCAAAATTGCTATTATTCCGGTTTTTCTTCGTTTCATGGTTCTGAAATTGCCTGCCAAAGTTAGTGATATATATAATACAAGGTGCAATTTGTGATGTTTTTCTTTTTGCTTTGAAATTTTTTCTCTTTGATTATCAAATATTTGGTTAAGTTTAGGAAAAATATTTTCGAAAAGTCATTGCGGGTAAGGAAAAAGGTTGTACTTTTGCACCCGCTAAGGACGAGGGGGGAGGACGAAGGGTTGGATGTCCGAGG
>ONKQ01000035.1 GCA_900318465.1 uncultured Bacteroidales bacterium
AGGGGTTCGCCGTTTCTGCCGGCTCGCCTTTTCCTTTGCCTTTCACCAATCCCCATTGACGTTTTTTCCCTAACTTTCTGTGGCCGTAGCCATGCGGCGACCGAGAAAAAATGAAATGTCAAACATTTAAACATTAACGTTATGAAGAAAGCATTTATCGTTATTGCCTGTCTTGCCGCGATGATGGCGGCTGGCACGAACCTTAAAGCTCAGCAAGTTACAATTCCTTTGATGCCAGGATGGACCTGGATTAGCTATCTAAGTACAGACACTGTGGACTTTGCGACCGCGATGGGTTCGTTTACCCCTGCGGAAGGCGATGTCATCGAGTCGCAGTTTGATTATTTTGAATACATTGAAGGCGGCTGGTTGGGAGGCACTCAGAAGTTTTACCCTGGGTACGGTTATTTGTACTATTCTAGCCGCACCATGCTCGTCTTTTTGACCTTCAATGCGCAACAACCATCCCAGCAGGTTGTGGTAACCACCGACACGCCTCAGTTCATTACCGCCATCTCGGCTATAGGGGGCGGTGAGGTAGCCACTACTGATGGGCACCTACATCCTCGTGAAAGGCCTTTGCTGGGCCACGCATGAGAATCCCACGACCAACGACGACTTCTATGAAGAAGCAGAAAGCGGCGTGGGCACATTCTCCGTTTCGATGACTGGCCTTAACATTGCAACCACCTACTATGTCCGTGCCTACGCTGTTACTCCGAATGGCACGGTGTATGGTGACCAGAAGAGCTTTACTACTCGTGACGGCATTCCCACCTTGACAACGGACAGCATCACAAGCATTACTGCGATAAGTGCCACAAGTGGCGGCAACATTACGGACGATGGAGGCTTGAGTTTTACGGCAAGGGGTGTTTGCTGGAGCACAAGCCCCAACCCGACCGTGAGCGACAGCCACAGCACCGACGGCACAGGCAAGGGCAGCTTCACCAGTGGCATTACAGGTTTGGAGATAAGTACGACTTATTATGTTCGCGCCTACGCGACCACCAATGCTGGCACGGGATATGGAGAGCAGGTAAGCTTTACCACGCGCGATGGAATTCCGACAGTGACCACTGCTGAGGTTACAGACATTCAAGGGGAAACAGCCACTTGTGGTGGTAATGTCACAGACAACTGCGGATTGGCCGTTATTGCGCGTGGTGTGTGTTGGAGCACTTCTCCGAACCCGACCCTTGATGATACGCATACCACGAATGGCAGTGGGAATGGCAGCTTCACCAGCAGCATTACTGGTTTAACCATAAGCACCACCTATTATGTGAGAGCCTACGCCACCACCTCAGCTGGCACAGGCTATGGAGAGCAGGTAAGCTTCACAACGCGGAATGGCATTCCGACTGTAACGACGGTAGAGGTTAGTCAAATTCAGGGTTTAGCTGCTACCAGTGGAGGCAACATTACTGACGATGGAGGATTGGCTGTTACTGCTCGAGGTGTATGTTGGAGCACATCACCGAGCCCGACTCTTGCTAACTCTCATACTACCAATGGCAGTGGAGCAGGCTCTTTCTCCAGTTATATGACAGGTCTGACTATGAGCACGACCTATTATGTACGAGCCTACGCCACCAACAGCTTTGTTATGGCAACCAACTCAGTTTCACCACAACAAATGATGAACATGTCTATGTTGACCTCGGCCTGCCGAGCGGTCTGCTGTGGGCCACCTGCAACGTGGGTGCCGACAGCCCCGAGGACTACGGCGACTATTTCGCCTGGGGCGAGACCCAGCCGAAGGACACCTACAACTGGAGTACCTACCAATATGTTGACGGCTACACTTTCACTAAATACACTGGAAGCGACGACCTGACCACCCTGTTGCCCGAGGACGACGCTGCCACAGCCAACTGGGGCTCTGACTGGCGTATGCCCACCAAGGAGGAATGGCAGGAACTCTACAACAACACGACGCATACGTGGACGACCCAGAACGGCGTGAACGGAAGGTTGTTCACCGCATCGAACGGCAATAGTCTCTTCCTGCCCGCCGCTGGCTACCGCGACAATAGCAGTCTCAACGGCGCTGGAAGCAACGGCGACTACTGGTCGAGTTCGCTCACCACGGACTACCTGGACTACGCGTGGGACTTCTACTTCAATTCGGGCAGTTGCAGTATGGGCTACTACTACGGCCGCTACTACGGTCATAGTGTGCGTCCAGTTCGTTCGGTTCAGAACTAACCTTTGTTCCGTTACGGGCAAGACGGGCAAGGGGCGAAAAAGTTGTCAGTCGGGGCGCGCACGCGGTAGCGTGCACGGAGGCCCCCGTGCGGCAACCTATCGCGGCAGCCTCGTGCCGAAGGCACGGTATCCTATTAACCCCATACAGCTCTGCTGTGTGGGGTTTATCAGACTGTAGACTATGCAGAGCGTGCTGGAGGTACGCTACAGATGTATATGAGGTGTCGTGCCTCCAGCACGCAGGTTGCTGTCGGCCCCCACACTATGGCATGTGGGGTTAATAGGATGTCGTGTCTTCGACACGAGGTGCTGCTGCACGGTGGAAGTCGTGTATGGTGTCAGGTATGTATAGGATAGGCCAGACCATAGACTTGGGAGGGTGTGCTGGAGATAAGCTATGGATGTATATGAGGTGTCGTGCCTCCAGCACTCAGGTTGCTATGGCTGCTCTTGTGTCGGGCCCCACATTATGGCTGGTGTGTCGAGCCCCACACTATGGCGTGTGGGGTTAATAGGATGTTGTGTCTTCGACACGGGGCGTTGCTGCACAATAGAAACGCATTATCCGCGTTCCATAATCATGAGCTACACCACATCATACTATCACATAGTGTTCCGCACCTACTGCAGCGAGCACACCATCCCCTTCGAACATGAGCGGGAGCTGTATGCCTACATCTATGGCATCGCGAAGAACCTCCGCTGCCAAACCTATCGCATAGGTGGCATGCCCGACCACATCCACATTTTCGTGTCGTTACCCTCAGACCTGTCTTTGGCCTCGTTTGTGCAGCAGGTGAAGAGCAGTAGCAGCAAATGGATGAAAGGAAATCCTAACTTCCCTGACTTCCGCGGCTGGGGACGTGA
Source organism: uncultured Bacteroidales bacterium (assembly GCA_900318465.1). Classification (GTDB taxonomy): domain Bacteria; phylum Bacteroidota; class Bacteroidia; order Bacteroidales; family F082; genus Limimorpha. Next base: position 3,079 of record ONKQ01000035.1, read on the forward strand.
GTATGCTGGCTTCAGTTACAGCTTGCGCGACAAGGACAAGATTGTGAGTTACATCATGAGGCAAAAGGAACATCATGGTGCTACTACCTTTGCTGACGAGTATCGTACATTCATAGAGGAGAATGGGGCTCCTATTGATGAGAGTTATTTTCTGAATGACGATTGAATGTAAGTCTTGTATCCTACATCTTGCGTCAGCCTCGTGCCGAAGGCACGTTATTCTATTAACCCCATACAGCTTTGCTGTGTGGGGCAGACTGGACTATAGACTCAGAGTGGCGTGCTGGAGGCACGCTACATACATATATGAGGTGTCGTGCCTCCAGCACGTAGGTTGCTGTGGCAGCTCTTGTGTCGGCCCCACACTGTGCCGTGTGGGGTTAGTAGGATGTCGTGTCTTCGACACGGGGTGCTGCTGCACGGTGGGAGTCGTGTATGGTGTCAGGTATGTATAGGATAGGCCAGACCATAGATTTAGGAGGGTGTGCTGGAGATATGCTATGGATGTATATGAGGTGTCGTGCCTCCAGCACTCAGGTTGCTATGGCTGCTCTTGTGTCGGGCCCCACACTATGACTGGTGTGTCGGCCCCACACTATGGCGTGTGGGGTTAATAGGATGTCGTGTCTTCGACACGGGGTGCTGCTGCACGGTGGAAGTCGTGCACGGTGTCCGTATCCCTATCGATGAAAAACACAGCCCATGATTTATGGTATCTGATTTTTTCCTATCTTTGCCCGTTTTTAAGAAGCAAAACGACAAACCTATGATAGACATCAAGTTTTTAGTCAAGAACCCGGATGTGGTTCGGGAAAACATCAAGAAGAAGTTTCAGAATAACAAGTTGCCTCTCGTCGACGAGGCCATCAACTTGTACACGCAATATTGTGATTGCCAGCAAAGAGCCGACGACCTCCGCTCGCAGCGCAACTCCATCTCAAAGGAAATTGGCATCCTCTTCAAGAACAAGGAAGTGGAAAAGGCTAACGAAATGAAGAAGTTGGTTGAGGCCAACGCCCAAGAATTGGAGGCTTTGGGCAAGCAGCAGACTTCGCTCATGGAGCAACTGACCAAGGTGATGTATTCCATCCCGAACATCATCGCGCCCGAGGTGCCGATTGGGAAGGACGACACTTTCAACGTGGAAAAAGAACGCTTTGGAGAGCCTGTCGTTCCCGATTTCGAGGTACCTTACCATGCCGACATCATGGCCAAGTTCAACGGCTTGGACTTGGATTCGGCGCACCGCGTGGCGGGCAACGGCTTCTATTACCTGATGGGCGACATTGCGCGGCTTCATTCCGCTGTCATCACCTACGCCCGTGATTTTATGATAGATAGAGGCTTTACTTACTGCATCCCGCCTTTCATGGTGCGAAGCGAAATCGTTTCCGGCGTGATGAGTTTCGCCGAGATGGACGCGATGATGTATAAGATTGAAGGCGAGGACCTCTACCTCATTGGCACCAGCGAACACTCGATGATTGGCAAGTTCATCGACCAAATCGTGCCCGAAGAAAGCCTGCCGCTGACCTTGACGAGTTACTCGCCCTGCTTCCGCAAGGAGAAAGGCGCGCACGGCATCGAGGAACGTGGCGTGTATCGCATCCACCAGTTCGAGAAACAGGAGATGGTCGTCCTTTGCAAGCAGGAGGAAGCCGATTATTGGTACGAGCAGATGTGGAAGAACACAGTCGACTTGTTCCGCTCGATGGATATTCCCGTCCGCACGCTTGAATGTTGCTCTGGCGACTTGGCCGACTTGAAGGTGAAGTCACTTGATGTGGAGGCATGGTCGCCGCGTCAGAAGAAATACTTCGAGGTGGGCAGTTGCTCTTATCTTGGTGACGCTCAGGCGCGTAGACTGAAAATCAGAATCAAGGGGAAGAACGGTAACTATTTCGCCCACACCTTGAACAATACTGTGGTCGCCCCGCCGCGCATGTTGATTGCCTTCTTGGAGAACAACCTCCGTGCCGACGGTTCGGTAGCCATCCCGAAGGCCTTGCAACCCTACATGAGTGGAAAAACTGAGATTAGATGATTATTAGTTATTGGCTTTTAGCAGTTAGCTATTAGCTTGAGATTCACTGAGCTAATAGCTAATGGCTAATAGCTAAAAGCCAGCAAAAAAGAAGAATATGGACATTTCCGTTGTCGTACCGCTGTTGAATGAGGCTGAGTCGCTGCCCGAGTTGGAGGCGTGGATTCGCCGCGTGATGGACGAGCATGGCTTTTCCTACGAAATCGTCTTTGTTGATGACGGCTCCACGGATAATTCTTGGACCATCATCCAAGGGCTTTCGCAGACCAATCCGAATGTGAAGGCTTTGCGTTTCAGGCGCAACTATGGTAAATCGCCAGCCTTGAACGAAGGTTTCAAGATTGTGGAAGGCGATGTGGTCATTACGATGGACGCCGACCTTCAGGACAGCCCCGACGAGATTCCCGGACTTTACAAAATGATAAAGGAAGAGGGTTACGACCTCGTATCAGGCTGGAAGAAAGTGCGTTACGACTCCAAACTGATGAAAAACATCCCGTCCAAGTTCTTCAATTGGACCACGCGGGTGATGTCGGGCATTAAGTTGCACGATTTCAATTGCGGCTTGAAGGCTTATCGCAAGGAAGTGGTGAAAAGCATTCAAGTTTACGGCGAAATGCACCGTTACATCCCCGTCATTGCTAAGATGAACGGTTTCAGTCACATAGGGGAGAAAGTCGTTCACCATCAGAAGCGGAAATACGGCAGTAGCAAGTTTGGCATGAGCCGTTTCATTCGTGGCTATCTCGACCTGCTGACCATCAATTTCATTTCGAAATTCAGCAACCGACCCATGCACTTTTTCGGCGTGTTGGGTTCGTTGTCGTTCTTGGCCGGTTTTATCATTTCCATTTATTTGGTTTGTACCAAATACTTCGGTAATGTTTACATTTCGATGACCCGCCGTCCTTTGTTCTATTTGGGCATCCTCGCCATGATTGTGGGTGTCCAACTTTTCAGTACTGGTTTCCTTGCCGAGATGATTACCTCGACGCAGCGCGATAAACGGGTGTATTCCATTTCGGAACGCATCAACGCATAACGAAAAAGCCACCAAAACGGTGGCTTTTTTTATGCTTGTTTCCTGTAAATCAATACAATTCGTCGAAACCGCCGTCGATGCTTTCATCGAAGCTGTCACCAAATTCATCGTTGAATTCCTCCTCGTCGAACTCGTCCTCAAACTCGTCGAAGGGCGAATCGTCTGCGAAGTCGTTGTTTTCCCAGTCGAAGTCGCGCTCCAATTTCGATTCGTCGAACTCGTCCTCCTCGTCGTGGCCGCTGATGAAGTCGTCAATCTCGTCGTCGCTCATCTTGTCGAAGTTCACGTCAAGCAAAGCCGAGTCGTTGATGGCACGGTTCATGGATTTCAGTTCGCGCATCACCGAGGGTGAAACATAGAACTCATCGATGTTTTCTTCGCAGTATTTCAAGTATTTAGGGTCTTTTTCGTACACTTCGGCGATGGTCATGCCCTCGTATTTTCCGAAAGTGAAAACTGAATCAATGTCATAGAATTTCATATTGTTGCCTTTCTTTTTGTCAGTTATTGGTGTCGTTTCGAGTCCGCAAATATCATGCATTTTTCGGTTTGTCGCAACAAAAAACTACTTTTTGAACGCGAAAAACACGGCGAGGATGATGAAGAGGAAGGAAAGGATATGGTTCCAGCGGAAAGTTTCGGTCTTGAAGACGGTAATCACGATGACGGTGAACACGGTCAGCGAGACGGCTTCTTGTATGACTTTCAACTGAATAAGGTTGAATGGGCCACCGTTTTGCATGGCACCGATGCGGTTGGCGGGAATCATGAACGAATACTCGAACAGCGCGACACCCCACGACATGAGGATGACCAAAAAAAGCGGCCAATCCTTTGACGAAGGGACGATTTCGAGCAGTTTGAGTTGGCCGTACCACGCAAAAGTCATGAAGATGTTGGAAACGATCAGCAAAAGGATGGTGTAAATGCCTTTCATGGGAAATAGTTTGTTTTGGGCGGCAAAATTAGCGTTTTTTTCGGCGCGGCGGCTGCAATAATTCCTATTTTTGCACACTCAAACGCAAATCCTATGACACCAACCATCATCCTTTTCGTTTTTGTCGCCTATACGGTTCTTCTCTTTGTGATTTCGCACTTCACGGCGCGGAAATCCGACAATGCCGCGTTTTTCCGTGGCAACAAAAACTCGCCGTGGTTTGTGGTGGCATACGGTATGATTGGAGCCTCTTTGTCAGGCGTGACGTTCATGTCAGTGCCGGGAGGGGTCTATACAGGACAGTTTACCTATATGCCTTTGGTTTTTGGCTATGTGCTTGGTTATGCGGTGATTGCGTTGATTTTACTACCCTTGTATTATCGGCTTAACCTGACTTCGATTTACACCTATTTAAATATGCGCTTCGGGCCGAGGTCGGAGAAGACGGGCGCGGCGTTTTTCATTTTGTCGCGATTGTTGGGCTCGGCGTTGCGGATGTATCTTGTTGTCTTTGTGCTGTATGAGTTCGTTTTCAAGGATTGGGGCGTGCCGTTTTGGGTGCCGGCGGTCATTTTCATCGCCATTATTTTGCTCTACACTTTCAAGGGCGGCATCAAAACGGTGGTTTGGACGGACACCTTGCAGACGACTTTCCTCCTGTTGGCGGCTTTCCTGACGGCATGGTTCATCCTGAAAAACCTCAACATTTCGTTGGGCGACCTGCTGAAATCGGCCTCAGAAAAGGGGTATACCAAGATGTTTGAAACCGATTGGACGCATAACAAGTTTTGGGTCAAGCAGTTGCTGAGTGGAATGTTCATCACCATCACCATGACGGGCCTCGACCAAGACATGATGCAGAAAAACCTGACTTGCAGGAACTTACGCGATGCACAAAAGAATGTAATGACTTCGAGCCTGTTGTTTGTGGTGGTCAATGCGTTGTTCCTTTGCCTCGGTGCTTCGTTGATTTGTTATGCTCAGGCAACGGGATTCCAATTGCCTGTGAATGAGGCGGGTGTGGTGGTCAACGACAAGATTTTCCCATCGGTGGCTTTCAGTTTGAGCAAGTTCACGGCAATAGTGTTTGTCATTGGCTTGGTGGCGGCAGGCTATTCCAGTGCAGATGGTACCTTAACCGCCTTGACCACAACGTTTTGCTTCGACTTTATGCACTTCGACAAGAAACAGTTGACCGAAGCGCAAATCACGAAATACCGCAAGTGGATTCATGTGGCGTTTGCCCTGCTTTACTTATTGGTAATCATTGCGTTCCGTCCCTTCCATAACGAATCATTAATAGATAAGGTGTTCGACATTGCAGGTTACACTTACGGGCCATTGTTAGGTTTGTACACTTTCGGCCTGTTCATCAAAAACAGGAGGGTCATCGATTGGGCAGTGCCTTACATTGCCGTCGCGTCGCCAGTGGTCAGTTATTTTCTGAAGATGTATTCACCTCAATTGTTCGGAGGTTATCGAATCGGGTTTGAGATATTGATTATCAATGGTTTGCTGACTTTCTTATCGTTGCTGGTTTTCAGTAGAAAGGAAAAATTAGCCTAATATCGGGTCGGTTTTCGGAAAATTTGTATTTTTGAACTTTGAAACTAAACAGAATTGAAATGAACAGATTTATTACAAGATTTACCATTGCCGTGATGTTCATGGCGATGATGGGCGGCCAACTTCAGGCGCAGTTCACAACTACTTTTGCCAAGAATGCCGCGCCCGGACAGCAAAACGGCTTGTATTATTCCTTGCCTCAGACCATGTTGCAGTTGGATTTCCTCATTGAGGAGATTGAATTTGTACAAGGTCCGCTCAGCGATTATGCCTCACGTTATTTGGAGTTGGAGGACTATGTGGAATACGAATCCACTGAGTATCACCTTCTTGACGTGAAGTTGAGTACAGTGGCTTTCCCCGACCCGAGTGCAACGTTTTTTGTTAGTTTTGCCCCAATCAGAGGTGGAAGTAAGGCTCAGTTCGACTTGCTTCCGAACGGTATTATCCGCAGCGTTGGAATAGGTAATCCTGCTGAAAATGAGGAACTAATGCCGCCACCAATGAATAAGGAAATGCCCAAATGCAGCCAAGTAAAAACCGATGCCAATTCGGGTTTCATCGCATTGATGTCGGCGGGGAAAACCAATGCCCAGTTGGCCAAGGAAGTGGCTGACAAAATTGAGGAAATCCGAAAGGCCAAGTTTTACCTGATTTCAGGCGATGTTGAAATGGCTCAAAATCCTGAAACATTTAACGCCATGTATCAGAAATTGGACGAAATGGAGAAGGAATACACGAGTTTGCTGTTAGGTAAGCGTGTTTCGAAAAAGGTGGTTAAGACTGTGTATGTGATTCCAAATAAGGAAGTTACAATGCAAACAGTGGCAGAGTTCTCCGAAACCGAAGGCTTGACTTTGGGTATAAAAGGTTCAGGCAGTGTAATTACTGTCCAGACTTTGTCGCTCAATACGACGGCGGCCATCAATGCCCCGAGCCAGTCGGCGGTGGAATCCGTTACGTATGAAAACAAGGTGTTTTACCGCATTCCTGAAATGGCTAACGTTAGGGTGATTTTCGACGGACGCACTTTGTTGGAAGAACGTTTGAATGTCAATCAGTTGGGCGTTTTGCTGATGGCTCCATTGTCGAATACCCAATTAGTGTTTAATCCGGAAACGGGGCAGATTGTCAACATGAGGACGAAGTGACGGCCTCTTTGATTCTAACCAATTGTTTCAGAAGATTTTCAGCCAAGTCTAAGCGCAGCATGTTTGCGCCGTCCGACTTGGCTTTTTTCGGCTCGGGATGCACCTCCATGAAGATGCCGTCGGCACCCGCTGCGATGCCTGCCTTGGCAATGAGGCCAATCATTTCAGGTTGTCCGCCCGTGACGCCACTGCTTTGGTTGGGCTGTTGCAAAGAGTGCGTAACATCCAGAATGACTGGTACTTCAAACTTCTTCATTGCGGCGATATTCCTGTAATCCACCACCAAATCTTGATAGCCGAACATGGAGCCGCGTTCCGTGAGCATGACCTTGTCGTTGCCCGACTGCCTAACCTTTTCGACGGCAAACCCCATCGCCTCACCCGAAAGGAACTGCCCTTTCTTGATATTCACTGTCTTTCCCGTCTTGGCAGCAGCCACAAGGAGGTCGGTTTGGCGGCAAAGGAAGGCCGGAATTTGCAGAATGTCAACATATTCGGATGCCATTGATGCTTCCTCAGCTGCATGGATGTCGGTCACAACAGAGAGTTCAAATTCCTTGCCGATTCTTTGCAGCACTTTCAAGGCTTTTTCGTCGCCGATGCCCGTAAAAGAGTCCAATCTGGAACGGTTGGCCTTGCGATAGGAGCCTTTGAAAACCAAGGGAATATCCAATTTTTGGCAAATGTTTTTCAAGGTTTCGGCAATGAAGAAGGGCGAACTCTCGTCTTCGATTACGCATGGGCCGGCCAAGAGAAAGAAACGGTCGTGGCGAAGGGCTTTCAAAAAGTTGAAATTGGTGGTGTACATGATGGATATTTTTTGCAAAGATAACGGTTTTGTTGATTGAATAATTGTTTAATTGTTGAATTGTTATTGTTTTGGCATTTTGACTTTTAGCTTAGTAGCACATAAGCTAAAGGCTAATTGCTAAAAGCTAACAGCCTTTGCGCCAAAAGCCAAATTATTTCTTGAACCTTGGATGATATGTAGTCAAAGTATCACGGAGCAATTCATCAGAGATATGCGTATAGATTTCCGTTGTGCTCACGCTGGAGTGACCAAGCATCTGTTGGACGGCGAGCAAATTCGCTCCACCTTCAAGCAAATGGGTGGCGAAACTATGCCTGAACGTGTGCGGGCTGATGGTTTTGGTAATGCCGTTTCTCTCCGCCAAGTCCTTGACAATCAGGAAGACCATTTGTCGGGTCAATCCTGTACCACGGCTGTTGAGAAAAACGGTGTCGGTGAATTTTGGCTTTACGTTGATGTGTAGTCTTTCACCTTCAATATATTGGAACAAGATTTTCAGGCTGCTGTCTCCGATGGGAACAAGCCTTTCTTTACTGCCTTTGCCAAAGATGCGGAGGAAACCTTCGTTTCTGTATATATCGTTGATTTGCAAACCGATGAGTTCAGAAACACGCAAGCCACAACCGTACATCACCTCAATCATGGCCTTGTTGCGGTGACCGTTGGACTGGCTCAAGTCAATGCTGTCAATCATTTTTTGGATTTCCTCGTAGGTCAGTACTTCGGGCAGGTGGCGGCTCAAAATGGGGGAGGAGATGAGCACGGTTGGGTCGGTTTCGGCGAGGTTTTCTTGGAGCAGGTAACGCCAGAACGACTTCAACCCAGAGAGGATTCGCGCTTGCGATGTGGCACCGATGTTCAAGTCATAGAGGAAGGTTAAAAAGTTATCAATGGTTTCCTGTGTGATAGAGTTGATTTCGGTAGAAAGGTTTTGGCTTTCAAAGTATTGCAAAAACAAATGGACATCGTGGCAATAGGCTTCCACGCTATTCTCTGAAAGCGACAATTCCAAACTGAGATAGTCGGCGAAATGTTTGATGAGGTTTTGGGTGATATTTACGGGGTGCTTGTCCATGGTTTTGTTTTGCAAAAGTACATTTTTTTGCCGCTGTGGTAATGTTTTTTCCCTACTTTTGTCCCGAGAATTAACCCCTAAAATAGTCAAAACATGAAAAATTCAAGATCAATCTTACTTTTTGCGGCAGTTTTGTCATTCTTGATGCTGACTGCCTGCTCGAACAAAGAAAACAACAATAAAACAGCCGTTGCCAATGCGGTTTCTTTCGATGAAGTGTTGGCCTCTCGCAGAAGTGTTCGTAGCTACGATGCCACTAAGACCATCAGCGAGGCCGAAGTGAGAGAGTTGCTTATTGCAACACAAGAGGCTCCTTCGTGGGCCAACCAACAGCCTTCGAAATACTATGTGGCCATGACTCCGGAAAAAGTTGAAGCCGTGGCCAATCTTGTGGGTGAACGCAACAAGCAGAACGTTGCCGGTGCACCCGTGCTGATTGTCTCCACTTACGAGAAGGGCAAGTCTGGCTTTTTCCGTGGCGAGCAAACCAACGAGGTGGGCGATGGATGGGGTGCCTATGACAACGGCCTCAGCAATGCCTACTTCATCCTGAAGGCCCGCTCCAAAGGCTTTGACACGCTCATTATGGGTATGCGTGATTCCGATGCACTTCGCGAGCTGTTCAACATCCCTGAAAACGAAGCGATTATGGCGGTCATCTCATTGGGCTATAGGTCGGGTGAGCTTCGCCAGCCTGAACACAGGCCGCTGGATGAGGTGGTGGAGTTTTTCTAAATAATACTTTTGCGACTGTCTTGCTTATTGAAAAATGTGTAATTTTGCAAAAACTCATCAATTATGCAAGGTGATGCCGTAAATACTAGCACAGACTCCTATATTTGGGACGAGGGCTATCCGCATCCTACGGAGCAGGAACGCATTATCACTTTTGTGAGTTCGTGCATCGAGTCGGTGGCCGAGAGGCTTGGTTGCAAAGCTTCAGAAGTCTATCATCGTATGGATCGGGTTGGATTGATAGAAGACTATATCATCCCTTGTTATGACACCATTCATACGGAAAGCCGCGAAAATGTCACTGCTGACATTATTGAAACGTTGGAGTTTTGGGAGAAAAAGAAAGGAATAAGCCAATGATTACCGTGTATCATGGTTCGGCCTTGGAAGTGAGCAAGCCATTAGTCGCTTTGGGTCGGCCTAATCTTGATTTTGGACAAGGTTTTTACGTTTCCGACCTTCGCGAACAGGCTGAAAGGTGGGCAGCAAGGATAGCCATAAGGAGGATGGAAAAACCAGTGCTGAATGTCTATGAGTTTGACCTTGATGCGGCCAAGCAATATAGTTACCTGAAATTCGATTTTTACGATAAAGCATGGCTTGACTTTATAGTAGCCAACCGAAAGGGAAAGATGGAATGGAAGGACTACGATGTGATTGAAGGCGGGGTGGCCAACGACAATGTCATCGACACTGTTGAAGATTACATGCGAGGTCGAATGTCAGCCGAAGCTGCTTTAGTTGAGTTGTCAAAATATCGGCCTAACAACCAGTTCTGCATATTGAACCAAGAGATTATCGACCTTCATTTACATTTTGTTGAATCAATAATAATGTAAGACTATGCTTAGGACAGACCAAATGTGGTATAAAATAGGTGGAGTGGTCATGGCTTTGGCCGAACAGTTGAAAATCAGTCCAGAACGTGCATTAGGACTGTTTTATGAGTCAAAGACTTGTGATGATCTCCATAATCCTGACACTTTGTTGTATACATTCAGTGATGCATACATTGCCGATGAGGTGATAGCCGAATTGCAGGGAATGTAAATTGCACAGAGTAAAGATGAAAACCAAAACACGGGACAAGACGAACCTTTTGTCCCGTGTTTTCTATACTATAGCTATTAATCCAAAGTGTGAATCACAAGACCCGAGCGCAGTTTCAGCTCAAACCAAGTGGTCTTGGGAGGCATGATGTTGCTGGTGTCGACGATGTCGATGATTTGGCAAGGCTTTGAAGAAGTCCTTGGTGGTTAAGTTATAACTCGTCTTTCATCCGCTCAATCATTCGCCGTTCCTTCTTCGTTGGACGACCGGCGCCACGGTCGCGCCACTCGGTTTTATAGGCGTGCATGAACTCGATGCGCTCGTATTCTTCCTTGGGCGTGAGGTCGTTGTAGACTTCGGGCACTTGCTTGGCTGAAACCCGGTTCTTGATGACCGTTTTCACCTCCACCACTTTGTGTAACTGTTCAATCTGCACTTGGATGACATCGCCTACTTTCACCTCGCGTGAGGGTTTGACAGGTTTGTCGTCCACCTTCACCTTGCCACCCTTGATGGCATCGGCAGCTAATGAGCGTGTCTTAAACAGGCGCGCCGCCCACAGCCATTTGTCCATCCGGACGATGTTTTCTTCGTTTTCCATTTTTTTTGACTTCGGGACACGTGACTTCGGGACGCGGGACAATCCTTGCCTCGTAGTCCCGCAGTCTCATAGTCTCGTGTCAACAAACTACTTCTCCTTGAAAATCAACTGAATCGGCACTCCGTTGAAGTCCCATGTCTCGCGCAACTTGTTTTCCAAGAAGCGTTTGTAGGAATCCTTCACGTCTTTGGGCAGGTTGCAGAAGAACACGAATTGTGGTGTGCGGCCTTTCAGTTGGGTGATGTATTTGATGCGCAGGAAACGTCCGCGCGAAGCGGTCGGCAGTGGCACGGAGTTGATGATTTCCAGCATCTTGTCGTTCAGCTCGCGGACGGGAATGCGGCGCTCGCGGTTTTCATAGACCTTGTGCGCGGTTTCCAACACTTTATATATACGTTGTTTGTTGATGGCGGAAGTAAAGATGATGGGGTAGTCGGTGAAGGGCGCGGTCTTGGCGCGGATGAATTCCTCGTAGCTTTTGTGCGTGTTGGAGTCCTTCTCAACCAAATCCCACTTGTTGACGACCATTACCAAACCTTTTTTGTTTCGCTCGATGAGGCGCAGGATGTTCATGTCCTGGGCCTCAAAGCCTTGTGTCGCGTCAAGCATAAGGATGGCCACGTCGCAGTCTTCGATGGCGCGGACGGAGCGCAACACACTGTAAAACTCAATGTCTTCCTCTACCTTGCTCTTCTTGCGCAGTCCGGCCGTGTCGACGAGCATAAACTCCATACCGAAGGCATTGTAGCGCGTGTAGTTGGCGTCGCGGGTGGTGCCTGCGATGTCGGTGACGATATGTCTGTCCGTGCCAAGGAAGGCGTTGATCAATGAGGACTTGCCTACATTCGGACGGCCCACCACAGTAAACTTGGGCAGGTCGGTGTTGAAATCAGTGGTGTCGGAGGGCAGCAACTCGCAGATTTTGTCCAACAGCTCGCCCGTTCCCGTGCCCGTCATGGCAGAGAAGGGGTAGGGGTCATCCAAGCCTAAGGCATAGAACTCCGAAATCAGAGTCTCTTTGTTGGGCTCGTCTATCTTGTTGACGGCCAGAACGACAGGCTTTTTCTGTTGTCTAAGGATGTTGGCCACATCTTCGTCGAGGACGTGCAATCCCTCGCGACCGTCGACGATAAAGACGATGACGTCAGCCTCGTCGATGGCCAAGTCCACCTGTTTGCGGATTTCTTCTTCAAAGATGTCGTCCGACCCCACCACATAGCCGCCAGTGTCGATGACGGTGAATTCCTTTCCATTCCAATCGCTCTTGCCGTAGTGCCGGTCGCGCGTCACGCCACTCGTTTCTTCCACAATGGCCATGCGCTGCTTCAGCAGTCGGTTGAACAGCGTCGATTTTCCCACATTGGGTCGCCCCACAATTGCTACAATGTTTGACATTTTTCTTTGAGTTTAAAATCGGGTGCAAAAATAAGCAATTTTTTAATGCGGAATGCGGAATGCAGAATGAGCGAAGCAGGTCGTCGCTTTGCGTCATTCAGCATTCTTAATTCATAATTCCGCATTTTTACGCTTCATATCCAAACCGCTTCAGCTCGGCCTCGTTGTCGCGCCAGTCCTTGTCGACTTTCACGAAAAGTTCGAGGAAAATCTTTTTTCCCGTAAACTCCTCGATGTCGGCGCGGGCCTGCATTCCGAGTTTCTTGATGGCACTGCCGCCCTTGCCGATGATGATGCCTTTCTGCGAGTCGCGGGCAACGTAAATGACGCTGCGAATGTGGATGCGGTGCTCGGTTTCCTCGTAGCTTTCCACCTCAACCTGAACGGAATACGGGATTTCCTGCTGGTAGTTGAGCAAAACCTTCTCGCGGATGATTTCGGTGATGAAAAAACGCATAGAGCGGTCGGTGAGTTCGTCCTTGGGGAAATAGGGCGGACATTCGGGAAGTTTCTCCAAAATTTGCTTGAAGATGAACTCCACATTGGCATTGTATTGCGCCGAAAGCGGAAAAATGGTTGCATTGGGTAGTGTCTCTCTCCAAAAGCCGACGGCCTGCTCGACTTGTTCTTGGGTGGAAAGGTCGATTTTGTTGATAAGGACGAAAACGGGTATCTCTGTGGTTTTCAGTCGTTCCACGGTCTTTTCCTCGATCTTTTTGTCGGTGATGTCGACCACAAAAAGAATGAGGTCGGCATCGATGAGGGCTACGTTGACAAACTGGTTCATCACCTCGTGCATCTTGTAGGCCGGATCTTTGATGATGCCGGGCGTGTCGGAGAAGACGATTTGGAAGTCGTCGCCGTTTACGATGCCGAGGATGCGATGGCGCGTGGTTTGCGCTTTCGAGGTAATGATGGAGATTTTCTCCCCAACTAATTGATTCATAAGGGTTGACTTGCCCACGTTGGGGCGACCTATAATGTTGACATAGCCTGCTTTATGCGTCATAGTGAAATTTTTTCTTGATTTTTTACCCTGCAAAGAAACAAAATTATTATTTTTGCAGCCGATTTCAGGAGCGAAAAATTTTCGTTGACCGGAATTTTGACACGATGCGGGGTAGAGCAGAGGCAGCTCGTCGGGCTCATAACCCGGAGGTCGGAGGTTCGAATCCTCCCCCCGCTACAAACGAAAAGGAGTCTCATCAGAGAGGCTCCTTTTTCGATTAATGTTGTGTCAATCAGTTAATTGTCGGTTTTGTTCGCTTCTACAGCCTTTTCCTTGCTTTTGTTGACTTCGGCCTTCACTTTGCTGTTTGCCTTCTTGTTGGCTTGGCGGGCGGTACTCAACTGTTTCTTGCATTTGTTGTCGGAGGCACAGCAGTCATGAGAAGCGGCTTGCTTTGTGTCGGCTGTCTTGTCCACGGTGGCTTTGTCGGACTTTACGGTAACTGTCGGAGTAGCGGCATCAGTGCTGTTTTGGCTCTTCTTGACTTCGGTCTTGACGTTCTGTTTCTTTACAGGATTTTGAGCCTCAACACTTTGGATGCTCATAGCACTGATGGCGAAAATGGCCAAAGCGCCTAAAAGAATGGATTTTTTCATCGTGATGTTATTTTAGGTTGATAATTTACAGGCGTTTTTTTTTATCAAAAACTGTTCCAGAATTATTCTGGTAGGAACAGGCAGCTGTCGCCATAGCTTAGGAATCGGAATCCGTTGTCCAAGGCGAAACGGTAGCAGTCTTTCCAACGGTCACCGATGAGCGCCGAAACTAATAATAATAAGGTGCTTTTCGGCTGGTGGAAGTTGGTGATGAGCCCGGTGATGACGCGCATCTTGTAGCTTGGCGCAATCATCAAACTGGTGCTGGCTTCAAGTCGGGTAAGGTGGTGACGGTCGATGTAATCCACGATGTTTTGCAAGGCTTTGGCGGTTGAAATGGGCGCGTGGCTCTCGTAGGGGAACCATTGTCCTATGTGCAAAGGTCGCAATTCTATGCCTTGCTCAGCGAGCATGACACCAATCCAATAAAGACTCTCCAAAGTGCGTGTGCTTGTCGTCCCAACGGGGATGATAGGTTTGCCAATGTGGTGTATAAGGTTTTCAATCAATGACTTGCGTACAACGATGGTCTCGGAGTGCATGGCGTGTTCACCAATGGTTTCGGTGCTGACAGGGCGGAAAGTGCCTGCACCGACGTGTAGTGTCACCTCATCGAAAGAGAAGCCTTGTTCGCGCAAATGGGCGATAAGTGGCTGGGTGAAATGCAGTCCGGCGGTGGGTGCGGCTACTGAACCGTCGTAACGGGCGAAGACGGTTTGGTAACGGTCGCGGTCGGAAGGCTCTGCGTCGCGATGCAGGTAGGGTGGGAGTGGTATCTCACCAGCGGCCTCTATGACAGACGCGAAAGGCAAGGTCTCCGGCGACCAAGAAAACTCGATTTCGGAATACTGGTCGTTATGTGCAAGGCGTTCCGCATAAAGCGTGGTTTCTTGGCCGTTGACGCTCAATGGCATAGAAAGTTTGCCTTCCTTCCAGCGTTTGGCATTGCCCACCAAACACTTCCATTTGACGGGCGAGATAGCCGCAAAAGCAACCTGATAGTCTTGCTCGGGTTCGAGACAAAACACTTCAATTCGAGAACCCGTGGATTTGTGAAACTGCAAACGGGCGCGGATGACCTTAGTCTCGTTGAACACCAACAAGGCGTTTTCGGGGAGGAAATCGCCGAGGTTTCGGAATTGTGATTTTTGTATCTGGTTGTCTTTCAGTACTAAAAGATTCGATGCATCACGTTCCGCCAAAGGGTATTTTGCAATGCGTTCCTCGGGCAGAGGATAGTCGTAGTCGTCTATTGTGATATGCTTTACGTCAATCATGGTTCAATTCATTTCATCTTGAACACCCAAGCCGCCGTGCTTTTCAGGTCGCTGTATTTTAGTCCGCTCGTGTCGATGATGAGTTGGCCGTTCTCGTATTTCCAAGGCAAGGTTTTCGGGCAGCCCAACAGCGTGATTTTCGTGTCTTTTTCGGGTTTTTCGATATTTAAAACCAACTGGTCTTCAGGGTAATCCAAGGCGATGGCGTAGAGGGCGTCGTCGCTTTGCGTGTAACAAACGCTGGGTTGCTCGCAGGTATAGGTACCCATTAGACCCTCTATGGGTAGCGCGGATTCCGCTTTATAGAAACCTCGTGCTACTTGTTTCTCCATCTGTTTCGACGACACGAACAGGGTTATGGTGGCTTCCAATTCGTCTTCCTCGTAGAAAACATCAATGCTGTGGTCACCTTCGGAGAGTTTTATTTGCCCTGTGGGCGATTTCCTCGTGTCTTCGATGACGGTTTGCCCGTCAATAACAAGTTTTGCGTAATCATCGGTTTGGATTTCAAAGGTATAGGTGCCCTTTCCGCATCCGAAATAACCTTCCCAATGGACTTGGAAGTGGTCGCAGCTGATAGAGGGAGCAGGAGAGTTGCGTTTCCAGTCGAAGTCAATTACCGAGTCATTGAGCACTTGCAGGACGGGCCTCATCTCGTAGAATTTCTTGTAAGGCCTTGTGCCGTAAATCGCTTCACCATTGATATGGAGCCAACGACCGAGGTCTAATAACCTTTCCTGTTGCAGCAATGGGATCTTGCCGTCGGCGGCAGGCCCTACATTGAGCGTCATGCCGCCACCCGCAGCTACGAGGATGCAGAAATGGCGGATGAGTTCGTCGGAAGTCATATAGTTCTCCAAAGGTTCATTGCGGTTGAGGCCGAAGCTGCGCCCCAAACCGCGACACTCGGCCCAAGGCCTGTCGGTGAGCGTGATGCCCGCGCTGTATTCGGGTGTGCGGAAGCCGTGCTGTTGTCCGTCGCCCCAGCGGTCGTTGACGATGGCTTCGCTGCCCACGGTGTTGTAGTACCACGAAATCAGTTCGGTGGCGTGCCATTGTTCCGCGCTGTTGCGCCATTCGCCATCGGTGAAAAGGACGGTGGGTTTGTATTTGGTAATCAATTCCTTGAACTGCGGAATCATGTGCGTATCGACGTAAGTGCCAATGTTCTCGTCAGGGTCAACGTACCAGCGGTGGATGTCGCTTTTCCACTCGGGCAGGGAATAATAAAAGCCCATTTTGAGGCCTTTTTTGCGGACGGCCTCGGTCAGTTCGCCGCAAATATCGCGTTTTGGCCCCATTTCCACGGAGTTCCAATTCGGCGCATATTGGCTCGGCCAAAGGCAAAAACCGTCGTGGTGTTTTGAGACCAGAAGCACGTACTTCGCCCCCGATTTTTGGAACAAATCCGCCCATTCGTCGGGATTCCAAAGTTCGGCTTTCCACATCGGCGCAAAGTCTTCATACTGAAAGTCTTTGCCATAAATTCGCTCTTGGAAGGCCTTGCGGTCGTCGTTGGTCATCAGGCCGCGATAGTACCATTCGGCGTAGCCTTCGAGGCTCGCGTAGGCGGGCACGGAATACACGCCCCAATGGATGAAAATGCCCAATTTGGCATCAGAGAACCACTGCGGATAGCCCCGCTCGTTGATGGATTCCCAAGTGGGCTGGACTTGGGCGGAGAGGGTAATGGTGATTAATGCCAATAAAATAATGAATGAATGTTTGATTCTCATTGTTTAATTATTTGAAAGAATGCTTTTTAATTCATTAGGACTTTGTCTGCAATTCCAAACTGCAACGATATACAAATGGTCGGAATCTGCAACATGATAGATGACTTTTAATACCTTGAATATCGGGATAAAACGATATTCTTTTTGTAAATCATCTAAACAAGGCTCGATAGTACCCATAAAAGGAAATGATTCAAGTTGTTTGGCCAATCTGGCAAATAGCAATTTCAATTTGTCGGCTTGTGATTTTCCAAAAGTATTAGCCGTGTAACGCAAAATGGAGTCTGCCATATCTATGGCTTGCGGTGTCCAGTTAACTTGCATAATCGAAATTCATAAAGTGTTCAAATGCTTCATCCGCAGAAACGACTTGGCCTTGTTCAATCTGTTTCATACTGATTGCTATTTGCTCTTTCAATTCCTCAACCGTCCAACTGCAAGGCATCTTGTCCCACTCGGAACGGTTGTTTTTCAGTTCAAAGGGCATCCCATCAACAGCAATCGACCTTCTCAAAAAGATGCGTATAGCCGTGGGCAGGTCCAATCCAAGTTGCTCAAAAACATCAGAAGCCTGATTTTTCATATCCTCATCGAGGCGCAAATGTAATGTTGTCGTACACATTTTGTATATGTTTGTATATTTTCCGCAAAAATACGATACTTTTTTGATAAACTATATGACTTTGCACAAAAAACTTTAATTTTGCAGTATGAATATCTATCAACTCTTTCCACGACTTTTCGGAAACAAGCAAACCGCGTTCCGAATGAACGGCAGCAAGGCAGAAAACGGCTGCGGCACTTTTAACGATATTGACGAAACTGCCCTCAACGCGATTAAGGATTTGGGCATCACGCACATTTGGCTGACGGGCATTCTGGAACACGCTTCCGAATCGACGGGCACACATCCCGACATTACGAAGGGGCGTGCAGGCTCGCCATACGCCGTCACTAATTATCATTCCGTTGATCCCGATTTGGGCACGATGGCCGATTTTGAGCAATTGGTCAAGCGTATTCATCAGCACGGAATGAAAGTAATTATCGACTTCATTCCCAATCATTTGGCGCGACAAAACAAGAACTTTGACCCTTGTAATTTCTATTATTGCGAGGGTCAGGCGTTTGTTTCGCCAAGGCGAATCAGCGAACAGCCTTACGAGGAGTTTCCCGCCAAAGCAACGGGCAACAATGTGTTTGCGCCCAATCCGAGCATTAATGATTGGTACGACACGGTGAAACTGAACTACGACAACCACGACACTTGGGAGAAAATGCTTGGCATTTTGCGTTTTTGGTGCGCCAAGCAGGTGGACGGTTTTCGTGTGGATATGGCCGAGATGGTACCCGTGGCATTTTGGCAGTGGGTGATTGCCGAATTGCGCAAAGATTACCATCCTTTGATGATTGCAGAAATTTATCAGCCAGCACTTTACAAGCCATTCCTTGAGGCAGGTTTCGATTATTTATACGATAAAGTTGGATTGTACAATACTTTGGAAAACATCCTTTGCCACGGTCACGAGGCCAAAGAGATTAGCCAAGTGTGGAAGGATTTGGACGAGATGGATGCCCAAATGCTGCGCTTTATGGAAAACCACGACGAGAAGCGTTTGGCCTCGCCACAGTTTGTGGGCGATGCCTTTGCCGCCTTGCCTGCTGTGTCGCTTTCCGCTTTGATGAACACGGGACCGTTTATGGTTTACAACGGTCAGGAGAGCGGTGAAACTGCTATCGGCGAAGTGGGTTACAGCGGCGACGACGGTCGCACTTCCATTTTCGATTATTGCAATATGCCCGAACATCAGAAGTGGATGAACAGCGGCCAATTCGATGGCGGCCAGTTTGACGAAAAGCAAAGGAAATTGTTTGGTTATTACCGTAATCTGCTGAATTTCAGGAAAGAACATTCCGCCATCAGTGAAGGGAAGTTCTACGATTTGATGTGGTGCAACCCGTGGTATATGAACTTCGACCCGCAGTTTGTGTATGCTTTTTTGCGCTATTCCGACACCGAGCGGCTGTTGGTCGTCGTGAATTTCAACCGCAACGAGCCTCGCGATATGGAAGTGAAAATCCCGCACGATGCCCTCGTTTTGATGGGCAAACGCAAAGCCAATGAGTTCGATATGAATGACTTCGCTAACGAGGTGGTTCCTGTGCGTTTGGAGTCTTCGGAAACGAGGGTCATTGATTTGGATTCGGGGGAGGTTGTGTTTCATTGAGGAGATTTTGGTAATTTTGCGGTGCTATAACGATGAAAATGACGGAATCCAATAGAATAGAATTCAAGCGCAAATTGACCGACGAACTCGACATTGAGAAGGCGGCGGTCATCAATTTCATCGTTCACAACAACACATTTATGGAGCATTTCATTCGGTTTACTGTGCCGTTTTATAAGGATGTCACCGATAGTGTCACTGATAATGTCACCGAAGGAAATACAGACTCGCAAAAACACGTAGAGAAAGACCAAAAACACATGGAAATGGATATAGAATATGTGGAAAAAGATGAAAAACACGTGGAAAGTATTGGTACAAAAACGCTACAGAAAACGCTACAGAAAACGCTACAGAAAACGCTACAGAAAATAATGGATTTGATAATGAAGAATCCTGATATTACCACTCAAGAAATGGCCACATTAATTGGAATAGATAGGAGTAATATTGCAAGAGCCATCAAAAAACTTCAAGAACGTGGTTTGGTTCGCCGCGTTGGTCCCGACAAAGGCGGCCATTGGGAAATCATCGAAAACAAAACAAAAACAGAATAATATGCTCCCTCTCGTAAAAAACGACCCTTGGCTAAACCCCGTCAGCAATGCCGTTGACGACCGCCACAACCGCTACGAATGGCGGTTGAACGATATTAAAAACCGCTATGGTAGCCTCAAAAATTTTGCCTCGGCGCATCAGTTTTTGGGCTTCAACTACGACAAACGCCGCCACGGTTGGTGGTATCGCGAATGGGCACCTGCCGCGCATTACCTCTCGCTGATGGGCGACTTCAATAATTGGAACCGCTATGAGTTCCCTTTGGAAAACATCGGCAATGGCATTTGGGAAATCTTCTTGCCAGATAGCGAGTTTGGAAAAACGCTTGTCCACGGCAGCAAACTGAAGGTGCTGGTGCAGTCGCAAATCGGTGAGCACGAGCGTATTCCCGTGTATATCAAGCGGGTGATTCAGGATGAAGGCACCAAGGACTACGACGCCCAGTTCTGGAACCCGCCGACACCTTATATATATAAGCACACCGCGCCTCAATTGAAAAACGAGCCGCTACTGATTTACGAGGCGCACGTCGGTATGGCTCAAGAGGAAGGGAAGGTCGGGACTTACAAAGAGTTCACCGAGAAGATATTGCCGCGTATCAAGGCGGACGGCTACAACGCCATCCAGCTCATGGCCATTGCGGAGCATCCTTACTATGGCTCGTTTGGCTACCATGTCTCCAATTTCTTCGCGCCGAGTTCGCGTTTCGGTACGCCCGAAGAATTGAAGGAACTGATTGATACAGCGCACGGTATGGGTATGTTGGTCATTATGGACTTGGTTCATTCCCACACGGTGAAGAACATTCGCGAGGGCATCAACTTGTTTGACGGAACTGATTTTCAATACCTTCATGCGGGTGAGCGCGGCAACCACAACCTTTGGGATTCCAAACTCTTCGACTACGGCAAGGAGGAAACCCTGCAATTCCTGCTTTCCAACGTGCGCTATTGGTTGGAAGACTTCCGCTTTGATGGTTTCCGTTTCGACGGCGTGACCTCGATGCTCTATCTTGACCACGGCAATGGCCTCGTCATCGACAATCCGTGGAAGTATTTTGACGGCAACGTGGATGCCGATGCGGTCACTTACTTGCAGTTGGCCAACACACTTTGCCACGAGATGAATCCACACGCCATCACCATCGCGGAGGATGTGAGCGGTATGGCGGGCATTTGCCACCCGATTTCCGATGGCGGCATGGGTTTCGATTATCGCTTGGGCATGGGTGAGCCTGATTTTTGGATTAAGGTGCTGAAAGATCAGCCAGAGAACCAATGGAACATGAACGACTTCTTCTTCACCATGACCAACCACCAGCCGCAGACCAAAACTGTGGCCTATGCTGAAAGCCACGACCAAGCCTTGGTGGGCGACCAAACCATTGCGTTCCGACTGATAGGCAGCGAGATGTACAACGCTATGAGTATCGACACGCCTTCTATGACAGTTGACCGTGGCATTGCCTTGCACAAGATGATTCGCTTGTTCACCCTCACTTTGGGCGGAGAGGCGTGGCTCAACTTCATGGGCAACGAGTTCGGCCATCCCGAATGGATTGATTTTCCGCGCGAAGGCAACAATTGGAGTTACCATTATGCCCGTCGCCAGTGGTCGTTGGTGGACAACGAGCATTTGAAATATCGCTTCATGGGTGCTTTCGACAAGGCCATGCTCGATTTTGTGAAAAACCATATTGTGATGAACGCTTTGCCCGCTTGGCTGTTGTTGGCCGACGAGAACAACAAGACTATCGTTTATGAGCGCGGCAACCTGATTTTCGTCTTCAATTGGGGGCCGCATTCCATCCCCGATTATGTGATACCCGTCAGGCAGACAGGCGATTACCGCATCATTCTCACCACCGATGAGCCTGCTTTCGGCGGTTTCAACAACATCGATACAAACATAAGATTTCCCTCCGAGCAGCACGGCGACAGCATTACGATGAAGGTTTACAACGTGAGCTGTGTGGCCACGGTGTATCAAAATTGTGGGAATCTGTAGGAAAATTGATGAAAAAATTATGGGAATCTGTGGTAAAACCGATGAAAAAATTATGGGAATCTGAAAAAAATCCTTATTTTTGCCGCTGAAATACAAAGTAATACATTGAAAAATGGAAGAAAAGGTATTCAAGCGGAAGTTGTATTCCTCGATGTTGCAGTGGAAGGAAGAGAAAAAGGGAGCCACGGCATTGCTTATCAAAGGGGCGAGGCGTGTGGGAAAGTCGACATTGGCTGAACAATTTGCCAAAAATGAGTACGAGTCTTATTTGCTGATTGATTTTTCGGAGGCTTCGGCGGAAGTGAGGAATCTGTTCAACGACATTTCCAATCTTGACAGCATCTTTATGCGGCTGCAATTCATTTATGATGTGGCCTTGACACCCCGTAAGTCTGTCGTTATCTTCGATGAAGTGCAGGATTGCCCGATGGCTCGCCAAGCCGTAAGAAAGTTGGTAAAAGACCGTCGGTTTGATTACATTGAAACAGGATCGCTGTTGTCTATCAGAAAGAATACCAAGGATATACGTATTCCGAGCGAGGAGACACGCCTCACGCTTTATCCCTTGGATTATGAGGAATTCCGTTGGGCTTTGGGTGATGAGGTTACTTTCCCTCTTTTGAAAAATGCCTTTGAACAGAAACAATCGCTTGGTGATGCGGTGATTCGCAAATTGATGCGTGATTTTCGACTCTATATGCTTGTCGGAGGAATGCCACAAGCAATTGATACTTATCTAAAAACCAACAATTTGGGTTCCGTTGACAAAACAAAGCGCGAAATCATCGAACTGTATGAGGATGATTTTTTCAAGATTGATGGTTCAGGACGAGCCGCTCGTTTGTTCAGGGCCATTCCTGCCCAATTGAATAGCAATGCGTCCCGCTATCAGGTTTCAAGTGTGTTGGAAAATGATAGGCAAAGCTCTGTGAGCGAACTTGTTCAGGAGATGGAAAACTCTCAAACTGTTTTGATGGCGCGTCATGCGAATGACCCGAATGCGGGATTGGCACTTCATGGGAGCGTTGAAAAGTACAAGATGTTTGTCTGCGATACGGGTTTGTTTATCACTCTGGCGTTCTGGGATAATGCCTATACCGACAATATTATCTATCAGAAGTTGTTGTCGGATAAGCTGAGATCTGATTTGGGTTATGTTTTTGAAAACATGGTGGCGCAGATGTTGAAGGCGGCAGGCAATGAATTGTACTACCATACTTGGCCAACAGGGAAAGGAAACCACAACTATGAAATCGATTTTCTGTTGTCGCGTAAAGGGAAAGTTTGTCCGATAGAGGTGAAGTCGTCTGGATACAAGTCTCATGCTTCTTTGGACACATTCAAGGTGAAGTTTTCTTCGCGCATTGATCAAAATTACTTGATTTACACCAAGGATTTGAGGAGAGATGGTGATGTTATGCTTATGCCAGTGTTTATGACGCCTTTGCTATAAACGAAAAAAGCCGCCCAAACGAGCGGCTTTTCTTTTCAAATTCCTATGATTTAGAAATTGTAATACAGTCCAAAACGGGGGGCTGCGGTTTCAAAATCAAGGACAAATGCACCATGGTCATAATAATTCATCTTGTCGTAGCCGAGGAAACCTACCGAGAATGCGGCAGTCCAATGCTTTGTGGCCATCCAGGCGACGATAGGTCTGAGACCGACTCTGTAACCTTCAGCATCCATGAGGCCGAATTGACCCATTACATCCATAGCAACGCTGAACTTCTCAACATTGGCAATAGTGTAACGGATATAAGGTGTCAGCATTAAGCCCGTGCCCTCTCTGAAAGGAGTCTCAGACTTTATATAAACAAAGTCGGCGGCACAAGCGAAGGTCAACGGAACACTGGTGAGGCTGTAACCAATTTCGGGAGCAATTTCAAAAGACTTGGTGTCTTTTGACATGACAGTGCTGACGGAACCGCCCAACCAAACTTGAGCGTTAGCAGTGAAAATGCCAGCGAATACAATGACTAAGGTTAAGAACAATTTTTTCATTTTGTTGATGATTTTTAATTAAACATTTAGTGAATAGATTTCGTTTTAAAGAACCGCACGGCCATTATCAAATTCCGTGCCAGAATCATTTCTCAATAAATGCAATCGTCTCGCCTTTCGCGACGCGCTTGCCTTGGTCCGCTGTGGCCTCCACAATTTTGCCAGACCAGAGTGCATAGACAGGCTCCATGCCATGCTCGCTGTTGATGGCGCAAAGCAGGTCGCCTTCCTTATAAACCTTGCCAGGGGCGGGGGCGATGCTCTTGTCATCGAAGTCGACTTCCCACATCACGATGCCGCTCACGGGAGCGATGACGGGTTCGGCGTTGGGATGGCGCAAGGCGCGCAAGTCCGGAATCTTGGCCTCGCCGCCTGCCTTCTCGAACTTGGCCTTCATCTTGGCTTCCAATTCTTGGTTGAAGCGGCGCTTGGCCTCGCCCGACTTGTACTCGCGGTACTGCTTCTCGTGCATGGCGAACTCGAAGAGTTCTTCGTCGTCCTGTCCACGGTCCCAGCCTTCTTTTTTCATCTCTTCGATGAAGTGCGGCAAGGCGTTGGGGTAGTTGTCCTGCGGGTTGCCAGTGAAGAACTCAAAGCCTTTCTTCTTGGCCAACTCCACGATTTCGGGAGCCAAGGTGCCGGGCAGTTTGCCGGCTTTGCCGAGAATCATGTCCCAAGCGGCGGGGTCGATGCTGGTTTCGTAGCGCGGTTCGCCCTTGCTCAATGCGAAAAGGTTCATCAGGGCGATGTTCTTGGTGTATTGGCTGAACGGGGTGACCAAGGGCGGGTTGCCGAGTTTCGGCCAAATGTTCTGCACTTCTTGGAACAGTTCGACGAGCATCTCGTCTTCGCTGAGTTCGGGCAGTCCGTCTTTCTTGCGGTTCATGTTGATGGCGGCGTGTACCGGCTTGAGGTCGGCCATCAGCGAGCCCATCATGCCTCCGGGCAGGCCACAACCCAACAGCAACGAGTTGATGTAACGGTTGCGCGGGTCGATCCAATAGCCGAGGAAGTCGTCGATGAAGCTCTGCGTCATGCTGCGGGCGGCCATGTAGGTCTTCATGTCGATTTCCTTCACGAGGAAACCGGCGTCCTTCAACATAGCCTGAACGCTAATCACGTCGGGATGGACGGTGCCCCACGACAGCGGCTCCATGGCCACATCGACATAATCGCAACCGGCCTTGCAAACCTCAAGCATCGAAGCCATCGAGAGGCCGGGAGTGGTGTGGCCGTGGTATTGCACCTTGATTTCGGGGTGCTGCGTCTTGATGTGATTCACGATTTTGCCCAACGAAACAGGGCGACCCACACCCGCCATGTCCTTCAGTGCGATTTCCTTGGCTCCGGCGGCGATGAGCTGGTCAGCCATCTTCATGTAATACTCGGCGGTATGCACCTGCGAGTAGGTGATGCTCATGGCGGCTTGCGAAACCATGCCCGCTTCATTGGCCCATTGGATGGACGGGATGATGTTGCGCACGTCGTTGAGGCCGCAGAAGATACGGGTGATGTCCACACCTTGGGCTTTCTTCACCTTATACATCAGTTGGCGCACATCGGCGGGCACGGGGTTCATCCTCAGGGCGTTGAGGGCGCGGTCGAGCATGTGGCACTCGATGCCGCCTTTGTGCAATGCCGCCGTGAAAGCGCGTACCGAAGGGTTCGGGTTCTCGCCGTAAAGCAGGTTCACTTGCTCGGCGGCACCGCCGTTGGTCTCAACGCGGTCGAAGCAGCCCATTTCGATAATCAAGGGGGCGATTTGCTCCAATTGGTCCTTGCGTGGCACGTATTTGCCTGACGACTGCCACATATCGCGGTAAACGAGGCTGAATTTTACTTCTTTTTTCATTATGATTGTGTGTTTTATGCGAATTTGATTGAGGCTGCAAAGGTACAACTTTCCCAGCAATTAGACTCAAAAAAACAATAGTTTCGCTTGCCCAACCAAAAAAGTTGTATCTTTGTGGCGGTTCTTATGGCGGAATTTTGCCGCCGACATATAGAAACACGAAGCGTTATGCTCGTCTTGTGGTTGGAAATGTGAGAGTTTTCAAGAGTCGCAAGAAAAGTGTAATGGTTCACGCAATTTGCGTGGGCTGTTGTTACACCTTCTTGACTCAAGGTATCTCTCACAACCTCCAATCAAAGAAGTGGTATATCAGTGCCACGCTTCTTTTGTATCAATTTTCCTTTGGGGTGCTGAAAAGGAAAATAAAGGTTGCTCCCGTCACGGATTTAGGGATAAGAAAATGAGAAAAATGACTTTAGCATTTATGGCCGCAATGATGCTGATGACCATATCTGGTTGTAAACGCGATGTTTATGGAGATTTGTTCATTAAAAGAGCTCCTGTGACTTTTCGTGTGACGAATGAAAGCGGCCAAGCGTTGTCTAATGTGAGCGTGAAGGCCGAAGAACGTGACGGTTTTGATGGAGACCTCATTATGAATGGGGAACGTTATACCTATACGGATGCCGAAGGTATGGCCACTATTTCGGATGCCGCCTGTTATGATCCATCCCAATTTGGAGGCCGCACTAATGGGTTCGTCTTTACGACCACAGGGTATGCCGTTTTCGACACCATCTTCAACACTTGGGAAGGCACTGTCGATATTGTTCTACACAGAGAATGATGCGAAACAAAGAAAAGCCACAAAGAGGGCGCGGCGAGAAGAGGACTTTTATGAAAACAAACAAAAATAGGGGTAATAATGCCTTATTGATAATGCTTGTAACAAGTCCTATCTGGATTATTCCGTTAGCGTTGCTTGTGGATTATTTAGATGAAAGATACTCAGCTCCAAAAGTGGAGAAGGTGCATAATTATCCAAGGTATGAATATCCAGATGATACCATTTTAGCTCACCCGGAAAGAATCCCTAAAAAAGGAGAATCTATTATGCCAAGGGTAAATGGCTATGCTGGGAACAATGGAGTAGTCTTAACTTTACCTGGTGGTAACAAGATAAATACTGGCCTGTCTTCAGAAGAAATCATAGAACAATTAGACTTTGATTATCAAGATGTCTACGATTACTATGGAGGGGCCGAGGAGTTATACTAATCTGTCTTATCTTCATTAAAATTTAACTGACATGAAAAAAAATGATTCAACTATTGTAGAAGGTTTTCCTCCACTAATGTGTCATGAGCCTCGAGTATTGATTTTGGGAACAATACCAGGGAAGAATTCTATTAGTGAGTATTATTATGACAATAAAAATCGGATGTGGAAAATGTTGGCAGAATTAGCAACACAAAAATTGCCTACAAATTATTCCGAGAAAAAGGTGTTATTAGAACATTTGCATGTCGTATTTTGGGATTATTATCAGTTTGGTGAGCAGCGAACTAAAGGCAAGGTTAAAGGTACCATTCCAAACGATATTGTTGGTTTTGTTAGAAAAAATCCGACTATAACAAAGATAGCCATAAATGGTTATGGAAATTACAAAGACTTTGGAGAAAAACTACAAAATCAGTTCGGACAATCCATCAAAGTGTTTCGTTTGCCAGAAACAAGCGGCCTCAACGCTTCTTGGACTTTAGAAAAACTGTGTAAGGAATGGAGCGTTGTGTTTGAACTATGACCTGTTGAAGCTCCGCCTTCAGCATTTGCAATACGAGACAAAAGTTAAAAAAGAGCGACCTTTTTAGTCGCCCTCTTTGTTATAGGAGGTAGAGACGGTGCATACACCGTCTCTACAAACGTCCAATTCTGTTAAAACAGATTATCCAAAATCTTGTCCTCCACCATATTCGGCAAGGTGACTTTCAGTTTAGGCTCGGCCTCCATGGCACGCTTAATGGCGAAGGTGGCACCTTCGTTTCTGGCCCAGTTGCGGCGGGCGATGCCGTTGTTCACGTCCCAGTGCAACATGCAGTGGAGCCTACGGTCAGCATCGGTAGTGCCGTCAAGCACCATGCCGAAGCCGCCGTTGATGACTTCGCCCCAGCCTACACCGCCGCCGTTGTGGATGCTCACCCAAGTGGCACCACGGAAACCGTCGCCGATGACGTTCTGCACGGCCATGTCGGCGGTGAACGACGAACCGTCGTAGATGTTGGAGGTCTCACGGAACGGGCTGTCGGTGCCGCTCACGTCGTGGTGGTCGCGGCCAAGGACGACAGGACCGCTCAGGCGACCATCTGCAATGGCCTTGTTGAACTCGGCAGCAATCTTGGTGCGGCCTTCGCAGTCGGCATAGAGGATACGGGCTTGCGAACCCACCACGAGGTGGTTCTCCTGTGCGCCACGGATCCACTGGATGTTGTCGCGCATCTGCTGTTGAATCTCAGCAGGAGCCGTGCGGGCAATCTCTTCAAGCACGTTGCAGGCGATGTCGTCGGTGACGGCGAGGTCTTCAGGCTTGCCCGAAGCGCACACCCAGCGGAAGGGACCGAAGCCGTAATCGAAGCACATCG
This sequence comes from uncultured Bacteroidales bacterium, assembly GCA_900318465.1. Taxonomy (GTDB): domain Bacteria; phylum Bacteroidota; class Bacteroidia; order Bacteroidales; family F082; genus Limimorpha. The sequence continues at coordinate 31,332 of ONKQ01000035.1, forward strand.
GGCCCATAATGTCCTGAACGTAGGAAGGATAGCGGAATGAGCCGTCTTCTTTCAAAATGTCGGCACCGGCGCGTGACGATTGCAGCAAGAAAGCGTTGCCGTAGTCGAAGAAGTACATACCCTTGGCAGTCAGCTTGTTGATGGCGGCCACATGGCGGCGCAACGAAGCCTGCACCTTCTCCTTGAACATTTCAGGATTCTCTGCCATCATGGTCTTGGATTCCTCAAACGACAGCCCAACAGGATAGTAACCACCTGCCCAAGGGTTGTGGAGTGAGGTCTGGTCGGAACCGAGGTCGACGTGGATGTCGTGCTCGGCGGCATATTCCCAAAGGTCCACCACATTGCCTTGGTAGGCATAGCTGCGGGCTTCCTTCTTGGCGAGGCTCGCATTGACATGCTTGAACAGTTCCTCGATGTTGTCGTACACCTCATCGACCCAGCCTTGCTGATAACGTTTCTGCGTGGCAGCCGGGTTGATTTCGGCGGTGATGCTCACCACTCCGGCGATGTTACCAGCCTTGGGCTGGGCACCGCTCATGCCGCCGAGGCCAGCAGTGACAAACAGTTTGCCAGCCGTGCTGCCACCGTGCTTGCGGGCTGCGTTCAAAACAGTGATGGTCGTGCCGTGGACGATGCCTTGAGGTCCGATATACATATAGGAGCCGGCGGTCATCTGGCCGTATTGCGTTACGCCGAGGGCGTTGTAGCGTTCCCAGTCGTCGGGCTTCGAGTAGTTCGGGATCATCATACCGTTGGTGACCACCACGCGCGGGGCGTCCTTATGCGACGGGAACAGACCCATGGGGTGGCCGCTGTACATGGCCAAGGTCTGGTCTTCGTCCATGTTGGCCAAATATTGCATCACGAGGCGGTATTGTGCCCAGTTTTGGAAGATGGCACCGTTGCCGCCGTAGATGATGAGCTCGTGCGGATGCTGTGCCACAGCGGGGTCGAGGTTGTTTTGGATCATCAGCATGATGGCTGCGGCCTGCTTGCACTTGGCAGGATATTCCTCAATCGGGCGGGCGTACATCTTGTAGGACGGGCGGAAACGGTACATGTAGATGCGGCCGTATTTTTCCAATTCCTCGGCAAATTCGGGAGCCAGCGTGGCGTGGAACTTGGCGGGGAAATAACGCAAAGCGTTACGGATGGCCAATTTCTTTTCGGCTTTTGTCAAGATGTCCTTGCGCTTGGGCGCGTGGTTGATGTTAAGGTCGTATTCCTTCACTTCCGGCAATTCATCGGGGATGCCGGCAAGAATCTCTTTTTGGAAATCGTTGAATGCGTTCATTATGTTTAATTGTTGATTGATTAATCGTTGAATTGTTTAATTGTTGATTCTGAAGAGCTTTGCGTCATTGCGCGGAGGAACAACGAAGCAATCCAGAGTAAAATATGTTTACTGGACTGCTTCGTGCCTCGCAGTGACGCGAAGCGACCCAAATTTGGCTGCAAATTTAGGGAAAATTTCATCATTTCTCAAAAATTCGTTTGCGTCACCATAAATTTCCCTATTTTTGCCCCCGAATTGGTTCGCCAGTGCTTCGATGTACTCAGCAACCATTCGCGACATTTTGAACTTTAGAAGCGTTATGCTTCCTTGTACTTGAAAACGTCGGAACTTTTCAAGTCTATAACGGAAGAGGTTGTATAACGGCTTCACGCTATATGCGTGGGCTGTTATTACATTTTCTGTTATGGGTTTCCGACGACCTTCAAGTACGATGTGATATAACACAGCACACGCTTCTTTTGTTTGTGTCGATACGTTTAAGTTGAACTTAATTAATTCAGTATTAACCTAATAAACAAAAGTAAAATGGCAAAACTCAAAATGAAGAAGAAAGCTTTGGTGCTTTCATTGGCAATGTTGGCTACGTCCATCGGGGCTTTTGCCCAAGACGGTTTGTTCCAGCGAGGCGTGAATGACGAGGCGTATAGCGGCTATGGTTGTTCCACCGACAAGGCTGGACTCCTTGATAATCGTAGTGGTATAATCTGGTCGGAAGGCGGAATGTTTGCCCAAGACCCAACTCAACCGGCTCCGCTTGGTAACGGATTGTTTATCCTTGTGGCAACAGGGGTGGGCTATGTGACCTTAAAGAGAAAGGAGGACAAGCAATGAAAAAACTGGTTTTCATCTTTGCCACTGCTATTCTGGCGGTATTCACGCAGTGCAAGAAACAGGATTCAACACAAGAAAATGCCACAACTAATGGCATCCAGATAGTGCTGACTGCTGACAACGGCGGTTCAAGAACATCGTTTGGAGTCAATGGTTCCATCAACTGGAACACGAATGAGAAAGTTTTCGTGATATGCAATGGCCAATGTGTCGGTTATGTTACTAACGGCACAGAAGGTGGCAACATCTTCACAGGTACGCTCACTGGAATCACAGAAAATGGCATTTACGATTTCCATTATTATTATGTGGGCAACACGCAAACGATTGCAAATGAAGCCACCTCTTTCACCATGAACTTTTCCAACCAAGATGGAACACTTGCTCACCTTGGCGATTTTCACGTAGGCTACGGTTCGCAAAGCAACGTGGAAGTGATTTTAGGCGAAACTGTCAATTCACAAGCCAGAATGAAATCCCTCGTTTCCATTGCCTATTTCGACCTTGCGGGCATGGCCGAAGTGGGTGAGATGGTGTATTTTTATGGTGACAACATCAATAATCAAATGACCATTGATTTTTCGACCAATACGCCCAGCTATGGGAGAGTCTATGAAGAAGGTGTGAACTATATCTGCGCAGGAACGGTAGCTGAAGACACGAATAGTCCTTGCTATGTGATGCTCTTGCCTAACCATATTGATGGAACAGAGGAACTCACCACAGATTTTACTTTTGTTTCCAAACGAACTACTGGAACCTGTAATAATGTGTTCAATTATGGAATCGTTGGGGGAAGGTTCTATTGCCAAAGTGGAGACACGAATATGCCTATTGCGGTGAATGTTGAATCGTATGACGAAGGTGCATTGCGCGGCTTGTTTGGCATTTCCATAAACACACAGACGCATTTTTCGCAAGGAAATCTAAAATATGAGGCTTCAACTAATAGTTTGAGTTTTGAAGAAGAACAGCTTTCAAAGGGTGATGTTTTTTGCTGGGGTACTGGCGATGATCCAGCCAACAACACGGGCGATTATAATGATTATTTAGCTTTCACAGATTGGGGTATAAACCCTATTGTCAATGGTGGCAATGTGGCCGACATGTGGAGGACACAATCCGAGACGGAATGGGAATATATCTTTTACGATAGAAATGATGCATCTGATAAATACGGTACAGGTAACGTAGATGGGGATAAGGGAATGATTCTATTGCCTGACAACTTTGTATTGCCTGCTGGGATTTCGTTTAATTCTGGTATGGCATCGGATCCCAATGATTGGACTCATAATAGCTACACCCAATCTCAATGGTCATTAATGGAAGCTGCTGGTGCTGTGTTTTTGGCACATAATGATGCATATTATGATGATTCTTATCCTGTATTTGGAGGTTGCTATTGGTCGTCTGACGCAATAGATGATCAAGTAGCATCTTCTCTATGGTTTGATGGCAATTTGCTTATAACGAATGATGGTAGCGGCAAGATTTACGGATTCGGTGTCCGTCTTACCCGTAGTATTGAATGATTCGTAAGATTTGTTAGTAGAGACGTGCCATGGCGCGTCTCTACGTTTTTATGTGGGTGGTTTATGCGGCTGTCACGGTGTGACAGTCCTACACAGGGTGTACGGCTGTCGCATTGCGGCAGCCGCTGTTTTTCGGCGAGGGTTTCATTTCATTCCACCGCCCGCATGATTTCAGGCCGTCACTTCGTGACTTTTGGGAGGGCACGAGGGAACCCCGTAGGGGTGATGGGACATTAGGCAGGTGGTGGAATGCAATGGAACCCCTGCCGAAAAAACGTATAATACCAAATCGACCCCCGGGGGGGGTGACAGGAATAATTGTTGCAGTGTCGGAGAATTTGTTTATTTTTGCAGACGATTATTCATTCATTGTATGACAAAAGAGGAGAAAATTGCTTACTGGCTTGATTTGGCCGACTACGACATCGAAACGGCGGAAGGCTTGTTTGTTGTAAAGCGTTGGTTGTATGTGGGTTTTATGTGTCATCAGGTGATAGAAAAGACGTTGAAAGCCTATTGGTGCAAGAAACGAGATGACGACCCACCCTATATTCATAATTTGGCGCAACTGGCAATTCGAAGTGGATTATATGAACAAATGTCGTCGGAACAACAGCGGACGATAGCCCAATTGATGCCCATGAACATAGAGGCTCGCTATCCAGAATACAAGGAACAATTACTGAAAAGGATGACTCCAGAGTTTTGTCGTCAATTAATTGATGACACAAAAACACTACAACAATGGATAAGGAACAAGTGATAGAAATAGTAAAAGAGTATAAGACCGCAATACTCAAACAGATAAGCGATGCAAAAGTTTATCTTTATGGTTCGTACAGCAAAGGCACGGCTCGTCCTGAAAGCGATATTGATGTGGCCGTTGTTGTTCCCGAAGTTCAAGACGATTGGTTGGATGTTTCAACTACGCTTTGGTTGCTTGCTCCACAAGTCAACTATTTGATTGAGCCAGTATTAATAGACCAACGTTTTCCTTCGCCTTTGTATGATGATGTCATGCGTACTGGCATTGCAATAGCATAGTGCGTTATGTCTTCAAAAACAAGATTTGGAATGAAACGTTTAATTTTCATCTTGACATTATTATTTCCAATTCTGGTTGTTTCACAGAATATTGAAACCCCAAACTATACCTCTGCCTTTCAATCCGCCTACCAAGCCTGCCCCGACATCCCCCAAGGTCTGCTTGAAGCCATTTCTTACACCAATACACACTGCAATCACTTGACGGATGCGAACTATTTCCACGACGGCTTCGATGCCATGCCGCGCACTTACGGCTTGATGGGCTTGGTGAAAGATGGCAAGGGCTATTTCCGTGAGAACTTGCATCTTTTGTCAGAACTTTCAGGGATTTCGGAAGAAGAGATTTTGGAAAGCCCCGAAAAGAATGTGTTGGCGTATGCCAAGGCTTTCGAGCGTTTGGCCAAGGAAAATAAAGCAACTGATACTAAAGGCTATCTGTCAGTTATCCAGCAACTTTCGGAATTGCCGATAGGGGAGGAGAAGGACATTTATCCTATGCAAAGTATGTTGTATTCGGTGTGTACTTTCTTGAATGATGCAAAAAAGGCTGAGCAATTCGGTTTCCCGAAATACGATATCGACTTGAAATCATTTTTTGCCGAACATTACGACTTGCTCACCGCGCCTAAATTGAGCGTTACACGCAGCCCCGACTATCCTCCAGCCATTTGGGACCCTGCGCCGGAATGCAATTGGGAGCCGCGTACCAAAGAGGTGAGTGCGGTCGTAATCCATTATACTGAAGGCTCTTATGCGGGCTGCATCAGTTGGTTCAAGAATTGCGAGGCGCAGGTTTCGGCACATTATGTCATCCGCTCGTCTGACGGTCAGGTGACCCAAATGGTGCGCGAAAGGGACAAGGCTTGGCACGCCCGCACTGCCAACGGCTACACCATCGGCATCGAGCATGAGGCTTATGGGAATATCTGGAGTTTTTTCACGGAGGAGATGTACCAGTCTTCCGCTGACTTGGTGCGGAGTATCTGCTCGCGCTACGAGACCATCAACGGGCAGCGCACCCACGACCGCGACACTTTGGACAACGGTTTTTGCCTCAACAATGGCCTTTACAACCTCGGCGGCGAAGGTTCTTGCGTCCAAATCAAGGGACACCAGCATTATCCCGACCAGTCGCACACCGACCCAGGACCGTATTGGGATTGGAACTATTATTACAAACTCATCAACGAGGGCACACCCGTCACCGTTTTGGAAGGCGATTCGGGGCGCCTCGACCATCAGAACTACGGCAATGATGAGCGCAAGATTTGGGTGATTCGTGGACCAGAGGAATCGACCATCCAGTTGGATTTCAGTAGTTTCAGCTTGGAAACGGATTTCGATTTCCTTAGAATTTACGATGGCGACAACGTGTTCGCTCCGAAAATCGGTCGTTGGAACACGCAGAGTCCGGGCATGGTGCAATCCACTTCCAATGTGATGTGCGTTGAGTTCCGCTCCGATTGCCTCACCACTGATGCTGGCTGGGTGGCCTCGTGGACAGCTATGATGCCCACGCCCATTGATCCGGAACTACCTGAAAGTGAAGCTGGTGTGTTTCCCAATCCTACCGAAGGGGTGTTTACTATCAAGACGGAAGAGTTGGGCTACTCGGATGCAGTGGTCTTCGATGTTTACGGCAAAGAAATGACGAGAGTGCGCTTCGAAAAATCAGTCGAGATTGACGCAAGCGATTGGGCTTCGGGTGTTTATGTGGTCAACTATGGTGCCCCTATCAAGGTGGGCAAAGTGGTCAAATTGGTGAAGCTTTAATCTTGTTGATGAAACAATAATCGGCAATATGTTGCGTTCATCTTTGGAATTTTCCTATTTTTGCAACCTATTTCAGAGACGAATGAAAGACAAATCCATCATATTCAAAGCCTTGTTGCTGGTTTCGGCCTTGCTCTTGGCTGTTTTTGCGAAGGCGCAAGAACCTTGCGAAATCACTTGCAACGTTGAAATGCCCGTGTGTAGCGGCTCGGCTGTAACCCTCAGCGTTCCAGGAAATTATCTCTATACCTTTGAATGGAGTCCCGGAGGCCAAACCACCAACAGCATCACGGTGCGTCCTTTGCAAACCACTTCCTACAGCGTGACTATCCGTGATTTGGATACGGATACGGTTGTTTGTCAGTCCAATCCTTTTAGGGTCGAGGTGATGCCGCGTTTCTCCATCGATTTCCGTCAGGTGAAGAAGACTTGTAGCAATCGCGAGGAAGAGAACGGGCGTAATGCTCAGGCCATTGCATGGGTAGACCCGAATTCCGATGTCTATGCCAGACCTTTCACCTACCAATGGGATGTCAGTCCGCTGCATATTGCCCCAGGCTGCGACTCGTTGGCCATTGGTCTTGAGGCATATCGCTACTACAAAATCGCGGTGACCGACAGCCGTGGTTGTATGCAGGAAGACAGCGTTAAGCTTGTGGCCTACGATAACCCGATTATTGAAATCAGCACCGACCCGGGCGATACGGTCTACTTGCAGAACCCGCATGTCACCTATTCTTTTGAAAACACCACCGATACTATTCCGGTCATTAACTTTTATTGGATATTGAACTCGACCTACAACCTCACCTCGACCGAGCCTGAGCCGCGATTCACTTATGTGGAAACGGGTAACTATACTACCGAACTGAAGGTCTACAATCCGCAAGGTTGCGACACCTCTTATTATAAGACCATCCAAGTGGAACCCGTCAAGCTGAAGATTCCGAATGTATTTACGCCCAATGGCGACGGAGTGAACGACTATTTCATCATCTCTTTGGACAGTGGCGGCGGCAGTGGCACTTCTGGAGACGACCACAGAAGCACTCGCGACGACGTGCTTGAATACGAGAACTACGAACCGCTGAGCCGTTACTATGAGTCTTCCGAGCTGACCATCTTCAACCGTTGGGGTAGGGTGGTGTATCACGTCAAGGACTACCAGAACAATTGGGATGGAGGCGGCCTCTCCGACGGCACCTATTTCTACGTGCTGAAATGTCATGGCCTCAAGCAAGACGCCACCTACCAAGGCTCCGTGATGATTGTAACCGCACAACGACAACAATAACCTATCGATATGAAGCATCTGCTATCAGTTTTCATTTTGTCTCTTTGCCTTCTTACCGCTTGCAATAATGACAGTAAGGAAGGCGAGATTTCGACCGACCTTGTCACCAATCCCAAGTCGGCTACCCAGCCTTCCAACAAGCAGCCCATCATCACTTTCGACAAGACGGAACACGACTTTGGTGCCATCCTACAAGGCGAGCGGGTTGCCTATACCTTCCATTTCACCAACACGGGCAATGTGCCCCTTATCATCAGCAATGTCAACTCCTCATGCGGTTGCACTGTGGGTGATTTCTCGCGCACTCCCGTTGAGCCTGGCAAAAGTGGGAGCATCAAGGCCACCTACGACAGCAAAGGCCATCATGGGTTCCAGTCGCGTACACTCACCGTCATCAGCAATACCAATCCCAGCAGGACCATACTTCGCCTGAAAGCCAACGTTAAGACGCCGGACCAGTATTAGTTGAGAGTTGAAAGTTGAGAGTTGAAAGTTGAGAGTTGAAAGTTGAGAGTTGAAAGTTGAGAGTTGAAAGTTGAAAGTTGAAAGTTGAGAGTTGGACGCACTTTGCGAGGAGGAACGACGAAGCAGTCTGATGCAAACAATCTTGAAATTTGAAATCTTGAAATATTAAACTTAAATTACTAAAAATGAACAATTTATTTATCCTTTTACAAGAACAAGCCCCGCAGCAGGGTGGCTCCCCTTGGTCGAGCCTCATTTTTATTGTTTTGCTCATTGTTGTCTTCTGGCTGTTTTTCATTCGTCCGCAGTCGAAGAGAGCCAAGGAAGAGCAAAAGTTCCGCAGTGAGCTGAAGAAAGGCGACAAAGTGGTCACCATCGGCGGCTTCCACGGCAAGATTACCGAGGTGAAGGAAACCACCGTCATGCTCTCGATTGCTCCCAACATGGAGGTCGAAATTGAGAAGACCGCACTCGTCAAGGACGGCTCGTCTGTCGGTCAGGCGCAATAAACCATGAACAAAAGTTCTTTTTTCACTTTTTTGATTTTCGTCGTCATCTCTGCGATGGCGTGGTTGGTGGTCAAGTTGTCGGAAAACTATACCACACAAACCCAATTCCGCCTGCGCATCGAAGAGGTGCCTGCTGACATGTGGCTCTCAACGCCTGAGCAGACGGCAAAGCTTTCGTTGACGACCAACGGATTCCATACGTTGCGCTACAAGATGATGCGCGAGCAGAAGCGTGTGGTCAGTTTGCCTTTGGACGAAGTGCCTTACCGGCTTGAGAACGGCACGACTTACTCGTTCAGCAGCCTCTATGTGACGGAACGTGTCGCCGAGATGCTTGGCGTCAACGCTAACGATTTGACGATGAACGATGCCAAGGTGTATTTCAATCTGGACCCGCTCAAGTCGAAACTGGTGCCGGTGAAATTGCGGAGCGACATCCGCCCTCAGCGTCAGTTTGAGGTGTATGGCATTCCAGTGCTTGAGCCTTCAACGGTGACCGTTTACGGGCCGGAAGAGATTGTTGACACCTTGAAATCGGTGGCTACGCAGACACTTTCCAAACACAATGTCAGTAGCGGTTTCACCGAAATGGTATCCTTGAACCTTTTGGATGGACAGATACATTCCGAGGTGAAAATGGTGAAGGCGACGGTGCAGGTGGAGAAGTTCACCGAGGCTGACGTGCAGGTGCCTCTTGCACAGCCCGACTCGCTTCATGTGAGGTTCTTCCCCGATGCGGTGACGGTGAAGTGCCACGTGGCCATCAAGGACTATCCGAATCTTTCGCCCGATCTGTTTCGCGTCGTGGCCAATGAAAAGCAGCTTAGTGCTTTGCAACCGCTCTTGGACGTAAGCCTGACCGTGTGGCCGCCTTACGTCCAGATTCTCAACACTACTCCCGAAAAGGTGGAATATCTCATTGTGCAATGAAAAAGGTAGCCCTCACAGGCAACATAGGTAGCGGCAAGTCGTGGGTCAGCCAGCTTTTTCAACGCATCGGCATCCCTGTGTTCAATAGCGATGAGGAGGCCAAACGGCTATACGACCGCGATGACATCCGTGAGGCCATGAAAGCCCGCTTTGGCGAGGATGTGTATTTCGACGACAATCAGGTGAATCGGAAACGTGTGGCGGAAATCATCTTCAACGATGACAAGGCCATGCATGATGTGGAGCAGATGCTTTATCCCGCCCTCAATGCCTGGTTCGATGAGTGGGCTGAGCAACAGGAGGCACCATACGTTCTTTATGAGTCGGCCATCATCTTTGAAAAAGGGCTTGCTGAGCGTTTCGATGCCGTTGTTTTGGTGTCGGCTACCGAACAGACCCGTTTGCGTCGAGTCATGCTCCGCGACCATTGCGATGAAGCTATGGTGCGTGAGCGTATGTTGGCGCAATGGACTGAAAATGAGAAGCGTGAGAACGCTGACTACATCATCGAACATGACAACGACGATGAGGACGACTACTTGCTCGAACAAGTAATGAATATACATGAAGACCTGCTCCCGTCGCGCAAATTCCACTTTTTTTCAAAAAAATGAAAAAAACGCTTGCGCATAACCAAAAATGTTGTACTTTTGCAGCCGCATTCAGGAATGAATGATGTCGAGTGGTGTAATGGCAGCACTGCAGATTTTGGTTCTGCCTGTCAAGGTTCGAATCCTTGCTCGACAACTTGAGGTGGAAGAAGAAGACCTGCTACTTTAAGTAACGGGTCTTTTTGTTTAACAAAATACTGACTTGCAAATGATTACGAAAGACCAAATAGCAGCCTTGACCAATGAAGCCCTTGCCGACAGCGACCGTTTCTTGGTCGAAGTGAAGGTGAAGCCCAACAATGTAATTGAAGTCTATGTCGACTCCGACACGGCAATCAACATCGACCACTGCGTTGAAATCAGTCGCTTCATTGAAGGCAAATTGGACCGCGATGTGGAAGACTTCGAGTTGAGCGTGATGTCGTGGGGTCTTTCAGGTGCCTTGAAAATGGACCGCCAGCTTCAGAAATACGTGGGGAAGGACGTGGAGGTGAAGACCAAGGAAGTTGGCAAAATACAAGGGAAACTCATTAGCTTCGATGAGGAAAAGGTTGAGATACAGCCAGCTCCGAAGAAATCATCTAAGAAAAAGCCCGCCGAGCCTCAAACCAACTTGATATTACCCCGCAAAACCACTGAAATCAAACCCGCCATCATCTTCTGAATTTGAAATTTGAAATCTTAAATCATATACAATGGACAACTACAAATTAGTCGAAACATTTTCCGAGTTCAAGGACTTTAAGAACATCGACCGTGAAGCCCTGATGCGCATCATTGAGGACGTGTTCAGAGGTATGCTCGACAAGAAATTCAACACCAACACCGAAGAGTTCATCGACATCATTGTCAACGTGGACAAAGGTGACTTCGAAATCTATCACAACCGCACCGTCGTGGAAGATGATGAGTTGAAAGACCCGGCACGCGAAATCAAACTTTCCGATGCCATCAAGATTGAGCCTGACTTCGAGGTTGGCGACGACGTGAGCGAAGTGCTGAAAATCGAGACTTTCGGTCGGCGCGACATCCTGGCCCTGCGTCAGAACTTGCAGGCCAAAGTTCTTGAGTATGAGAAGGAAAACATCTTCCAGAAGTATAAGGAGAAGGTGGGTGAGATTATCACTGCCGAGGTGACGCATGTTTGGAAACGCGAAATCATCGTTGTTGATGACGAAGGCATTGAGCTGACCCTGCCTCGTATCGAGCAGATTCCAGAGGATATATATAAGAAAGGTGATACGGTGCGTGCCATCGTGAAGAGTGTCGAGAATGTCAACGGTTCGCCCGTCGTCATTCTGTCGCGCACGTCCGAGATTTTCCTGCAACGTCTCCTCGAAGCCGAGGTGCCTGAGATTTACGACGGTCTCGTTACCGTAAAGAAAATTGTCCGCGAGCCTGGCCAACGTGCCAAGATTGCCGTTGAGAGCTACGACGACCGCATCGACCCCGTGGGCGCTTGTGTCGGTATGAAAGGCTCTCGTATTCACGGCATTGTCCGCGAGTTGCGCAACGAGAACATTGACGTCATCAATTGGACGACCAATCCGAAGCTCTTCATCCAACGTGCCCTTAGTCCGGCCAAAATCACGGAGATTCGCCTCAGCGAGGACAATACGATGGCCAATGTTTACATGGAGAACGACCAAATCAGCCTTGCTATCGGTAAAGGTGGCTACAACATCAAACTGGCTGGCCGCTTGACAGGCTATGAGATTGACGTTTACCGCAACAGCGAAGCCAATGTCGATGAGGAAGACGTTGACCTTCAAGAGTTTTCCGATGAAATCGACCAGTGGGTCATTGATGCCCTCGTTAAGATGGGCTGTGACACGGCCAAGAACGTGCTTTCCTACACTCCCGATGAGGTTGCCAAGCGCGCCGATCTCGAAATTGACACCGTCGAAGAGGTGTTCCGAATCCTTAAATCAGAATTTGAACAAGATGCCGAATGATGCCAAGGCATTGATAAACAACAATAAACGAGAAACAAAGAGAAAGAAACTATGTCCGAAGAAGCTAACACTACCATTCGATTGTCGAAAGCGGCAAAAGAATTCAATGTGGGCGTGTCGACCATCCGTGAATTCCTAACCAAAAAGGGGTTCCAAGTCGATTCATCGCCCAATGCGAAGCTCACGGCAGAAATGTATGATCTGATCGTGAAAGAATATCAGGGCGAGAAGGAAGTGAAGAATGAAGCCAAGAAATTGGGCAACATCTCTTACAAGGGAGGGTCTGTTTCCGTTGAATCGGCATCAACGTCATCGCCTAAAAAGGACGACAACGAGGTGGAGGAAATCATCATTCGTTCCAACACGATGTCGCCCATCATCACCAAGTCTGAGGAACCCAAGGCAGAGGAAAAACCTGCCGAGCCTGTCGCTCCCGAACCGAAGCCTCAAGAAGAGGAGAAAGCCACTGAAGGTGGCACGGGATTGAAGGTGTTGGGCAAAATCGACCTTGATAGTCTCAATCCCAAGAAACAGTCGGAAAAGAAAGGCAAGGAGCAATCCAAGAAAGAGCAGAAGCCTGCGCAAAAGTCAGGACAGGAGAAGCCGCAGCAGGCCAAACCACAACAGCCCAAGCAGCAGCCTAAACCTGAGCAACAGCCTAAGCCTGAGCAAAAGCCCAAACCAGAGCAAAAGCCTCAGCCCAAACCGGATGCCCCTGTAGAGAAAAAGGAACAGCTGCCCAACGAGCCTCGTTTCATCAAGACCGAGGTGCAAAAGTTGGAAGGCCCCAAGATTTTGGATAAAATCGAGTTGCCTGACGAGAAGAACCGCACCAAAGCTACACCTGAGCGCAAGCGCAAACGCAAGCGCATTAGCGGCAAACCTGAAGGCTCTTCGGAGAATCCTGTCGATCCTAAGGCCAAGCAGCAAAGCCAAGGCAAGGGCCAAAAGCAGGAGAAAGGGAAGCAGCAAGCTGGAGGCAATGAAGCCAAGAAAGGCACCAAAGACAACGCCAAGCCCTCGAAGAAAGACCGTAACCGTCAGTCGAAGCGCGAGGAGAAAGTGGAGTTGACCGACGAGGAAATCTCGAAGCAGATTAAGGACACGCTTGCTCGCTTGTCGCCTATGGGCAAGTCGAAGACCTCGAAACACCGCCGCGAGAAGCGTCAGCAGGTGGCTGGAAGCATCATGGAAGAGATGATGCGTCAGGAAGAGGAGAAGAAAGTGCTGAAAGTCACCGAGTTCGTCACCGCCAACGAATTGGCCACGATGATGAACGTCCCTGTTGTGAAGGTCATCGGCACTTGCATGAGCCTCGGTATGCCGGTCTCCATCAACCAACGTCTCGATGCTGAAGCCCTGACTGTGGTGGCCGAAGAGTTTGGTTTCCAAGTCGATTTCGTCAGTGCCGATGTGCAGGAGGCCATTGCCGAAACGGATGAGAAAGACAATGAGGATGATCTCGTGCCTCGTGCACCGGTCGTCACCGTCATGGGTCACGTCGACCACGGTAAGACTAAACTCCTTGACTATATCCGTAATACTAACGTGGTGGCTGGTGAAGCTGGTGGTATCACGCAACATATTGGTGCTTATGAAGTTACTACTGAGAGCGGACGTAAGATAACCTTCTTGGATACCCCTGGTCACGAAGCCTTTACCGCTATGCGTGCCCGTGGTGCCAAAATCACCGACGTGGCCATCATCGTCATCGCTACTGATGACAATGTGATGCCCCAGACCGTTGAGGCCATCAACCACGCACAGGCCGCTGGAGTTCCTATCGTTTTCGCACTCAATAAGATAGATAAACCAACATCACAACCTGACCGCATCCGTGAACAGCTTTCCAAGATGAATATTCTCGTTGAGAGTTGGGGAGGCAAGTATCAGGAGCAGGAAATCGCAGCAAAACTCGGTACTAATGTCGATGCCCTGTTGGAAAAGGTGTTGCTTGAAGCTGAGTTCCTCGATTTGAAGGCTAACCCGAAACGTTTGGCCAAAGGCTCAGTCATCGAGTCGGCTTTGGACAAGGGACGTGGTTATGTGGCGAAGATTCTTGTCCAGAACGGTACATTGCGCATTGGTGATATGGTGTTGGCTGGCACCACCTATGGCAAGGTGAAGGCCATGTTCGATGACCACAACCGCCCTGTCAAAGAGGCTGGCCCTTCAACACCTGTGCTTTTGCTTGGTTTGAACGGTGCCCCGATGCCTGGCGACGCTTTTAATGTGATGACCGACGAGCGCGAGGTGAAAGCCATTGCCAACCGCCGTGAGCAACTGCAACGCGAACAAACACGCCGCACCAGCCCGCACATCACACTTGATGAGATCGGACGTCGTATCGCCATCGGCGACTTCAAGGAATTGAACATCATCGTCAAGGCTGACGTCGACGGTTCGGTTGAGGCTTTGTCTGACAGTTTGCTGAAACTTTCCACCGAGGAGGTGCAGGTCAACGTGATCCACAAGTCGGTGGGTGCTATCAGCGAGTCCGATGTCATGCTTGCTTCGGCCTCCAATGCTGTTATCGTGGGCTTCAATGTGCGTCCTACGGCTCAGGCCCGCAAGATGGCGGAGAGCGAAAAGATCGACATCCGCCTTTATTCTATCATCTACACCGCCATTGAGGAAATCAAGTCGGCTATCGAAGGTATGTTGGCGCCCGATATTGAAGAGGTCGTCACCTGCAACCTTGAGATTCGCGAGACCTTCAAGATTAGTAAGGTCGGCACCATTGCTGGCTGTATGGTCTTGGACGGCAAGATTACCCGCAACACCAAGATTCGTGTCATCCGCGATGGTATTGTGGTATACACGGGAGTCCTCGGTTCGTTGAAGCGTTACAAAGACGATGTGAAGGAAGTGGCCGCTGGCATGGACTGCGGCCTCAACATTGAGAACTTCAACGACATTAAGGTTGGCGACATCATCGAAGGTTATACCGAGAAGGAAGTCGCAAGGAAATTGTAATTATTTTGTTTGGGCGAACCTGTGTGTTCGCCTTATAGTTTGTGTGGGGCGAACCTGTGTTCGCCCTTTTTTATGTAATCAAGTCACTTCTTATTGATATTTTCCCTATTTTTGCCTCGTACTAACCGATAAACGGCAGTGCAGACATATTTATAGAAAGACGTTTACTGACGTTTTCATTTGACGGTTCGAAACTTCGCAACTTTTGAATTCTATTGTCAAAGAGAATGCAGCGGTGAACGCCTGCGTTGGTATGTTATTGGTTTTCATCAAGCATATCCATCCGTGGGCTTCGCGTTGCTCAATCTTACAATAGAAGGTAATGCGAAGACCTCGAACCGTGGGAGCGAGTAACAAGATTCCCACGTTTTTCTTTTTTAGGGCAACCGCACTGGGGAGTCGGCGGAACGATAAACGCAGAGCAATGATAAAGAACATAATGGCTCAAAACGAGACGGTGCAACCCAACGACAGAATCATGGCGAAACTTCATGCCGATTTTCCACAATGCTTCAACAAAGAAGGACAATTTGATTTGGAACGCTTTCAGCAACTGATTCAAAACGAGGTAGATGTGACTCGCGAAGGCTATGAATTGAACTTCCTAGGGAAGAATTATGCCAACTTGATTGCCAGCACCGAGACGGAAACCGTCATCCAGCCCGACCTTGAGCACAATGCCAAGCCGGAGAACTGCAACAGCCAGAATGTTTATATCAGCGGTGATAATCTTGACGCACTGAAGCACTTGCTGAAATCGTACAGCAACAGCATCAAATGCATCTATATCGACCCGCCGTACAATACGGGTAGCGACGGCTTTGTGTATAACGACAGATTCAATTTCACCGCAGAACAATTACAGACCAAGTTGGGGATAAGCAAGGAGAAAGCAGACCGCATTCTTGACCTTGCCCGCCGTGGTTCTGCATCCCATTCGGCTTGGCTGATGTTTATGGCACCGCGCCTGATGCTTGCCAAAGACCTTTTGACCGATGACGGCGTGATTTTCATTTCCATTGATGACAATGAGCAGGCGAATTTGAAATTGTTGTGTGATAGTGTGTTTGGAGAGGAAAACTTTGTGGCGCAATGTATAATTAATGGCACGCCCAAAAATGATCCTTATGTGGCATCTACGGCACATGAATACTGTGTGATATTCGTAAAAAGTATGGATGTTGTGAAAGATGCGAATTATGGAATAATCAATCCTCGATATAAGGATTTGGTTGATATTTTTGAAAAAGGTAATGGGGATTACGTGTCCATTAAGGCTGCTCTGAAGAAGTATTACAAAGATAATGACCTCGAAGATGATAATATTTCAAACTATAAATATGTAGATGAATACGGTGTTTATCGAATAGGACCATTAGATGACCCTCAAAGTTCTGGTCCAAAAGATAATAGGATAAATCCTGTGACTGGCAATTATTGTGCAATTCCTTCAAGAGGATGGAGTTGTACTATAGATACATGGAATGAATGGGTTAGTCAGCATTTAATTGAATTTCCTGATGATGATAGTGTATTGCCATCAAAGAAAACATATGTTACCGTTGACCGATTGGATGTGATGCGTACTGTTTTTAAGATGCAAACAAGAAAAGATACAGATTTCTTGAAGAAATTATTTGGAACATCTTACACTCCATTTTCAAATCCAAAGCCTGTTGATTTAATAAAGACCTTTATCGAAAACTGTAATGATAAAAAAATGATTGTTTGTGATTTCTTTTCTGGAAGCGCAACTACAATGCAAGCAGTAATGGAATTAAATCGCAAAGATAAAGGCAATCGAAAGTGCTTTCTTGTTCAATGGCAAGAGCCAATAGTTGTTTCTTCTAATAAATCAAAAAAAGCAAAGAAAATAGCTCAAGCTGCAATTGATTACTTGGATACTCAACACTTACCTTATACAATAGATAATATCGGACAAGAGAGGATTAGACTTTATGCTAAGAAAATTAGAGAAGAACATCCTGAATATCAAGGTGATTTAGGCTTCAAGCACTACACCCTGCAAGATGTACCACAAAACACGTTGGACCGACTTGAACTTTTTGATCCAAAAGGAATGATTGGTGAAGAGGATATTTTGGATAAATTCGGCAAAGATACCGTGTTGGAAACATGGTGCGTGAAAGACGGCTATGGCTTCGGAGCAAATGTATCGGAATTGAAATTGGCGGACTATACAGCATATCATTGCGGCAGCCATCTTTACTTCGTTGAAGGCAATGGCTTTGACGAAAATGCAATGATTGCCCTGATTGACAAATACCATAGCGATGCAGCGTTCAATCCACAAAACATGGTGCTGTTTGGCTATAGTTTTTCTTTCACACAAGTGGAGATGCTGAAGAAAAACCTCGCCACCTTGAGCGATAGCGCAAAGAACCTGAATATGAACCTTGACATTCGTTACTAATGGAAATCAAATATCAAAGCGGGCTGGAACACCAGCAAAAAGCCGTGGATGCCATCGTCAAGGTTTTTGACGAGGTTAGTATAGGCAAGCCAGTGCAACTGTATGAGAATCCAACGGTCGATCTTGAAGACACGAAAATCAAGGTGAACATAAAAACCATACAGGCTGATACACAATACAATGTGGATGCCGAGTTCCGCAAGCCTGTCGTTTCGCAAGATTGTCTTACTCTTGATATTAAGATGGAGACTGGCACAGGAAAGACCTATGTCTATACGCACACGATATACGAGTTGCATAAACGATACGGCATTAATAAATTCATCGTGGCAGTACCCTCGTTGGCTATCAAGGAAGGAGCAAAGTCATTTCTTGGCGATGCAGATGTGAGAAGACATTTCAGCAACACTTGCGGCTACAATGCCGAAATTGTTTTGTGTACACTGAAAGCCATGCAAATCAAGAAAGGCAAGCGGTTCTTTCCATCGGTGGTGAGGGCTTTTGTGGATGGGTCAAGCCAAATCACCAACCAAATCTACGTGTTGCTGGTCAATATGGCGTTGCTGACCGACAGAAAAGACGGTTTGCTTGGTCGTGATGATTATGACTATGGGGCGCAAGGCTTTTACCGGCCTTTGGATGCGCTGAAAGCTACCCGTCCGTTTGTCATCATCGACGAACCGCATCGTTTTGCCCGCGACCAAAAGGCTTATACTGTAATCAAGGAACAAATTTGTCCGCAATGTGTCATTCGTTTTGGAGCCACATTCCCTGAAATAACCGCGGGAAGAGGTAAAAACAAGATTACGCGGAAAGACTACGACAACCTGCTCTACAACTTGAACGCTTGCCAAGCCTTCAACCAAAACCTCATCAAAGGAGTGGCAAAAGAGCATTTTGAATCTCCAAGCAAGAAAAACGAGAAAATCAAAGTTCAGTCTATTGAAAGTAAAGAGTCGGTTACTTTTAGCCACGTTACTCCTTTGGGAACAAAACCGTACACGCTTTATAAAGGTGACTCGTTGGGTTCCATTTCTCCAGATATGGAAGGAATGAGCATTGAAGCTATCGGTAAGGACTTTGTGGAATTCTCCAATGGACAGACCAAGCAAAAAGGCGAGGAGTTTGACGTAACCCTGTTTGCTGTGTCGTATCAAGAGGCCATGTTGAAATTGGCCATTGAGCGACATTTCGTGACCGAACGCAACAATTTCAATCGCTCACAACGCATCAAGACTTTGGCTTTGTTTTTCATTGACGACATTGTTTCGTTCAGAGGCGACAAAGATGGAAATGGTGCATGGCTACGCGATGCCTTTGATCGGCTATTGAAGGAACGTATTGAAACAGAACTGGCCCAACAAAATTCTGCTGATTATGCTGATTTCTTGAAAGAGAGTCTTTTACATCTGCAAGACTGCTCGGCTGGCTATTTCGCCCAGGATAATAGCGATAGCGACGAGGCAGTGGCACAAGAGGTGGATGATATTTTGCGAAACAAGAAAAGACTGCTATCATTCAAAAATGAAATTGGCAACTGGAATGTTCGTCGTTTTCTCTTCTCAAAATGGACGCTAAAAGAAGGCTGGGACAATCCCAATGTGTTTACCATCACTAAATTGCGTTCAAGTGGCAGCGATATTAGCAAGATTCAAGAAGTAGGGCGCGGTTTGCGCTTGCCTGTTGACGAGTTTGGCAACCGAATCAGCAACGAGGAGTTTATGCTCAATTATATCGTGGATTTCAAGGAAGCCGACTTCGCCAAAAAATTAGTGGCTGAAATCAATGGTGATGCCACATCGACAGGCAATGTTTTGGCCATCACTGATGCCGATTTGGAGAGGGTGGCAGCATTGCGCAAAACGGATCCGAAGACTTTGCTCGTCGAATTGCTTATGAAGAATTATGTTGGCATAGACAAAGTAATTGCAATTGACACGATTTCTGATTTATACAACGATTACCCTGAGTTTAATACTGGGGTAAACAAGACAAAAGTCATCGACCGTAACAAGAAGGCAACCAACATGGTAAAGATTCGTTCTGATCGTTATGCAGAACTGAAAGAACTATGGAAGAAGCTCAACCAGAAATACATCATATTCTTCCAAAACGAACTTGACGAAAAAATCGAAAATGAGTTCCATTTGGATGAAGATACGTTCACTTTTGTGAGAGTGGAGAGCAGTAGAGATAAACTTGACACCAACGATAAAGGCAGCTATATCATAGGCGATTCGGGCGTTCAATACACGATGGTTGGTAAGACGATGCCTTACAACGAGTTTTTGAAAAGGATAAGCAAGGCTACATCCATTCCAATCAATGTGGTTCATCGAAAAGTGGTAGAATACTTTTCAACTTACCCCCACTTTACAGAAAATTATATCAACGAAAACTCGATGGCTCGTTTCATTGCCCAATTCAATGATTGGAAGGTTGAGAATATGAAAGGTTTGCTGAAATACAGGCAAGCCAACTACAATGCAAATGAAACTGCGCTCACAGATGTGAATGGGTGTTTGAAACCAGAGATTGCACAAGGACTTATTGGCGTTTCTTTGGAACACAGCAATCCGTCAGCTAAGTACTTATATGAAGGTGTCGTTTTCGATTCCGACTTGGAGAAAAAGAACATAATGAGTGATATTGACGATGTCGTTGTTTTTGGTAAGATTCCGAGAAGAAGCATTGCCATTCCAACGGTTATTGACAACTACAGCCCTGATTTTATGTATGTTGTGAAACGAAAAGATGGCAAAAAGGAATTGAATTTGGTTGTTGAGACTAAAGATGTGGAAACCAAATCCTCTTTGCGTCCTACAGAGCAAGTAAAAATAGATTGCGCGAAGATACTGTTTGAGCAGCTACGATTAGATGGATTTGAAGTGAGATTTGAGACGCAAATTAGCGATAAGAAAATGCAGGAAATTGTAACTGATTTGTTGAGAGAAGAGACTGCTTAGCATGAGGCAGCCACCATTTAGAGTCCTGAAAAGACAGTCCTACCATACCCCAAAATGCAGTGTCAGGTCTTCATATTGATGCACGGACGGTGCACTTCCGCATCAAAAACGTATCAAAAACTCTCTAGAATTGCCCCTAAGCAGCCCTTCCGTATGCGTATTATATATAATAAAGGTGTCTAAAACCATTTCAGACTGCGCTGTGATGAAAATTTTTCTCATTGTAAATCAGTAAAATGTAATATTTGAAGAAAAATATTTGAAAAAAGTGCTTGCTGTTAGATAAAAAGGTTGTATTTTTGCAGCCCGCAAACGAAAGGAAGAGGGGCGAGAAACTGAGAAGAGGGTTTGCGGAAGTTCTTTGAAAGCTTGAGGCCAGCACAGGAAGCCTCGTCGGGCCGGGAGGGTCGGGCGGGGCGGAACGGGAAGGAATAGAGAGAGCAATGCGGAGC
>ONKQ01000129.1 GCA_900318465.1 uncultured Bacteroidales bacterium
AAGACCAATATCAACGACGTCAAAGAACAACTTGACCCCCTAATACCGGGGCTATTTGACTAATATTTAACCGTCCCAATTTTAACGGGACACTAATGTGGTGACATATATGAAAAAGCATCTTTGACATTGTCCTGTTTCAGCCATCCATTTTGAAATACTTTTTGTTCGCTTGTCTGTCTGGATTTTATCAGTTTATGCGAAATGGGTACTTTGATGACAGATGCAAACTTGACAGCAAAATTCTTGACAAGGTCACCAGAATGTGTCGGGGGAACATATAGTACCCAATCGAATCTTGTATTACCAAAAGTCTTTCGGAAAGCCTTTAATGTGAGTCGCAACAGAAAATCAGGGAAATCGCCTCCATTGTCATATTTTGAGCGATGCAAGGCACTTCCAACATTTGAAACGCCATAATAAGATGCGGCGACTCCGTTTACAATGTTACTACCTCTTGATTCCACTTCCAAAACAGGGAAATATGATTCTCGGAAATTGATTAGTTTGTTTTTCCATTCATCAGTCAACAGAACGGTCAGTTTGTTTAAATTTGTATTGTCACAATTGGAATAGTTCACATTGAAATCATCATCCAAAAACTCACATAAATACTGCATTCGAGGTTTGGAAGTGTTGACATAGCCCACCATAGCATCCAAATCCTTAAGTTTTGCATTTCTTAAATCTTCAAATGCTTTTGTGTCTAACTCTTTGGCACCAAACTGATATTCTAGAATCTTGTTTCTGCCATTTACCACTTCTCTTACAATTCCCTGATCAATCAAATCGGCTTTGATGACTCGAATTTGTGTTTGTTTCAAATTCGTGGCTTTCATCAAACCTCTTTCACCGAGAGGTTCTTGTTTTAATGCTTCAATGGCTTTCAAATACTTTTCTTTTGATGGTCTTGCTCCATCAATAAAGGCTTTTGGCAACTTGTAATCTTCAGCAATGCCATTTTCGTCTTTCGATTCGTTGTAGAACAAGATGATTGTGGTCGGTTTCCCATCTCTTCCGGCACGACCTATTTCCTGATAATAGTGGATTGGTGAAGCGGGAATTTGGGTGTGAATGATGAAACGGATGTCGGGCTTGTCGATTCCCATTCCTAGTGCATTGGTGGAAACAACGCATTTGTATCTATTTTGCATCAACCCGTTTTCAATATCTTTTCTTGTATCCGCATCGTGCCCAGCATTATAGTTGATGGCATTTATGCCATTGGCAGCCAACCATTTCGCATAAACTTCTGTATCGACCCTAGTTCCTGTATAGATTAATCCAGTTCCTTCGATACGGTTTAGGTTTTGCGCCAACCAGACTAATTTTTCGTCTTCCGAATGGACTTTTATCACATATAACCTGAAATTGTCCCGAACAAGGAGACCTCTGATAGTGGTCAACTTACCGCCAATTTGTTGCTCAATATCTTGTTGTACACGTCTTGTGGCTGTTGCAGTAGTAGCCAAAACTGGCAGACTTTGAGGAAGCAGTTTCACAAGATTGATAATACGACGGAAGGCGGGACGGAAATCGTGTCCCCAAACTGAAATGGTATGGGCTTCATCAATTACAACCATAGATAAGTTCATCTTCCTGGTCGCTTCAATCCACTCCATGTTCTCTTGTCGCTCCGGCGCAATGTATAAAATCTTGACTTTGCCGTCAAGTGCGTCTTGTATGGTTGAGGAATTTTCCTCCGGTGATTGCTCGGAATTGATGTATCTTGCGGAAATACCTTTGTTGTTCAATGCTTTCACCTGATCTCTCATCAAGGCTATCAAAGGTGAAAAGATGACAGTAACACCCGAAAACTGGGTGGCGGGAAACTGGTAGCAAAGCGATTTGCCAAAGCCAGTGCGTTGAATCATCAAAATGCGCTCTCCATCGAGAATGCGCCGAATAGCTTCCCATTGCTCATCATAGAAATGATCTAAACCAAAAACTCTTTTTAGTTTTATTTCTGCGTCTTCTCTATTCATGGCAAACAATGTTTTTAAATTGAAAAATACACTTTTACTCGTTGGCGGAATTAAAGTAGCGCATATTTAATTTGGCCAATAGGTTTGTTGTTTGTTTTGTTGATGTATTGTAACACGGTAAACGCGCTGATTTT
>ONKQ01000111.1 GCA_900318465.1 uncultured Bacteroidales bacterium
CCACTCATCTTGTGCCTCCACTTCATTCCCTCCGCGCCCCGCTGTTTTCGCTGCGCTCAGGGGTATCGGTGCTGTGAGCCTTGGGCACACTCCAGCCTCCGTCGCCATTCTGCGCTCCCTTGCCTGCGCTTCACCGCCCGTCGCCATCGCCAGAGCACAACATCAAGCCTAGAACAAGTTCAAGGCACGATGTTGTCGCACAAAAATCAGCGGTATTGACGAGCACAAGCGCAACCGATACTGCGTGTCGGATGCGCTCACGCACGTCAGCATCATCACCGCTCAATGCCAAAATCGCCCTGCATATAGCGCTTTTAATGAAAGCGAGTTTGTAACACGCTCCGCAGGGCGGTTGGGGGGTCCTGTGACAGAGACAAAAGGAAAAAATTTCCTTTTCAACCTTTAATCCGCTGATTATCAGCGGAAATTTTTTTTGAGGTGCGGAAAAAATGTGATTTTAACAAATTCTCGTCCGTAAGACTATAGTCTAACTTGCTGATATAAGTATTTTTACGGCACCTTAAAAATGGAAATCCAAATGTTAAAATTTTCCGCTTAATCATTCTTGAAGTCCCAGCAGGCAACACGATGCATCAGCAAGACGTAACCATTTGAAAGCGGCTGTTATCGCCACGGAGAAAAGCGGTCTCACCGCACAACATAAATGCCGAAAATGCTAGGGCAAAGGCCATTCTGCCATGCTTCGGCCTTTGCACCAGGCCGAATATGTCCCCAGGGCATGGATGAAACCGAACTGTCGCCCGATTTCGTCTATACACCTAAGCGACATTACCGCACATTCGCCCTACATATAGCGCTTTTTTGACGGCCATTTTCAGAAGCGCCCCGCAGGGCGGTAGGGGGCTCCTGAGAGAGAAACAAAGGGAAAAATTTCCCTTTTCAACCCTTTAATGCTTGATTATCAAGCATTTGATTTTTTCAATCCTTTACAAGTCGTAAAAAAACGTGCATTTTAACACTTTATTTTCTGAAAGAACCCCGATGAATACAGGTTTTACGGCCACTTTTGAGACCACCCTCAAATGTTAAATTTTTGGCCGTTTTCTGTCACGCACTCACAAAAAGTCGCAACCAAAAACGACCTTCCGCTGCCGTCCGAAAACGCCAACGGAAGGTACAATAACAGCTTCAATATAAACTATCTCATACCACACCAAATCGCTGGCAATAGTAGAAAAACGTGCCGATGTCAATGGGTTAGACATGTTAGTGTATTTTTGATCGGAGACTAGCGCCCTTGAACTCGATAAAGTTGAACATCTCCAGGCAACGGTCAGCAATATATGCACCATATTTCTGCGCAATGTCTTCGAGTTTTAGGTTGGTAGTGATATGGGTGACACTATCACGCCTGTGATCATAGCGCAACTGAAGTACAAACTGGATGACATTCAGTTCGGTACCGAAATATTTCGCAGGTCTGGGTTCTCTTCCCAACTCATCGATGATAAGGTTGATTTCGTCGGTTGTGTATTTTATAAGAGCTGGCTGCCCATCAACTGAAAATATGTTCGCCAATTCACTTGCAGCCTTCAGCCAAGTTCCCTTCATGCGGAAATCTTCTCTCTTACTTTCGTTTCGAGAAACTAGACCATTCCGGTATTGGCGTAGAGCTTGCAGGGTCATACTCTTGCCTAAGCCTATATCCCCATAGAAACAAAACCCTTTGTTATAATCCAACATAAGTTTGTTGTACTCATCGAGCTTCCAAACCCAGGCAAAGAGTGAGTTTAAGATGTTCCTATCAGCCAGTTTCGGGTCAAAACGAGGTTCGACTTTAAGGAAAGCAGCTCGGAAGAAGGCCATTTCTTTGGCCCAATCAACCGATATTGGCGGTGTGGATGGTTGCATTTGAAAGCGGGTTACTTGTTGTTGCAGTATTTCTTGAATTTTCTTTTTCATAATTGTGATTTTTAAAGCTTTTAACTTTGTATCTAAGCACAGATATGAAGTGGTTCTTGGTCCACTCACTGTCTGGAAGATCTTTGAATTTCCATTCTGCGATAATTGCTGTAGCGAGTTCCATGTATTGTGTCTGCGTTATGCCGCAACTCTTACATGCGAGCTCAATGTTGCCGTCAATCATCACTTCATGTTCAAGTTTTTCTCTCATGTGTGCACACGTATCGTCGTCGACGTTGTTATTTAATAGTTTTTTCTTATTAATATGTGTAACCTGCTGCTCATTGACCAGGGGTGGTGTGGTTAATTGACTAGGGGTGTCGTTTGAACCGCTGGTTATCTGACTAGGGGTGTCATCTAAACCGTTGGTCATTTGACCAGGGGTCCCATCCCATTCGAGGGCATCTTTCGAGGCTTCATAAACCGTCGCCATCCCGGGTTCATGCCTTACGGATATCAAGCCTAATTTCTCAAGTTTGATTATGGCACGGCGCCAAATCTTATCACCGATGTGCAGCGTCTTACACGCTGAATGAATCGAATACCTATACCCGTTAGGCATGGAAGCTATGTAGCTCCACACCATTTTTTCAGCAATGCTAAGTACTGACGAACGGATGATGGCGTTTGGAACCATGGTGAAGCCCCTGTCGTTCATAGTTACAATCTCTTTGAAAGTTCGTCGACCGACAACTCAGCCTCCACAAGGAGGCTGAACTTGCCTTTCGAATACAGTGTGTTTTCCATGATAGATTAGATTTTACAACCGACGAGTCGTTCGATGTCGCTTTTGCGGTAGCGACGCTTGCCGCCGATCTCTACCTTCTTGAGGATGCCGTTCTGGTCCCAACGGTAGAGCGTCATCTTGGAGACGGATAGCAACTCTGATGCCTCGTCGATGGTTAATAACTGGTCGCTCGTCGCAGCGGCTTCTGCTTCGATCATAGCTACTGACTTTGCGCCGACAAGAATGTTCTGCGCGAACTCTTTCAAGTCCTTTGCTGAAACTTGAAGGATGACATTGGCATCTGATGCCAGGATGTCTGAAATTGTGTGGTTAATCATATTTAGATTTATAAAGTATTTGAGAAGGCTCTCTCTCATTTTGCCCTCTTGAATCAGGCCTCTTGGTCACTGAGCCTATGTGCCAGGCTTTCATCGTTCGGACATTGCAAAGTTACTACCATAG
Organism: uncultured Bacteroidales bacterium; assembly: GCA_900318465.1. Taxonomy (GTDB): domain Bacteria; phylum Bacteroidota; class Bacteroidia; order Bacteroidales; family F082; genus Limimorpha. Next base: position 3,113 of record ONKQ01000111.1, read on the forward strand.
TTTTAGGGCAGATTAGGGCAATGAAAAAAAGTGCTATAAAATTTTGATGTGATTATTCGTTGGAAATCAACAGAATAACCACATCATAGAAATATTTTTTTCAGGGCAAATTACGGCAGCATTACGGCAGAGTTACTGCTGTATATTATTTGAGGCTATTTTTGAATAGTTTTACTAACTCTTCATACCACAAACTATCCTTGTCTATGTTTTTAGTTAGTCCATTTGATTTAATTTTTAGTGATGCGCATACATCTTTGGTCCAAGCCTCTGATTCTCCCTTTATGCATTCTCTAGCGAATGTTAAAGCGACATTGTATTTCCATTTGGTTTTTGGTTGGATTAGACTTGCGTCTGCTGATTCTACGACGTGCCTGAAGGTGTGGAATGTAATGTCATTTGAAATGATCACTTTGGTTTTCTTTAGATAATCAAAGATTTCGAACAATGGTTTCTCGGCAGTAATCTCATACTTTTTTTCTACATGAGCATCTTTTTCTTGATTCCCATGACTATTTCGGGCGTCATTTATTAGCGTTGAGTAGCACCACATCATTGCTGCTTGGTTTTCTGGTGTTGGCTTAATACGTTCAGCAATCCTCTCGAGAGCTGTGATGAGATAATCCTTATCATATTCTGATGGATGGGCTATAGCCTTCAATGCAGCAATGTCGAACTTGATGTGCTGCATGAGATCAAAAAAGTTTCCACAGTCATGTTCAATAAAGTCAAAATCCATTGATGCGTCAAAAATAGAATTGTTGACGATATACTTATCTATTTCTGGCGACAAGACGTATTTATCAATTACTTTGGAAACTGTTTCCGGGCGGTGTTCGATTGTGGCGCAGATCTCGGTACAAGCAAATGAAGATTGCATGTGATAAGCTCTCATGTCGTAAGGTAAGTCGGATGCGGCTTTATAAATGTCATCATATCGTGATATGTGTTGAGCGGTATTCCTCACAAATACGCCGTAATTCTTTAAGCAGTCGTAATTCATAATCAGATTCGGTATTTAGGTTATCTGGTTTAAATTTGGTTTGTTTTTGTTATGCAAAGATAATTGAAATGGCAGAAAAACCAAAATGGTAAAATCTAACTCCAAATAGGGTAGGAAAATGAGAGAAAATGAGATGAAAAGACTAAAATATCATCTAACTAGATGTATATCAAAGTAAAATGTCTAGAGAATTCAAATCCGTAACTTATTGACCGTGTGCAGGATTGTGCAAGATTGTGCAGGAATGTACAAACTTGTGCACGAATTTAAAAAAGTTAAATGATGTTTTATTTTGTGAATTTTCAAGATGCCCGGCAATAATTTGCTCAAGACTGGAGAAAAACCAATAAAAAGTCGGTGCAATTTCGGGGATAAGTGTTAATCGGTGCAGAAATTGGACTAGAAAATTTTTGAACCGGTGCAATTTCGGTGCAGTTTTGACCACGAAAAAGCGGAAGTCGTTGAAAATCAACGGCTTCCGCTCGAAAAAGGTGTCCAAGATGAGAGTCGAACTCACACGCCCAATTGGGCACTACCCCCTCAAAGTAGCGCGTCT
>ONKQ01000041.1 GCA_900318465.1 uncultured Bacteroidales bacterium
TATGGAATAATTCGGTAAGAAAAGAGGAACAATAGGGTAAAAATGGCCACTAAAACAGGCAATTACCGCGTGGCAACCACCACGGCGTTCTTGAACTGCCTAGTTTTGCCAATAAGTAACTGTTCAAAATTAAACTGCAATATCTGTTGACTTCGAGATTTTCTGTCGCTTCGCGTCATTGCAAGGAGGAACGACGAAGCAATCTAGAGATTAAGCTGATTGTCTGGATGGCCGCGCTTCGCTCGCCATGACGCAAAGCGTCTCGCAGTTTCGCGTTTAAACCAAATATGCTCATATACATATCATCGCTTAACAACTTTCCTGAAAGCCATTCTTCCATCCCCCAACTGCGCCTTCACCAAATACATCCCTGAAGGCAAACCGCTCAAATCAAGGTCGAAATGGGAAGTTGAGACGGCGGTTTCAAACAAGACGTTTCCTACCAAATCAATGACTTGGCAGCGCATGGCGTTTTCCGATAAAGTAATGTGAATTTTGCCCGAAGAAGGATTGGGATAGATGGCAATATTTTGGTTTTCAGCAAATTCACTGGTTTTTGTCAAATCATCACCAATAGTCCAATTCTCGGCGAGGCTATTATCCAAGTTGAGGTCTTTCAGCTGGAGATAAGGGCCGTCGCCGTCGGCTTCTTCGGGCCAGGGATCGCTGTCGGAATAATGCACTTCATCGATGATATTGCCCCAAGCATCTACCAAAACGAGGTTTTCCGACTTGTTGGAGAGCTTGCGCGTGTATTGCCCGAAGGGAACCAAGTTGTAACGCTCGATGAAAGCCGACGAGTCGGAGCAGAGAAGAAGCGCTTGGTATGGAGCAATGCTTGCCCCGTCGGGGAAACGGTAGGTGACGCCCAACTCGCGGAAATACACACCCGTCAGATCCACCTCGGCGCTGCCATGGTTGGTGATTTCGATAAACTCCAAGCGGTCGCCGTCGATGCCCCACCAGTCCATCGGATGATAATGTATCTTGGAGATGACCAAGGGCGGCAGGTCGACTTCGTCGCAGCCTGAAGTGGAGCCGATATTTTGGTTCAGCCAGTCGATGCGCTGTTGAAGCCAGGTTTTCATGTCGTTGACGTATTGTGCGTGTTGCTGCATTTGGTTCCAGCGTTGGTTGTCGCGCACGATGGCCTCATTAATTAAGGTGTCGATTTCATCAATGCGGTCACTAATCAGGTCGTAGTCCAAAGGCATCCCCTTGTCGGAGAGCTCAAACCAACGCTTGGCAAAGTAACAGCGGAACAGGTCGGTGTCGAACAGGTCTTTCCAAAATCTTGGTCCGGTGTTGTCTTGGTTGCTGAACTGCCACACGTCGTAGCCGCTGCGGTTGCCAAAAGCGTCATACCCGAAGGCGAGGTTGTAGTCCCAAATGGGGCCTGCCCTCAGCTTGCCATTGCGGTCTTTGTGGAAAAAGGTGCTCAGATGGTAAACGTCAACATTGGAGGTAAATTCAGCCATCATCATGAAATCGACGAAAGAAGGAATGTCGATCACCGAAGAAATGCCGGTCGTTATGGAGGTGTTGTAACTATGCGCCACCGCCTCAAGGTCGAGAAACACGTTGTGGATGTAGTCGGCTTGCGCATTGGTGATGTTCTCATGTTTGGGATAATGGTGCAGGAACTCGGTATAGACGGGCCACCACCAATTGTAGAGGTAGGTCTCCATCCGCCATGCCAAGGGGTCGTTGTCGGCGCGGTTGGCCTGCACGATGTAGCCGCCGGTCACCTCGGGCGGTTGGTTGCAGGTCTCGTCCATCTTCTCAATGTTGACACGGTTCTTGTCCGCCTTGATTTTCTCCATGAAAACGTAAAGGCCACGATAGTTTCCGTTAAGGACCACCTCGCAATATTGGCTTCGCGAGGCGTATTGTCCGATGTTGTTCGACAGCTCGTAGGCCAACACGTCGCGCATCCCCGTTTGGTCGTAAGCCAAGGAATTGAGCACCCAATCGTTCTCTTCGGGCATACCTAAAATGCTGACATTGTTGTTCGTAACATCGTCATCTTGGAGCGTGGTCAGGCCGTATGGCTTTTTGTCGGAAACCATCTGTGAGGAATAACCGCGCCTTTCGATGCCGATGCGACCGTCGTAGTTGAGGAAATCGGGGTTGTCGATGTCGGTCATGTAGTTGCGCGAGCCGTCTTGGTGCCAAATGATTTTCATGGTGGCCAAGATCTTTGGCTCTTCGGGGATGCTGGCGCCGCCATCTGTTTCAATGACCACGATAGGCAGGTTGCTGTCGGTGAAATTCTGCGCCAATACGTTGATTGATAGCAGGAAAAACGTCAATATGGAAACAAAAACCTTACGCATGACAATTATCTTCTTCGGTTGCGTCGGCCTCGGCCTTCGACAATTTTTGAGAATTTGTTGTTCGATTTTCTCATGGTGGAGAACTTCGTCACCGTGCCTGCTGTAGGCCCTTTCAGGTTGAGGATATGGGAGCGCGAAGCCACAAAACCGCTTTCGTCGACGTCGTCGATTTTGCCGTATTTGTTTTTCTTTGCGGCAAAGACAATCACATTGTCGACATACCAGCTGGTGACGTAGGCGCCGTTGCCGGTGAAATAGAGACAAAACTGAGGCTCTTTGGTCGGCCATTCCTCCATGTCGAAAGTAAGCATGTATTGGCTTTGCGCAATGCTGCCCGTGACGGTGTCTTCCCAAATGCTCTCCCAGTCCTCGCCGTTTTCGGAAATGCCGATGCCGATTTGCACGTCAAGCTCGCCCTGTGTGGCTTCGAGGCAGTGGTTGAACTGAAAGTTGATGAAGTCGTATTTCCCCAACTCCACTATGGGCGTGACCAAGCGCGTGGTGCCGTGAAAATTGAAGTCGGGATACATTTGCATTTCTCTGGCCTTGCCGCCGGCGTAGGTCGTGTTGGAGATGTACCACACCACCCAGTCGTCGCCTTTCGCGTCCCAGCCTTCCTCGAGCCAAGGGTTGAAGAAACCCTCGCACAACACCACGTCGCCCTGCTGCGCAAAGAGGGGAGAAGTGAGCAATATGACGAGGAATGTGAGTAAACGATGCTTCATCCAAAGTGCTGATTTGGCGACAAAGGTAGGAAAAAACTTGGTTTTTTGTATTATACGAGGCTATTTTCTTATTTTTGCAGGAAAATACGGACGCGCTTTGCGTCATTGCGAACGAAGTGAAGCAATCCATTCGCATGATTAGCTCAATTCGCCGACGACTATAACGGCTAATTTTACGAATTCTGCGAATTTCCAGATAGCTTCGTTGTTCCTCCCCGCATTGACGCGAAGCGACGAGAAAACAACAAGTCATGGCAAAAGAAAAAACCGCCTTTTTCTGCAAGGAATGTGGCAACGAGTCGCCGAAATGGTTCGGGAAATGCCCTGCCTGCGGCGCGTGGAACACCTGCACGGAGCAAACCATCGTCACGGGAAAGGAAGCCCAATCGGTAAGGAAAAACATTGGTACTGAGATGGATAAGGGCTTCCCCGTGCCCATCAAGGAAATCGGCAACGCCAAGGAACAACGCATCGTTTTGCCTTATGAGGAACTTAATAGGGTTTTGGGCGGCGGCTTGGTGCTTGGTTCGCTTACCCTTGTAGGTGGTGAGCCTGGCATCGGAAAATCCACCTTGCTTTTGCAGACGGCCTTGCAACTGGCTGGAAGAAAGGTGCTTTACATCTCCGGCGAGGAGAGCCAAACTCAAATCAAGATGCGGGCCGAGCGCATCGGCATCCACAACACCGACTGCCTCATCCTCACCGAGACCAACACGCAAGAAATCCTGAAGCATTTCAAGAATGTGCAGCCCGACATTGTCGTCATCGACTCCATCCAAACGCTTGAATCGCCTTACATTGACGCTACGGCGGGCAGCATTTCACAAATCCGCGAAACGGCTGCCGAGATGAACAAAATCGCAAAGGCCTATCAGGTGCCTGTGTTCCTCATCGGCCACATCACCAAGGACGGCAGCATCGCCGGCCCGAAGATTTTGGAGCACATCGTCGACACGGTGTTGCAGTTTGAGGGCGACCGCCACTATGGTTTCCGCATCTTGCGCACCATCAAGAACCGTTTCGGGTCGGCTTCCGAGTTGGGCATCTTTGAGATGAATGCCACAGGCCTCCGCGAGGTGACCAACCCCAGCGAGATTCTGCTCTCGCAGCGCGACGAGGAAGTGAGCGGCATCGCCATTGCCGCCACGATGGAAGGCCAACGCCCAATGCTCATCGAGACGCAGGCCTTGGTGAGCAGCGCGGCCTACGGCACGCCCCAACGCTCCGCCACGGGTTTCGACCTCCGCCGGATGAATATGCTCTTGGCCGTGCTTGAAAAACGAGCAGGCTTCAAACTTTCCATAAAAGATGTGTTCCTCAACATCGCAGGCGGCCTCCACGTGGACGACCCAGCCATTGATTTGGCCGTCATCGCCGCCATATTATCCTCAAATGCCGACATTCCCATTTCTTCGCGCTACGCCTTTGCCGCCGAGGTGGGACTTTCGGGCGAAATCCGCGCTGTCACCCACATCGAAGCCCGCATCGCCGAAGCAGACAAATTGGGCTTTGAGAAGATTTTCGTTTCGAAATACAATGCCAAGGGCTTAGATATTAAACGGTTTAAGATTCAGATTGTGCCGGTGGCTTCGGTGTATGAATTGGGAGGGGAATTGTTTGGATAAGGGAAACAAATCTTATACAAATCTATCAGAAATAAAAGTTCCAGCGGAATGTAAATCCGCTGGAACTGTAATAAATACAGTACTTTAATCTCCTTAAAGCGTTGTATTTATATTTAAATAAAATCGCCAAGACTACCATCGAGATAGTCTTCGTCATCATATTCGTCATAATAATAGTCTATCCATACATTATGTAATGCTTCTCTGACCTCATTTACAAGATTCCAACTGATTCGCTCTCTGTCATAATAGTCTAAAACATCATCTGTAATATCAACATACATGTCTTCGTCAATCCTATTATGAGGACTATCATACAAATCTGCTAAAATATAACTCTCATAAGTTGGATGTACATCACTTCTCCAATGGTCATTTGAACATTCACGTTCAATTCTACACCACCTTACATTTCTAACTTTTCCTCTGTAACTCATTTGTCATACACAATTTATAGATTAACATTGCAAAGATATGACAAATTTACCAAATCCGTTACAAGAATGAATAAAAAATATCCTCCTCTACATCCAATAGTTAGTATTATTTCATTCTCCGCTGGACGTGGATATAAGGATTTGTAATCCGAAAATAAGTTAGTGAAATGATGCGGATTACAAATCCGCAGGTTCGAAACGGTCGGATTATAAATCCGACCGAACGGGGAATTTCCTCTCAATGCCTTTCAAGGCATCCATTTCTGTTTCTCTGTTATAGAATTTCATGGATTTCAACGTTTTAATTTTGCAACACAGGTTACTGTAACGGCTGTTGCAGTAGTATTCTGCTGCAGAATTACACTTTTCCTGACGACTTTTCACCTAAAAACAGATTTTTTTTGACGACTATTGTACGATTTTAATGCCTGTGGCTTCGGGTTATGAGTTGGGAGGAGAATTGTTTGGATAGAATGTAATAACAACAAGAAAATCGCCCAAATGTGGTATAAAAACACAAGATTTGGGCGTTTTTCTATAGAATTTCGCCCAAATGTACGGTTTTAGGGGTACATTTGGGCGATTTCCTAATCAGAAAACAATTCCTTGGCGGTAATTTCGCTATGCAACAAGCCGAAGTTTTTGCCCTTGGCCACACCGAAGGGCGTTATCATTGTGTGAACCAGTTTGAGCGGAGTCTTGGTCTCGTTGCGGAAAATCATCATCCTTTCGTTGAGTTTTTCCTTGTAGTCATTGCTGATGACGTAGGGCTTAGAGGCAAATTTCATCTCGCACAAATGCACCATCTTATCAATGCGCGAAATGATGAGGTCGATTTGTGCGCCTTTGTGCTCCACTTGCCCGTTTTCGTCCTTTTTTGGCCCAACGCGCCACGAAGAAACTGTGGTGGCAATGCCCGAAATGCCCAATCCTTTCTTGATGGCATTGAGGTGTTTGAGGCAAACCATCTCGAAAGTGAAGCCTTCCCAAGTCTCGACGCTGCGGGTCATAAAGTTGTGCATCCAAAAATCAGGGTCTTTGTCGTCGTTGCTTTCGATGAATCGGAAATAAAACAATGTATAAAAGTCAGATATTCTGTAAATTGTGTTCTTTTTCTTGCAGCCGAATTGGGCAAATTTCACGATGAAGTCGCAACGTTGCAGGTTTTTCAGGACGCGGGTCAGATTGCCGCCCGAAAAGCCCGAAGCGGTTTCCAATTCGGCGCGTGTCAAGCCTTCGCGCTTGGATGACAAAGCCTTCACAACAGCGACATAACGGTCGGCTTTCGAGAAGAGCGAGTTGTAAAGTTCGTCAAACTCATCGCTGAGCCTTCCGCCGATGGTGAAAAATAGAGCATCAATATTCTGCGGCAGGCTCAGATTAGGTTCGAGAAGGCTCAAATAATAAGGTACGCCCCCAAGTACCATATAGCACTGGATAATCTGGTAATAGTCCCATCCAAAGCCCTTGTTGTCAAGGTATTGCTTACATTCGTTGAGTGTAAAAGGCGCGACATAGATTTGCCTTGTGATGCGGTTGTGGAGCCCGCCTTGGTTGGAAATCAGTTTGTCGACCATCCAAGAAGTGGCACTGCCGCAAGCTACGAGAACGATGTCGTCGCGGGTGGCCACCCAACTGTTCCAGAAATATTCAAGTGCCTCCACAAAATCGCTGCTTTTGTTGTCGATCCAAGGCATCTCGTCGATGAAAACCACCTTTTTCTTATGCTTGCTTTGTTCCAATAAAACAGACAGGGCGTCAAAAGCTTCGCTCCAAGAGTTCAGTTTGGGCTGCTCGGCAAAACTTCCATATTTGGACAACGCTTTCGCGAAATTCTCCAATTGTTTCTTCTGGGTGCTTTTGTGTGCGCCCACATAATAAAAGGTGTAGTTGTCGTGGAAGAAATTGCGCACGAGGAAGGTTTTCCCGACGCGCCGTCTGCCATAGATGACGACGAACTCCGAACGATTGGAATTCATGCATCGTTCCAGTTCTTCCATTTCGCGTTTCCGTCCGATGAGTGTATCCATAGTTGATTGTAATTTTGTGGCAAAAATACACAATATTATGTTTGGTATGCAAGAAAATCGCCCAAATGTGGTATAAAAATACAAGATTTGGGCGTTTTTCTATAGAATTTCGCCCAAATGTATGGTTCTTCGGGTACATTTGGGCGAAATCCTTTGGTTTTTACAATTAAGAAGATGAACAAATTTAGTTTACATAATAGACCGCGAGACTGCGAGACTGCGAGTCGAACAAATGCCCGAAGTCTCGTGTCCCGAAGTCCCGAAGTCAAAAGGTATTGCAGTTTAATTTTGAGCACTTACTTATCTATAAGTAATCAACTCAAACGTGCCGTCTTTTTGATTGTATTGAATCGTTGTGTGCGTATTCTTTAATAATGCCACGAGACCCAACACCAATACCACAAACAAAGTAGACAATGCCACAAGTATGGGTCCGGCAATGGAATTGCTCTCATCGGTCGACACAAGCTCGTCTTGGTGCTTGGCTATCACATCAAGAGCCGTCTTCATCTTTTTGTTTCCAGGGTAGATATGCACTTTGCTTTGCTCGATGGCCTCTTGCACATCTTTTCTGGAATAGATGATGTAGACATTGCGTTCATCCCACAGGACTTCTTGCTCTTTATTGTCCAAGGCCATTTTCAAGTCGACGGGGGAGGTGATTGTTCTCATAGCATTGGAATTGAAGGGTTGTCATTTCACGTCGAGACGGAAGCCCACGCCATGCACGTTGTTGATGCAGACATCGGGGTCGTCGGCGAAATATTTGCGCAACTTGGTGATGTACACGTCCATCGAGCGGGCGTTGGTGCGGTTTTCCTCCTTCCAAATGGACTGCAAGGCATTGCTGCGCGACAGCGTGTTTCCCTTGCACTCACAAAGCATAAGCAGCAGATCCGACTCCTTGGAAGTCAACTTGCGCTCCTTGCCTTCGGAATTGGTCAGGATGTGGCGCGGTGCATCGAAAACAAAACTGCCCAAATGGAACTCCACAGGCTTGTTGGAAGTTTGAAGGTGGCGGCGGTTGACGGCTTTGATGCGAGCCAATAGTTCCTCCATGTTGAAAGGCTTGGTGATGTAGTCGTCGGCACCGATGGCAAAGCCTTCAAGAATGTCGTCAAGCTCATCATGGGCGGTGAGGAAAACAAGAGGCATACCTGGCTGCACTTCTTTCACTTTGCGGGCCAGCGTAAAGCCATCCATGACAGGCATCGAAATGTCGAAAATGCAAAAATCGAAATGATTGATTCCGAGGGCTTTCCAGGCTTCATCGCCATTGGCGCATAAAGTAGCTGAATGACCATTGGCATCGAGATATGCTTTGAGAATCATGCCTAAATTACGGTCGTCTTCGGCCAATAAAATCTTTAAATGTGACATAAAATAAAACTCCTAAAACTGTTTGGTTTTAAACAAATGTTGTACAGACTATTAACGCACCTGTACGTCTTAAAGTTGCGCAAAGGTAAGAAATTTTTTAATATTTGACACATTCGCACAAAAAATTCATATCTTCGCAGCATCAAATCAGACAAAAGACTACGAGACTTCGGGACGCAAATCATCCCAGCAGTCTGTTGTCCCGCAGTCACGAGTCAAAAAACAACACATCATGAAAATCGACCTTACACACGTCCAGCCTTTTTTGGACAACAAAATCAAAAATGATTTAGAATCAAAAGTATCAAGCGTTTACGAAACGATTTATCAAAAAACGGGAGCTGGAAACGACTTCCTCGGATGGGTCAACTTGCCTTCTGAAATCGACGAAAACTTGCTTTCCGACATCGAAAAAACCGCCGCTTTCCTGCGTCCGAAGTCAGAAATCTTTGTTGTCGTCGGCATCGGAGGCTCCTATTTGGGTGCCCGTGCCGTCATTGAGGCCTTGCAGAGCCATTTTGCCCCGCTGACGGGCGAAATGCCGCTTATCGTCTACGCTGGCCACAACATGAGCGAGGACTATCTCACCGAACTCCTTGCCGTTTTGGACAAGAAGGACTATTCCTTGGCCGTCATCTCCAAATCGGGTACCACGACCGAGCCGGCCATCGCCTTCCGCATCCTGAAGCAACATATTATTAACAAATACGGTGAGGAGGAAGCCGCTTCGCGCATCATTGCCATCACCGACAAGGCTCGTGGCGCGTTGAAGCAATTGGCCAATGTGAAGGGCTACAAGACCTATATCGTTCCTGACGATGTGGGCGGACGTTTCTCGGTTTTGACTCCTGTTGGCCTGTTGCCCATCGCCATGGCGGGCATCGACATTCACCAATTGGTGAAAGGCGCCATCGAGATGGAAAAGCAATGCAAGACGAATCCGACGATTGACAACCCTGTTACACAGTATGCTGTGGCACGTCAGACGCTTTATGCCCAAGGCAAGACCAACGAAATCATGGTGAACTATGAGCCGCGTTTGGTGTATTTCAGTGAATGGTGGAAGCAACTCTACGGCGAAAGCCACGGCAAGCAACACAAGGGCATCTTCCCCGCCTCGGTCACCTTCAGCACCGACTTGCACTCGATGGGACAATACATCCAAGACGGCCTGCGCAACCTCTTCGAGACGGTGATTTCGGTGGAAAACTCGAACCATGAGCTACGCATCCCGACCGAATCCGACGACCTCGACCAACTCAACTACATCGCTGGCAAACGCATCAGCGAGGTGAACCACAAGGCCGAGTTGGGCACTGTGTTGGCCCACGAAGACGGCGGTGTGCCGAACCTGCGCATCGTCATCTCTGAAGTGTCGGCCTGTGTGCTTGGTGAGTTGATTTATTTTTTCGAGATGGCTTGCGCCGTCAGCGGATATATGTTGGAAGTCAACCCGTTTGACCAGCCTGGCGTGGAAGCCTACAAGAAAAACATGTTTGCGTTGTTGGGCAAGAAGGGCTTTGAGGAGCAGACGGCAATGCTTAATAAACGCTTAGCTTGAATGCAGAATGTAGAATGCAGAATGTAGAATGCAGAATGTTGAATGTAGAATGCAGAATTGGGGCAAAGCCATGCTTCGTTTTCCATTCTGCATTCTTAATTCATAATTCTACATTCTTAATTCTTAATTCCGCATTCTAAAATAATTCCTATCTTTGCAGCCCAAAATCAATAGTAACATCTAAAATGGACGTACCCAAAGACGACGTAAACTCACAGTTTACATTCACTTACGACGACATCAAAGGCACAGTGCATGTCGTTGATCATCAGACGGGCGAGGAATATGACCTCTTGAAGGAAGACACTGGCTGGTTTGATGCCGAATTCAAATTTGACGTGTAAATATTTCACGCTGAATACGCTGAATTTTAGGAAGCGCAAAGCGATACACTAATCGAAGCCAATAGGTTTCTGCGTTTTCTGCGCATTCTGCATGAGGAAAATCCTATTTCTTCCGTTTCCAAGTCTGCGAGCGGCCCAAAAGCCCTGCCTTGTCCAACGAGCCACGCAGGACGAGTTCGTCGGTCTTGTGGTGGTAAGTCACCTTACCGTGGTAGGTCTTTTGGCTTTCGGGGTCGTAGATCTTGCCTTTCAGATGGTCGCCGTGGACTTTCATCTCCTTGAAGATTTTGGTGCCGACCACGCCTTCAAATTCTTTCGGGTAAGGAGCCGTCATCACTTTGTAGTTTCCGTTGGCATCTTTCTCGTAAAGGGTGATGATTTCGGCTTGGTAGATGCCTTTTTCCTCATAAATCCTGACGGTGGAGCGCATGTCGCCCGTCTTGTCGTCGAAGGTGTTCCATTGGCCGAGCATCTTGCTCACTTGGGCTTGGGCAAGCGTAGCCGTCGCAACGAAAATTAAAAGAACAAAAAGTTTTTTCATTTGGGTTGGGTTTTGGGAAGGTATTACTCAGCAAGTTTCTTCACTGGGAAGGTGAAATAAGTGTCTGGGAAAGGCTCGTTGGCTAAGGTGAAGTGCCACCATTCCGAACCGAGGGGTTTGAAACCGTGGCGCAGCATGGCCTCGCGCAGAATCATGCGGTTGTGGAACTGTTCGGCGGTGATATGGCTATTGGGCTTGTATTTCCTATTCTTGGGATTTCCGCCAAAATCGGGATGGCTTTCGTGACCAAACCAGTCGAAGGTGCCGCCCATGTCGACTTCTTTCTCCGTGGCCATGTCGAACAGGGTCAAATCAACGGTGGAGCCGCGTGTGTGGCCGCTCTTTTCCATGATGTACTCTTGCTTGAAAAGTACGCTCTTGTCCAAGTCAGGATAGAAATAGGGCTTCATCAGCGTATCGTTGACATCGGCTGCCCAGCGCATGAAGTGGTCAACGGCACACTGCGGACGGTAGGCATCGTAAATCTTCAGGCGGTAACCTTGTTTCTTCAAGTCGTCGCTCACGGCACGAAGGCTGTCGGCAGCCCGACGAGTGATCAGCGCGACAGGCTCTAAGTAGCCATCCACGCGGGTGCCAACAAAGTTGTAGGTGCTGTAGTAACGGATTTCCAAAATGGCATCGGGAACGGCATCAGCCAAATTCACGAACTGGGAAGCATCATCGGTGGAGATTGCCACTCTCGTCAGCCGCTTGAACTCGGCTTGGGCCTTGTTAAGATCGGCGAGAAATTGAGGACTGGTGTGCAGGCGGGTCAGTCCGATGGCAGCACAGAGGCGGCTGGCATCCACATCGCTCTGCCAGTGGGCTCCTGCAATGACACGGCTTTCGCCATACATGAAGCCGCGCGACATGATGGTGTCGGCGTTGGCCGGATTAATCTCAGAGAGCAACAAAGCGACAGCATAACCACGCTGGCTGTGACCCGACGGATAGGAACCCTCTCCCGACAGTTCCGCCTCTTCATACATCGTAAGCATGTGCTCATGGAAACGCTCAAACGGACGCTTGCGATGGTAGAAAGCCTTCGGCTTGACGCGTGTCTGGTCGACGGTGGAAAGGCTGTTTACCATGAATTTGTAAATCTCAGGGGTGCCTTCTTTGGTGATTTCGAGGCCAAAAGGCACACTAAAGACGGCGAAGAGCGAATCGTAGTTCCAAACGGCATCACGAAACACGAGAGCGGCGCGTTCTGGGTCGTTGCGCTGCATTTTTCCCCACATGTAGCGCATGATGTCGTTGGCGAAATCCGTCCCAATAGTGTCGGGCGGAGGCGGCAGGCACTTGATGAGGTCGGGCATCTCTTCTGCGCTGAAGTACAGCGTAACTTCGTTGTTTTGAGCCTTGGTTAGAAAGTTACCGCAAAATAAGATGGCGGCCAACATCCATAGGGAAATTCGTTTCATAGTGATAGTGTGTTTTATCAGGCTGCAATAATGCGGACTTTTTTCCGTGTTGATTCAAGATTAATTCATCAACCGTTTCTCGCCCCAAGTGTATTGCGGGTAGGCTTTCTTGAGGTCGTTGTAGGAGTCTTTCACGTCGCTGCCGCCGCTGGTGGCGAACACGTTGAGGGTCTTGCCGCTCAGGTCGTGGGCTTCGATGAAGGTGTTGACGATGGTCGGGGCGGTGTACCACCACACGGGGAAGCCAATCCACACCACATCGTAATCGGCGATGTTCTCGCAACGTCCATTAATGGCAGGGCGCGAGGTCTTGTCGTTCATTTCGATGGTCGAGCGTGAGGTTTTGTCGCGCCAGTCGAGGTCGGCGGCGGTGTAGGGTTGTTCGGGGATGATTTCGTAAAGGTCGGCGTTGAACTCTTTCGCCAGTTTTTGTGCTGCGGCCTTAGTGGTTCCCGTGGCCGAGAAGTAAACTATTAAAGTCTTCATTTCTTTTTCCTCCTGTTTTTCAGTGGTTTGTGTTGTTGCTTTAGTTTCCTTTTTGTTGTTTCCTTGCGAGCAGGCGCTCAGGCTGAAGCCCAAAACGGCTGCGAGAATGATTAATGCTTTTTTCATAATTATGACTTTTGAATTGTATTATTTAAATAAGTGTTCAAAATTAAGCTGCAATATCTTTTGACTTCGGGAGACGGAATTTCGGGTATTTGTTCGACTCGCAGTCTCGCAGCCTATCAAGTAAACTAAGTTTGCTCATCTACTTAATTTGATGATTCAGGCTACAAAAGTAGGGATTATTTTTGGAATGGTTCCTACCAATTTTGCGGATTTTTAGACAATTATTTCCTTGTTTCAAACAAAGGCCTCAATTCCGCCTCAAAAATGCCTCGCTCCACGATGCTGAAATTGATTTGATCCTTTTACACCGCCAATAGCACCAGTAATTGCGCCGTGAAAATCCTCAAAAACATGGTCAGCGGATACACCGTCGCGTAGCCCATGTTGGGCAGCTTGCAGCCTTCGGGTGCCACGGTGTTGGCAAAGGCAAGGGTAGGAGGGTCGGTGTGCGAGCCGCCGATGAAGCCCATCAGCGTATAATAGTTCATTTTCAGCACCAAACGCCCGAAAAGTCCAACCACAATAGGCGGAATCATGGTGATGATGACACCGTAGATGACCCACATATAATGTTCTTGCACAGTGTTGACGAATTGGCCGCCTGCGCCCAAGCCCACGCCGGCAAGGAATAGCGCGATGCCCACCTCG
The DNA here is from genome assembly GCA_900318465.1 of uncultured Bacteroidales bacterium. Taxonomy (GTDB): domain Bacteria; phylum Bacteroidota; class Bacteroidia; order Bacteroidales; family F082; genus Limimorpha. Next base: position 13,664 of record ONKQ01000041.1, read on the forward strand.
CGGAGCATCCACACGCCGTGGCTTTCAGTGAATTCTGTGGTGAACCAATTTTTCTTCACGCCGAGCCAACTGCCGATGATGGCCACGACCAACGGACCGCCAGCCAAACCCAATTTGATGGGAGCCTTCATGCCCACGGGAATCGGGATGGAGCCAACGATGATGCCCAGGGCAATGATGACGAAGATGGGAATCAAATTCACCTTGTGCCGCTGCGACGTGGGTGTGGCTTGTTTTTCGGCCTTGGGTTCGAGGCTTTTTTCGATGGAAGGCTCGTTTTTCAAATCAATCCGGCAGAGCGGACGGAGCAAGATGCAGGTCATAATCATGCCAACCACGGCCAAGGGATAGGCCACGGCATAGCCCGCCGCCAAACGGTCGGAGGCTCCCGCGATGCCCAAGTCATTGACGGCCTGCTGCGCCGCCGAAAGTCCGGGCGTGTTGGTGATGGCACCCGTGTAAACGCCTGCCATATCGGCAAGGTCTTGGTTTGCGACTTTGGCGATGACCACCGTAATTGCCACGCCAAGCGCGACATTGGCCAAGGCCATCAGGTTCATGGCCAAGCCGCCTTTCTTGAACGAGCGGAAGAATCCAGGCCCGACCTGCAAGCCCACAGCCACCACAAAAAGAATGAGGCCGAACTCCTTGATGATGTGAAGCATGTTGTGGTTGAGCGAAACGCCGCAGGCACTCAGCGCGATGCCCACAAAAAGCACCCAAGTGATGCCCAACGACACATTGGCAATCTTGATTTTGCCCAAAAGCAGGCCGACAAAGATGGAAACGGCCAAATACAAAACGGAAGGCCCGACGCCCGAGCCAGTGAAAAGGTTTAGCATGATAATATCATTTTAGGTTGGAAAAACAGACTCCAGTCTCTTTCGTTATTCTTTCGGTATATTCCTCAATAGTTTCTTTGAGAGGATTATAAAACACGTTTTCAAAAACAACACTATCGTTTTTTGGGTGCAGAAACAGATATTTGAGCATAGAGAACGTTGTGATAAAGATATTCTTCGATTCAAGATTTGGGAACATACGCATTCTTTCAATCACGGTATAAACATTGCTGCTTCCTCTGGGTGGTATTTCCGTTAACACTATCAGTCCCGTATTCACTTCATTGGCATATTGTCCCCTGTAGAGAAGAAAATCTCCAAGAAGGTTGCGCAGGCATTCCAAAGCATCTTTTTCGTCAACCTCGACAAATGCTTCTTTCTCTTCTCCAATCTCGACATATCCATCGAACAGGACAGAGGAATTACGGTTGGAATTGGCTGCAAATGGGAATATTTTGTTCAGATAGTTGGACACTAAAGCGTTCATGCCAAAACTGTTGCAATATTCAAGGTTGAATTTGTTGGCTTCGTTCTCAATTTCCAAATTAGACTTGTTGCAATAGCCTACACATAGGCCGCAATCAAAGCATTCTTTTTTTGTGAAAGGATTCTGTTGTGAAGGATTTGCCTGCAAAGCCCCCGTAGGGCAGACCGTTCCCTCTGAAGCAAAAACCGAGTCGATTTTTGTCACTCTGTCAATGAAAGCGCAAGTCTCTTTCTTGCAGTTTTGGCAGACTTCCGTATTGATAATTCTGATACTCATATTCTCTTACTCGTTGATGATACCATAACTGTCCAACAGTTTGTCCAAATCAATTTGTTCATTATTCCACACCTTGCGGATAGTCATGGAAACAAGGCTTCGCAAATTAATCGCCACAATTTTGACCCCCCATTTTTCGTATGCCTTTTCGATGAAATCTCTCACAAAAGTATCGCTCTGTGGATGGTCAAAGCCAATGACTAAAGTGGAGAGATTGATGTCGTTTTCAAGTGCTGGTGCAAGGGAGCATATTTTATTCTCAATAGCCTGACGAAGTCCTTTCACATTGTAGGTGGGAGTTTCCGTTCGCGACTTTATCTCCGCCGGTATTATGTGCCCCTTGAACTTGCACAAGGCATCCATTCTGCCAACTTCTCCCAGGCATTCCAAACCAATAATGCCAAGGAGAGAATGTATGAATGGATAGAACGCATCTTTTGCATCATCTCTATGTTTGTCAAGATAATAAGCGATGCACGATTCTACATCTTCATCACTTGTTTTTCTTTCCAATAATTCAGCGACAAGGCTGTCTTGTAGAAGTTGGGGTGAAAGTTGCTCTGTGGTATAGACGGGTTTGATGCGCAAATTCAGCAATGACACCTGACTGTTGATTGCGGCTATTTGGGATTTACGTTGTTCGGGTTGCTCCCTAATGGGTAGGTCAAGCATCCAGTTTATGGTCACTTCAGGAATCATCTGATAGGGGGAAAACAACAATCCGCTGTCTGTGGTTTGGGTATCAATGCCAGCGCGAGCATAAACGTTGGCTCTTCCCTGAAAGACAATCTGCTTGCGTTCTATGTAATTCTTCATCCTGAATTTGTGTGCTGAAAGGAATGAAAGCCGCCCTCTCTCATAACGCTTCATCAAAGCGTCGATATATTCTCTTCCGCTTTCAGTGCAGACATAATAGTTTTCGCCATCGATTGTCTCATATCGAGACTTGATGATGTCGCATACGCGCAAAATCTGGTTGATAGATCTTGTAAGATTGCTGACATTACGTTGGGGAGTGCCTTTGTTGGTTTTAGGGTAATGTGGGTGCGTTTCAGGGAATTGCGTATGCTGTTCTCTGTACCTTTGTGCATCTTTCACAAAACCATCAATCTCGTTGAGTGAATAGGTAGGTATCAGGCACATTTCCAAAGTTGAAATGCGATAGTCCAATTTTGAGAAGGCATAGCAAATCTCAAAGCCCAAATAACATTCAAAGTCAGGGGAGCAATTGTTGTCGTATATTTCTGTTGTGGTATTCAAGTTGACAAACAACTCCATAAGCAACTTGTAACTGCGTTGTGGGCCGAACACTTGATTGAGCATCTGTTCGCCCAACTCTGTGATGGCATAAATCTCGGAGCCGTAATCCGTTGAGACCAAGCCAAACTGACGCAAGATTTGAAGTCTTGCCTTTACATTCTGCAAAATGGGATTGTCTGTTTCAGGAACGGTGTCGTCGTCGATATGCTTTAGCAATTCGTCCACGTCAACTCTTCCCTCCGTAGTTGCTATCAGCGACGTGACAGCAATACGTGCCACATCTTTCTTGGTAAAGTATCCATTCTTGTCATGGAGGTCATCGCCTGCATTTTTCATCTCATACAATAGTCTGAGATTACCGATGATGTTGCCCTGATTCTGAATCTTAAGTATGTTGCTTCCCATAATCAAATACTGTTTAATCTGTCTTGAGCTATCTTACACCACTTCTTTTCAATCTCTATGCCGGTCCATCTTATGTTGTTCCCATCCTTGTTTAGCCGTTTGCAGCATACGCCAAGAGTACCGGAGCCGTGAAAAGGATCGAGTATCATGCCATCAAACAGCCCGTTATGTATGGGACAAAAAGCCTTGATGAGTTCCATTATGAGTGATTCGGGCTTTTGCGAGGGATGTGCAGTTCGTTCTTCCGCGAATGCCTTGCCGGCAAGCGTAGGGAAATCCCAAACATCGCCACGCATGGCTCCTTTTTCAGATGGTTTCCACACCTTCAAGTTTCCGTCTTTGTCTTTATACTTGACAGGAGATTTCAGTCGTTGCGTGCTTTTGTATGGTACACGGACTTCATCCACATTGTACGTCCATTCCTTTGCATCTTTTGAAAACCAGAGGAACGGTTCATAATGTGTGGCTGGTTCCTTTGTTGAACGGGAAAAGCCATTTTCGTAGTGCCAAATATTTTGACGTCTATAGTGAAGTCCTACCTTGTACATATAAACTTGGATAAAGCAAAGGTAGTCGTGGATGCCAAACCAAACGATGCTGCCTTTGTCTGTTAGCAGATTCTTCATTTTGTCGATTCTACTATACATTCCTTCAAGAAATCTGTCAAGAGGCAGATGGTCACTGTTGTTGCCAAAATCTTTGCCTACATTGTATGGAGGGTCTGTCAGTATTAGGTCATATTTTATGCCCGCCTGCAACAACTCCTCCAAAACTATGTCGCAGTCGGCATTGATGATTCCAAAATACTGGTCGGTATGACTCATTTCTTCTTGAATATCAGCACATATTGATGATGTATGTTCTCAACGTAGGAGAAAGGATAGCCGTAAGGGTGTATCGACTTGTGATTCTGAATCAGGATTTTGGTACCCTGAAGGGCTAAGACTCCACCGCCTACTATTTGTTGCTTGTTGAGTCTGCTTATCAAATCGGAGTGAAAACTGATGAAATCACCCTTATCTCGAAAATCAGAAACAATGATTGCCATGTATTTGCCAAATCGAAGCAGGCGCGCACATTCCATGAACACTTTTTGGCAGAGAATATCAAGAAATTCGTTGTAATCAGCCACATTGCCAAGGTCTTTGTCATCATCAGAATATTTGGTGTCGAGGTTGTTGGCGACCCTGTCTTTCAGTACCTTTTGGTCTTGCTTGTGCAATATTCCCCAGTAAGGAGGACTGGTTACAACAAAATCTATGCTGTTACTTTCCATGCCAGGCAAAGTATTGCAAGTGTCTGCATTGATGAATTTGTGATGTTTGCTCGTGCCCTCTCCAACCTCTGTTTCAAGCCTTTTGATAGATAAATCATGGTATTTTTTCTGTAATTCAATACTGATACAATGTCGTCCTGTTGTTTCACACGCTTTTGCAGTTGAACCAACACCTCCAAACGGGTCAAGAACCAGCATCCCTTTTTTCGTGAAAAACAAAACCAATTTCTCAATGTCCTGAAACGAGAAGGGCGCAGGATGCAACCGCTCAATTTGGGCAGCAGGATGATCCTTTCCAAGTCCTTTTTGAAAGAAGTAACTCTTTGTTTCAGGAATCCATTCTTTTCCTGTCAAGTCGTTGAGAGGATTCCTTTCGTCGACGGTACCTTCAAAGATGCTTTGATAGGTGCTGGTTGTCATAAATTTTTCCAATTCGGCCTTGTCATACACTGTTTTGTTCGCAAGAACAAGTTTCCGAATATGTCCGTATTCCACACATTTTTCAAAAGTATGACGCGAAAAACGAAGCAAACTCATGGCAGCGGCACCAGATAAATATGAGGGAGTATTGAACAAATTCAACTGTGGAATTGTTTCCTCGCCATAGGTGATTCCTATAGTTGGTTGAGTGTCAATAAGGGTATCTTCTATAAAGGACATCTAATTGGTGGTTTTATTTTGCAAAAATACTCATTTTTTTCAATTTGGGGAATAAATCTTCAAACTATCAGATAATTCAGGAATGAGAAATCAGTATTCTCTATTTCTGAACAGCGGAGATAATTACTGTAATATTATTGACGAACATATTCACGGCGATGGCCAAGAGGATGACGCCGAAGAACTTGCGGAGGATGAAAATCAGGTTTTCGCCCAAGAGTTTCTGGATGCGGTCGAGCTGGCTGATGACGATGTAGTCCAACAAGATGTTGAGCAACAGCGCGATGATGATGTTGATGACGGCATAGTCGGCGCGGAGTGAGAGCAAGGCCGTCAGCGCGCCCGGACCGGCAATCAAGGGGAAGGCGATGGGCACGATGCTGGCGCCGCCCTTGCCGCCCTCGTTCTTGATGATTTCGCGACCGAGAATCATTTCGACGGCCAGGATGAACAGCACGAACGAACCAGCCACGGCAAACGAAGCCACATCGATGCCGAAGAGCTTGAGCAGTGCGTCGCCGGCGAAGAAGAACGCCAGAAACAATCCCAAGGCCGTCAGGCAGGCCTGTCCCGCCTTGATAGTCTGGTTTTGCGCCTTCATACCCACGAAGATGGGAATGGAACCGAAGATGTCGATGATGGCGGCCATCACGATGAACGCGCCGAAGATTTCCACGAAGTTGATGCTACCGAACATTGGATTTGAGTTTAGAAAAAGAACTACGAATTTCACTAATTGAACGAATGTATGCTACGGAATTATGCAGCCACGGCTGCGGATCCATACGAATATTCGTGCAAAATTAGAAATATTCGCGCAATTCGTGGTTCATTATCAAACAATATTGTTCCAAAGGTAATGGAAATGCGGTCCGAAACGCTTGAACGCGGCCTCGTCCAACTGTTCTTGGAACTGTGGATGCGCCACCGAAATGATGAGTTTGGCCCTTTCCTGAAGCGAGCGTCCGTAGAGGTTCACTGCGCCATATTCCGTGACGAACCAGTGGATATGGTTGCGCGTGGTGACGGCACCCGAGCCCAAGTCCAAGGCGGGCACAATCTTGTTGATGCCCTTGCGCGTGGTGGAGGGCATTGCGATGATGGCCTTGCCGCCTTTCGAGCGCGACGAGCCATAAACGTAGTCAATCTGGCCGCCAACACCTGAATAGATGCGCTCGCCCAACGAGTCGGCGCACACCTGTCCCGACAGGTCAATCTGGATGCCCGAGTTGATGGAAGTCATCTTGGGTTGCTGTGCAATGATAAAGGGATCGTTGGTGTATTCCACATCCATCAGCAGCACCTCGTGGTTGCCGTCGATGAAGTCATAGATTTTCTTCGAGCCCATCACGAAGGTGGATACGATCTTGCCCTTGTTGAGTTTCTTGTTGTCGCCAGTGATGACGCCTTTCTTGACAAGCGGCAAAATGCCGTCGGAGAACATTTCGGTATGGATGCCGATGTTTTTGTGGTTGTGGAGGCACGAAAGGATGGCGTTGGGTATGGAGCCGATACCCATCTGGAGGCAGGCACCGTCTTCGATGAGTTCGGCACAATAACGCCCGATGGTCTTTTCCACCTCGTTAGGCTCGGGCATATCGACGGTGAGCAATGGCGAATCATCCTCAACAAAAATGTTGATTCTACTGATATGGACCAAAGCATCGCCGAAGGTGCGTGGAACGTGCTTGTTGACCACGGCAATGACAAACTCGGCACTCTCCATTGCGGCCAAAGTGGCATCGACCGACGAACCGAGCGACACATAGCCAAACTTGTCGGGAGGGCAAACCTGAATCATCGCCACGTTGCATTTGATGTAACGCTCGCGGTAGAGTTTCGAGGTTTCGCCGAGGAACACGGGGATATAGTCGGCCAAGCCTTTCTGGACGCTTTCGCGCACGTTGGCACCCACGAAGAAGGCATTGTGCTGGAAAATGCCCTCGAATTCAGGGTTGACGTAAGGCGCGGCTCCCTCGGTGTGCAAGTGATGGATGTAGACGTTCTTCAACTCGCCCGCGCGACCTCTGTCGCACAAGGCCTTGACCAAACATTGCGGCACATTCGACACCGAACTGATGTGGACGTGGTCGCCCGACTTGATGACTTTGACGGCTTCTTCAGCCGTGACTGCTTGATATTGTTTCTTCATTTCTCACGAACTTTTGTTTCCTAAAGATTAAAAAGCCGGCGGCAGCCGTGACTGCCGCCAGCAACAAAATGAAATTAAAAAAGAGTTTTATTTCCTCATTCTAACACATAGTGTTTGTTATTGTATTACAATCTTTTGCGTTTTGAAATTGTCCCCATTCATAAGGCGGAGCAAGTAAACACCAGGAGCAGCATTTATTTTGATATTGGCAGCGTTATTGATTGTTTTACTTTTGACAACACGCCCCATCAAGTCAATGACTTGCAAGGTGGCTTGGCCTTCGTTGGCTACTATCAACTGGCTGTTATTGAAGTAGGCGAAAGAGTCGGCCGTAGTCCCAATGGAAGCATCTTCGGCTGCAAACACCATCCTGAACCTCGAAGCATAGTCTGTCGTGTTGGCCTCGAAAGTGTAACTTGGGGTTTGCAGTAGATCAATATCGGCACCAGTCATGTTGTCGATGAGATGTAAGTAGTTCATTTCCACGGTCGCAACATCCACGCTGATGGAATAGGTGCCGTTTTCGGAGGCCACGAAGTTGAGGGGCAGTTCGCCTATGCCTTCGCTGCACACTATGGCATAGTCTTGCCCGTCCTGCGGGATGTAAAGTTTTGTGCTGTTCCTGTTCAACATGAACTTGGGCAGTGTGGTTTCATCGTTGAAACGGACGATGGCGCGGTCGATGATATTACCACGGTTTCGATTGACATTGAGGGCAAATTGCTGGTTTTGCTCGTCGCGCTGTTCCGTGCTGAAGGTCATGGTTTCGCCATCAGTGTTGGCAATCACGAAAATGCCTTCCATAGCCCCAATGTTGTTGCCCGTTCCGGCGATGATTCCGGTGCCGTCAGGATTCGTGGTGTAGAAAGGCTTGGAGATGTAAGCGGTTTGGGCAAAGGGGTTGCCCACAAGGTTCCAACCAGCTAAGTCGGCGTTGTCGTCCTTGATTAAAGTCACCTCACCATTACCCGTGTATGCTGTGCCAGTGAAAGTCAATGTGACATCTCCGCTGTTGGCATAGAGATACCCTTTGCCTGATTCGAGGTTGAAATGGTAGTGTTCTTGAGATTGGTTTTTCCAGTTTTCCCATTCAAGCGTAATGCCTTGGTCGTTTGAAGGAGCGCTTTGGTTGAAGCGGTAGAGGTCGAAACTGTTGTTGAGCATCCCGCCGACAACCTCTGGGCTGGTTTCACTATCCAAAGGCGAGGCAATTAGATGCCAGCCGCCATTGGGGGTGTGGGCAGTGATGGTTTTGGTGAAGGTTGGTGAAGTCACGAAGTCAACCATTACAGGCACACTTGGACTGCCAGGATTGTCCATGCCAGTAACAATGGAAACGGGGTTGCCACCCACCGTAGCGGTGTAATTGTCATATTCGGTTTCTGTTGCATGGTCATAAATCTTGAAAGTGACCGCTTCGCCGGAATTGTTGTATTTGATATTAAACCAGATAAAATATTGCCCTGGCAACACCGAAGGCGCTATCTCCACTAGTCTGCTCACGGCACGAACCTGTTCGCCCACAAAAGCGGCAATTTCGATGTCAGTGGTAGATTGGATTTCACCGTTCATCAACACTTTGCCAATAAATGGTCTTGCATCAGCATAGTCATAACTGTTCATGGACCAATGGTTTTCTTGCGCATTAATTGACCCAAAGGCAAAAAAGGATGCGATAATCAATAACAGTTTTCTTTTCATGATTGTTTTCGTTTTTAATGTATTCATAATTATTTGCTGAATTTTATAGTCTCAAAGATCAGAAATGGAATGACTTGGCTTCATTTGAATTTGACTTGTACATATACCCTTTCCCGGGTTCAAGTGTCGTGACATTTCCTATCCAGCCCAAGGATTCATAGTAGGTGGACGAGTTGTCCTTGTCCATGATGACGTCACCGTCCTCAGGCTCAAGGCTGGAGAGGGCCGAGGTTAAGCTTTCACTTTGTAGCCCAGTGAAACCAATCCAATTGTAGCCTTTATTGATGGTAATCAAATGGTTAGAAGGGTTGTTAGTTCGGCCACTCATAGTGAAAGTGCAGTTCGTGGTGGTTTGTATTTTGTACATTTTGCCTGGTTCAATGGTTGTCAAAGTACCCATCCAACCTAAAAAAGCATCGTTGGTCACGCTTTCGTCTTTGGAGATGATGCTCACGCCGTTGGCTCCAAGACCCGTTTCCAATTGGTTCAACAAGGTTTCTGATTCAACCGATGGCGTCCACCAATTCCAACCTTGCGCAAGTTCAATGGTCTGTTCGACCGTTACATACACCTCAACGTTGTCGATGTACCAAGTGCAGCCGCTTGTGCCTGAGCCTTTGAACTTGAAGGCAATGTAGATGTCTTGGCTTTCATAGTCGGACAATGACACCGTGGCGTTGGCCTTCACGGATGGACTGTAGTTGCCTTCAGCCGTCCAAATGGTTTGGTTGAAGTCGTTGTAGGTCATTTCTCCTGTGGACACCACCACAGAGCAGCTTTCGTTGTAGTTGCCCGTGCCGATGAGATAGTCGAATGAAAGTGTGGCGTCGCCATCAATGTGCATCTTTGGCATGACAAGGAAGGCATAGCCTTCATTCCAATAGCTGTAGGCCGCGCTCGATCCTAATCCGTTGTTGGAGTTCAGATACCAATAAGAATTGGTGTTGCCCGACATTTGATAGTGGAACTTTTCCCAACAAATGGGCGGAAAATCTGAGGCATCGATGTTTTCAAAGTCCTCATGCAATGCGTTTTGTGCATCGATGGGCCAAATGCCGCAGTCGGTGGTGAAACTCACGTCTGCCCAGTCGCTTTGGTCGTCGGTGCTGCAAACAGCCTGCACTCTTGCTTCATAAACCGTGGCGCGTTTCAGTTGGGTGAGCGTGTAAGTCATTGAATTAACGGGAATCACTTCGCTCCAATTGCTGTCGGAGGCTTTCTTGTATTGCACGTTCCATGCGGTTTCGTTGAGGCCAGCCGTCCAAGTTAGTGTGGCGCTGAGGTCGGTGGTTTCTGCGTTGAGGTCTTTCGGGATGCGGCAGGTCGGGGCGACATCCACCGTAATGTCATCAACGAAAATGTAGCCCGTAGTGCTGGAGTTGAACCTGATGGCGATGTGACGGCCTTCGCCAGTATAGTTCTCCAAGAAAGCGGTGTATTCCTGGAAATTCGCGTCTTTCACGGTCACTGTTGCCACTTCAACAAAAGTGGAGATATTGGACGGGTCGGTCATCACGCCGATGGAAAGGTCTTTGTTGGTTTGGTAGGACTCAAGTCTGGCCCAGAAACTGATTTGAAGGTCGGACATCGTGTATTGTGCGTCCACTTCGGGCAAAATGGCGGCTTCGTCCGTTGAAGTGTTGGGCTTGTAGAAATGCATACTCTTCCCTGAAATGGCACTTTCACCATTGCCTCCGTGAGCGTAAGGATAGGAATAGGAAGCCTCCCTAACCGAGGGATAATACGTGTAGCTGCCTTGGTATCCGCCACGATACTCCTTGCGTGTCCAGCATTTGGGCATGGGATAATTGGAAGATTGCGAGGTTTCCAAAGCACCTTCAAAGTCGCAAGAGTAGGGCATTGTCAAGGCTCCACATTCCGTGGTGACGGAAAGGTCGGAGTTCTGGTTGTAGGCACTGTATCCCCATTTGCTTTGGTCGGTTTCGCTGCAATAGGCTCGCACGTTCACGTTGTAGGCTGTCGCTGGGCTAAGGTTTTCAATGGTATGGCTTGTTGTGGCGTGGTTGTCGAGGTGAATATAGGTGTATTCGCTATCGGTGCTTTTCTTGTAACGGATGTCCCAAGCGTCTTGGCCTGTTGTGCCAGCCGTCCAACTGAGGGTGATGGTGGTGGCGGTTTTGGTGGCCGACAGACTTGAAGGTGCAATGCAAGTGGCCAAAGTGGTGAAACTCACTTGGTTGCTCCATTGGCTGTAGCCGTCTTCCGCGCCGCAATTGGCCCGCACCTTGATTCTGTAGGTCGTTTCGGGAGTGAGGTCTTGCAAAGTGTAGGTGTTCACATTGCCAAGGTCGATTTGCGTAACGCCCTCATCGCCAGGATTGAAGGTTGTGGCTGTCGAATAAATCAACTCATAATTGTCGGCATCGCCTGTCCAACTGACCGTGCCAGTATAAGCTGTGTTGGAGTTGGGAACATAGCTCAAGGTGGGTTTTTCGCAAGTGGCTGTGGTGGTGAAGTCCTTCACATCGCTCCACGAACTTTCGTCGTTTCCGAGAACTGATTTCACGCGGGCATAGTACTTGGTTTCGGGAGAAAGCCCCGAAAGGTCTTTTGAAGTCGTGCCGCTGACATTGGTTTCCACGAGATTCTCTGTGAAACTGTTGTTGGTGGCATATTGCAGCACCCAGTTAGTGGCGGTGCCGTTTTCAGTCCAGGAGAGCGTGGCCGTGCGGCCTCCGATGTTGCTGGCAGTCAATCCAGTGGGACGCGGGCAAGTCATGTAACTGATGCTGATGTTGTCAATAGCCGCAGGGGGTTGAGTGCCGCCGCTACCATCATTACGCCAAATGAATACCATAGTATAAGTGCCTGAAACGGAGGCTTCAGCGGACTGGGTTTGCCATCCATCGCTCAAATTGAGTTTGCTTCCGCCGTCAAGGGCAATCCAATTGTTGGGTAGAGTTGTGGTGCCAACTCCAGGATACAAATTGGTTCCAGCCGTGAATTCAACATCGCCAGGAGCCAGGGCCACGCGAAGGTAGTCGTAGGTGCTTTCTCCTTTTGCGTTCCAATCGAAGAAGAAGGTGTAGGTGCCTTGGGCAAAGTTGAACAATTTGGAGGCGTAAATGGCCGTATTGCCGTGGGCATATTCGTATGTTGTTCCACCGTCTTTGGAGACATACATGGATTTTTCACCTCCGTTGTTTGTCGCGCCGCCCCAGCACCATTGGTTGGTGAGGGTGCCGTTGGCGAAACCCCAATCGTTGCTGGTCTCAAAGTCTTGTGAGTAAGGGTGGCTCGCATCCACAGCCAAGGCTTCGCGGGTGGTGGCGAAGACCTTTTTTGCCCATTTGCTGTTGCCGTCAGAACCGCCGCAAGCGGAACGGACATACGCATAATAGGTGGTTTGTGCAGTCAGATTGTTCAAGGATTTGCTACATTCCGTAACTTGATAGGTAGGTGTAGTGTTTTCATCAGGAACAATCGTAGCGTCTGTGGTCACAAAGACTTCCCAATTGCTTTGGCCTTCCGCACCAGCAGTCCAAGTTAGCGTGGCTGTGTGTGCAGTGATGTTGGTGGTGTTGAGGTTTTTGGGCTTGGCGCAGGTCTCAGAGGCAAACTCGATGTCTAACTTGATTTGGTTTTTGGTCGTGACGGGAGTACCATTGATAGGATTGGAAGGATCAATGTTATAATTGTCGCGACGGCTGTAAATGCTTTGAGTAGAAGATGCGGTAAAAGTTCGGCAACTCAATCCAGAACTGTAACCGCTGGTGTTGTCGTCCACAATGACGGCAAGATTTGAACCGTCATAGGAAAAAGGCGTGGTAAACGTGATTGTAGTCCATGTGCCAGATGCGAATGTCACGCTTCCACTATAAACGAGGTTGCTTGAAGTGATGGCAATCCAATCCGACGAATTGGCGAAAGAAGCCTTGTCGGTGTTGGCCAAATAAACATCAAGAGTGCGTGTTTTCTCCGAACCCGCGTTGTAAAAAGAGATGCTGTTGATGATGCCGTCATCACCTCCAGCAGTCTCAATCTCTTCAGCAGTGTAAATTTGCTGTGTCAGAGAGTAGTCGTAGTTAGAATGGGTTGGCAAGTTGTAGTCCGTACTATTCCCCGACCCAATCTGAATCTCATCGGCCCTCAAGGGAACCGAAAATTGACCAATCATTCCTATCAATAGGAACAATCGCGTAAAAAATTTTGAATACATAATACAAAAGTTTAAAGGTTTGACATTCAATTCATTACCTCAAAACTTCTGGAAAAATGTTGGAATACCAAAAATGAAGATAATACCCCATAAGAGGGCACACCTTATTATGAATAGAATCCCAGCTCCAATTCCCGGAAGCCTTGTTTCGCGACTTGAGGCAGGTCTTCTGACTGAGGCCTCGCGTTTGCCGCCTTCCCGAAAGACTTAGTTTTCAGTGGCTTAGTGGCAGGCGATTGGCCATCACAGCAGCGGGAACTGTCCGGGATTCTCACCCGATTCCCTATTGAGTCCGCAAGGGACACCACAAATCGGCTGCAAAAATAGGGAATATTTCTGTACGCTGGCCAAACAACCCGCTTAAGTTCAAAATAGAAGTGCAAAAGGGCCAGAGTAGATTTCTTTTCTATCAAAAAATAGGAATCCCGTTTTTTGATGTAATGGACAAATATAAGGCTAAAATTTCAGGGAATCCCTATGTTTGCAGGGGTTAAACTAAGGTCAAAGTCTATGAACAAAAAAAATGCGTTT
>ONKQ01000099.1 GCA_900318465.1 uncultured Bacteroidales bacterium
ATGAAGTATTATGATGGGTCGGGGTGGCAGGGAATATCCATCGTGGCCATCTATAAAGACATGCCGAAGCACAGCGACCTTTCCTCTTTCGAAATGCTTACCGATATGGGTGATAACAACATCGACGACTGGAAGGAGTTTTCGTTCAACTATTTTCTGAAACTTCGTAAAGGTGCTGACCCCAAGGCGATTACCGAAGTGGCAATGCCTGTCGTCAAGCAGTTTTTCAGTGAGGTGAATGGTGGCATTGAGGTTACGGACGATGATGTCAAGTTCGGGCTTTACCCCGTGCGGCTGACCGATATGTACTTCGACAGCAATTCCTATTATGCCCCTGGAAAGGCGGGCAACAGAACCACAACAATCACTTTGCTCGTCATCGCCATTTTTGTAGTACTCATCGCTTTCATCAACTACATCAATTTCTTCTTTACATCAATTTCTTCTTTGCGATGGTGCCGCTACGCCTGCGCAATATCAATACACGCAAGATATTGGGTAGCAGCCGTTTTCAGTTAGTGATGTCGTCGGTGGGCGAGTCGCTGCTGATGGTCGTCATTGCTTTGGGTTTGGCGGTGGCTGTGGTCACGCTGTTCAGGCAGTCCACTTTGGCCTCGCTGATTGACACTTCGCTCAGATTTAGCCACAATTGGGGCATCGTCGCCTTGACCGTTGGCTTGGGCTTGTTCATTTCCGTTGCGGCGAGCATCTATCCGGCCTTGTTCGCCACCTCGTTCAATCCAGCCTTCGCCCTGAAAGGTACCCTCGGCACCACACAAAAGGGCAAGGCCTTCCGTATCGGCTTGATTGGCTTGCAGTTCACCGTTTCCATCGTCCTGATTATCTGCGCGATATTCGTCTCCGAGCAACGTCGTTTTATGATGAATCACGAAATGGGCTTCAACCAAGAATGTCTTTTGCAGTCGCAGGTGTCGTGGGACCTTGCCACCAACCGCCAAGTCGTTGAGAGTCAGTTGTTGGCCGATGCGGCCATCAAAGACATCGCATGGGGTGATGGACCTTTCGTAAATGATTATCGCATGAGTTGGGGACGCACAGTGCGTGGAGAGGATGCCGGCTGGGATGTCTATCCCGTTTCGTGGAACTTCCTCCGTTTCATGGGCATCGACATCGTGGAAGGCCGCGATTTCACGGAATCCGACGAGCATTCTACGGGTACTTATATCTTCAACGAAACTGCACGGGACGTATATAAAATCACCCTTGAAGACCAGATTGGAGGGCATGATGGCCAAGTCGCTGAGATTGCCGGCTTCTGCAAGGACTTCAACTTTGCTTCGTTGCGTCAAGAGATTAAACCTTTTGCTTTCTATGTTTACGGCAAAGATCCGTGGCATATTTGCAATAGGTTGTATATCCGCACCGAGGCTGGCGTGGATGTCCCCGCTCTTATGGAACGCATCAGAATAACCCTCAACGACCTCGACCCCAATATGGGCGACGAAATATCATACGATGTGTGGCCTTTCTCGCAATCGATTGAAAACCAATACAAAAAGGAGCAAAACCTCTCGAAGTTGGTCACGCTGTTCACGATTTTGGCCATCGTCATCTCGCTGATGGGCGTGTTCGGCCTCGTGATGTTCGAGACGGAGCACCGCCGAAAGGAAATCGGCATCCGTCGTGTGCATGGTGCCACGGTGGGACAGATTCTAGCGATGTTCAACTCGCGCTTCGTGAAGATTGTGCTGGTGTGCTTCGTGATTGCCGTGCCGGTGAGCATCGTCATTATGAAGCGTTATTTGGAGGGCTTTGCCTATCAGGTGCCCTTGCACGTTTGGGTGTTTGCCCTCGCGCTGTTGGCTGTTTTGGGTGTAACGATTGCGGTGGTCACCTTGCGCAGTCTGCGGGCGGCCACGATGAATCCGGTGAAGTCGCTGCGGAGTGAATAATATGATAAACTACGGATTGCGCGGATTAAACGGATGTCCGACAAGAAATTTGGAGGACGCAAGCGTCCGATTGGTACGGATTCCTGCTGGCGTTAGCTTATCCGTAAGAATTGGATGCTTGCATCCCGATAATTTTCGGAAGCATATCCGTAAAATCTGTGTAATCCGTAGTTAGACAATTGAATACTAACAGTTAAACAATCAACAATTCAACAATATGTCAAGTTACATCAAATTCCTATCAAGAAACAAACTCTATACAATCATTGAAGCCGTGGGCTTGGCCGTGAGCCTCGCCTTCGTAGTCATCATCTTCTGCTATGTGACACAACATATCGCCATCACACGTGAAAACCCAAATAGAAAGGAGATATATTGTGTGGCTTTGAATGACATAACCCTGTTCGAATACGGGATGAAGAAGAGCATAGGGGAGAGCATCCCTGAAATTGAAGCAGTCACCGAGTGCGGCTTCTTCTATGGCACAGAGATGAAGGCAGATGAGCTGACGCTAATGCCAAGCGTGTTGGGCTGCGACCGCGACTTTTTCAACTTTTTTCCTGTCCAATTGTCAGAAGGCAAACCCGAACAAATTGACGATGTTTTGACGGCTTTCATATCGGAAAAACTGGCGCAAGCCCTATCGGAAACTGGCGAGGTCGTGGGACGGACCATCCATCTTTTGGCACATGACTTCACCGTAGCGGGTGTGTTCACTGACTTGGGCAACTCGCTTTTCGATGTTACACCCGACGTGATTGTCAATGTGGACCTCACCGATGGCAGAACGTTCCGAGGTGGTATCAACAGTCCGATGCGACCCGCCAACATGTTTGAAAACGTGTGGGTCTTTGTGAAATCGCATCCTAATGCCGACCGAGAGGTGCTGCGAGAGAAGATGGTTGTAGCTTGTCAGTCATTTTATAAGACGATATTGGGCAGCGATTTTTCCATCGAATCTAAGAACCTGACCTTGATTCGACTGGATGAAATACTCTACAGCGATGCCAGCACCAACTTGAAGAAGGGCGACAAAACCATGATGCGCAGCTTGTTGGCGGTAGGTTTGTTGCTGCTCATTTCTTCGATATTCAACTACATCAACCTCAACGTTGCCTTGACAAGCAAACGCGCCAAGGAAATGGCCACGCGTCGGCTGTTGGGTGCGCAGAAAGGAGAAATCATCGTGAAATACCTGACGGAATCGTTGGCGTTTACCTTGGTTTGCATGATAATAGGCATTTTGTTGGCCGAGGCACTCGCGCCACTGGTCAATAGGTTGTTGGGTGGCGACATTGGTGTAAAGATTTCGCTTTCGCCATCCTATTTGCTTGCTTATCTGCTGATTGTGGTTGTGGTGGCGTTGTTGGCGGGCATTGCACCTGCCATTGTAGTGCTTCGAGCCAAGCCTATCGACGTGATGAAAGGTGCGTTCCGTTTCCGCAACAAGATGGTGCTCTCGAAGGTGTTCATCGTCCTGCAAAACGTCATTGCTATCGTGTTGATTGCCTTGGTGATAACGATGGAAACCCAGATGCGCCACATGGAACGGAGGCCCGTCGGGTGCCGTATCGAGAACTGTTTTTACATCGAGTCCATTCTTTCGGGCGACGAGGCCTTTGAGAACGACCTGCTGGCGTTGCCTTTCGTGAAGCGGATGGGACATTCCTATGGTTATCCGGGAGGTGCCCGTATGGGTTCAAGCTGGAAACGACTCAACGATCCTGACAATTGGATTCAAGTGAAGTACCTGATGTGCGACACTACGGCTTTCGATATGTTTGGCTTTGACATCAAGGCGATGTATGGCCAGCTGGATGAACGTCAATGGTTGTTGACGCAGGGTCTGTTGGAAAGCCAGATGGGGATGCCGATGGAGGACTTCGCCCCTGACTCGCTAGGCGCATGGTACAAGCGGAATGTCGGTTATGACTTGTGCGGTGTGGTTGGGGATTTTGCCATTACTGACGCGGCGCATGTAGTGGATGAGACTTTCGGCGCGGTGCAAATTGTGGGAAAGGAGCCGATGTTCAGAGGCGTGGCGTATCATCCTGTATTGGAGATTGTGGGCGATCATGCAGAGGCGCGTAAAGCCATCATGGAGGTGTATGACAAGCACATGAGTAAGAAATCCGTTTATTGGGAAGCTACCGCCGACTTTATCGACAATATGCTGCTGCAAGATTTGCAGGGCACCAAAAACAGGATGCGCCTTGTGGACCTGTTTATGGCAGTGGCGGTGTTGCTGTCGCTGCTGGGTCTCGTGGCCATGAGCACGCATTTTGCCTCCGAGCGCGAGAAGACCATCGCCGTTCGCAAGGTGTTTGGTGGCACGATGCAAAGCGAGATTCGCCGCAACCTGAAGGAATACATCATCATGATTCTCATCGCCAATGTCATCGCCATTCCCATAGCGGTTTGGGTTTGCGGACGCTATTTGGAGGATTTCGTCTACCGCATTGACCTGTATCCGTGGATCTTCGTGGTGACGGTAGTGCTGTCGTTTGTCATCGCCATCGGATCGGTGCTTTGGCAAATCGTTTCCGTGGCGATGGTGAACCCAGTGATGGCGTTGAAGAAGGAGTGAAATCACGTTCTATCGTCGAAAAGTGTGAAAAAAATCACATTTTTCTGCGATAAAGTGTGATTATTTGAAAAAAGTGTCGTATTTTTGTCGAAAAATAAAATCGGAATCTCTATGGAAACGATAGAAAGGGATGTCACACAACAATTGTTGGCGTGGAAAAACAGTTCGGATCGCAAACCTTTGATTGTCAGGGGTGCGCGTCAGATTGGGAAGTCGTGGGCTGTGGAGGACTTCGGCAAACGGTATTATGAGCATTTGGCGGTTTTCAACTTCGACCGAAAACGCGAATTGGCAGAGGTTTTTGAGAAGACCAAAGAACCGTCGCGCCTCATCCACGAATTGGCTTTTTTCACCGAGGTTCCCTTGCTGCCCGAAAAGACGCTTCTCTTTTTCGATGAGATTCAGGAATGTAAGGAGGCTTTGAACGCTTTGAAATATTTTTGCGAGGATGCGCCTGAATATCACATTATTGCGGCAGGCTCGCTATTAGGTGTGGCCATCAATGAGGGAAATTTCTCGTTTCCCGTGGGCAAGGTGAATTTCTTGCAGATGTTTCCGGTCAGTTTCAAGGAGTATTTGCGTGCCGCCGATGCCGTTTTGTTTCGACAATTGGACAGTTTGGCTGGTGGCGAGGAACCGCTTCCGACGGTCGTTTTCAACAGGGCTGAGGAATACTATCACGCCTATCAGGTTTGTGGCGGGTTGCCGCTGTCGGCGCGTTCCATGATTTGGGGCAAGGGCATCGAGATGGTTGAGAAAGTGCTGGAAGAGAATCTGATGGCCTACGAGATTGATTTCAGCAAACACGCTTTGAAGACCGACATTCCGAAAATCCATGCCATTTGGAAATCAACGCCCGAGCAACTGTCGCGCGAAAACAACAAGTTTGTCTATCGTGTTGTGCGCGAGGGTGCAAGGGCAAGGGAATACGAAAACGCTTTGCAATGGTTAGTGGATACGGGGATGATCTATCAAGTGAAATTGTGCGAAAAGCCTGAACTTCCGCTGAGTTTCTATGAAAACTCGTCGGCGTTCAAGGTGTATTTGCTGGACATCGGTTTGTTGCGGAAACTGTCGAAGTTGCCCGCAGAGATTTTCGTCAGTGCCTCCCAATTGTTTACGGAGTTCAAGGATGCCGTGGCCGAAAATTTCGTCTTGACTTCTTTGTTGGCTCAAGGTTTTGATATGCCCAACTACTGGACTTTGCAGGGCAACAAGGCCGAAGTGGATTTTCTTATAGCGAAAGGATTGACAGTCATTCCTATTGAAGTCAAGTCGGACAGGCGCATCAGCGGAAAGAGCTTCGCCGAGTACGACAAGAAATACCATCCCGATTTGCGGATTCGTTTCTCCATGAACAACATCAAGAAAGACGGTAACTTGCTGAATTTGCCAATCTTCATGGCCGATTGGGTTGGCAGTTACCTTTAGGATAGTGCCTTGTTGGGTCTTGTTTAAATGTTTAAATGAAAATTGCTTTCTGCAAAAAGCAAAAATAATTCAAAAATGCTTTCTGTAAAAAGCAAATTAATATCTTGGCCGATGACATTGAATCGCCCCACGATAACAAGTTGCCGCTTTGAATGGTCGGACTGTTATATTGATGATTTTGAAAATTCGGGCTAGTGGACAAAAATTAGGCTAAAATCTTTGTGGAGTTCAGAAATAACAGGTGTTGAGGAGCGTTCAAAGGTTATGAACAAAAAAAGTGCATTCAT
>ONKQ01000022.1 GCA_900318465.1 uncultured Bacteroidales bacterium
AGTTGGCGACAACGAAATCTGCTTCAAGCGTCCCTTCAAGCGCATTACGATGATTGACTCCATCAAGGAGAAGACTGGCATCGACATCACGGGTATGGACGAAGCCCAGCTGCGCGACGTGTGCAAGCAACTCGGCATCGAGGTGGACGAAACGATGGGCAAGGGCAAGCTGATTGACGAAATCTTCGGTGAGAAGTGCGAAGGCACTTACATCCAGCCGACCTTCATCACCGACTATCCCGTGGAGATGTCGCCGCTTTGCAAGCGTCACCGCAACAACCCCGAGCTGACCGAGCGCTTCGAGCTGATGGTCAACGGCAAGGAGTTGGCCAACGCCTACACCGAGCTGAACGATCCCATCGACCAGCGGGCACGCTTCGAGGAGCAGATGAAACTCAGCGAGCGCGGCGACGACGAGGCCATGTTCATCGACCAGGACTTCCTACGCGCCTTGGAGTACGGTATGCCTCCGACTTCAGGCATGGGCATTGGCATCGACCGTTTCGTGATGCTGCTGACGGGTCAGACCACCATCCAAGAGGTGCTGCTGTTCCCAATGATGCGTCCCGAAAAGGTCGTGAAGAACGCCACCAAGGAAGACTTCATGGCTTTGGGTATGGCCGAGACTTGGGCAACGCTGTTGCTCACCAACGGCTACAACACCATCGAGCAACTGAAGGCAGAGAAGCCTTCGGCCCTGCGCGAAAAGCTCAACGGTCTGCGCAAGAAGAACAAACTCGACATTCCCGCCTTGCAGTTAGAGGATGTTGAGGCGTGGATGAAGTAACAAAACTTATTCCCGATGGCTGCGCTGAAGGACAGAATAAGCCAATGGGTTGACCAACTCAACAGCTGGCGGACGACGCACATGACCGACCGCCGCTTCATGTTGATTCTCAGCATCCCGACGGGTTTCTTTGCCGGTGCCGCTGCTGTCATCATCAAGAAACTGGCGCATGGCATCCGCGATGTGGTCTTCAATGCGCAGTTCAACTACTCTCACTTTCTGTTTTTCATTTGTCCTGCCATCGGTATCCTGCTGACCATTCTGTTCTGCAAGTACATTTTGAAGAAAGAAGTCGGGCACGGCATCCCTGGCATCCTTTACGCCATCTCGAAAAACAAAGGTAAGGTTAGTAGCAGTAGCACCTGGTCATCGATTGTCACCAGTGCGCTGACCGTCGGCTTTGGCGGTTCGGTGGGATTGGAAGGACCTTCCGTTTCAACAGGCGGCTCCATAGGTTCCAATATCGCCCAACTGCTGAAGCTCGACTACAAACACACCATCCAACTCATCGGCATGGGTGGTGCAGCGGCTTTGGCTGCCATCTTCCAAGCGCCCATCACGGGCATCGTTTTTGCCCTTGAGGTGTTCATGATCGACCTGTCGCTCAACGCGATAGTTCCCATCATCGTGTCGTCATTTACTGCCATCCTGACGGCGTATTTCTTCCTTGGCCAAACGGTGGAATATCCCGTCCTCATCTCCGAAGGTTTCATCCCTTCCAATGCCATCTATTACATTGGATTGGGACTCTTCGCAGGTTTGGTGTCGGCTTATTTCCTCAAGGTGACTTTCAGTGTGGAGAAGAGTTTCAAGAAGGTGCAGTCGCCGTGGAAGCGTTTTTTCATTGGAGGCTCCTTGTTGGGCATCCTGATATTCTTGTTTCCCGCCTTGTATGGTGAGGGTTACGAGGCCATCAACTCGGCTCTGCACGGCGACTACAGCCCCATTTTCGGCAACTCATGGTTTGAGCAGTTCAAGGATTTCGATTTGGTGGTCATCATTCTGTTTGCGGGCATGATTTTGCTGAAGGCCTTCGCCACGGCCTTTACCTTTGGTGCGGGTGGCGTGGGCGGCACTTTTGCCCCGGCTTTGTTCATCGGTGCGTTCACGGGATTGTTTTTCGCCACCTTAATTAATTATATAGGTATAGGCGAACTGGATCCGGCCAAGTTTGCCCTTGTCGGCATGAGTGGTTTGGTGGCAGGTATGCTCCATGCGCCGCTTACGGGAATTTTCCTCATTGCCGAAATCACCAACGGCTACGCGCTCATTGTTCCGCTGATGATTGTCTCGGCCTTGGCCTACGCCATCAACCGCCTGTTTTTCAACCATTCCATCTATACCAATGCCGTGGCCGAAAAAGGAGTGGAAGTGACCCACAACAAGGATAAAAGCATCCTTAACATGATGGCTATCAACCAATTGATAGAAACCAATTTCAGTCCCATCGACCCTGATTGTCTCTTCCGCGACCTGTTGCCTTTAGTGTCGTCGTCGAAACGCAACATCTTCCCTGTGGTCGACAAGGAAGGTTTCTTCTGCGGTCATGTGTTATTTGATGATGTGCGGGCCATCCTCTTCGATTCGAGTTATTATGACCAGTCGATACAGGATTTTGCCGTCCTTCCCGATTATATTATCCACCCCGAGGAACCGATGGAGGAAATTGTGCACAAGTTCCAAAAGTCGGGCAAATACAACATTCCTGTCATTCAGGGTGGTAAGTATTTGGGTTACATTTCGCGCGCCAACGTGTTTTTGGCCTACCGCAACATGATGAGCGAAATTTCGGAGGATTGAGGCTCGTTTTCCATAATACTGTTAATTGCGGAGCAACGATTTTATTTCGGATAATTTGTTTCTGTAGTTTTTTTCTTATTTTTGCGGCGTAGAGATAGCTGGTTAAGATTTGTAAACCTAATAAGAAACAACTATAAATGATAGGCCAATGAGTTACTATGTATGGTTAAACTTCGTCATTGTCTTTATGTTTGGGGTCCTTTGGGGAATTCTGGAACTTGTCATTAATTATGAATTAAGGTATGTGGGTTCCTTCAACAGGAAATACAAAAAGGCAAAGAAAGAGCATGATGATGTTGTTCTCGATAAGGAAGAAAGCGCTCTCGGGTATGTTTTCCTGTATTTATTGTTGAATGGGCTTATTTCCGCGTTGGCGTTTTATTCGTTGAAGTTTTTCTCAAAAGAGCCAGTCTTGGAAATCAATTCCATTGAGATTCCCAACCTGATTATTGCAGGTTTTGGGGGTGTTCTTGTTTTGAGAAGCTCCATTTTTTCGATTCAGTTGAATGGAAACAACGTGGAGGTTGGATTGATAAGCATTGTGCAAGGGCTGTTGGATAAAATCGAGAAAAAAATCAAGCACAACATCGCGGCCAACCGCATTTGTGAGATTTTTGATATTATGAAAGATATTGATTATGAGACGGCGAAGGCAGAACTGCCTTCTTTGTGCATTTGTTATATTGACGGTTTTTCGGAGAAGGATTCAAAAGACCTGATCAATGCTATCAAGGAAATCAATGGAAATCTTAGCAATGTCAATAAATGCCTGCAACTTGGCAGGGAAATTGCACGGTATTGTGATGTGGAAATCCTGAAAAGGGCCATAAAAAAACTGCCTGTCCTTAAAGAAGGTGATGAAGAGAGAATCAAGCGTCAGGGCATTGCCCAAACCAAAGACGAATTTGAAACAAGAAAAGAAAAACTCTTAATAATAAAATGATGGAATCGGATAATAAAATAGTGGAATCATACGACAAACCCAACAGTTTCGCTGCCGACCTGAAAGCCTATAATATTTCGGAAAATGCCATAAGTTTGGACGAAAATGCCAAGCAAATAGGTCTTTTGCTGAATCAAATTGAGACGGGAGACAGTAAGCTCGCGGTTGACAATGTGGAATCGATCAAGAATGCTGTTGCCGAATCGCAAAACGCATCCCCGAAAAACAGGGTCGATGAATATGTGAAATTGGGAGAACACATGCAGTTCTTGGTTATGGAATTAAACCATACGAAAAACAAGAAGTATCTTAAACAGATGGCTGTGTGTTATTTGGATATTGCCAAATTGTCAGAAGACGAGCGCGTCAAGAACCTTTCTTTTGCCGTGGCCGACCGGTTGATTGGCGATGAAGTGGGTGAAGTTGTGCAGGGTAGGGAGGCCGGAGCCGGTGTCTCTCGTGCTACATGTCCTTGAGTCGGAAATCAATAAACACATATTATTATGAAGCAATACGGTAATTTGTTCAATTGGATAAGACAAGCGGCTTTAGCCATACTTTTGGGTATTGTTCTGGGCGGTTGTATGAATAACGCAGCCCCTTCAGGTCCTAATCCCTATGGCACAGACCCCGAAAAGAACGCACCCACTCATGAAGATATGAGTTTTACCCCTAACCCCAATGACAAAGCGACACGTGAGATTCTGAACAATTACGAGGCTGTATTGGAAGTTTCCAAGGAAATCAGGATGGGCACTTCTGGAACGCTCAGTGTTTGGATCGGGTTGGAGGAATACATGCCCAAGCAGAACCAAAACACGGTTCGCGACACCACCTCTTTATATAGTATTCGCCCGTATGCTCGCATCACCCCTTATGCTCCCGATTTCAAAGTCAATCCCGAGGAAGCGCGATGCGTGAAGATCGACCCAACAGGCTCGAAGGTTTTGTTTACCTTAACGCCTGAGAAGAAGGGAAATTTTGAGGTGAGCGCAAGGATAGATTTGTTTGACAACGACGAATGTTCGGGTGTGCCTTTCCCCAAAAACACACAGGTAGTATCGGTTAAGGTGACGGTGGATTACAACAGTCGCCTCGCTGAAATATGGGCCGTGTTCTGGGATGGTTTTCTCCGTTTTTGGAAGATTCTTGTGCCGTTGGTGTTTGGAGCACTCATTTTCGTGATTCGCAGATTCATCAAGAAAAAGACAGGTTACAGCGGAGACGGAAACGAAGGCAAGGAGGAATAAACTCTTCAAACAAATAAGGTACAGATAGTCTTAATATGGCCTTCAATGTAAGGGGGCTTTTCGATCTTGTTCGAGTCTTAGCGCATCAATGATAAAATTGATGAAAGCCCCATTTCACTTTTTTTCATCATTTTGTGTATTTTGTTTCTTTTTTCTCTATCTTTGCAAGGTATTTTAGATATATTAGAATTGTTGTATATTCAATATATCTACTTAAAAATCAGCCCTTTGTCAGCACAAAATGTGACTGAAAGGGCGGAGCTGTAGGAAGCTATGACTTCGGTTGAACGTTTGTTCCGTCAAAGAATGTAACGCCAAAAAAGTAAAAATATTGTTTCGGCCTCAAACAAAACGAAGCGGAGTATTGTAAAAAAATGGGTTTTGTCAATAATAGTGTTTGTTAATGTTTAACTAAATAATTAGAATAATTATGAAAGGGATCGTTCTCGCTGGGGGATCTGGCACAAGATTATACCCTATAACAAAAGGGGTGAGTAAACAATTGTTGCCCATCTATGATAAGCCGATGGTTTATTATCCCATTTCGGCATTGATGTTGGCTGGTATCAGAGATATTTTAATTATTTCCACACCGTATGATTTGCCAGGCTTCCAACGTTTACTTGGTGATGGCTCAGATTATGGTGTGAACTTCGAATATGCCGAACAGCCTTCACCCGATGGCTTGGCACAAGCTTTCATCATCGGTGAGAAGTTCATCGGTGATGATAGTGTTTGCCTTGTTTTGGGTGATAATATCTTTTATGGAGCGGGATTCACGAGTTTGTTGCGCCATGCTGTGCAGGATGCTGAAAAGAACAAGAAAGCCACAGTTTTTGGTTATTGGGTCTCCGATCCCGAAAGATATGGTGTAGCTGAATTCGATAAACAAGGTAACTGCTTGAGTATTGAGGAAAAGCCCAAAGAGCCCAAGAGCAACTATGCTGTAGTAGGTCTTTATTTTTACCCCAACAAGGTTGTCAACGTGGCAAAGCACATCAAACCTTCCGCCCGAGGTGAGTTGGAAATAACTACGGTAAACCAGGAATTTCTAAAAGAAGGAGAGTTGAAGGTGCAAGTTTTTAGTCGTGGTTTCGCATGGCTGGATACAGGGACGCACGATAGTCTCAGCGAGGCATCTACTTTTGTAGAGGTCATCGAAAAACGGCAAGGACTGAAAGTTGCTTGTTTGGAGGGCATAGCTTACCGTAATGGGTGGATTTCAGAAGAAAAAATGCTAGAAATAGCCCAGCCGATGCTGAAGAATCAATATGGGCAGTATTTGCTACGGGTGATTGAAGAGAAGAAAGAAGAAATCGATTCGGATTCATTCCGCACAATGGCATAATACTACTAAACTTCATAAGTGCAGAATGTTAGAATGTTTAATACTTTAGTTTTATGAACATAGCAGTTGCAGGCACAGGCTATGTAGGCCTGAGCATCGCTACATTATTGGCGCAACACAATCACGTTACAGCGGTTGATGTGGTACCTGAAAAGGTGAATCTCATCAACAATCGAAAATCTCCCATTCAAGATGAGTATATTGAAAAGTATTTGGCAGAGAAGTCATTGGACTTGAAGGCCACACTTGATGGTGAGGAAGCATACAAAAATGCTGAATTTGTGGTTATTGCCGCGCCAACCAATTACGATCCACAAAAGAATTTTTTTGACACGACCCATGTAGAAGAGGTTATCGACTTGGTACTGAAAGTGAACCCTGAGGCTGTGATGGTCATTAAAAGCACTATCCCCGTGGGTTATACTCGCAACCTTTATGTGAAATATGCGGCCATGGGTGTGAAGAAATTCAATCTGCTCTTTTCTCCAGAATTCCTGCGTGAGAGTAAAGCTTTGTACGACAACCTTTATCCAAGCAGAATTGTGGTGGGTGTGCCTAAGATTATAAATCGTCCCGACTTCGAAAACGAGAACAACGCTATCCGTCAGGTGACAGATGTAGAATTTTTACAGGCAAAGGCTAAAGAATTTGCTGAGTTACTACAGCAAGGAGCTATCAAGCAGGATGTACCAACATTATTCATCGGTATGAAGGAAGCTGAAGCAGTAAAACTCTTTGCAAATACCTATCTTGCCTTACGAGTGAGCTATTTCAATGAGTTGGATACATACGCAGAGGTGAAGGGACTTGATACACAAGCCATTATCGAAGGTGTTGGTCTTGACCCTCGTATTGGTACACATTACAACAATCCTTCTTTTGGATATGGAGGTTATTGTCTCCCAAAGGACACTAAACAGTTGTTGGCAAATTACGAGGATGTGCCAGAGGATTTGATTCGTGCAATTGTAGACAGCAACAGCACACGTAAGGACTTTATTGCTGAACAAGTACTGAGAAAGGCTGGCTATTATGAGGGTAGTAGCCAATGGGATGTTAACCGTGAGCATGAGTGCGTGATAGGGGTCTATCGTCTGACAATGAAGAGCAATAGTGACAATTTCCGTCAGAGTGCTATCCAAGGTATCATGAAGCGTATCAAGGCCAAGGGTGCAGAGGTGATTATTTATGAGCCTACGATTGAGGATGGCTCTACTTTCTTTGGTTCGTTGGTGGTCAATGATCTTGTTATGTTCAAAGCCCAAAGCCGTGCCATTATTGCCAACCGCTATGATAGTTGTCTTGACGATGTGGCAGAGAAGGTCTATACGAGAGACATTTTCAAAAGAGACTAAAAGACACTATGACAAACATTCTTATTACCGGATCCGCTGGATTCATCGGGGCTAACTTGGTATTAAGGCTTCTTGAAAGCGATGTACCGTTGAATTTAGTTGGCCTTGACAATTTAAATGCATATTACGACACTTCATTGAAGGATTACCGCCTTGGATTGATTGATAAAAAGGCTGTTGTCCATCCTGAGCATCGTTATGAATTTGTAAAAGGTAGCATTGCCGATAGAGATTTGATCAACCGACTTTTTGCAAAGCATGGCTTTGATATCGTTGTAAACCTCGCAGCCCAAGCGGGTGTTCGATATAGCATCGAAAATCCCGATGCTTACATTGAGAGCAATATCATTGGATTCTACAATATCATAGAAGCTTGTCGCCATCATCCTGTGAAGCATTTGGTCTATGCCAGTAGTAGCTCGGTATACGGTGGTAACAAAAAAGTGCCATTCAGCGTTGATGACCATGTTGACAACCCCGTAAGCCTTTACGCAGCCACCAAGAAGAGCAACGAACTCTTTGCCCACTGCTATAGCAAGCTCTACAATATACCTTCTACAGGATTGCGCTTCTTCACCGTCTACGGCCCAGCTGGAAGACCGGACATGGCTTACTTCGGCTTCACCAACAAACTGCTGAAAGGCGAGACGATACAAATATACAACTACGGCAACTGCCGCCGTGACTTCACCTACGTGGACGACATTGTAGAGGGTATCGTGAGGGTGATGAAGAAAGCCCCTGAAAAGCGTTTAGGTGAAGACGGCCTGCCCATTCCGCCTTACAAAGTCTACAACATCGGAGGTGGCCAGCCTGAAAACCTATTGGACTTTGTGCAGATTCTGCAAGAAGAATTGGTTAGTGCGGGCGTGTTGCCACAGAACTATGACTTTGAAACCCACAAGCAGCTTGTGCCCATGCAACCTGGCGATGTACCCACCACTTATGCCGATGCTACGGCATTGGAGCGCGACTTCGGATTTGTGCCAAAGATAACGTTGAGGGAAGGGTTGAGGAAGTTTGCGGAATGGTATAAAGAATACTATGAAAAGGAATTTGATTTAATGCTTTAATTACCTAAATAAATTTTGATTATGAAAATTACTGTAGCAGGTGTTGGATATGTCGGATTGTCATTGGCGGTATTGTTTGCGCAGCATCACGAGGTGACGGCGATAACCACAACCCCGAAAAAAGCAGACAAATTGAATGATTTCATCAGCCCCATTCAAGATGATGAAATAGAGAGATTTTTTAGAGAAGTAAAAGAAGGAAA
This sequence comes from uncultured Bacteroidales bacterium, assembly GCA_900318465.1. Lineage (GTDB taxonomy): Bacteria > Bacteroidota > Bacteroidia > Bacteroidales > F082 > Limimorpha. The sequence goes on from ONKQ01000022.1 coordinate 8,760, forward strand.
GCGTAAGCTCAACCTTCATACCACCGTGGATAAGGATGCCGCCTATCGCTCAGCTGAGCTGGTAGTGATTGCCACGCCCACGAATTACGATGATGAACACCATTTCTTCGACACATCGGCTGTAGAGGATGCCATTGAGAACGTTTTGAGAGTTAATCCGAACGTGCTGATGGTCATCAAATCAACAATCCCTGTGGGATATACGGATTCCGTGCGCAAGAAATACGGGGTGGATAACATCATATTCTCACCGGAGTTTTTGCGTGAGAGCAAGGCACTCTACGACAACCTGCATCCGAGCCGTATCGTGGTGGGTGCTTACGAAGACCAGCAAAAAGAGGCGGAAATGTTTGCGGAGCTGTTGAAAGAAGGTGCCGAGGACAAAGACATCAAGACCTTGATTGCCCATCCGACTGAAGCTGAAGCTGTCAAGTTGTTTGCCAACACTTATCTGGCAGTACGCGTAAGTTATTTCAACGAGCTGGATACCTACGCACAGGTCAAAGGATTGAATGTACAACAAATCATTGACGGAGTGTGTATGGATCCGCGCATTGGCAGCCATTACAACAACCCCAGTTTTGGTTATGGTGGATATTGTCTGCCCAAGGATACCAAGCAACTCCTTGCAAACTATAAAGACGTGCCTCAGACCATGATTGAAGCGGTGGTGAGGAGCAATGCCGTCCGTAAGGAATTCATTGCCGACACTATTCTCAAACGGAATCCCAAGACAGTTGGTGTCTATCGCTTGACCATGAAAAGCAACAGTGACAACTTCCGTGCCTCGGCTATTCAGGATGTCATCAAGCACTTGAGAGCCAATGGTGTGACGGTCATCATCTATGAGCCAACGTTGGAGGATGGTAGTGAGTTTGTCGCCAATAAGGTGGTGAACGATCTTGCAAAATTCAAAGCCCAAAGTGATGTTATCATTGCTAACCGTTATGATAGTTGCTTTGATGATGTGAAGGAGAAAGTATATACTAGGGATATTTTCAAACGCGACTAGATTCCACTTGATAAAGAAACATGTTGTTTGATGAAACATTATAATATTTGTAACAAATCGGATGAAGAGAATGGATGCTCTCAAGACATGAAAAAAACGATAGTTTTCCTATCATAATGACAATGAAGAAAGATTAAAAAATAAAAATCATCATGAAAATCGCTCTAATCAAAGAAACCAAGACCCCTGTGGACAACCGCGTGCCACTTTGATTAGGTAAGATTAATCTCAAATCTCAATAGTTAATAATAAAAGTAGTTTTAATATGAAATTCACCATTATAGGGTGCGGCAATTCGGGCCTCATCCATGCCGCCAAATTATACGAAAAAGGACACAAAGTAGCTTTGTTGAAGACTTCCAATACCAATGGAAGATATTTCGACATTATCCAAGAAGAAAAATGCTTCAAAGTTAAGGATGACACCATACAGGGCAATGGTAGGGAATATATAGTGAAACCAGCTATGATTACTCGTGATGTTAAAGATGCCATCGAATTTGGAGATGTCGTTATGGTGACTACAACAACGCTTCAGCATGAGTTTGTTGCCCAATTGATAGCTCCTCATGTCAGAGATGGCCAAACCATCATTCTTGTGCCTGGCTATATGGGCAGTTTGATTTTCAAGAAGTACATTCACAAAGACGTGACCTATAGTGAATGGGAAACCACAGCTTACAACGGTCGTATTGTTAACAACGAGTATGTAAGGATTTCTTTCTACAATCCGAGAAACGCCATTTCTGTACTTCCGGTTGCTAAGACCCAAGAAGTCCTTGACATGCTTTCAAAATGCTTTGACAACACCAAATATACCCGTAAGCATATCCTTGAATCAGCTTTTCACAACCCCAATATGATTGTTCATCCGATAGGCATTCTTTTCTCTGCCTCTCGTATTGAGTACAGCAATGGAGAGTTTTGGATGTACCGCGAAGCTTTCACACCTTCAGTGGTAAATGTTATAAAAGCCTTCGATGTACAGAAAAACAAGGTATTGCAGGCTTTCGATTGTGAGCCACTGGATTATTTTGAAGCAGCCAAATGGCGCAACGAAGAAGATTTGAGCATTGATGCCATGGCGGTGTTTCGTTCGTTTGCCGATTCGAGTAATAAAGGCCCGTCGTTTATCAACCACCGTTACTTGCTTGAGGATGTGCCAATGGGCTTGGGATTGTATATTTCAGTTGCTAAACTTGTAGGAGTGGATACTTCAATCCAGGAAGGCATTGCTTCACTTGCCTCGGCATTATTAAATAAGGATTTGAAGTTTGAGGCAAGAACTATCCAGTATCTTCTTGGAAGAGACGAAGTTACGGTAGAGGATGTAAAACGGGCTATTTCAGAGTAAAAGATGGCTGATGATTTAAAACAAAAGGCAACTTCTGGTGTGGCGTGGACTTCGATTCAGAAGTTTGCAGGGATGGGCGTCTCATTTATTGCGGGTATTATCCTTGCGCGATTGCTCACACCAGAAGACTATGGGTGCATAGGAATGCTTTCTATTTTTATGGTGTTGGCAGGAGCATTTGTTGATGGCGGTTTCGGTTCAGCACTAATTCAGAAAAAAAGGCCAACACAAGAAGACTATTCAACAATATTCTTCTTTAATCTTGGCATGTCCCTGTTGATGTATGTCATACTTTTTGTTTGTGCACCCGCAATTGCCCGTTTTTATAAAATGCCTATCCTTTCTTCCGTGTTGCGGGTACAAGGGCTAGTGCTAATTATTAATGCCTTCTCCTTGATACAAAGTAATCAGTTACGCAAGCAGTTTAAGTTTAAAAAAATAGCGATAGTTACCTTAATTTCTTCTGTCATTTCTATTTCGATCACTATTTTTATGGCTTATAAAGGGTTTGGGGTATGGTCTTTGGTAACAATGAACCTTCTTACAGCCTTTATTCCAACAGTGGTTTATTGGGTTACAAACAAATGGTTTCCGTTATTGGTGTTTTCGAAAACGTCTTTTAAGGAATTATTTAGTTTTGGCTTTTACATGTTCCTTACCACCATCATCACTAGACTATGCAATAATATCCAAGGTCTTCTTATAGGTCGTTTTTATAACCCTGCTACGATGGGCTATTATTCGAAAGCAAAAAGCACCGAGGAAATGGCTTCGACTAGCCTTTCAAATGTCATTGACCAAGTCGCTTATCCTTTGTATGCCGAATATCAGGATGATAAAGTATTGTTAATCAATGTGATAAAAAAAATAACGCTATCTATTGCTTATATAACGTTCCCCATGATATTGCTTCTTATTTTACTTGCAAGGCCGATTTTTGTGTTATTGTATTCAGAACGTTGGTTGGATAGCGTACCCTATTTTCAAATTCTTTGTGTCGCTGGTATTGCTATTTGTTTGCAGGGGGTTAATTATCAGGCGATTGCTGCTATTGGCAAAAGCAAGGTTATGTTTAGTTGGACATTGATAAAACGAGCATTAGGACTGCTGCTGGTTGTTGGTGGTTTATTTGCTTTTGGTATTAAAGGATTGTTGGTTGGCATGGTGATGCAATCGTGGCTGATTTACTTAATCAATGCTTATCAGGTACATAAATACATAGGATATAAAGTCCTCACACAGTTAATTGACCTACTGCCTATCCTGCTTTTGGCAGTTGTTTCTTGGGCGATAGCATTTTGTTTAGGGTATATTGTCCACAATTGGCACATGTATGTTATAGCTGTTATACGCTTTTTTGTTTTCATAGGTGTGTATATCGGTGGTTCTATGCTGCTTAAGTTGGAATGTTTCAAGTATGTTAAAGAAACGTTGCCATTGTTTTTTGCAAAATTCAGAAAAAAGTCGAGTTAGTATTTTTGTGATACATTTATATAATTTATTGTTTTTATGAATAACAGGATTATCTCTTATGAACATGTTGGGGAAGAATGGATCTCCGAGAAAATGACCAAATTGCGAGAAAAATTATGGTACAAAGAAGATGTCAATACTATTAAGAAGAAACTCCAACAATGTGATGTTACCCCGTTGTCTCAGGAGCAAAAAAAAGAGATTAATGCCTTTTGGAAAAAACTAATTGGTAAAGATGTGCCATTTTATTGGCACGAATACTTTTATTCCCGAAATGGAGTGTTTTCACCACGGTATGTGCCGACTTGCGTGTATCATTCTCAATTGATATATCGATTGAATTTGCGACCGCTTACCATGGCATATACCGACAAGTGTTCTTATGACAATTATCTTCCTGATGTACACAGACCAGAAACTATAATTAGGAACATCAATGGCTACTTTTTTGATGAAAGAAAACCTATAACCAAAACAGAGGCGCTCGAAAGATGCAAAAATTTGGATGATGTGGTCATTAAACCTTCGATGATAGGAATGTGGGGTACTGGAGTGCGAATCATTTCATCAGACAATGGTCGTGTTAGTGAGACTGAGACAGTTGAAGATTTGTTTAACACATTCAAGGAAAACTATATCATTCAAAAGAAAGTTGTTCAACACCCGGAAATGTCACGTCTTAATCCCACATCGCTTAATACGTTAAGAGTGCTGTCATTTCATCATGGAGATGAGGTTTTCGTGCTTTATGCGGTGGTGCGAATTGGAAGAAAGGACAGAATGGTTGACAACGAAACCGCAGGAGGAATCAATGCTGACATTTGTCTTGAGGATGGTCGTATCCAAGATTGTGCATATGGTACACCAGCTGAAAAGCGCATTCAAACCACGGATGTCGGAACGGCGTTGAAGGGTTTTGAAATACCTGCTTTTGCGGAAGTGCTGTCAACGGTAAAACAATTACATAAACGATTGCCGTATTTTAATTTGATAGGTTGGGATTTCGGAGTTGATAGTACAGGAAAGCCTGTGTTAATTGAGTTTAATCGTTGTCCTGATTTGAGCCAAACAGCCCATGGACCGGCATTCGGTGATATGACGGAAGAGATTGTCAAGTTTGCGTTAAGTCAAAAAGACACTTTCAATATCAGACTCTGGAATGGCTGATTCTTTTTGTGAACAAGGCAATGTTTTGTAATAAAATTGTGTTATGAGTATTCGTTTGTTTTTTGCTGGTGACTTTTGTTCCAAGCCTACAACTTCATTTATCACGGTTTCCGATGAATTAAAGGTGTTGATTCAATCTTGTGATTTGAGGGTGGTGAATTTTGAAGTACCCTTGAAACCAGACATTGACCTTCCACCACAACGCTATGAGCGTTTTTGGCAACATGACGATGTTCCCGATTTTTTGAGAGGACTTGGATTCAACCTCTTTCCAATGGCCAACAATCATGCGTTTGACTGGGGTGACGATGGGTTTAAGAAGACAAAAGCAGCGTTGGGAGACCAATCTTTTGGCGTTGGCTCGTATGACGATGCGTATAAAGTGAAGGTTTGTGAAATCAACGGTCTTAAAATCGGTTTCCTTGCCCTTACTTATGCGGCATATACTGGTGTTTTTGATGATGTGCTTCGTCACGAAGGTTTAGGTTGTGCCTATATCAACGACCTTCGAGTCAACCATGATATTATGGAAGCAAAGAAAACTGTCGATTACTTGTTTGTTTTGCCTCACGATGGCATTGAATACATCGATGTGCCACTGCCTGAAACAATCGCTAGATATAGGGATTTCATTGATTATGGAGCCGATGGTGTCATAGCTAGTCACCCACATTGTCCGCAAGGATGGGAGGAATACAAGGGTAAGCCGATTTTTTACAGTCTTGGAAACTTTTTTTTCAATAGCAAAGAAAACACATTATATCGTGCCTATAACAGACCACATTGGTACGAAGGAATTTGTGTTGAGTTGCAATTATCAGAAAACCAAATTAGTTATAGGGTTTTCAATACAAGGAATATTGATAATGTTTCACTTGTGATAGATTCTGGAAAAGATCGTGAAGAACATAATCTCAAGATTTGTTCTTATTTGAAAGACAAAGATTCATACATGACTTATCTCAACGAACAATGTAAAAATCTATCTGATTCTCAAGAAATGCCGATAATTGATAAAACTATGCATCCTGATTCGTTGAAATCGTACACCAAACAAGCGTTGAAGAATTGGATAAAGATACTGCGGAAACAAAAGGTTTCCAGCGACTTTCCAATAAAGACTTTATTGCGGAATGATACAAGAAGAAATGTTTTGATGCGGAATTTAAAAAACGAAGAAACAAATAAATAAATTCTACAAGATGCACATACTTTGCTGTCACAAATTTGGAGAAGATGTGTTGAGCATAATCTAAATAATGGCGTAAAGGAAAAAAGACATGAGGAGGAATATGCAGTTGAGGTTTTTGCCTGTGTGATGCAATTTTGTAATTAAATAATGTACTTTTTTGTGAGGATAAGCGTTATTAGTAGAAAAACTTAAAACGATTACACTGATGACAATAGAATTGTTTACATTGTGTGACGGGGCTTACAATTATAATGATAAACTTACCATCGTTGGGTCATGGACTTCCATAAGCGTCAACGAGATTCCTGCAAAAATACCCGTTGGCGTTGCCATGAGAATTAGAATTGAAGCAAAAGAAAAGGGTAAAAAGGAGATGAAAATACACTTCTTGAATCCTGATGGCACTAAGGTTCCAACGGATATTGCTGTATCATTGGATATTAAACAAGCTAAAGAGATCACTTATATTAATCTTGCGGCTATGGTACAAGGTTTCCCTGTAACCCAAGTGGGGCAATATGTTGTCAAAGTGATAATTGATAATGATGTAATAGAAGAGTATCCGTTTGTTGTTGAAATGAAAAAATAATGAGTACAAGTATAGAATATAGAATTTCCGACAATAAAGGAGTTCGGCACGTCAGTAACGAGGAGGGAATTGTCGTTAGATTATCGGCAATGCGTTCTGAAGCTGGGAAAAAAGCAAAGGAACTTGACATGTCGGATTCATCGACTTTCAGCACATTTAAAAGCAATTATGAAAGTTGGAACGCTACTAATCTTTTGTTATCCTCAAGCAATATTGACAATGTCTATTTTCAGGAAATTGTCAAAATGGGATTAGCAGCTGTGCCATATATTTATGAAGAACTAAAAAAGGGGCCGACGGATCTTGTTTATGCGCTGGATGAAATATTTGGTAATCCAATCAAGTATGATGGCTTTGTTTCTTTAAAGCAATCTTGTGATTTATGGCTCTCAATTCTCCAGAAAACAGGCAAATTCTAATTAGTATTTTTCCAAATCTTGGTCACGACGGTTCTTTCGTTATAAAAAGCGAAAAGACAACTGCCTATAATTGCATAGCATGGGCGATGGGCTTTGATGACAGGTGGGTTGACCATTTGCCTGATAATGATATAGCGAAAAAGAAATGGTGGCCAGACGGAGTGGCAAGAGACTATAACCCTGAAACTTTGGTTGTTGCTTTTGAAAAACTTGGTTTCGAAAAGTGCGATGATGACCAAGAAGAGGTTGGTTATGACAAGGTGGCACTGTATAAGGTTTCACCTTTAGTCAACCCGATTACATTTCAAGTTATTGCAAATGAGGGATGGTCCCATGCAGCACGAGTACTTTCCGCAAATTTATATTATAGCAAGATTGGTTCGTTATTTGATGTTTATCATCGAAGCGGTGATATCTTCAAGGGTTCTATTTATGGCGAGGTTTTTCAGTTCATGAAGCGAAAAGTAGAAGATAGTATCATCACGGAACGCATTAAGTCCGAACGGTCAACAATAACCGTTCCTGATAATATCCTTGATATTATTACAACAAAAATGATTTAGAAAAAGAATATAATCACCACACACAGCCCATATCTTTTGACCCAATTTATTCTTAAGGCACGAATGCCCAATAGGGAAACAATGGAGCTGATTCTATATGAAAGCATTAACTTATTATTCAGTTCATTTCATGACCAAAGAAGGGGCTGTGAAGGGTATGATGGGTTCCGAGACCAAACTGATTAAAGGTGAATATCTCGATTCGGCTTCAGAAGATTCGGAAGACTTGTCATTATTGAATGACTATCAGCTGAGTTGAAAGCTTGGTCTTCGGAAAAAAGATGTTATTTGAGCAAACTACAACGTGTTGTGTCAAATGCCATTCAAGCATTGCTTTTTACACTTGTTACAATTACTTATATTAACAAAAATGCAAATATTATCAAACATAAGAAGAAAACGCGTTGAGCAGAATCTTATCAATGGCGTAAGAAAAAACACCCAAAAAATCAACAATACTCGAGACCTTACACCTACTCAAAAAAGGGAAATCAAACAATATTGGCGTGATTTGCTTGGCATCGACATTCCTTTGGATTGGCATCGTTATTTTTATAAACGGACAGGTGTTTTTTCTGTCAAATACATCCCTACAAGTCTGTATTATACAGACATTATTGGCAGAATCAATCAAATGCAATTTGAGAGGGCTTATTCAGACAAGAATCTCACCGAATTGTTGTTAAAAGATGTAAAACAGCCGGAAACGGTGTTGAAAAACGTAAACGGTTATTTTTATCACGATGGAAAGAACATCAGCAAAGAAGAAGCCGCTCGTGTTTGTTGGAACATGGATGACATCATCATTAAGCCATCATTAAAGAGTCATGGTGACGGGGTGAAGAAGTTTGCTTGTGTCAATGGAAAAATATCAGTTGAAGGCAAAACCATAGAACAGCTGTTTGATTTGTATGAAAAGGATTTTATCATCCAAAAAGTGGTGCATCAGCACGAAAAAATGAATGAACTGAATCCTTCATCGGTCAACACTATTCGGATACTTACTTATCATTCAGGTATGGAAGTGATTGTGCCGTATACCGTTGTCCGTATAGGAAGGAAAGGCTGGGATATCGACAATGAGACCGCTGGTGGTATCAGTACTAAGATTAACGCGGATGGAACCTTATGCAAATATGCCTTTGGCTCGCCGGGGAACGACATGATTGAAAAAACCGATACAGGTACCGTACTCGAAGGTTTTAAGGTTCCTTCTTTTGATAAAGCCATTGAAAAGGTGAAGCAGTTACATCTTCAGTTGCCTCATTTCAACTTGATTGGGTGGGACATCTGCATCGATAATGAGGGCGACCCCGTTCTGATTGAATGGAATGTGTGGCCTGAGTTAAGCCAATCCGCCAACGGACCCGCGTTTGGTGATTATACGGATAGAATCTTGAAAGAGATTTGGGGAAGAGAAAACACACATCAATACTAAAAATGATTACGATAGCTGCCGTTGGTGACATCATGCCTGGAGGAATTCTTGCGGGTATTGATGATGGCTATGCTTCTAAGGAGGTTTTTGATGTCCTTAACAAAGCGGATATTCGAGTTGGAACCTTGGAAACCGCGATAGGGGATGAACCGACTTTTTATGAAGAGAAAATGAAGCGTATGGCTGATGTCATTTACGCAAAAGATCATGATGTGGTTAAATTGCAGCAACTCTCCATCGATATTGTCAGTTTGGCCAACAATCATTTCTTCGACCTTGGACCAAAAGGAGCTGAACATACCATCCAATTGTTGGATGAAATGGGCATAAAACATATAGGTGCCGGAAAGAATCTTGAAGAAGCGCAGAGGCCGGTTGTTGAAACCATCAATGGAAAGAAAGTGACGTTCTTGGCGTTTTGCGACTGGCGGAACGAAACTGTTGGTTGGTGTCCATTTGCATCGGAGGAAAGTGCTGGGGTAAATCCCATGAATGATGATTATGTGGTTAAGGAGATAAAAAAATATAAGAGTCAAAGCGATTATGTCGTGGTTATGCCCCATTGGGGGATAGAGCATACATGGACAACAACGAACCATGTTTATTCCCTGGCGAAGACAATGATAAAGGCTGGAGCTGATTTGATACTGGGCAGCCATCCTCACCGTGTCCAGCCAATTGTGAACTGCAAAAATGCTTCAGTTGCTTACAGTATGGGTAATTTTCTATTTCCTGATAGATTGATTACCAAACCTCGTTCTACGTACTATTCAGAAACACCCATTGATTTATCAAGCTTGCCTGTCACAGATGCCTATCCGTATGTGGAGCAGATTACATACAAAAAATGGAAACCTTTGGCAAGGGTGGGAATGATTGTAAACACTGAGCTGTCAGAAAACACAGTGAATTCAAGTTATAAGTTGACTTTGATGGGGGAGGATGGAGTATTAACTCTTTTGGATGATACGAAAAAGACAGACCAAATTTTAAAGAGACGCGGAAAGCTTTTGAGAATGAATACATATCCCGTATTTTATCTAATTGAAAGATATTGGATTGCCGTGTTGAGAAAAATTGGATTAAAAGTTTAAATATGAAACATCCTTTTAACTGACGCAAGTGAGTAGACCATAGTTGTTGATTAGAACTATTAGCACACGAAATTATGATTAATAAATTTACGGCTTTTTTTAATAGGATTTTAAAAGTCCTTATCAACTGGTTTATTATAAAACCGTTGAGATTGATTTATTTGTTTAGACACAAGGAACTTTATGTTCACAAGTCATACTTTCCTGAGCTAGCTGACAAAAGAAAATCTTCTGTGCGGATTTTCTTTGAACAGATTGGGAATATATTTAAATATAATTGCTACGACTTGTTTTATTTCCCTTATGGATGTGATGTGAAGACAAAAAAAGAGTGTAAAAAATACATCAATTACCAATTCTTCAATATTAAAAGGGATTCTCTCAATTTTTCTGATAAGGTGAATTGCGCTTGTATATTGCGCGATAAGATACTCTTTAATATTTTTGCGAATGGAATAGGCATAAGCACTCCCAAAAATGTACTTTATGTTTCCAATGGGAAGTTGTATGATTTTGAGACCAAGCAAGAAGTTTTTGCCAACCAATTGGTTCAATATAGTGGCAATGCCTTGTTCTGCAAATTGGTGGATGGCGAATGCGGTAAAGGGGTTTTCAAATTGGAATATGAGAACGGCAAGTTCTATATTGACGGAGTTGAACACCCTGTTGACGAGGTCTATCAAAAATTGACAAGTGGTCGGTATTTGGCTCAAGAAGTGATACATCAACACGCATTGATGGCATCGTTACATCCCCAATCAGTTAATTCAATGCGTATTGTCACTGTTAAAAGCGTCAAAGACGGGATTATTAGAGTCTGGCCGTCCATATTTCGTATGGGTACTGGTAACAGTGTCGTGGATAATACTTCCCAGGGTGGCGTTTATACAGGCATTGATTTTACCACAGGAAAACTGAAAGAAACCGGTTTCTACAAACCTCAGTTTGGCTTGAAGACCGATCGACATCCAGATAGTGGTATCATTTTCAAGGAATTTGAGATACCATACCTGAAAGAAGTCCAAGAACAAGCCATTTATTTCCATTCCATGCTTCCTGGATTGCAATCCGTAGGTTGGGATATTGCCATAGGTGAAAAAGGTCCAGTGTTTATTGAAGGAAACGACAATTGGGAAATCAACGGACCGCAAATATGCAACGGTGGTCTGAAGGATTTGTTTGAAGAGCAAATGTATAAATAAATAATATTATGAAATTAGGATTTATCAAGCCCACCTACCCGGGCGAAAAAAGAGTGGCGTTGTTGCCAGAACACATTACTCCCGACTTTGAAAACGAGCTAATCATCGAAACAGGCTATGGCTCAAATTTAGGCATTGATGATGCCGAATACGTGGCCAAGGGTTGTACGATAGATACTCGGGCTAACGTCTTTCTGAAATGTGACACTGTTTTTTGCTTGAAATTGATTCAACCCGAAGATTATGATTCACTTCGCAACGGACAGATGATTATCGGTTGGACCCATCCTACAGGATCAGGTACAAAATTCTATCAGAATGTGGCCTGTAAAAAAGGTCTATACATTATTGACCTTGATAATATATACCCTACAGCTCATATTGGCGACAAGCATATCCCTGTTCCGTTTATTAGGAAAAACTTTGTGTGGAAGAATAGTTTCTATGCAGGTGTGGCCAGTGTGCAACATGCTCTTTTGTATTTTGGTCTTTATCCGGATTCTGAAACGAAAGTGGCAGTGTTGGCAAGTGGAAGTTGCTCACAGGGCGCTTACAGTTACATTTCAAAGTACAATGCCGATGTTCGTATGTTCTATCGCAAAACCATGAATGAGTTTTATGAGACCATTGGTGAATATGATGTGATTATCAATGGAATTGAAGTTGATAACACGGTAGCTCACATTATCACCAAAGATGATTTGAAACGAGTGAAGAAAGGGTGTCTTATCATTGACTCCGCAGCTGATGCAGGTAACGCCATCGAAGGAACAAGATACATGTCAATTGCCGAACCAATGTATGAAGAAGACGGTCTTTTCTTCTACGAGGTAAACAACGCGCCTTCGTTGCTTTATCGCCGCACCAGCTTTGAAATCAGCAAATCATTCTCAGAATGGGTTTATAAAAAGGATGTGAAACGTTTCTGGCAATTATTTGAATAATGAAAATAGGTGTATTTAATTCATTTGATGGTATTCATGAAAAGGTCGTTGCAGCTTGCAAGGATCTTGGTGTTGATTATGAAGTAGTTGACATCTTGTCGGCGAATTGGATCCAGAATGTTAAGGATTCTGATGCAGATGGCTTCTTTTGCCCATCAAATTACCAGTCGCAAGAAAAAAAGTCAATTCTAGATGAAAGATACTATTTCGTTTCACAGTTGATGAAACGCCCAATCTACCCTGATTTCCTTGGTGGATTTATCCATGAGAGTAAAAGAAACATGGCTGCATGGCTCGAATTGTATGGATTCCCCCATCCAAAGACCCGTGTGTTTACCAATAAGCATGAGGCGTTGGAATACGTGGAACATTGTTCCTATCCTTTTGTTACTAAGGCCAATGTGGGATCTGCGGCCACAAAGGTTATTATCATTAAATCAAAAAGAAAGGCCAAGCGCATGATAAGGAAGTGCTTTACTTGGTTTGATGGTAGAAATGCGCTGTATAATATTCCATTTCATGCTTTCTATTATAAGGCAAAACTCAAAGGACTTCCTTTTAAGGATCGTCGAAACCCACAAAAGGATTACTTTATAGCTCAGGATTTTGTTACAAATGTTCAGCACGAGTGGCGCATTTTGAAAGTGGGAGATTCGTATTTTGGCCATCAAAAGTTGTTGAAAGGTGAGTTCGCGAGTGGTTCGGGTTTGGTTGGATGGGTGGCTCCTCCTAAGGAATTATTGCTTATGGTAAAAGAGTTATGTGAGATTGGAGGTTTCCCCTGCATGGATGTTGATATTTTTGAGAATGACAAAGGCGAATACTATATCAATGAGCTTCAATCATTTTTTGGTTCCTATCTGGATTATCAAATGAAAATTGATGATGTACCAGGTAGATATGTCTATAAAAACGGAGAGTTCGTTTTTGAGAAAGGTGAGTTTAACACATTTGGATCTAATAGACTGAAAATTGAGCATTTTATTCAAATGCTTGAGTCTGGTGAAATAAGATAATAGAAACTTACATAAATGACAACAACATTAGGGCAGTTTTGGTTCAACTTAATTCTGTTGAATGCCTGTATTTTATTGAGTTTTCTTCATGCAAGAAAAGAAAAAATAAACAAATTAAGTTGGTGGCTTATGCTCTTTTTTTGCGTGTTTGCATATTGGGACATAGACTATTTTGGCCTCTATGGTGATTTTTTAATTATGAATAGGGGAGGAGCGCATCGAGATGTTATTTATCCGTGGCTTGTGAAAATCTCTTTCGGGTCATATACTCTTTTTAGATTTTATATTTGGGGAATTGCGGAATTGTTGTTCTATAAAGCCGTAAAACTCTTAGGATTAGACCGCAATCTGACTATTTATGTCATGATAATGAATTTCATGCTACTCTTTTCATACGCACGTGCCTCTTTAGGAATGAGTTTTTATTTCTATGGGATTACCTGTTTTGCCATGTCAAAAAGTAAAGGAAAAGGTGTTTTGGTTATGCTGCTCTGTTTTTTGTTCTCATACTTTAGCCATAGAAGCATGTTGATCCTCATAGCTTTGACTCCTTTGTTCTTCGTCAAATTAAATACTAGAAGGTTGATATTGTTTGGTATTGTCTTTTTTGCGGCGCTCATTCCTCTGTCAAGATATATTTTGCTTTCTTCGGCTTCCGGTGATGCTCTGGTAGGTGGTGATGAATTCAGCGAATTCAATGCTGCAGCTCAACAATATGCAAATTATGATGAGAGCTATCTTAGGGAAGACAACTGGAAATTCACTCTTATTAAGAGGTTGAGGAATTTATCTGTGATTGTAGGTGTTGTATTATCTGCTTTTATAATTTTGCGCAAAAAAAACAAGATATTTGTTGATGCTTATATGAATCGGCTGCTGATGTTATCTATTGGGATTGTTCTTGTTGCGATTACGTTTCTCATCCAGACTTCATCGTATGGAAGTGAGATTATCGGCTATCGTATTCTCTATATGGCGGGTATTCCTGTGGTGTTGATGTTGTCTTATCTTTATGAAAACGGCTTGTGTTCTTGGAAAACGCTTCATTGGGCATTCCTCCCATCCATATTGTTCCAAGAAGGCTTTATTATAGGAAAAATCATTAGTCTTGGAATTTTTTAGTTTTATAAATGTAAAGCTAACATGAAAGTACTCCATATTACAGCAAATTACCCAACGCAAGAACATCCTGTGTTTGGAATTTTTGTCAAAGAACAGATTGAGTCGCTCCAAAAGATTGGTGTGGATTGTACTGTCTATTTCAGTAACGGAAAAGAAGCTGGTGGGATGAAAGCTCACCGTGCTTCAATTCAGAATGTGCGGAAATTGTTACGAGATAACAATTATGATGTCATTCATTGTCATCATTCCATCAGTGGTTTAATCTTGCTCCTGTCGGGAGGTGCTTTCCGCAATAAATGTGTAGTATCTTATCAGAATGATCCTACAAGAGAGTTTGGTGGAAAGTGGCTTTTCCGATTACTTTATCCTTTTTTTAATAAGATTATCATTAAGAATACATCTCCCTATTTAAAGAAAAAGAAGGTCGTTTATTTGCCGAACGGAACCAATTCCGTTTTTTTTAAACCAATGGATAAAAAGGAGTGCAAGACTAAACTCGGATGGGATAATGACAAATATTACATCCTCTATATGGACTCAAATGTTGGGACACGGACACAAAAAAGGCATGACCGTTATCTGGAGGTTTTGGATTTGTTGAAAAAAGACTTTGATAATGTTGTTTCTGTTGAGCTGACCAATACTCCCCGTGAGCAAATCCCCACATATATGAATGCTTGCGACTTGCATCTCTTGACTTCAGACTTTGAAGGTTCTCCGAATTCGGTAAAGGAATGTCTGTGTTGCAATACTCCCGTAGTTTCCACGGATGTAGGCAATGTGAAGGATATGATTGGAGATATCCCAGGATGCTTTGTGACAAAAGAAAAGGATTCAAAAGAGTTAGCCGAATGTGTAGCCAAAGCGTTGAAATCAAATGATACGTTTAACGGAAGGGAGATGTTTCTTGCAAAAGGGTATGGTATTGAAAGAGTGGCCGAAAAATTGTTAAATTTATATCAATCAATAACATAGTGGTATGAATTCTCTAATACTAAGGTCAAAGTTAGCCAAATTTATTCGTTCGTTTAGGATGGGTATCCTGCATCTCTATGGGTATAAAAACATTGATAGTAATGTGATTATTGAATCAGGGATCAAGTTGGACAAGTTGAACAAGAAAGGCATACATATCGGTTCTGGATGTTTAATTGCTTCAGGGACGACAATTCTTGCCCATGAACATATATTTGTAAAACCAGATGGTAGCTATTATTTTAAGGATACTTTTATCGGCAATAATTGTTTTGTAGGTGTGAATTCTTTGATTTGTCCAGGTGTACACATTGGTAATCAGGTGGTTATAGGGGGTGGTAGCGTTGTGACAAAGGATATCCCAGACCATTGCATAGCGGCGGGTGTTCCTGCTAAGGTAATTAAATCTGGAATTCAAATGAACAATCATGCAAGACTTGAAGGAGAGTTTAGATATAAGGAATAAAAACACCATAATAATAATGAAAAAGAAGATTTACATCGCTGGCTGTGGAGGTATGCTCGGCGAGGCTTTCTACCAGCAGTTTAAGGATGACTATATCATTAAGTGTACGGATAAGGACGTAAATGCCGACTGGCTGTCGTTCTTGGACTTCCGCGACTTCGATGCCTACAAGAAAGATGTCGAGGAATTCCACCCCGATTATCTCTTTCATCTTGGAGCCTACACCGACTTGGAATGGTGTGAACAAAATGCCGATGAGGTGTATTTGACCAACACGCTCTGTGTGGAAAACGCAGTATATATCGCCAATTCGTTGAATATTCCTCTATTATACATCAGCACAGCAGGCATCTTCGACGGCAAAAAACAGCTCTATGACGATTGGGACCAACCCAACCCATTGGGTGTTTATGCACGCTCCAAGTATATGGGTGAGCGCTTTGTGGTGGAGAACGCCAACCGTTACTTGGTTTGCCGCGCAGGTTGGATGATGGGTGCTGGTCCGACCAAGGACAAGAAGTTCATCCAAAAAATAATGCGCCAGCTGAAAGACGGCAAAAAAGAACTTTTCATTGTGAATGACAAGGATGGCACGCCTACTTACACACAAGACTTTGCCCATACAGTGAAAAACCTCATCCATAAGGAATATTGGGGATTGTATAATTGCGTTTGCAGCGGACAAACAAGTCGTTTGGAGGTATGCGAAGAGTTGCTGAAAATATTAGGTTTACAAGACAAAATCAAAATCAACGTTGTGACCTCGGAATATTTCGCAAAGGAGTATTTTGCCGACCGTCCTGCTTGCGAGCGTTTATGGACGAGAAAACTGAACCTGAGAGGCGTCAATGCGATGCGTGACTGGCGCATCTCGTTGAAAGAATACATCGAAAACTATTATCAAGGATATTTGGATTGATATGTCAGACAAGAAAAAAGTTGTGTTAATTGGTACCAACGGCATTCCTGCCAGTTATGGTGGCATAGAGACTTTAGCAGAGTATTTGGCTCGTGACCTTAACGAATACTACGACTTGTATTGCTATTGCTCAAAGACACCCAAAGAAAAGCAATTGGAAACATATAGAAACACAAAATTGATTTATTCACGTTGGAAAGCCAACGGCTGGCAGTCTATCTTTTTCGACGGCTCGACTATTCTCAAGTCTTTAAGAAAACATGATGTCTTGGTTGTTTTAGGCTGTTCATGTCCTCCAGCATTGTTTTTCAAGGTATTTACTCACAAGCATATAGTACTGAATGCCATCGGTGGCAAGGAAACTGAGAAAGTCAGAGGCTTGAAGCTTTTTGGAAAAATAGAGATAGCCATCAAGAAATGGATGGAAGGTCTTCAAGCAAAATACGCCGATTTTGTCATCATCGACAACGCAGCCAATGTGGAAACATTTGAAAAGAAACATCATGTTGATGTTTTGTTGGCAGAATATGGTGGTGACCATGCAATGGCTGAACCTGTTACACCTGAGATGGTTAAGAAGTATCCGTTCTTGAAAGTACAATACGATGTTACGGTTTCAAGAGCCCAAGAAGATATGAATATCCACATGGTGATTGAGGCATACAAACAGGTGCCTGAGCGCAAGGTGGTCATCATTTCCAATTGGCAGAAATCGGAATACGGTCAGAAACTTTATGCAGAGAACTTCAACAAGTATCCCAACATCATTTTGCTTAATGCCATCTACGACCAAAAAGAGTTGAATACCATTCGTTCCAATGCCTCATTATATTTGCACACCCATTCGATGTGCGGTACTGCACCTTCGTTGGTAGAGGCCATGTACTTGGATCTGCCTGTAATTTGCTTCAAGGTACCTACCAACATGGAGACGACGGAGGGAAAATCCGTTTATTTTGAGACCGCCAATGAATTGGTAAACGTATTGAAAGGACTGGATGAAACAACACTTATGCGGCTGAAAACTGATTTGAACGAGATAGCTTTGCGTCGCTACAACTGGAAACGCATTTCTGACATATACAAGGGTTGCATCGACAAATGCATCGAAAAGCAAGAAAAGAAATAATCCATTGAAATATGAAAACAATAGCCATTACAGGTGCGTCGGGCTTCATTGGTCAGCACCTGCTAAAACATTATCTTGACGAGGGTACGAAGGTGGTTGCCATCGTACCCGATCCCGAAACATTGGAACCTTACGCTTGCCCTAATCTTGAAGTGGTGAAAGCCTTCTTTGAGGATTTCGGACGGCTTTCGGAATTAACTGCTACCCGCGACATTGACATCTTCTACTATTTGTCGTGGGGTGGTTATGGCAAGTCCACCAACGACTATGCGGCCCAGGAGCAGAACATCCTGCCCATCTGCAATGCGGTGAGTGAGGCAGCCAAAATGGGATGTAAGCGGTTCCTGTTCAGTACTTCATTTTCGGAGTATATGATTAGCGAACACGAAAAGCTGACACACAACACCGGCGCACACTGCAATGTGTACGGAGCGGCAAAACAAGCCGCCCGAGTGCTGGCTCATGCCACAGCTGCTCAAAAGGGTGTGCCTTTCCTTTGTGTGGCTTTCGCCAACACTTTTGGCGTTGGCGACCGCTCTCATCGTAGTACCAATCTATTTGTACATAAGTTATTACGTGGCGAGGCTTTGGATTTGACAGAAGGCATTCACCTCTATGATTGGAACTATGTTGAGGACACACTAGCTGGATTAGTGTTGGCTGGTGAGAAAGGCAAAGTGGATTCGGTGTATTATATTGGTAGCGATCGTCGCCGGCCGCTGAAAGACATTGTGAGCGAGGTACGCGATATTTTGGCACCGGGTGTGGAAATTCGTCTTGGTACTTACAAGGAGGATTTCCATGTCGACTACACCAGTGTGGATGTGACAAAACTATACCGTGACACAGGTTATCAGCCGAAGTGGAATTTCCGCGACGCAGTGGTAGCCACGGCCAATTGGGTAAAAACTCTTGATTGGGATTAATTATAAATCTTTTGAATTATGGCATATAAGAAAATAGCGACAGAATTACCGGGCGTGTTCATCTTGGAACCGCAGGTGTTTGGCGACCACAGAGGCTGGTTTATGGAATCGTGGTCGGTAAAGAATATGGAAGACCTTGGAATAAAAGTGGATTTTGTTCAGGATAACCAGAGTTTCACAGCCAAGAAAGGCACTCTGCGCGGTATTCATTACCAACAGAATCCAATGGCGCAAGCCAAATTGGTACGTGTGGTTCGTGGTGCGGTGATGGACATTGCCGTCGATTTGCGTAAAGGTTCACCTACATACGGACAATGGACTGGCGCAGAGCTATCAGCGGAAAACAAGAGGCAAATCTATATTCCGCAAGGATTCGGACATGCTTTCTTGACGCTTACTGATGATGTGGAATTCTGTTACAAGTGTGACAACCTCTATAGCAAGGAGTGCGACCGTAATATCCGCTGGAACGATCCAGACATCAATGTAGATTGGAAGTCTTTCGGACTAGAAAGCGAGCCCGTGCTAAGTGAGAAAGATGCCAATGCACCATTGTTGAAAGATAGCGACTGTAATTTTATGATATGAATTTTAAAAAACAATCAATATGGACAAAGTAAGAGTAGGAATTATCGGTTTTGGTCGAATGGGACTAACCCATTATTCAATTATTAATACGCATCCTGCGGTGGAAATGACGGCTATTGCCGACACGTCAAGTATGATGCTAAATATGATTAAAAAGTATTTGCCCAATGTGAAGATGTTTGAGGATTACAAAGACCTATTGAAAAGTGGTCTTGTTGATGCGGTCATCATCTGCACGCCTTCGATATTGCATTACGAAGCCTGTAAGCTGGCAGGTGAAAATGGTATTGCAGTGTTCTGTGAGAAACCTTTCACAACTAGTCCTGAACAATCTCTTGAGTTGGCTAATATGTTCGAGCAAAAGGGTCTGGTAAACCAAGTGGGATATGTGTATCGTTTTGATGTAGTATTCAACAAAGTGAAAGAATACCTTGATCAAAACCTCATAGGCAAAGTGTCACATGTGAATGCGCAATTTTTAAGTGCGACCATCCAAAGTACTAAACCGGCCAAAGGATGGCGTTCAAAAAGAGAGAATGGTGGAGGTGCTACATACGAAATGGGCAGCCATGTGTTTGACCTGATGAACTTCTTTATTGGCAAGCAGCAGAAAGTGTATGGATCCTTGCTGAATCAGGTCTATTCTGAGAGTGTAGAAGATATCTGTTCGGCAGAAGTTCAATATGCTGATGGTATCACATGTTCATTCCATGTCAACTGGAGCGATTACACCTATAGGAAACCTATGTTGAAGCTTGATTTTCATGGTACCAAGGGCAAAATACAGGCCGATTTGTACGGATTGAAGGTGTACTTGCGTGACGAGAACAAAGAGCATGGTATTCCCGAAGGTTGGACTACCACGCCCATGAATATGCTACCCGATCCGACGCCTTATTATGTGAGAGGAACAAGTTTCACCAATCAATTGTATGCTTTTGCCGATGCGGTGAAAGAATCACGTAATACCACTGGCTGCTCGTTCCGTGCCGCTTCTGAGACACAAGAGTTAATCCACACGATTTTTGAAAACAACGAAAAACAGTAAGCATTATGGAAAAGATAGACAAGATAATTTTTGGAGATAATCAGTTTTTTGGAATAAATCATCGCTCTCAAGAAAAAGCCGAGGAATTATTAAAACGCTTCAGCGATGTTCATAACATTCTGAAAGTTTATGACGATGCTTTTAGCTGTGGTATTAAGGCAGTGATGCTGAATAGTAACGACCGCGCAGAAGAAATCTGTCAGTATTTTCGTGACCATAAAGAAAAGTATAGTGACATTGCTTGGTATCCTTCTGTGCCTTATCCACATAAATATGCCGATATGGTAAATGAATTAGGTATTTTCCCGGCAATCAACGAAGTGTTGTTCAAAGGCAACAGTGTTGGCGGTGTGTTAGGAATGATTGGTAAGGGAGCCGCAGCCGTTTTCACAAAAGATGCTATGCGTATGATGGAAATGTTGCTTGATGTCGAGTTCAAAATCTATAGGGGGCTGAATGTGAAATGCTATTTCCTATTGAATCCTATTACCGATTTGGTTTTGGGTTACAACATCAAGGATGTATTTGAACACTATTGTGAATATGTGCAGAAAAAGTATAAAGTTTTGCCAGGGTTTATCACATTGAATATGCCTTATTTGAAACGCAAATTGGAAGAATGGGGCATTGATAATGTGGTCATTTGTTCAACAATCAATAAGGCGGGATTCAACATGTTTCCCTCGAAAGAGGAGTATGAAAAAGCAATTGCAGCGAACGATCCTGAAAAGTATCAGTTAATGGCTATGTCACCCTTGGCGTCAGGTTCCATTTCACCTAAAGAGTCATTTGATTATATCAATAGCTTGAATCTGCAATCTGTGGTGTTTGGTGCTTCTTCGAAGAATCATATTGAGAGTTCGGTAGAATTGATAAAGCTTTAAAACACGAAGGCTTATTTAGAATTATTGAACCATGAACATTCTCATCACTGGAGTCCACGGTTTCGTGGGCTCCAATTTAGTTACTGCTCTCAAAGGAAATAACAAAATTTATGGTCTTGACATTGTCGCTCCAGGAAAAGACGGCGTGGCAAAGACCTATTCTTGGGATGATTTGGATAGCGGACAAGTACCAGAAGTCGACGTCATTATCCATCTGGCGGGTAAGGCTCACGACACGAAAAACCAAACCGAAGCCGAGGTTTATTTCAAGGTCAATACAGGACTGACTCAAAAGATTTACGATTATTTTTTGAAATCTTCGGCCAAGAAATTCATTTTCTTCAGTACTGCCAAAGCTGCGGCTGATAAGGTGGATGGCATATTGACGGAAGATGTTGTTCCTTCGCCAAAAGGTCCATACGGTGAAAGCAAGATTGCTGCTGAAAAGTACGTTCAGGAGCATCCTGCTGCCGACAAGCAGGTATACATTATGCGTCCCTGCATGATACATGGGCCAGGCAACAAGGGCAATTTGAATTTATTGTATAATGTGGTGAAGAAAGGTATTCCTTGGCCTTTGGGTGCTTTTGATAACCGCCGTACTTTCACTTCGATTGATAATTTGTGTTTTGTCATTGACGGTTTGCTCACCAAGGACGTGCCTTCAGGTATCTACAATATGGGCGACGACGAAGCTTTAAGCACCAACGAGCTCATTGAAATCATCTGTCAGAGCCTCGGAAAAAAAGCCCATATTTGGAAGCTTTCAAAAGGTTTTATGACCAAAACAGCAAAAGTCTGTGGCAAGCTACATCTTCCCTTGGATGAGGAGCGGCTGCGCAAACTAACCGAAAGCTATATTTCTTCCAATGCAAAGATCAAAGCAGCATTGGGTGTTGAATCTATGCCAGTGGCCGCTCGCGATGGATTGATGAAAACCTTGAACTGTTTTAAAGAAGAACAATCATGACTTTGTGGATTTACTTGTTCATCGCCGTAATCCTTGTGGTAGCGGAGTTGGTTTATTTTAAGATTGCAGACAAGCTTAACATCATCGACAAACCTAATCAGCGTTCATCGCATACCAAAGTCACCTTGCGTGGTGGAGGTATTATCTTTCTTTTTGGTGCATGGCTTTGGGCGGTTTTCTTTGGCCTTCAATACCCATGGTTTATGATAGGTTTGACGGCTATCGCCATCATCAGCTTCATTGATGATGTGCATTCTGTTCCAAATTGGGCAAGGCTTATTATTCAGTTTACTGCCATGTTCTTGATGTTCCATGAACTTTGTATTCTTCAGTGGAACATGTGGTGGGCGGTGTTCATTGCTTGGATTGTATGTGTGGGCATCATCAATGCTTACAACTTCATGGATGGTATCAATGGCATCACGGGAGCTTATTCTTTGGCGGTGCTTTTACCCTTGATTTATGTCAATAGCAAGACCCCGTTCATTAATATGCCTTTTCTTATCGTTACAGGGTTGGCCATACTTGTATTCTGTTTCTTCAATTTCCGAAAGAAAGCCAAATGTTTTGCTGGTGATGTGGGAGCCATTGGCATTGCCTTCATCCTTATCTTTGCAGTGGGCAAACTGATGGTGTCCGAGAATGACCTCACTTATATCGTTTTCTTCACGGTCTATGGCGTTGATACAGTGCTCACCATTTGTCACCGCATTATGTTGCATGAACACTTGGGTGAGGCACACCGCAAACATGCATTTCAAATCATGGCCAACGAGCTAAGGATACCACATGTGGTGGTCTCAACCATTTATATGATGTTGCAGTTACTTATTTCTTTTGGTATGATATTGCTTCCAATGAAACACTGGATTTATATGTGTATTGTGTTTGCTATCTTCGGCAGTGCCTATCTGTTATTTATGTGGAAGTATTATTATTTGCATGAAGAATACCTTAAATCCCAGAAAAATGTTAATTGACCAACAACTTCTTGACCATTTAACCGAACAAGCCAAAGCATCACCCCGTCTGAGGATGAATTTTGACTTGCGCAACAGTGACAAGGATCAATCGCAGCGCATGTTGAACGCCATAGAACCAGGTTCACCCATTCCTATTCATCGTCATCAAAAGTCAACGGAGACGGTGGTCTGCTTGCGCGGCAGGCTTGTGTGGGAGTTTTATGACGAGATGGAAAAGATATGCACCGAGACTATAGAATTGTCTCCTAATGGCTCTGTGGTGGCTCTTAATGTCCCGAAGGGACAATGGCATACCGTGAAAGCCTTGGAGTCAGGCTCTGTAATCTTAGAAGTTAAAGAAGGTTCGTATGAACCGCAAAGTCCTTCGGACATACTATTATAATTCAGTTTTATGACTAACAAAATTCATCTCCATCTCGCTCGCATGAGCGACTCAGGTGCTGAGCAACAATATATTCGGGAAGCCTTTACCACAAACTGGGTGGCGCCTCTTGGACCTAATGTGGATGGGTTTGAGAAGGCTTTGGAGGGTTTTGTTGGCAATGACAAACGCGTTGCGGCACTGTCATCGTGCACCGCCGCCATTCACCTTGCTTTGTTGTTGCTTGGTGTGGGTAAGGACGATGAGGTATTGTGTCAGACTTTCTCGTTTTGTGCATCAACGAATCCTGTCATATATTGTGGAGCTACACCTGTTTTCGTTGATAGCGAACAAGACTCATGGAACATGGATCCCGTTTTGTTGGAGCAGGCCATCCGAGATCGTATTGCCAAAACAGGCCGTAAACCTAAGGCCATCATCGTTGTAGACTTGTATGGTATGCCTGCAAATTGGGAGGCACTGATAGCCATTGGCGTGAAATACAATATTCCCATCATCGAAGATGCGGCGAATGCTTTAGGGTCGTATTATGAAAAGAAACCTTGTGGCACTTTTGGCAACATTAGGACTCTCTCTTTCAATGGCAACAAAATCATTACTACAAGTGGAGGCGGTGCTTTGGTTTGCGATGATTTGGAGACCAAGAAAAGTGCCATCTTCCTTGCCACACAAGCTCGCGAGCCTCGACCTTATTACCAACATGAAGCCATAGGTTTCAATTATCGGATGAGCAATATTTGTGCAGGTATTGGAAGAGGTCAAATGACAGTACTCGGCGACTATGTTAAATGCCACAAGCACATCCACGATTTGTACATGCTATTGCTAAGCGAGGTAGAGGGTATCACGGTTCACGATAATCCTTCCATTAAATTTGATAGTAATTTTTGGTTGACCACCATTACCCTTCATCCAACTTTACACATTAAGGGACAAGCTCTTATTGTGGACGATAATGAACCCAATCCCAATGTGGAGGCCTTGCGTGTCTATCTTGACCAAGCGGGCATCGAGGCGAGGCCATTGTGGAAACCCATGCACAAGCAGCCTGTCTATAAGAACGCACCTGCATACGTTAATGGCGTTTCGGAAAGCTTGTTCAAGGTGGGTATGTGCCTGCCGAGTGGACCATGTGTGACAGATGAAGATGTAAAGTATATCGTTCAGACCATCAAAGACGCTATCGAAGGCTGATAAATCTACAATTTAGATTTTAAAGCAAAGGGTCGGTTTCCGTTTGGGAGCCGACCCTTTGCTGTTTTGTGTCTACTCATTCCCCAACTCGAATCCGCATCCCATCCGAATATGCACTGAACTCCGGCGCATACTGGCATTGGATCAAGGCGTATCCGTTGTTAAGGTAGCCTTCCTTGGTCACGAACATGCTGTATTCCAGCTGGTGCGTGCCCTTGGGCAGATGCTCGATGAAGAATTGCATATCGGTGTCGGTGTTGCTTTGGTAGTAACTCATTCGGTCGTTGTACTCGTAGCGCGAGATTTGCTCAATCGGCTCGAAACCAGCGGCGCGGAGGTCCTTGACGAAGACGAAGCTCATATCCTGCTGGCTGGTGAAGGTGATTTTCACGGTGAGTTTGTCGCCGACCTTCAAGGTTTGCTTCTCAACAGGAACCAGCTTTTTACCCTTATCAGTGACCGTCTCCACAAACAATTCGCGCTTGATGGTGAAGCCCGATTCGTCGCTCTTCACTTCGTCAATCGGGACGAAATACTGGCGGAACAGACCGCCCCAGACCAAGTGGTTAGTCGGGTTGTTGACGGTGAGTTGGCGCATTTCAGAGGTCACTTCGTTGGCGTTCCAACGGCGTTGGATGAAGCCCGTGCCAGCCACGCCGCCTTCGGTGCTGATGGGCGTGTTGCCAAAGCGCAGGGTGACTTCCTTGCCTTCCTCGAACCAGTCGCTGCCACGCATCAGCAGGGCATAGATGGCGTCGGCGGTGGAGGCGGAGTTTTCCCATTTGTTGGTCTGCTTTTGGGTGAGCAGCCACACACGCAACTCGTCAATCATTTCTTGGTTCTGGTCGATTTCGGCGAAGGCGGCCATGATGTTGGCGTGGGTGGCGATGTGCGACTCAAACGAGAAGTATTTCTTCGGCCAGTACATCCCAATTTGCTCGTTCTTCTGGGCGCACTCCTTGAACGACTGAATCATCAGTTTGGCGGTCTTTTCGTTGCCGTTGCGGTAGAGTACCAAGGCACCTTTCGAGCGGTCGTTGAAGTTGAACGAGGTCCATTCTTTGTCGAGGCTGCCGAGGTAGTATTTTTTCGCCGTGGCAAAGTCCTTGTCGGAGTTTTGTTCCTTGAAGAAACTCAAAGCGTAAAGCTCGTTCAAGGTGCTGGAACCGATGGGCCAGTCCTTGCCTTTGCTGTAACGCTTCATTTTGCGGTAGGTCTCGGCCACCTCGTATTCGAGGTAGCGCACGGCCTTGTCGCAGATGCTTTGGGCGGTGTTTTGGTCGGCCTGGCTCAGCGAACTCCACGCGCCCATTTTCTGCAACTTGCCGAAGCCGCTCAAGATATAGGTGCTGATGTAGGGACTTTCGGGCATACCGTCCATCCAAGGCCAACCGCCGTTATACTTCTGCTTTTGCGCGATGAGCTTCAAAGCGTTGGTCTGTTGGTTACAAATGGTGTTCACCTCGAAGAGCGTGGCAATGCGGCTGCGTTGCTCGGTCTCGCTCTTGGCCTCAAGCACCCACGGCGTTTCTTGCAACATAATCGCCTTCAAGTCTTGGTCTTTCTCGAGTTGTGAGAGCAGGGCATCAGGTGTCTCGATTTGCCATTTCTTGATGTAATTCAAGAGGTTCGGGATGTGGTCGGCGATGTAGGACGAGAGCGTGTTGGCGTAGAACACATAGAAGGCAGTTTCGGCGCGGTCGGTGCTGACATTGGCCAAGTATGGCAGGGCTTGCACGGCATACCACACAGGGTTGGTGCTGAAGTTCAAGGTCAGGCTGTAGTCGCGCACGTGGCTGTCGGGGTTGGCGATGGCTTCAAAGTCGAAGGTCTTTTCGGTCTCGGCCTTCACGGTGATGGGCAGGGTTTGCGTCATAAAGATTTCGCTACTCAACACGGGCAGGAGGTGCTGCTCGGCATCGCTGAACTGTCCCGCGTAGGCGGTGAAGCGGAAGGCCAAAAGGCTCAAATCATACTGTCCCTTCACTTTCCAGCGTACTTCCTTGCTGCGACCGGGTTGGATGGTTTCCATCGGGATTGTGGCGTTGGAGACAATCAAATTCACAGGTTGCATCGTGCCTGCATCGAAGATTTCGAGTTTCGCCTTGGGCGTGACAGGCTCGTCGCCCGTGTTGATGACGTTGGCCACAAACCAAAGTTCATCGTTGTCGTACATATAGCGCGGCATGTCGGCCATAATCATCACGGGCTTCGAGGAAGTGAAAGTGTAGTCCTTGCTGCCCGTCTTGCGGTCTTTGGTGTAGGCCATCAGCATCAGGCGCCAGCGCGTGAGGGCATCGGGCATGGTGAAGCTGAAGGTCGCGCTGCCGTCCTTGTTGGCGCGTAGTTGCGGGAAGAAGAAGGCCGTCTCGTTGAAGTTCTCGCGGAGGGTGGGTTCGGCATATTCCTTGGGCTTTCCCGATTCAGTGACTTCATAAAACATTACTTCGTTATTTCCATCTGCCATAACCATTTCTTCATCCGCAGCATTTTGTGCCACCAAGGGGATTTCATAATTCACTGCATTAGAAGACTTTTCCAACACCGCTCCAGTCATCATAGGTGCTGATTCCTCAACATAATCATAAAGCACACGCCCGCCTTTTCTATACCGGCGCGCGCCGAATCCATAGCCGAAATCGAAGAAGGGCGCATCGGAGGGCAGGCTGAAATTGAAGAGTTCGACGAAATAATAGAGATATTCCAAGTTTGTGTTGGATGAGGTAAAGTTGTGCGCACAAGTGGAAAACCTGAAACTGCGTGGGCCCCAAGGCGACATACTGAAATTCCAGTAATTGCGTTCAAATACATCCAACGAGGCATCATACATTCCCGCGAGCAAGGCGGCTTCCAAAGGCTTATTCTTGTAGTCGCTGACGGTCACTTCCCAAGTCTCTTCAGCACCGGGGTTGAGTTTGTCGCGCACGGTGGCCAATTTCACGTCCAAATCATAGTTGTCGAAAGGCACGGAAATATGTTCGTCCCAAGTTCTGAAAGCGTTTTCCTTCACAAGGACATAACGGAAATTGAGGCCGCCACGGTCGCTTTCGGTCACCTTATAAGTAAAGTTCTGCGCCGCGTTGCTGACCGTGATTTTCTTGTCCAAACGGATTTCGTCGCCGTGGAGCAATTGCACCCAAATGTCCACATCCTTGGCTGAACTGCCGATGCTGAACTTGATTTCGTCGCCAGGATGGGCGGTCGATTTGTCCACATCGCTCCAAACAATAGCGGTATATGGCATCTTTTTGGCCTCGTTTTCGTAAAGGGTGAAATCTTCCGTCGTAACGGCCAAAGGATCGTCCAAACTCTTCAGTTCAACGACATATTCTCCAGGTTCCAAAGTCTTGCCTTCCAAGAACTTGGCCTTGTCGTCCACCATAATTTCAGCCTCATCGACCAAAGTCTTGGTTCGCTTGTCATAGAAACTGTATTCGGGGAAGAGTTTGCTCAACTGTTCATCGCTATACAATTGTCGGTCAAGGACTTCCAAATGTTGCATAGCTTCAAAATAATTAATTCTGGCCTTGTCATCGTAGCGGTAAATCTTCCTCAAGATACGGCTCTTGGCAGGTTGCCAACTGAGGTTGCTCACGGTGATTTGGTACTTGCCGAGGTTCGATTTCTCGATGGTGCGGGGCAGGTCGGTGCTGATGGCGATTTCGTTGTAGCCCGCGCGGATACTGTAAGTGTCGGCGTGGGTTTCGCCCTGCTTGCTCGTGGCGGTCACCTCGATTTCGTAGGTGAACATAGGCTGTTTTTCGGGCGCGATGGTCTTGGAAGGCTTCAGGTTGAAGGTGACGGCGAACTTGCCGTTCTCGTCGGTGCGGGCCTTGCCGTGGGTGATTTGCTCGTCATTGACGATGGGGTACCACCACCACCAGCAACGCCACGGGAAACTAGTTTTGCGCACGACGCGATAGGTGTATTCCACATCGTCCAAGCCGAAACCGGCGTAGGCTTTCACGTCGCCGCGCACCGTAACTTCTTGGTTCAGTTTGTATTGCTCCTTCGGCTGTTCAAAAGTCACCTCGAAGGTCGGGCGTTTGTATTCCTCCACGCGGATGGTCACACTGCCACGATTGGCGTTGAGGTGGAACACGCCGTTCAGCCTGTCGGTGGGGATGACAAACGAGCCGCTGAACGAGCCGTATTCGTCGGTGCTGAAGTTGGCCGAACTGATCTCTTGCCAGTTGGCATCGCGGAAAGAAACCTTTTCCGAGTAATTGTTCACAAGGCTCAAGTCCTCACCTTGGCGGCGGGTCGTAATGCCTTGGAAATAGACGGTTTGTCCGGGACGATAGATGGCGCGGTCGGTGAAGAGTTTCGTTTCGTACACCTCGTTGTTGTTCTTGTACTGCTCATTGAGGCGGAAGTACCTTTCTGAAAGCAGGTTGTCATCGCCCTTGCGCAGGTTGATGCCAAAAGAGTTGTTGCTGCCCACTTTCCCATCAAGCACGGCGCGACCGTTTTTGTCGGACTTAAACGTCGATAAAATGATGGTCTTGTGTTCACGAGCCTTGTAGTCCCACTCGCGGCGGAAAAGTTCAACGGTAACGCCTTCCACAGTTTTCCCCATTTTGCGGTCAACGGTCACCACGGTCATTTTTTCGTCTTTTTGGTCAACGATGTAACCGAGGTTGGAGACTTGGAAATTGAGCACCAGCGTCTTATCCTCGCTCTTGATGCCTTGTTTGGTGGTGGCAGTCAGGTAGTAAATGCCTTCCTTCAAGGCGGGCAAGGCAATTAAGGTGCTGTGGCTGCGATAGTCGGTTTCAGCGGGCAACATGAGGTCCTGCTCCGCTACAGGCAACTTTTTCTTCAATTCCTTGAGCAAATCCTCCTTTTGCATATTGTTCAATTTGCTCAATTCTTTCTCGCTGACTTTCACGATTCTATAATAAGGTGCGGTCGTGTTTTTGTATTCCAACACGGCGGGAATGGCCTCGTTGGGCAGTTGCACTTTGTTCAAAGTAAGGTCGATTTGCGGCTCCTCGATGCGCTTGATGAGGTTTTCACAGTTTTTCGCGCCTTTTGACTTCGGGAATTTTGCGATGGCCTCTTCGCACATCGTCTTGGCTTTCTTGTAGTTGTCGAAATAGGTGCTGTCCTCGTCGTTGTTTTCGTATTGCCCCATCAGGTTCCGCGCCATCGATGCAGTGATTTCTGTCGAAAGCGGATTGTCTTTGTGCTGTGCTTTCAATTCCTCCATTGCGGCTTGGTATTGCGTGTAATGGAGAAGGATGCCAAGGGTATTGTTGACGAATTCCAAACGCTTGAAATCATTGTAAATCAGCACATTCTCGTTCTTTTCCTTAAGGTTGTAGGCAATCAGTTCCTGATAGATTTTCAGGCATTTGATGAGTGGGTTGTCGAAATCGCCCAAGTCGGCTTTCACAAAGTCTTTGGCGGGAAGCCACCATTTTTCCGTGTCGCCCTCGGCTTGGTCGGCGTTGGCCTCTTCTTGATAGTATTTCGCCACACGATGGAACATAAACTCGAACAGAGAAGCCTCATACCCAATGTAATCCGCGTTGTTGTTCGTGTTTTCATACAAGGCCATAAAATCCTCGGTCTTGGCTTTTTTCAGTGCCTCGACGGGCTTCAAGGCTTCGTCATAATGCTGGTTGATGCGCGTTTTGAAGCTCTCCTTGTCCCAATATTTCAACTCCACCTTCGAAATGTCGCCGTCGATGGGAAGGTTCTCGCTGATGCGCCATTCGTTTTGGTCCAAATACTCGGCGTAAGCCTTGGCGATTTCCTCGTGCAGCAGGGCATTGTGCACCTCGTCCAACTGCCCGACTTTTTCTTCAATGTATTGGATGAAAGCCTGTTGCGGGTCTTCCTCCACGGTAAACCGCATAATGTTCTGCCGATAGAGCCAAGTCTTCAGCAGTTGGGTTGGGTTGTTGTCGTTCAAGGCCTGTTGCTCGATGGCAACCAATTCTTTTTCAGCCGATTCCGGCAGGTTTTTCTCAAGGTTTTCCTTTACTTTTTTCCACATAGTCTCATAGTTGTTTTTAGGCGTTTTGGGATTGTCGGGAGTTTTGTCAGGCGTGGCAAATGCCAACAAACCGATGGCCACTAAAGCAGTGATTGCGATGATGATTCCGGTGCGTTTCATGGTTGATGCGTTTTTGAAGAATAACGTAGACTCTGCAAATATCGTGCATTTTTGGGAGCCTTATCGAAAAAAAAGCGTATTTTTGCACACGAAAAAGTTATATATCATGTGCACTTATAGTATTACACTAAGCGACACTCTCATTGAACAGGCACGTCCCGCCATCGGAGCCGATACCGACATCTCAAAATGGATGCAGCGTCAGATGGAGATGATCTTGGTTCGCCTTGCCACCACTACGCAACGTGATTCGAAAGACACCACAGAGCACTATGCACCAGATTTGGAGGCCATACTTGCAATGCCGTTGCTTGACGATTCAGAGGTGGGTCTCAATGGCGAGTATGCACGA
>ONKQ01000058.1 GCA_900318465.1 uncultured Bacteroidales bacterium
AAATTTTGGCTACGCAATGGCAACCTCATTTGGGGCAAACATGCCGATTTAAGTTTTCCGTTAAATGCACTTTATTTTGGGGATTTGGAATTGTGCTGTAACGATGAATGGCCCGAAGCAAATTGAAAGCATTAAACAATTAATAATCAATAATATAAAAACCATCAACATAACAAAAAGAACAACTAAAACATACACATAATCATTTAGAATAGCATTTCAAAGACGAATTCTTGGTCATCAATTTCCACAATGTCTCTTCGGGGACACCTTATCAAGATACTGTAATGAAACGCCATTTTTTGGCGTGGAATAACTTGTTGATAAGGTGGGCGTGGAAACCCGATGACCAGCAGGTTAAACAAATTCCACGCTTTTTTATGCACATCGGGCAACATATCAAAGAGGTAATGCGGCAGCAGGGCGTTACGGCCACAAAGTTGGCGGAGGACATTTGCTGTGCTCGCCCTCATATCCACAGGATTTTCCGTAAGGAGAATATGGATATTGCCCTGCTTGAGCGTATTTCCAAAGCGTTGAATCATGACTTCTTTCGTGACCTTTCGAATGAGTTTCAAGAGAAAGTGTAACCAAAGTGGTTACTGTAACTGAATTGGTTACTTGGAAAAATGCTTTGAAACAAATGGAGATAGTATTTTTGCTTTCAATTATAAACAAAGAAAAAATGAAGAAAACAGTAAAAATCTTGGCCTTAGTGCTATTGGTAGTAACAACAATGGTATCTTGCACTAAAAACAATGGAAATAAAAATGCTAACTTGATTGTTGGCAAATGGAAATGTGTGAGTTATAATGTGAATTATACCGATTATTTTGATTCCGATTATTTTAAATGGACAAAAGTTGGTGATTTTTGGAACTTTTCAAAAGATGGAACACTGAATTTTGTGGCGTATGGAGCTACAAAAATGCCAGATCCATACTTGCTATATCCAGAAGGAAAATCAGAATCAAATCTTGTTGAGATACCTATTTCGACACATTACATTATTTCTGACAAATGGCTCACTTTTTTTTGTTTACAATGCAGCTCTTATTTTGGGGGAGATTCTTATACATTTGAAATTATAGAGATTTCAAAAGACAAACTAATTATAGAGTTAGATTTTTCAGCTCCTATGATTGGTTCTGATATGCCGTGTCATTTTCATATTGGATTTGAGAAAGAAGACTAAAGTATCATCCCATAACAATAAAAACGCTCTCGTCTAACCATTGGCGAGAGTGTTTTTTGTACCCTTTCGTGAAAAATATGCATCTTTACCCTAAAAAAGTGCCGAAAAATATGCATTATTTTTGCATATTTTTCACAACTTCAAGTAATACACTATATTAGAAGTGCTGTGAATTTCAAGAACGGGCAATGTGTTGAGGTGGCGATTTGATGAAAAATTCAATGATAATTCCTTTTTTTGAAGTTTTTTGCTATTTTTGCCACGGAATTAGTGTCTTATGTCAAAACGAACATTGGATATTATCGAGTACACGATTGCTTTGGTGAACGAGTTTGCCAAGCGTTTCGGCCTTTCCGAGGCAGATTCTTTCAGGTATATTGACCGCTACGATGGAATGAAACTTATAGAGCAATGCTATGGAGTTATGCACACGCTTTCGTTTGCCGACAGTGTTGATGGTATGGCCTCATATTGCAGAAGACACGGAGGGTCGCTATAATGCTTCTTCATCACGGCTCAAATATAATGATTGAGGAGATTGACCTTGCCAAATCCCGTCCAAATAAGGATTTTGGGAAGGCTTTCTATCTTTCGGCGGACGAAGAACAAGCCCGAGAAATGGCCAAGTTCAAAGTGCTGACAGGTGGAGGAGATGTTTGTGTCTCCGTTTTCGAGTTTGACGAGCAAGATTTGGATATGTTGAAAATCAAACGCTTCGAGAACTATACCGAAGAATGGGCAGAATTTGTTTACAATAATCGCGACGAGAAGCAGGATTTCCAGCACGATTTTGATTTGGTCTATGGACCGATTGCCAATGATACGGTTGGTGTTCAGATTCGTGACTTGAGGGAAAGGAAGATTTCTTTTGATGCGTTCCTCAAAAACCTTGAATATTATAAAGGTATCACTTTCCAATATGCTTTTTGCACACCTTTGGCCATCTCAAAACTGAAGAAAGTATGAATGTAACGCCAGCCGAATTCCGATATTTGAAAGAAACCCTATCGAAAGATTTAATAGCGATGCTGATGGAGCGCAAGGGTATGAGTATGGACGAAGCCTTCAGATGCTACTATGAATCAACGACTTTCCAAAAGATAGCCAATCCAGAAACGGGATTGTTCTTCCAAAGTCCTGGTTATGTGTATTCGTATTTGGAAGAAGAGTTTAAACTAAATAAAAAATCATAAATGAAACCATCAATCATCAAATCAACAATCGTTTTGGCAATGGCGTTGCTGCCTTTGTTTTCTTTCGGGCAAGAGCAAATCACCAAGACCGAAAACGAGACTTTCGTGGAAAACGAATTCATCATTTGGTTGGAGCAAGGCGTGGATGCCGCTACTTTTTCCGCCAACTCCAAAAGAATGTTATCCAAAAGGCTGAATATCTGGCTTTTCGAAATTGCAGACAAGGCTGAATCACGAGAAGTGAAGATGGAGCGGCTTTGGAAGCATCCTGATGTCCGCGTCATCCAAAACAACCATACGAACATCACGCTACGCGAGGCGATTCCCGACGACCCCTATTTCAGCCAACAATGGGCACCAGCCATTATGAGCCTGCCGCAGGCTTGGGAAGAGTTCACCACGGGTGGTATCACGGCGACAGGCGACACTATTGTGGTGGCCGTCATCGATGGCGGTGCCGATTGGGGTCACGAAGACCTGAATTGCTGGATAAACACCCGTGAAATCCCCAACAACGGCATCGATGACGACGGCAACGGTTATGTGGATGACTATCGTGGCTGGAATGCCTACAACCACAATGGAAATGTCGGTGCCAACCATCACGGCACACATGTTTCAGGCATTATCGGAGCGGTTGGCGACAACGGAAAAGGCGTTTGCGGCGTGAACTGGAACGTGAAGGTCATGTCCATTTGCGGAAGTTCGAGCAACGAATCCATCGTGGTGGAGGCCTATTCATACGCTTTGGAAATGCGTGCCCGCTACAATGAAACCAATGGCGAGGAAGGCGCTTTCATCGTGGCCACCAATTCATCCTTTGGTGTCGATTACGGCAATCCCGATGATTATCCCATCTGGTGCTCGATGTACGACGAAATGGGCAATGTCGGCATTTTGAGTTGCGGTGCCGGCCCCAACTTGAACGTGAATGTCGATGTGGTCGGCGATGTGCCGTCTGCCTGCCCGGGCAACTATCTGATAGGCATCACCAACACCACCTCGCAAGATGTGAAATATGGTAGCGCAGGTTATGGCATCGAAAACATCGACCTGGGCGCACCCGGCACAAGCATCTATTCCACAACGCCGAACAGCAACTATGGCAACTCCACAGGAACCTCGATGGCCACTCCGCAAGTCTCCGGAACCATTGCGCTGATGTATGCCGCCCTGCCCGAGGAAATGATGCAGGCCTGCAAAAACGACCCCGCAAGCTTCTGTCTTTCAGTGAGACAATCCCTTTTTGACGGTGCCGACCATCTGCCTTCTCTCGACGGTTTGGTAGCGGAGGGAAGAAGACTAAACGCATACAGGGCAATAGAAAACTTATTAAACGGCGTAACCACGCCCACTTTGACTGGTGAGGTCAAGATTGACGGCGAACCCGTTTTCGGACAAACCCTGACTGCCGTAACGGATTTGGGTTCAATCCCATCCATCCCCGATTTGGGCGAATTGGCTTACCAATGGAAACGCGACACAACTAACATTGAAGGCGCTGTTTTCCAGACTTATACTTTGACCGAGGACGACATTGACGAGAACATTTGCGTGCAAGTCACTGCCGAGAATTGTGTGGGAACCGTAATTTCACCTCTTGTCGGCCCAGTCCGAAAGGCAGAACAGGCAATGCCCGAAGCCCCGCTGATGGAGAGCAACACCGACACGAGCATCACCCTCGTTATTGAAGAAGGTTGCGAATACAATATCAACGGCGGTGAATGGCAAGATTCTACTCTGTTTGAAGGCCTTACGCCGAACACATCTTACACCTTCACGCAACGCAAAAAAGAGACAAGGTCGTATTATGCCTCTCCCACAAGTCCCGAAGCGGTGTTTTGCACAAGGCCATACGACCAGCTTTGCGAAAACCATAGAAGCATCTTCAAGATCTATCCCAATCCAGCCAAAGGATATGTAATCATTGAAGGCACAGGCACTATGACCGTCACTAACGCCCTCGGCCAAACCATTATGATCAAGGCAATCAAAGGCAAGGAAAAGCTGGAACTGACGCAAGGGTTGTATTTTGTGACCTTGGGCGGCGAAACGCGGAAAATTGTAGTTGAATAATCGCATTTTCGTGAAAAATACGCATCATTTTGCATATCTCCTTTCCAGTACAGACAAAACACTATAAGAGCAGTGTATAGAAATTATCCGGGTTGACGGTCATGATTTCCGTATTGGGATAGGCTTTCAGGAAACTCTGGCTTGTTTTGGCCTTCTTCTTCGGATTCCATTTGAATTCGTATGCAGTGAAATGTCCATCGGCTTCCTCTATGTAATCGATTTCCTGTTGCTGTGTGGTTCTCCAAAAATAACGATTGACAAATTGACGGTCGTTTGCCCTTTTCTTGACCAATTCGCTGATTATCCAGTTTTCCCACAATGCCCCTGTGTCGTCGCGAAGCGCAAGGTCGTTGAAATTGTTAATGAGGGCGTTGCGGACACCGTTGTCGTAGAAATAGATTTTACGCGCGGTCTTTAACTCATTGCGGAGATTGCGGCTCAACGACCCAAGTCTGAAAATGACTTGGGCTTGTTCCAACAAGACGATGTATTTCTCCACGGTGTTTTTGTCCAAGTCAACTTGTTGCCCCAATTCGTTCAGTGACACCTCGCTTCCCACCTGAAAAGCCAACGATTGTAATAACTTGACCAATTTGTCAGACTTTTTGACGCGCTCCCATTCGAGGATGTCTTTATATAAGTAACTGTCAGTGATTTGTTTAAGGACTTCTTTTTCGTCGCCAGGGTGCGTGACGACATCAGGGTAGTAGCCATAGACCAAACGAAGCGGCAAGTGTTTGATTTCCTCGAAAGCATTTGTGTGCTCGGCCATTTCGGCGAAAGAGAGCGGAAACAAGGTGTATTCCCATTTTCGTCCCGTCAAAGGCTCATTGACACGATTGGCAAGTTCGAAAGATGAACTTCCGGTAAGGATGAGTTGCACATTCGGCAGATTATCGGTTATCAACTTCATTTTCAGGCCGATATTCTCTATTCGTTGAGCTTCATCCACAATTATGATTGTTTTTGACCCTATCAAACTGCGAAATTTCTCCACCGACACTTCCTGCAATAAAGTTCTTGTGGCGAGTTCATCGCCATTGAGCCATAAAACGTCTTTTGTTCCATTCGTCAGTTCGTGCAGTAATGTGGTTTTCCCCACCTGTCGTGCCCCAATAAGCACGATGGCTTTTCCATTGAAAAAGCGGTTTTTGATGACTTTGTGAAGTTTTCGTTCTATCATAATTTGCCTTTTTACCGTGCAAAAATACTAAATTTGGTGATTCAATTCACCAAATATTATAATTTTTGGTGATTTTATTCACCAAAATCAATGTTTTTTTATGGGCCTTTTTTCTGTCTGATACATTCTTTGAAGGCAAAAAAACAACAATGCCACTGTTTATGGCAATGTTTGTTTCGTGAAAAATATGCATCTTTACCCTAAAAAAGTGCCGAAAAATATGCATTAATTTTGCATATTTTTCATAACTTCAAGTAATTCAGCACGTTGTTTTCAATGCGTTTCAAAAGGTCTTCCGAATCGGGAGCCTTCTCGAATTTGTGTCCCGTCACCTTCTCGTAAAGCTCGATGTAGCGTTCTGAAACGCTGTTGACGTATTCGGGCGTCATTTCGGGCACTTGTTGGCCTTCCTTGCCTTGGAATCCGTTGGCCATCAGCCACTCGCGGACAAATTCTTTTGAAAGTTGCACTTGCGGCTCGCCCTTGGCGAAGCGTTCTTCGTACTGGTCGGCGATGAAGTAGCGCGACGAGTCGGGGGTGTGGATTTCGTCCATCAGCACGATTTGGTCGCCAATCTTGCCGAACTCGTATTTCGTATCGACGAGAATCAAGCCCTGCTTGGCCGCAATTTCGGTGCCGCGCTGAAAGAGTTTTCTCGTAATGTCCTCAATCTGTGCGTAATCCTTCTCGCTGATGAGGCCTTTGGCGATGATTTCCTCGCGTGAGATGTCCTCGTCGTGGCCTTCCTCGGCCTTGGTGGTCGGGGTGATGATAGGCTCGGCAAAACGTTGGTGCTCCTTCATACCGTCGGGGATTTGGACGCCGCAGATGGTGTGCTGACCGCTCTTGTAAGTGCGCCACGAACTGCCCGTGAGGTAGCCACGGATAATCATCTCAATCGGGAAAGGTTTGCACAAACGCCCCACAGTGACCATCGGGTCAGGAGTGGCGAGCTTCCAGTTGGGGACGATGTCGGCGGTGGCATCTAAGAACATTGCGGCTATCTGGTTGAGCACCTGTCCTTTATAGGGAATGCCCTTGGGCAGGATGACATCGAAAGCCGAGATGCGGTCGGTGGCGACCATCACCATATACTCGTCGTTGATGAAATAACAATCGCGGACTTTGCCGTGATAGACCTTGGTTTGGCCAGGGAAATGGTAATCTGTTTTAGTTAAAGCGTTCATTTTATGTTTAATTGTTGATTGTTTAATCGTTTAATTGTTGGTCGGGGCCTTCGACAGGCTCAGGAACCCTCTGTTTCGGTATGGCTTACGGTCCCTGAGCTTGTCGAAGGGCCGTCTTCTTGCATTGAGTTTTCCTCGTGATGCTTCTTATAAGCATTAATAATATCCGTCACGAGCTTATGTCTAACAACATCCTTGTCGTCCAAATAGATGAACTCGATGCCGCGCACGTCTTTCAAAACCTCCATCGCCTGCGGCAATCCCGATGGCGTTTTGGGCGGCAGGTCGATTTGGGTGATGTCGCCGGTGACGATAAA
Source organism: uncultured Bacteroidales bacterium (assembly GCA_900318465.1). GTDB lineage: Bacteria > Bacteroidota > Bacteroidia > Bacteroidales > F082 > Limimorpha. The sequence continues at coordinate 7,152 of ONKQ01000058.1, forward strand.
CTTGGCCGAGCGTCCCATGCGGGTGAGGAACATCTTCAGTTGGCTTCGTGTGGCGTTTTGCGCTTCATCCAAAATGACAAAAGCGTGGTCCAAGGTGCGCCCGCGCATGAAGGCCAAAGGCGCGATTTCAATCGTATGGTCTTCGAGATAACCCTCTAATTTCGTGGAAGGTATCATATCGCGCAAGGCATCATAGAGCGGTTGCAGATACGGGTCGAGTTTGTCTTTCAGGTCGCCGGGGAGGAAACCGAGATGCTCGTCGGCTTCGACGGCGGGACGGGTCAAGATGATTCTCCTTACTTGCTTGGCTTTCAATGCCCTGACGGCCAAAGCCACGGCGGTGTAGGTCTTTCCCGTTCCGGCTGGGCCGATGGCGAAGACCAAATCTTTCTGTTCCGAAGCCGTCACCATCCTTTTTTGGTTGGCCGTAATCGCCTTGATGGGCACGCCGTTACGCCCAAAAACCAGTACATCACTTTCCGACATCTTCTGTTGCAACTCAGTGTCAGTGCTTGCCATCATCACGTCTTCCACGGTTTGTGCCGTGAGTTTCCCGAAACGCTCCAATTGCACCATCAAAGTTTCGTAGCGGTTGGTGAAATACTCGATTTCCTCATCGTCGCCAATCACCTTCAAAAAATCGCCACGCGCGATGAGTTTCAACTTGGGAAACATGCTTTTCACTAATTCCAAATACTTGTCGTTTGGGCCGTGAAGTTCCTTAGGGTCAACGTTTTCGATTTGTAGGATTTGTTCTGCCATCTCTCATTTCATTTGACATGAGACATAGGACTTCGAAACATGAACCATGTCAATCCCACGGTCTCACGTCACGCAGTCTCGCGTCTTTTTATGGCGCAAAGATAGTCTATTTTTCGATAGTTTGCAGTGGTAGAAATTTTCCAAAAAAAACGAGAACTTTTAGAGGCAGTTTTCGATGAAATGCATTACTTTTGCAACTTGTAAAAAACAAGACAGGAAAAAACACTTCAACTATGGCAATCATCACACTTACAAGCGATTGGGGACACTCCGACTACTATGCCGCAGCTGTCAAGGGTGTGATTTTGTCGCAGTTGCCCAACGCCACCATCGTTGACATCACGCATGAGATTACGCCGTTCAACACCATCGATGCGGGTTTCGTGGTGAAAAATTGTTTCCGAAATTTCCCTGCCGGAACCATCCATATCATTGCTGTCGACACGATTGAGTCAGATGAAATTCCACATGTCGTGGTAAAGGCTGAAGGCCAGTATTTCATCGCTGCCGACAATGGCGTGTTTCGTCAGATTTTCGATGAATATGAGGATGCCATCGAAATCAATGTGATGCAAGATTCCGACTCGTTCAATTTCCCCGCCCGCGACCGTTTTGCCAAAGTCGCCGTGATGATTGCCCAAGGTGTGCCGTTGTCTGAAATCGGACCAAAACGCGAGACCTTGCGTGGTGCCGAGTTCTGTGCTGTGGTGCGCGACGATGCTATCGAAGGCATCGTAATCCACATCGATTCCTACGGCAACCTCATCACCAATATCACCCGCGAGGACTTTGTGAAAGCCCGACGTGGCCGCGACTTCACCATCATGGTCAAGGGAAGGCTTTACACCATCAACAAGATTTCGGACAGCTACATGGACGTGCGCGACACCACCGACCTCGTGGCCATCTTCGGCTCGCACGGCAACCTTGAAATCGCCATGCGCGAGGCACCCATCGCTTCGTTGTGCGGCATCGAGTTCAGGTCGACAATTCGAGTCGTGTTTCACGATAAAGTAGAGTCCGTCATTGCTCCGATGGGCTCATTGTTCTGATTTCCAAAGTTTTTGCTGTGCAATTTGGAACAGTTTCCAAAAAACCATCCCAATCAAGCCTCCCAACATAGCACCAGCGACAATATCGCCAGGGTAGTGATAGCCAATGTAAATGCGGCTGTAGCTTGATATGAAAGCCCACGAAAACAACATGATGGCTGGCCTAGGACGATAATTCCACAAAACATGAGTGAGAAAAGCAGCAACGGCGAAGGTGTTGGCAGCATGAGAGGACACAAAACCATATTTTCCGCCTGCCAGACCTTTTGGAAGATAGATTAAATCTTGGAAATCAGCATTATAACAAGGTCTTAACCGATGAAACAAGGGTTTACAGACATGCGCTGAAAGTTGGTCGGAGCAAAGCACCACAAAGCCCAAAGCGAGGAAAACCCACCAGCAACATTTGCCATATTGTTTTACCACCCAATATATTAATAATAGGTACAGCGGAATCCATGCCCACATGTGCGTGATGGCAATCATCAAGCCATCAAGCCAATCAACGTGTAGGCTGTTGAGGAAAAGGAAGAGGTCGGAGTCGATGGTGGAGAGACTTTCCATAATTATTGTAATTTACCAGTCCTCCCCAACATCCCCCTTATTCAAAGTCAACCAAATCAAGTCCTTCAGCTCGTCGATGCCTTGTTGAGCCACTGAACTAATGAACACGTGCGGCACTTTCTTGGGCAGATGTCGCTTGATTTCCTTGATGCGGTCGTCATCTACGAGGTCGCATTTGGTGATGGCTAAGATGCGGTCTTTATCCAATAGTTCGGGGTTGTATTTTTTCAACTCGTTGAGCAGGATGTCGTACTCTTTTTTCACGTCATCGGTGTTGGCTGGCACCATGAACAATAAGGTTGAGTTGCGTTCGATGTGACGCAAGAAACGGATTCCCAGCCCTTTGCCTTCAGCTGCACCTTCGATGATACCAGGGATGTCGGCCATGACAAAGCTGCGATGGTCGCGATAGCTGACAATGCCAAGGTTGGGTACCAATGTGGTGAAAGGATAGTCAGCGATTTCAGGCTTCGCCGCTGAAACAACCGACAACAACGTGGATTTGCCCGCATTGGGGAAACCGACCAAACCGACATCGGCCAACAACTTCAACTCCAAAGTAATCCAGTCTTCCTGTGCAGGTTCGCCAGGTTGGGCAAACTTGGGTGCTTGCAATGTGGCAGTTTTGAAAAAAGCATTCCCTTTGCCGCCGCGACCGCCTTTGAGCAGCACGATTTCCTGCTTGTCTTCAGTAATTTCAGCCATCTGGGTGTGGTCATCGGCATGAAAAGCGACCGTACCCAATGGCACGTCAATGTAAATATCGTCGCCAGCCGCGCCTGTCAATTGGTTTTTGCCTCCAGGTACACCATCGCCAGCAAAGAGGTGCTTGGTGTAGCGAAGATGAAGCAACGTCCACAGTTGGGCGTTGCCACGCATGATGACATCGCCGCCACGACCACCATCGCCGCCATCGGGACCGCCTTTGGGAATGTATTTCTCACGGCGAAAATGCAATGAACCAGCACCGCCCTTGCCAGAGCGACAGAATATCTTGACGTAATCAACGAAGTTTGAAGTCATAGCTAATCAATTAAAATTCATCAATATATTCAACCCCTTCGACATTTTCGTAACTGTCGCAGTCGAAGTTAAGGTCGAGGCCAGGAATGTTAGGTTTGGGGAAGTCACCCTGACTGATGCCAAGGTTCTTGTCGGCGTACACCTTTTTCATATACATAGCCCAAATCGGCAAAGCCGTATGTGAGCCTTGTCCCAATTGCGTCGAGCGGAAGTGGACGCTACGGTCTTCTGCACCCACCCACACCCCGGTAGTCAAGTCGGGGGTGATGCCCATGAAATAGCCGTCGCTTTGTTTCTGTGTCGTGCCCGTCTTTCCCGCGATGGGATTGTTGAAACCATAGTACGACCGCAAGCGGATACCCGTACCACTTTGCACCACACCCTTCATCAGCTCCACCATCTTATAGGCCGTCAGCTCACTCATGGCCTCCGACTCCTCGGAACTGAAACGTTGGATGACATTGCCGTTTTTGTCCTCGATGCGCGTGATGAATATGGGCTTGATATAGACACCTTGATTGGCGAAAGTACTCATTGCCCCAACCATCTCTATCAGCTTTAAATCACAGACACCCAAGCAGATAGCAGGAACCGCATCAATCGGCGACTCCACACCCATGCGCCTTGCCATGCCAATGACGGCATTGGGGCCAAACTGGTTCATCAGGTAGGCCGAAATCCAGTTGTTGGACTGGGCAAGCGCATATTTCAAGGTGATTTCTTCGCCGATGTTACCTCCGGAATTGCCTGGCGACCAAAACTTTCCGTCCTCAAGCTGGATGTTGTATTGAATGTTAGGAATTTTCGTGCAGGGTGTGTACTCGCCTTCCTGCATGGCCAACGAATATAGGAACGGCTTGAAAGTGGAACCCACCTGACGTCTTGCCTGCGTGACATGGTCATATTTGAAGAAACGGTAGTCCAAGCCGCCGACGTAGGCCTTCACATGACCCGTGTGCGACTCAATCGAAATCAGGCTGGCCTGCAAAAACCACTTGTAATAACGGATGGAATCCATTGGACTCATCACCGTATCGATAGGGCCATCCCACGAGAAAACCGTCATGCGCACAGGCCGGTCGAACTCGGCCTTGATGCTATCCAAGCTCTTGCCCTCGTTTTTCAGGATGCGATAACGGTCGGAGCGTTTCATCGAAGTCTCCAAAATATGGTCGATTTCGTCAGCAGTAACATTGGAGAAGGGTGCGTTTTTCTGGCCTTTCCAATGCTTGTAAAACATGGGTTGCAGCTCACCACCCATAAACTCGCGGACGGCTTCTTCGGCATAACGCTGCATACGAGAGTCGATGGTGGTATAGATGCGCAGGCCGTCACGATAAATGTTGTAAGGCTTGCCATCGGCACGAGTGGTATTGTTGGCCCATTCGGTCAGTACGCCACGAAGGAACTCACGGAAATAGGTGGCCTGACCGCTGTTGTGGTCCATCACGCCAAAGTGCGTCATATCGATGGGAATCAAGGAGATGGAGTCGCACTCGGCTTGGGTGATGTAACCGTTATCGGCCATCTTTTGCAACACAAGGTTACGACGGCTCAAAGCGCGCTCAGGATTGCGAACCGGACTAAAACGCGTTGGAGCATTCACCACGCCAGCCATCAGCGCACATTCTTCAATATTAAGCTCTTTCGGTGTCTTGTCGAAGAAAGTCTTTGCCGCCGAGCGTATGCCGTATGCGTTATGGCCAAACGACACGGTGTTGAGATACATGGCCACAATCTCCTCCTTCGAGTAGTTGTACTCCAGCTTGGTAGCGGTAATCCATTCCTGGAATTTGCGCAACACAAGTTTCGGGGTGCTCAAGTTCTCGCCACGCGGAAACAAGTTCTTGGCCAACTGTTGGGTAATCGTGCTACCGCCGCCTTTCTTGCGACCCGTCAACACACCGAAAGCCACACGAACCAAAGCACGCTCGTCGATGCCTGAATGCTCTGTAAAACGCTCATCTTCAATGCTTATCAAGGCTTCAGGCATATAATGCGACAACTCGGCATAACGGACGTTGCTGCGGTTTTCCACATAATAGGTGCCTAAAACTTTTCCATCGGCTGAGATAATCTCCGTGGCAAGGTTGGTCTTGGGATTCTCCAACTCATCAAAGGTTGGCATGGTGCCGAATATGCCGACAGCCACAAAGATGAAGAACAATACAACCAAAACCAGCAGCACTCCGAAAAGAATCCAAAGGTTACGGATGGCGTGTGATTTGACGTTTGCAGGTTTCTTTTTCTTGTTATTACTCATAACTTATTGTCTTTCAACGAATATTCCAATATCGGCCACACCCTTCAAAACAGGTTCGCGCATGGCTTGTTCAATCTCAAAATGATAGATGCCGGAAATCGGGAAATGCAGGTTCTCGTTAAGCGGGATATGCAGGTCGCGCATACTTCCGCTACCCTTGCCAATCCAGCGGCCTTCGGGTGTGGCAAGCGTACATTCAATCGTGTCGTGGGTAATGCTGCCGTTGGGGAAAGTGGTGTGGAGAAACACGAAGAGGTTGCTATAGCGGTAGTTTTCCAGATGGCGCAACTCCATGCCAAAGACGTATCCATTGATAGTGTCATCGATGGGAACATCAAAAGCGACACGATGCTCAACGGGCCATTCCGCCTCGGGAATGACCATGCGCTTATTGAACGAGTGACTGGTGCAGCTGGTCAATATAGCGACACAAACGGTTAATATATAAAGTTTTATGTTTTTCATCACATCACCTCATTAGTCGCTCATCTTCTTCAAATCGGCCTCGCCATAACCTTCGTTGGTGTTGGTATGGGTTTCTTTCGTGACTGCGTAATCCTCCATTTTCTCAGGCTTCTCCCCTTTCTTGTTCAGTGCAATGATTTCATTGACTTGCTTGATAGGAAGCGCCATGATGTTGCCTCGGTCGGTCTTGTAGGAATACCACATGATGCCTTTGAACACGTCGTTTTTCTGGTGTACGGCATCTCCGGCCTTGAATTTCAGCACGATGTTGGTATCGGGGAATTCCTTCAATGCTTCCACGTAGGCCTCATATTCATAGTTGAGGCAACATTTCAGCTTGCCGCACATGCCAGCCAGTTTTTGGGGATTGGGCGACAGCTGCTGCACACGCGCCACACCCGTGGTCACCGATTGGAAATTGCTAATCCATGAGGCACAACACAACTCGCGGCCACACGAACCAAGGCCACCCAATTTGGCCGACTCCTGACGCACACCAATCTGGCGCATCTCGACGCGCACATGAAATTCCTCAGCCAGCTTCTTGATAAGCTCGCGAAAGTCGACACGACCATCGGCGGTATAATAGAAAATGGCTTTCGTCTTGTCGCCTTGATACTCAACGTCGTTGAGTTTCATCTCCAATCCGAGGTTGTCGGCGATGGTACGAGTGCGGGCCAAAGTGCTGTTTTCCAACTTGATGGCAGAAAGCCATTTTTCCACATCGTTGGTCTTGGCGCGACGGTAGATTTTCTTCATCTCCTCACGCGGCGTACGAAAACGCTTGCGCTTCATCTGACGTTCCACCATGTCGCCCAACAGCGTGACGATTCCGATGTCGTGCCCAATGGCAGCTTCAACGGCCACCATCTCGCCAACCTCAAGGTCGAGGTCTTCGGGATAGAGGAAAAAGTCCTTGCGGTCGTTCTTGAAACGCACCTCGGCAAGACATACCTTGCCTTCCACCTCTTGGTTCTCATAATCCTTCATCCAGTCGAAGTCGTTGAGCTTGCAACGGCTGCAACACAGCACTTTCTGCCCCGGATTATACTCTTCTGTCAGCTTTCCGCCACGGTTAAACACCTGTTGGTCTTGGAGAATATCTTCGTTTTTATTCTGATTGTCAGTCATTTGTCAAATTCGATTAAAACATTAATTGTAAACGGCAAAATTACGAAAAAATTTCAATACCTTTGCAGGCTGTTACATTGAGTCAGAAAGTTTAACACATAAAATCATCAAAATCATGAAAAAAGGTATTATTGCAATCATTGCCATCGTAGTGTTGGCCTTCCTTTGGGGTATGCGCATCTACAATGGATTGGTCTCGAAACAAGAGATTGTGGAACAAGCAGTTGGCAACGTCCAAACGGCATATCAGCAACGTGCCGACCTCATCCCTAACCTTGTCGCCACGGTAAAGAATTACGCTGAATATGAGGCGGGTACGCTCACAGCCGTCGTTGAGGCACGTGCCAAGGCCACTTCGGTCACCCTTGATGCCAACAACCTCACCGAAGAGAATTTGAAGGCTTTCCAAGCCGCTCAAGACGAAATGTCGGGCGCGCTGTCGAGACTGTTGGTTACGATTGAAAAGTATCCCGACTTGAAAGCCAACCAAAACTACCTCGACCTGCAAAGCAAGTTGGAGAGCTGCGAAAACTCCATCGCCAACGCCCGCAGGAAGTTCAATGAGACGGCCAAGACTTACAACACCTACTTGCGTCGTTTCCCCAACAACATCATTTCCAGCATGTTTGGCTTCGACAAGATGCCTTACTTTGAGGCTTCTGAGGCTGCCCAAAACGCACCAAACGTAGGCGATTTGTTCGGAAAATAAACGCACGAAAGCGGACGCTGAACCGTTGTACGACAAAGATGAATTGCAGGCTTCTCATAGCATTCTTGTCGTTGCTGCTCACGACGCAATCTGTTGTGGCCCAAGAGCAAGACACCGTGCAACGCAAGAAAACCCGCGTCCACATCGAGCATTACGACAAGGCCACCTATTCAAAGAGCCAAGGCGACATGCAACGGCTCATAGGACACGTAAAAATACGCCACGATTCGGCGTATTTTTTCTGTGATAGTGCCTATTTTTACGAGAAAAACAACAGCTTCGACGCTTACCAAAACGTCCATATCATCGTTAACGACAGCGTGGAAATCTTTAGCGACCTGTTGAACTACAACGGCGACACCCGTTTTGCAGAGTTTTTTGACAACGTGAAGCTGATGGACGACTCGACGACGCTTTACACCGAGTATCTGACCTACGACCGCAACCTGCATTTAGCCTGTTATCCTGATAGCGCGACCACCTACAGAGGCGATAAGACCCTCATCAGTTGTATCGGCTACTACCGCGACGACATTAAGGAGTTTTCGTTTTTCGAAAAAGTGGAAGTCACCAGCCCCAAATACCAAATGTACACCGACACTTTGTTCTATAACACGAGCATTGAGAAGATGTGGTTTTGGGGGCCGACGACCATCATTAACAAGGAGAACGTTTTGGATGGCGAGCATGGATATTATCTTGTGGATGAAGACCTTGTGTTTCTCGACAAGAGACCTTTCATGCACAACGAGACCCAATTCATGCGTTCCGATTCGATTCTTTACGACCGAAACATTGGCTTAGCCAAGGCCTACAACCGCGTGGACATGATCGACACCTCGTATAAGGTCGTCATGCGAGGTGATTACATGGAACTTTGGGAGCACAAAGACTTCTCCTTTGCCACCGACAGCGTATACGCCATTTATTACGACAGCGGCGACTCGCTTTATATCCACAGCGACACGTTGTTTTTCCACTTCGACAAGGAGAAGGAAGAGCTGAAGAAACTCATCGCCAGACGCAACGTAAGGTTCTACAAATCAGACATGCAAGGCAGATGCGACACCATGACTTACCTCATGTCCGACTCCACTATCCGTATGCGCGTCGCTCCCGTCCTTTGGACCGAAGACAGTCAGATGACAGGCGACCTAATCGACATCAAAACCAATGGTGAAAGCATCGACTTCGTGCTACAAAAAGGCAACGGATTCATCGTCACGCAGGACTCGATTGAGGGCTTCAACCAAATCAAGGGCACCGACATCACCTCGTTTTTCAAGAACGGAAACATCCACCGCGTCAACATAGACGGCACTGCCGCCGAGTCACTTTATTGGATTCGCGACGACGACGGTGGAACCATTGGCATCGATGTGGCCAAGTCAGAAACCATGGTCATTGAGATGCAGGACAACAGCATCTCGAAAATCAAGTCGTACAAAGGCATCAGCGAGACCATGTATCCCGAAAGCGACCTGAACGAATCGTCGCGTTATTTGCAAGGCTTCAAGTGGTATGACGAAATGAGGCCCACCGACAAAGACGACATTTTCCGCCGAGTTGAGATTGAAATGCCAGCGGCTGCACCTGTGGTGGAAACGCCTCAGCAAGAAGAAAAGCAACCTGCTGTGGAGGAAAAGGAACAACCTAAGCGACATCGGGAGAGAAAAGCAGGTTAGATTTGATGGGTTACAGTATTGATATCTGATTCATCACTCTGTCAGGTTTTGCATCAAGGCCAAAAAGCAGTTCATCTTTGTCGTATCCCAAAAAAGAAATGTATTTCAAAATAAGAGTATAGTTTGTCTGTGCATACACCAAGCTTTTGTGACCATTGGCATCAAAACAAATAGGCTCGTGATGTGCAATGCGGTTTCGGAATTGCTTGATTTGTTGTAATTCCTTGAAAATAGCCTTCTGTCCAAGACCAGTTTGTCTGTTTGGGAAGATTTGCAAAATAGATTGATTTCCAAGACGAAAAGGTACTCTCGTAAACATATAAGTCCAAAAGCCAAAACTAACCGATGACACAACTTTGTCTGGAGTGTATTTGTTTTCCTTGACCATTTCATTGATACTTTGCAGTACTTCATTTCTGTGGGTAGAAAATTCCAACATTCCGCCTTTTTGTAATTGATGAAATATCCAATCTGCATCATTGAAAACAAAGGTGTAGTGTTTATTGATGGCATTGCGCAATACGATTTCAAACACGTTCAGAACACCATATATTTTCTGGCACAATTTGACATTATGCCGATAAAGTGTTAGAGCCTTGTATGCGTTTCCACCGCATGCTTTTCTGTATTTGTTGAGCCTTGCGGCAGAAAAAGCATCCTCAAAATCAATATATTTCATATTTTTTTCATTTTTTCATGCGCCGATTGAATTATTCTTCTTATCTTTGCATCGTAATCCCTCGGAGTCCCTGTCTTTATGTCAAACTTCGAGGTTTAGTTTTTTATCTGCTTGCAAAAATAAGCAACTTTTCAATTCCGATAATCATCAAAATCAAACAATAATGAAGAAATTAATCCTCATCCGTCACGGAGAAAGTGAATGGAACAAATTGAACCTCTTTACGGGGTGGACCAATGTTGACCTTTCGGAGAAAGGCGTCCAAGAAGCCATCGAAGCAGGCAAAACGCTGAAAGAAAACGGCTACAAACCCGAAATCTGCTTCACCTCTTACCTCAAACGCGCCATCAAGACCTTGAACCTCGCTCTTGAGGCCATGGACATGGACTGGCTGCCAGTGTATAAGTCGTGGAGGCTCAACGAGAAATCATACGGCCAACTGCAAGGTTTGGACAAGAAGATGACCGCCGAGAAATACGGCGACGAGCAAGTGCGCCTGTGGCGTCGCGCCTTCGATGTGCGTCCGCCTGCGTTAGACATGAACGACCCCAAGAGCCCGCGCATGGACCCGCGCTATGCCGAACTCACCGATGAGCAAATCCCGCTCACCGAGGCACTTTGCGACACCATCGAGCGTGTGATGCCTTACTACGAGAACAACATTATGAAGGCCTTCGGGACCCACGACCAAGTGTTGGTGGTGGCCCACGGCAACAGCCTGCGCGGTGTTGTGAAGGTGCTGAAAGGCATGAGCAACGACGAAATCATTGCCTTCAACATCCCGACGGGCATCCCATACGTCTTCGAGTTCGACGACAACATGAAATTGCAAAAGGACTTCTTCCTCGGCGACCCTGAAAAAGTGGCCGCGCTGATGGCCGCCGTCGCCAACCAAGGGAAGGCGAAGTGAGGTGGAACTGTGAAGTGAAATTAAAAAAAGGAGTGAATAGTAGAGGAGGTAAGTGTTGCCAACTCAATGCTATTCACTCCTAACTTTTTACTCCTTTATCCACTTTCCCGTTTCAGCGAGGGTCGTTGAGCCTGTCGAAACGCCCGTGTAAACCTTCCAAACATAAACCCCTTCAGCCCATCCTCCAGCATCAATCCCCGTCACATTTTCCGTGATGGCTTGGCTATGGATGAGCCTTCCGTTGGTGTCATACACCTCCACCCGCGCATCCTGCAATCCCGTCCTAATGTTCAGCACATCCTTCCCCGGATTAGGATAGGCCACCGCCACAGCGAAGCCAGCATCATGGGCTTCCTCAATGCCATCAAAAGCTTCTTTGGGAATCTTGTATATGGCTCCGTAATCCTCTGGCTCCTGAATTTTTGTGCAAATCAGGAAAAGGTCGCCTGCCGGACTCAAACAAATGCCATTGCCAGGGTATAATTGGAATGTCGTATCTGAATAATAGATTTCGTTGAGTTTGTTAAGGTTTTCATCCAAATAGGCCACATAAACGCTTGAAGGCGTGAAAAAAAGCTTGTCCATACCTCCTGCCATGTAAATGCCTCCATCAGAATCAAAATCAATGGAGTTCTTGTATCCGGCAGCACTCGGAACTGCAGAAGTAATGCCCCATGTGTAGGCAAGTTGCTCAAAATGATCGGCATCAAACACGCTCATCAATATGTCTTCGTCATGCTCGTGTATGTCGCCAGGTGCCCAATAGGTTTCGCAGTTGATGGAATAGGTCTTGCCATTATAGGGATTCATCTTGAAGAAAGCTTCCTTGCCGCTCAACCGAGGATAGGAAAGACGGTCGATATTTTCAACATGCTCCACAATGTTAAGGTCGGCATCCATTGTATAGCAGTCATATTTCGCAGGGTTCTGACTCAAGTTTCGCATCACCATCCGGCAACCGAGCGAATCGGGGGTGGGAAACAGCTCAAACGCACGAAACATCCTTCCTGTAAAAGGAACATTCTCAAAAGTTATCTCGTTAAGCAAATGGCCCTCAGCATCAAATTTCATGAGCCTGAACCCAGTCGTCCAAGGAATTGTTTCATATTGCGTAAGGCTTTCCGATGGGTAGGCGTAGAATATGCTGCCGTCTTTGTTGGCCACAAACCGTTCTTCAAAGAGGTTGTCATCGGTGTAATAGTCAGTGCATTGCCAGTCATAATCAAGATATGACAGCTGCAAATCATCGGAAATGCCTATTTTCTGAAGCCGTAATGTGTCGTCAGAAAATTTCATTACGAGCATTCCAAAAGAACCGTCAGCAAAGCATTGTATGCTGCACGGTTTCCTCCTTTGCCCTATGCTTGGCTTGTTCGTAAATAAGTAAACGGAATCCACCATTTCGCCCTTGTCATCCAAAAGCAGAAGATGTTGGGTTGCACACCAATTGCCGTTTTCTTGGTATCGGGTCAACATCCGAACAAGCAAATGGTCATGATTAACGAAAACCGCATCACCGAAGAAAACGCTTTGCCCAATGGAAAAGAATTCCAGCGGTTCTTGCCCTTGCATTTTCACCCCTCCAGCCATCAGCAGAAGCGCAAGCAGGGTGTAAATTCTTGTTGCTTTCATTGTGTTACAGTTTTGAAATTTTCGCAAAGTTAATGAAAAAAATTACTTGTCAAGAGTTTTTCAGGGGCAACTTCTGCCTTGTCCATACTTTTTCTTGTTGCCAACTTTTCAAAATATTGTTTTTCAATGATTTGAAAAATAGCAGAAAAACGGCTTGTCCCTATTTTTTTTGAC
>ONKQ01000032.1 GCA_900318465.1 uncultured Bacteroidales bacterium
AGTCTGACAAGATTCGCACTTTCTTCATCGGTCTTCTTCTTCACCAGCCAACCGATTTTTGGCGCAAGTGCAAAGTTTTCGGGGTTTTGTTCAAGGCCAAAGAATCCTCCCCACAACTCAATCATCGTTTCCTCTTTCGTCCCATCTTCCAACAATTCCATGAAGCGAACATCAACTTTCGATATTTCATCAGGCAAATTGGAATCGCGAGTCAAAGTCTTCAAATCGAAGCGCTTGCCGTCCTTGTCGTAGGGGAAGAACTTCACAATCCAACCGTCGATGATGTTGGGTGCGCCGTATTCTTCCTGCGTGTGCCATTTGAACAAATTGCGCCAAAACTTGACATCCTTCTTGCCTTTCGAAGCATCGATGAACTTCTTCAGGATGGGCTCCAATTCGTTAATCCACCAATCTAAATCGAACGAGCGCAACTGCATTGCCTTGTCGTAAACCCGTTGCCAATCCTCAGTCGTGCCCAACAAGGTCACTTCAGGAATGCCACAAGCCGCATATATCACCACAAATTCAAAATAAGCCTTCGTGGTCTCCATCAAGGTGATTTGGGAGGCGATTTGCTCATACTGCGTCGTGGTCGAAAAGTCAGCCATCATCGTCTCTGCAATCGTGCCTTTGGTGTTGTTACGAATATCTTCGGCAAATTGCGGAATCAGCACCTCCCATTCTGCCGAATCAAGCGGTTGATCGCTTTCAACCACCAACGACAATTTGTCCGTGAAATCCACCATCCTATCGCGGTATTTCTCAGGGTCGGAATTGATGTGGTGCGAAAAACCTTGGGCAATCAACATCCAAATCATATCGGGCGAAAATACGAACGGGCGATGTTCTGCGTAGGCATCATACATGCCATAGAAAAACGGATGAAACCAATGCCCATAGTTCACAAGACGATCCGCATCAATATTCATGGAAAGAACTTCATTTTGGAAAAATTCACCATAAGGGACATTGGCGTTGGAACGCACCAGAGATTGGGCGATGTCCATAGGTTCCCGCAAAGGAAGCAGTTTTTCTGGTTTAGAAAGTCTTTCAATCTTGATGGTAACTTGAGCCGAAGCCAACAGTGGAAATGCTAACATCGACAGCGCAAACATAAAGCATAGAAGTCTTTTCATGTCAATTCATTTTAGAGTTTAACGCCGCAAATATAAACATTAAAACGATATAATCATCATTTCAGATAACATTTTTCCGTTTTAATGAATTTTATCCCATCCGCTGCCGCACCACCTCAAAACAAACCACGCCCGTGGCCACCGAAACATTCAACGAATCGATGTCGCCTGGCATGGGAATCATCAGCAGTCCGTCAAGGCGGGGGATGTATGCGGGACTGATGCCGTCTTCCTCCGAACCCAACACCACGCAGAGCGGGCCAGTGAGGTCGGCTTGCCAAAGGCTTTCCTTGGCTTTCTCGGTGAAACCCACCATGCGCAAGCCGCTAGCTTTCAGGAAGTCGATGGCATCTTTCATATTTTCGACGCGGCACACATTAATTAATGATAATGCCCCTGCCGAGGTCTTCATCGCATCGCCATTGATGAGTGCCGAGCCTCGGTTGGGAATGACGATGGCATCCACGCCGGCGGCGTAGGCCGTGCGGGCGATGGCGCCGAAGTTGCGCACGTCGGTCACGCGGTCGAGCATAAGGATAAATGGGTCGCGGCCTTCCTCGAAGACGGCGGAAACTACATTCTCCAAAGGCTGGTATTCAATCGGGCAGATGAAAGCCACCACGCCTTGGTGGTTCTTGCGCGTCAGGCGGTTCATCTTCTCTATGGGCACAAATTGCACCGGCACGCCGCTCTTGCGGCAGGTGTTGGCAATCTCCGAAATCTCGGGCGAGCGCGTACCACCTTGAATATAAACCTTCTCGATCTCCTTCTGCGAGCGAATCAGCTCTAAAACGGGATGAATACCGAAAACCATATTGTTCTTGTAATTGTCTTCCATAACCTGAAATTTTGTGCAAAAATAGGAATAATGTTGAATCGTTGAAAGTTGAATCGTTGAATTGTTTGAAAAGATACCAGCAAATTCAACAATTCAACAAATAATCGGTTCAACAATTCAACAAATTGTTTACTTTTGCATCATTAAAACCATAACGCCATGAAAACAATTAGATTTATTGTTGCGCTTGCCCTCATCATGACAGGGCTGCAAATGAATGCACAAAACAATGAACCCGAACCCATTTCGGGTAAGGCTTTGACCAAAGATTACATCAACCAGAACCTTGTTTACCCCGATGCCGACCTACAGCAAAACAACAGTGGCAAAGTGGTTGTGGGTATGCACATCGACAAGGAAGGCCTCGCTTCCAATTACGAGGTGAAATCCTCTTTCAGCGAAGAGGCCTCTCCCATCGCCTTGGCTTTGGTGAAGACCATCCTTTGGAAGCCTGCCTCACACGTTGGCATTCCCATCGACTGCGAGCATCTTTACGCTGTTGATTTCAATGCGAAGAACTATAAACGCTATTGGAAGCGCCATGAACGCCCAACATTGCCGCTTACTCTTGAAGCCGATGATTCCAACAAAGTCTACGAAGACTTCCACCATCTTGAGCAACTGGCTCGTCCTTATTTCGCTGACGGCAGCAATATTGGAACATACATCGCCCGCAACCTGAAATTCCCTCCCGAGGCCAAGGAACGCGAAATCCAAGGCACGGTGCGCCTGAGTTTCGTTGTGGAGACTGACGGCAGTGTGTCGAACATCGTCGTTATCAACTCAGTGGGTGGCGGTTGTGATAACGAGGCCATCCGCTTGATGCAAGAGACGCATTGGCTCCCCGCCGAGAAGGATGGGAAATACGTCCGCAGCCGCAACATGCAAGACATCACCTTCAGTATCGGCAACCGCAACTTCCAAGATGGGAACAGTTATTAGTTGATAGTTGAAAGTTGAGAGTTGAGAGTTTTTGGAAAGGGAAGTTTAAATCTTTGAATCTTTGAATTTTGAATCTTAAATTAAATCTTGAATCTTATTTTAAATCATTAAATCCCAAATCATTACACAATGAAAAAAGTTTTATTCACTGCATTGGCATTATCGTTTGCCATCATTTCTTTCGCACAGGACGAACAACCGCAAGGCTGGAGCCACAAAGGTAACGTCGGCCTCAATTTCGGACAAAGTTCCTACACCAACTGGGCCCCAGGCGGACAAAGCTCTATCAATGGACAAGGTCTCTTTAACTATGAAATCCGTTACCTGAAAAACAAGTTCAAGTGGGACAACACCCTGAACGCTGCTTTGGGCTACAGCATTTTCGATTTCAAGAAAAAGCCTATCAAAACCGACGACAAGATTGAATTCACCTCATTGGCCGGCCTGAAAGCCAACGAGCAACTCAGTTACAGCGCCGAATTGGCCTTCCGCTCGCAGTTCGCCAAGGGCTTTAAATACGATGAGGATTCTACCACCTACATTTCGAAATTCCTCGCCCCGGCCTATATCAGTTTGGGTCTTGGTATCGAATGGGCGCCCAATCCGCATTTTTCGCTGTATTTCTCGCCTGTCACGGGCCGCATCACCATCGTCAACGATGACCGTTTGGCTGAGGAAGGTGCATTCGGTGTGAACGATTTGGACAAAAACGACACCGTTCTTCACACCAACGCCCCCAAAGTGCGCTACGAGTTTGGTGCCCGCGCCGTGGCCAAATTCCAGTATCCCATCGCCAAAAACATCGACTTCAACACGAAACTCGAGCTTTTTTCCAACTACCTCAACCATCCCGAGCGCATCGACGTGGACTGGCAGAACATGCTCGTGCTGAAAGTCAACGACTGGCTCAACGCCAACATCGCCACTCACCTTGTTTATGACTACGATGTTCCCTTCTACGATGCAGCAGGCGTGAAAATCGAAGGCTCGAAAGTGCAATTCAAGGAAGTATTGTCCATCGGATTCATGATTAATTTGAAGTAAACATGCTGAAAATCGGTATCTTATCCGATACCCATTGTACCCTCGTGCCACAACTTTTCAACTTCTTCAAGGACGTTGACGAGTTGTGGCACGCTGGCGATTTGGGCAACATCGAAACAGCTGATGCCTTGGCCAATTTCAAACCTTTGCGCGCCGTTCACGGCAACATCGACGACCACACCGTGCGCCTGCAATATCCCGAAGACTTGTTTTTCCATGTGGAAGATGTCAATGTCTACATGACCCATATCGGCGGCTATCCGGGCCATTACATGCCCGAAGTGAAGTGCATTTTGGAAGAAAAGAAGCCCGACCTTTATATTTGCGGGCACTCGCATATATTAAAGGTGATGTACGACAAGAAACTGAACTTGCTGCACGTCAATCCGGGAGCGGCTGGCAACTCAGGATTTCACAAGAAAATCACCTTTATCCGGATGGCGATTGACGGAAAGACCTTCAAGGACATGGAAATCTTCGAACTTGACCGAAATAAAGTCATCTGAAAAACAGAAAAGCCGACCCCACGACGAGGTCGGCTTTGTTTTACTTGCTCGATTTCCGATTTATCGGATGCGGTCGGTGGAACGCACCTTCTTGATGTCTTTCTTCAATCCCGACGCTGCGGCAATGCTCATCAACAGCGCAGCCAACGGCAGGAAAATGCCGAGACGATAAGTCGGAGTGGCTCCAACAGGGCTGCCAATGACGCGGACGTAATAGGCAAAAACCACCGAAATCCATGCCACAATGGCAATGATGTTGATTCGCGCGATTTTGTGCAACTTCACAAATTGGGCAAGCTTCACGGCACGGAAAAGTCCCATAGCCAAATAGCCGCTCAACAATACCACCGTAATAGTCAGAATGAGCACCGGCAGGCTGTAGAGATTCTTGAACGGGAAAGTACCATCGTCCCACTTATCAGGGGAAGTAACGCCAAACACATTGAAATCCAATGTATTGTACTCGCCATAATAACTTGCCAAAGGGAAGAAAAACAGCAGCGCAAACAGCAGCGCCGACAAGAAAAAGAAGATGGATTGCAATCTTTGTGACATAATGACAATGTTTTTATCAGGCTGCAAAATTACGATTTTATGCGCAGAAAAGTCCTTTGTTGGAAAAAAATTACGCAATTGCTTGCAATTAAACGATTTTTGCGTACCTTTGCAGCACTTTTGTGAACCAAACTGATTAAAACCGGTTCAAAAAGCATCCCTAATAAAGTTACTGTAGAAAGAGATTATCATTCCGTTTGGAATCATCACATCAATCAATTTATGTACACAATTTTTGAACTGAACGAGAAGTCATTGGACGACCTCAAACTCATTGCCACCGAGATGGGCATTGACGACGAAAAGAAAAACAGAACCGATCTGATTTACGCCATCATCGACCACGAAGTGGATCATCCCGACATCAAGAAGGGTTCCAAAAACAAGAAAAAGCAGAAACCGCAAAAGAACGAAAAGTCGCAACAACCCGTTGAGCCTGTCAATGATGCGCCCGCCACTGAGCCTGTTTCTACGGAAACACAAGAGCCTGTGAAACAGCCAGAAGCAAACAAGAAAGCAGAGCCCGAGATACCAAGAAACGATGAGCGTCAGGGCAAACGTGCCCGTCGCCCGCGTATCAGTCGGAATGCCGAGTTCGCTCCCAACGAATCGCAACCCATAGCTGAAGAAACCACACCTATTAATAATCAGACAGAGGAACCCGTCGCTGAGCCTGTGACGGAAACGCCCGCCGAAGTCGCCAACATTGAGTCGGTTGAAACGGAACAGCCCGTCCAAAACCAAGAGACTGAGCATCCTAACCACGAACAAGGCAACGGCAAGCGGAAACGCAAACGCATCTCAGAAACCATGGCCGAAGAGCCCAAAACGGAAACCACGACCGACCAAGAAGCTGAGAGCCAAAGTGTTGACAACGAAGAACCCAAGTCAAACGACGAGCAAGCGGAACCTCGCATCAACCGCGAGCAACAACAGCAGCAACAGCAACGTGAACGCCAAGAGAAACAACAAGCGCGCCGCGAAGAGCTGTTGGCCAAGTTCGACAGCACCGTTCAGGCCGAGGGCGTACTTGAAATCCTGCCTGAAGGTTTCGGCTACCTGCGTTCCTCTGATTACAACTACCTCCCCTCGCCCGATGACATTTACGTTTCGCAGTCGCAAATCAAACTGATGGGCCTCAAGACAGGCGACACCATTCTTGGCGTCATCCGTCCACCCAAGGCAGGCGAAAAGTATTTCCCGCTCATCAAGACCATACTCATCAACGGAAGACGGCCCGAAGAAGTGCGCGACCGCATCCCCTTCGATTTCCTCACGCCACTGTTTCCCAATGAGAAATTCAACATCACGGGACACAAAGGTTGCACCATTTCGACCCGTATCATGGACCTCTTCGCCCCCATCGGCAAAGGACAACGTGGCTTGATTGTGGCCCAGCCCAAGACCGGTAAAACCGTACTGTTAAAAGAAGTGGCCAATGCTATCGCAGCCAACCATCCTGAGGTCTATCTCATCATTTTGCTCATTGATGAACGTCCCGAAGAGGTCACTGACATGCAGCGCAGCGTCAATGCGGAAGTCGTTGCCTCCACCTTCGACGAGCCAGCCTCGAAGCACGTGCAGATTGCCAACATCGTCCTCGAAAAAGCCAAACGTCTCACCGAATGTGGCCATGATGTGGTCATCCTTTTGGACTCCATCACCAGACTGGCCCGCGCCTACAACACCGTTTCGCCCGCATCGGGGAAAGTGCTGTCAGGCGGTGTGGAAGCCAATGCCTTGCAGAAGCCCAAACGTTTCTTTGGTGCGGCACGTAAGATTGAAAACGGCGGCTCGCTGACCATCCTTGCAACGGCACTCATCGACACGGGTTCGCGAATGGATGAAGTCATCTTTGAAGAGTTCAAGGGCACCGGCAACATGGAGCTGCAACTCGACCGTCGCCTGTCGAACAAACGCATCTTCCCCTCTATCGACATTGTGGCCTCTGGCACCCGTCGCGACGACCTGCTTGTCGACGAGCGCACTTTGGCACGCGTGTGGGCTTTGCGCAACCACTTCGCCGACATGACACCATTGGAAGCCATGGAATTCCTGAAAGACAAAGTGGCCAAAACCATCAACAACGAAGAATTTTTGATGACTTTGGACAAATAATCCACTTGAAAAGCAAAAAAAAGTGATGCAGTTCCAACTACATCACTTTTTTTTGTAGTTTTGGACGCATGAAAAACACTCTCATTCTTCTCATAGTCACATTTTTTGGCCTACAAATGAACGGGCAGGACCTTTCCGTCCTCGACAGCATCCAAGCCAAAGGAAGCACCATCCAATCTATTAGTTCGCATATCACGCAAAACGTTGTGAAATCAGGCAATACCGAGATTGTAGAAGGTACACTCAATTATGTCAGTCCTGACAAGATGGCCGCACATTTCGACAATGGTGACTACTTCATTATCAACGAGAACCGTATGAAAGTCGACATCGGCATGTTCCACGGAAGATTCAAGCTGAGCCGCAATAAATTCATGCGCTCGATGAGCCAAATCTACTTGTACGCCTTCCAAGGACGCTGCCAAGAATTAGCAGAGGTAAACAACTACGATTTACAGCTTAATGCGGAAGACAAGTTTTATATCGTCCAATTCACCTCCAAGAAAAAGAATTTCCTCGGCCTTGGCTATAAGCAGATTCTGTTTTATTACGAACAAAACAGCCTTATAATCAATCAAATCGTCCTTATTGACTATAACGACATCATTGAGACCTTTACCATTTCAGAGCCTCAATTTGACGTGAGCATCACGGAAAACTTTTTTGAGTTATAAGGCAAATCCAGCCTTCATCACATCACCCGCTTCAAAAAAAATGCCTACTTTTGCACCGCAAAACCTATCGATTATGAAGAATCGGAGCATCATCATACTTCTTGTTTTGGTTTTGGTGGGACAAGCCTGCCGAAAAATCAACCCCATCAGCACGGATACGAATCTGAAGTTGGAGTTTTCGGCGGATACCGTCATTTTTGACACGGTATTCACAACTTTAGGTTCGTCCACACATCAATTGAGAATCTATAACCGCAACAGCGACGACTTGAAAATCAGTTCAATACGACTGTTAGGTGGCGAAGCATCTCCTTTCCGTGTCAACCTTGACGGCGACAACGACATAGAGTTTTACGACAAGGTGATTCCCGGCAACGACAGCCTTTTCTCTTTCCTTTGCGTCACCATCAACCCCAACGACCTCAACACGCCTTTTGTGGTAGAAGATGAGCTGGAGTTTGTCACCAACGGCAATACACAGACTGTCAAGCTGTTGGCATGGGGACAGAATGCCATCTACATTGTGGCCGACAAGGTGGTGAATATCGGAGATGTGCCCTACCCTTACCACATTGTTGCCGACAGCCTTGAAACCACTGTCTGGACTTCCGAACGGCCATACGTCATTTATGGATGGGCACTTATCAACTCTTACGGCACCTTGCGCATCGAGGAGGGCACTCGCATATATTGTCATCAGGACGGCGGCATTTTCTCTTGGAGCGACGGTCAGCTCATCATCGACGGCACTGCCGAGAACCCTGTCATCATCCAAGGCGACAGGTTGGAACCCTACTACCGTGATACTCCAGGCCAATGGGGACAAATCCTTATGTTGGACGGGCGTGCTGGTGCCGACCACCGTGTGAGCCATGCCATCATCCGCAATGGCACCATTGGCCTGAATTGCCAGTCCTCGCTCAAAGTGACGGAATGTGCCCTGCGCATCGACAACACCATCATTGAAAACCAAAGCGGGTATGGCTTGCTTTCCATTCTCTATCCCGTTGAGGCAAAGAACTTTACTATTGCCAACTGCGGCACAGCCAATGTGTGGGCCTTTGGCGGCGACTATCGTTTCATGCATGGCACCGTAGCCAACTATTGGGACGCCTCGCAACACAAGGACAATATCGCAATGAAACTCATCAATTATGCCATTGACGCAGCCACCAATCAGCCAGCCTATTATCCCTTCCATCTGGAAGCCACCAATTGCATTTTCTATGGGGCGCAAGACGACGAATTCCTCACGCAATTTGGCCCTGATGCCGACTCAAGTTTCGTTTTCGACCACTGCTTGTTCAAGTCAAAGAAATTCGATGGGGCAACTGAGGGCTTCAACCATTGCCTCTTCAACTACGATCCTTATTTCGCGAATTATCGCACAAACGATTTGCATATCGACAGCATTGCCTCGCCGGTTATCGGCATGGGCAATCCAATGACAGGCAGCGAATTGCCCTACGACTTGGATGGCGTTCCGCGCAATGGCCGCATCGACATTGGTGCATACCAATACATTCCGAGATAAAAAAACAAGCCCGCCTTGCATCGGCAAAGCGGGCTTTTTCATCTTCAACAATCAAGCGTTTATCGTGTCAGGACGACTTTGATGGTCTGACTGCCTAATTCCGAGGTAGCCTTGACGAAATAAATACCCGATTCCAAAGTGTTCAGATAAGTCTCCAAAGAGGTGTGGTTCAGTCCGTTGAAGCTGTAGCTGAACAGGTGGCGTCCCATAAAGTCATACACTTCCACATCAGCCTTCGCCCCTTCCTTCAAGGCCACACGCACCGCGCCATTAGAAGGATTGGGATACACATTGATGATTTCGTTGACCTGCATCTGTGTCTCGTCAACATGGAGCAAATCCAAGGCTTTCGAGAAGTCGGGGATGCCAAAGCCATAGCGTATGTCGGGATTGTCAGCACGGTTGCCGCACTGACGAATAATGTCGCAGAACTCCTGTACCGAAGCGTAAGGGTTAAATTGGCGCAAACAAGTCACTGCACCCGCCATGACGGGCGTTGCAAACGAGGTGCCGCTACCATTATAATAGGTGCCATCACTGGCAGCCACGTAAGTGTCTTGTCCCATAGCCATCACGTCGGGCTTGATGCGACCGTCGTAAGTCGGGCCCACAGAACTGAAATAGGCACGGTTGCCGCTACCGTCAACCGCACCGATTGTGAGGATGTGTTCAGCATCGGAAGGAATGCCCAAGGTGCATTGTCCGTTCCAGCTGTCGCCGTCGTTGCCAGCTGCATTCAGGCAAACCATGCCACGGCTTGCAGCAACCTCGGCACCAATCGAAGCAGGAGCGGTATGCCCGTCGAAATGAGCAAAAGGATGATCCCATTGGCCCATGTCGAAGTCAACGTAACCGAGCGAGGTAGAGCAAATGTCGGCACCGATGCTGTCGGCAAGTTCCGCGCCGCTCACCCAGTTGTATTCCTCGATGATGTTCTCAGTATAACCGTCCTCGGTATGTATCAAATAATAGGATGCTTTTGGCGCGGTTCCCACAAATACATTCGGAACGTAAGCCGCCATCGTGCTCAAGCAAGAGGTGCCGTGGGTGCTTTGGGAATAAACCGAAGTGGAGCCGTAGACGAAATCGCGGACACCAAGCAGACGCCCCTCTTCGCGCATATTGTCGAAACAAGGGTGCGTGTCGGTGCCGATAAAGCCTCCATCAAGGACGGCAACAATCATGCCCTCACCTTGATAGCCGCTATCGTGAAGAATGGTCGCATTCAGTTGGTTGATTTGGGTGGCACCACCGCCATAATAGCCATACATACCCCTTTGGCTTTCAACGGCTTCCATTTCTTTGGCGAGCCAACGTTCTTTCAACTCTTGGGCTTTCGGGTCGTTAGGGCAGTTGCGCACCGTCTCAACGAAATCCAAAGCATTGACCGCAGCCACCACATTCTGGTTGTTGGTGTAGATGGAAACGCCATTCAGCCACTTGGAGGGATTGAGAAGTTGCGCGCCACATTCCGCCACGGCCTGAAGATACTGCGGATTGACAGGGATGTCGTACTCATCGATGGCAATACCTTGATTGGCACGACGTTGCAAAGCCCGAGGACTCAAATAGGCTTCGGGGTTGTCGATGGAATAGGGCGAGTCGTTTTTGTCGGTGAACTGCACCCAGTAGATGTTGGTTGCGACCTGCGCCTGTGCGAAAACAGCCGCTACCAAAAAAAGAAGTAAAAACGATACTTTTTTCATTGTGTTTAGAGATTAAATCGGACAAAAATAGGCATAATTTCCCAACCTGCATTTCAAATTGTGCCAAAATGCCTAATTTTGCCGCAAAATTCCAATTCTATGCATATTGACATCATTGCTGTTTTCCCCGAAATGTTTGAAGGTCCATTCACTGAGAGCATCATCAAACGTGCTGTCAGCAAAGGCATTGTGGAAATCGGGCTGCACAACCTTCGCGATTATACTACCGACAAACACCATAAGGTGGACGATTATTCGTTTGCTGCCGGTGCGGGCATGGTGATGATGATTGAGCCAGTCGACAACTGCATCAGCCACTTGAAAAGCCAGCGCGACTACGACGAAGTCATCTACATGAGTCCTGACGGCGAGCTTTTGGACCAGCCTCTGTGCAACAAACTTTCGATGCAGCAAAACCTCATCATCCTCTGTGGACATTACAAAGGCATTGATGAGCGCATTCGTGAACATTTGATTACCAAGGAGATAAGCATTGGCAACTATGTCCTCTCTGGTGGAGAGTTGGGTGCGGCGGTCTTGGTTGATAGTCTGGTGCGCTTGATTCCGGGCGCTTTGGGTGACGAGACTTCAGCCCTCTCCGACTCGTTCCAAGACGGATTGGTGTCGCCTCCGGTCTACACGAGGCCTCGAAATTACAAGGGTTGGGAGGTTCCCGAGGTGCTTTTGTCGGGAAATGACAAGATGATTAGCGATTGGAGACTCGAAAAAGCCATTGAACGCACGAAGGAACGTCGTCCTGAGATGTACGAAATTTTCAAAAAAAGCTGACGAATCTTAGTTTCGTATTGAAATTATATGTATCTTTGCACCCACTTTTTGGAGAAAAATATACAAAATACATATAAAATGAGTAAAAACGCATCAATCCAATTCATTGAGGATCAAATCGTTGTAAAAGACTTTGAATCCTTCAAGGCAGGTGATACGATTACTGTCACCTACAAGATCGTCGAAGGACAGAAAGAGCGTTTGCAGAAGTTCCAAGGCATTGTGCTGAAGCGCAGTGGTCAAGGCAAGACTGGCACGTTCACCGTCCGCAAGATTTCCAACAACATCGGTGTGGAACGTTGCTTCCCGATTGCTTCTCCCATGATTGAGAACATCGAGGTCAACAAGCACGGTGCCGTCCGTAAGTCACGCATCTACTACCTGCGTGGTCTGCGCGGCAAGAAAGCCAAGATCAAGGAACTCAAGAAGTGATTTCCTTCGTCAGACGAAAAAGAAGCTCCGAGTTTTCGGGGCTTTTTTTGTGCTTTATGGTATCGAAATGCGAGTTGAATTAGTAGTGTTTGAATCTCCTCCTACCATAACCGTGAACTCGCCATCTTCAACATGCCAGCCTTTTTCAGCGGAATAGACAGACAAATCGCGCTTGGTGAGGTAGAAAATCACCTGTCGGTTTTCACCTTTATTAATATATAACTTTTGGAAGCCTTTCAGCAGCTTGGAGGCGGGCGCAATGGAGGCCACTTCGTCTCGGACATAAAGCTGAACAACTTCGTCACCATCACGAGTGCCAATGTTTTTCACTTGGCAGGTGACTTTGCAAATTGTATCCATTTTGGATACAGTTTCAACCTGCAAGTTGCTGTATTCGAATTGGGTATAACTCATTCCATAACCAAAAGGATAAAGTGGCTTGGCGGATTCTTCTACATAATCACCCGTTTGAGGTTGAGAATAATAAACGGGAATTTGTCCCACCGAGCGTGGTATGGAAATCGGCAGACGGCCAGCGGGGTTGTAGTCGCCCCAAAGGATGTCTGCCAAAGCGGAACCGCCTTCCATGCCGGGATACCAAAGCGTCAGCAAAGCATTGGATTTTTCGGCGGCAAGGTTCATGTTCAATGGGCGTCCTTGTATATAAACGGTCACTACCGGCTTGCCTGTGGCGTAGATGCGCTGCATCAGTTCTTCCTGTTTGCCTAAAAGTTTTAATGTAGAGCGGTCGTAGCCCTCTCCGCAGTCCATGTCGGAAATGTGGTTATCAACAATAGCAGAGCCGGTTTCCTCATAGCTCGTCTTGAAGTCGCGGGCGGAGGAACCTCCTACAACCAAAACCACAACATCAGCGGCCTTGGCGATGCGCTCAGCTTCATCAATGTTGGCATCACTTTCGTCGCGGATGGCGCAGCCTTTGGCATTGGTCACCTCTGCCCTGCCCTTTTCGCGGATGCCTTCGAGCATGGTCACGATGCGGTCGGGGGCTTGTGGCGCGGTGTAGTCGCCGAGTTGGTTGTACATATTATCCGCATTTGGCCCGATGACGGCCACCTTTTTGATATTATCGTCAAAAGGCAAAATGCCGTCGTTTTTCAGCAAAACGGCTGATTCCAAGGCCACTTGCTTGGCCAATTGGGCATTTTCTTTCGTGCCCACTTCGGCTTCGGCCAAAGCCTCATCAACGTATGGATTATCAAACAGTCCGAGGTTGAATTTCATTTGCAACACATGGCGCACGGCGCGATCGATGTCAGCTTCGGTGACGAGGCCGCTTTGCAAGGCTTCTTTCAGGAAACCTCCATAATTATAACCGCCCAAGTCAATATCGACACCAGCTTTCAAGGCCAAGGCAGCGGCTTTGGCGGGGTCGGTGGCCACATGTTGGGTGGCATAAATGGCGTTTACGGCGTTCAAGTCGCTGAAAACCACGCCCTTGAAATTCCATGATTTGCGCAACACTTCTTGAAGCAGCCATTGATTTGCAGAGCATGGAACGCCGTCGATAGTGTTATAGGAGGTCATCACGGTTTTTGCGCCACCTTCGCAAATGGCTTTTTCAAAAGAAGGTAGATAATCGCTCATCAGTTTGTTGGGTCCGACTTCCACTGTGGCAGCATTGTGTCCGCCTTGCGGGATGCCGTAAGCAGCCAAATGCTTCAAGGTCGCGCAAACATGTTTCTGCATTCCTTTCACTACCGCAGCACCTAAAACGCCCGAAAGATATGGGTCTTCGCCCATGGTCTCCTCCACCCTCGACCAGCGCGGGTCGCGAGCAATATCGAGAACTGGGCCATAGCCGATTTGTGCGCCTTGAAGACGCACCTCTTTCCCCATCACTTCTCCCATTTTCTCCAACAGTTCAGGATTCCAAGTGCTGGCTTGGCCTATTCCTGTCGGGAAAACAGTAGTACCTACTGCCATGTGGCCGTGGGGTGTTTCTTCGCAAAACAACAGCGGAATGCCCAAACGTGTGTTCTCAACGGCGTGGCGTTGCATCATGTTCAGCAATCGCGCCGACTCACGAGGCTTTAAGCCAGTTTCCACTGTCTTCCTTGACCAAGGGTCGGCACGGAGTACCGCCCAACAGGAACCTAACGGCAAGGTGTCCATCATGCCAATGAAATCATCGGCGAGCCAAAGCGAATCACCTTCCTTGCCGTAGAAATTGAAACCAATGGGGCAAGTCAGTTGGCCGCATTTCTCTTCAAGGGTCATTTGCGACAATAAAGCATCCTCTTTGTCTTGCTTTTTGGTGCAGGAACAGAACGCAGTTAATACAACCAGCAATAAAAATAGTTTTCTTCGCATTTTTTCTTTTTTATCACAAAACCGTCAAAACTATCAAAACTTTATTTGTATCGTCGGCTTGCCAACCGGCTTGCCGACGGAAGCCGCCAGTTGGCGGGCTTCCCTTGCCAATTCATTGTTTTGCAAGTTTTGTAGGTTTTGTTCCATTAAACCAAGTGCCGAATCAGTTCCTCGCGGTTGCCGGGGAGCATGTCAATGACGGGAATCTCCACCATCGTGTAGCAACCCGGCTGCAGGCGCATCGTGGCGCGGGCGACATTCACCAAAACCTGACCTGTCAAAGCGGGATTGTTGATGCTCATGTTGAACTCCATGCGCTGGTTGGCGGTCTTGCCCGAAACACCCTTGCGCACCAAGTTCACGCCGTGGCCCATATCGCGTACCGCATCCACACTATCCACAGCAAACACATGGGTTTCGTCGTTGGCGAAATAGGGGTCGGCTTTGATGTCGGCTGTCACTTGTTCCAAAGTCGCGCCGTCTTCAAGCTCCACATAGACCATGCGGCGATGGATGCCTTCGCCAAGCGGAATGGTTACGGAGAGGGCGTTTTTCACGCCTTTCTTGGAGCGCACACAAACGCTATGCCCCATCGACATTCCTGGTCCGAAATTGGTGTATGACAGGCCTTTAGGTGCCAGACTTTGCATCAAAGTGCGGACGATGGAATCCGAGCCAGGGTCCCAGCCGGCAGCAATGACGCTCACCGTTTTCGTTTCCTTATTAATGGCCATCAACTCGCGGCGATAGTCAACGATAGAAGTGTGAATATCAAAGGAATCCGCGGTATTGATGCCCAAAGGCAGGATTTGTTTGGCGTATTCGGGGCAACTGCGTGTGGGGCAAGCCAAGATGGCCACATCCACGTCTTTCAGTTCCTTGATGTCTTTAACAACCTCGTATTGAGAGAGTTCAAAAGGCTTGTTTTCGGCACCGTTGCGGCGCACTATGCCCGCAATCTCGAAATCGGGGGCGGCCTCAAGGGCCTCAAGCGCAAAGCGGCCCACATTGCCGTAACCCACTACGGCGGCTCTGATTTTGTTCATTTTTCGACAGATTTAATGGGCAAAATTAGAAAAAAAAATAAAACAATAAAAAAACTATCTCTCCATCACCCACTTCCAGCAAGGGTCAATGCCGTCGCGGTAGTCCTCCCAAGTCTCGGGCAGGAGGATGTCGGGGATGATGGCGCTCTCGTAAGGTTTGGTGGCATCGGGGCGGACGAAGATTTTGTGGCTGATGATGCCTTGGGTGTGGGTGTTGGGCAGTTCCCAATAGAGAATGTCGCCATAATCGCTCGGCGCAAAGGTGCTGTTCTCCCCGATGATGGTGCCAATGCCGTTATCGACTGCCAAAGTAATCAACATGCCTGCACTGCTGAAAGTGTCTTTGCCCAACATGAAGATGACCTCGCCCGTGAAAAGGCTGTCGCGGCTTTGGTTCATCACAAACAATTCCGACATCTTCTTTTCAATCTCACCCTCTTCTTCCACAAAGTCAGGGTCATACAATTCGCCCAAGCGATAGGCCATGCCATTCTTTTGGAACTTTTCCTTATATTCCTTCGCCAAATCGGGATATTGGGTTTCCCACAACTTCGAGACGCGAATGAGGCTTGAGGTCTCGCGCATTTCATCGACGGGTTTCAGCCACGAGAGCAACTGACTGCACAACTTGCTGTTGCCGCCACCGTTGTAGCGCACATCGACCATCAGGGTTTTCACGCCTTGCCGACGCATTTCCGAAAACATTTCTTGCAGAAACTCGCCAAAATCAGGGACTTGCGCCAACTGCTCTTCGGTCATCCCATGCGACTGCCCAAACATTTCCATCATCCGAAGCGTGTTTCGGTCTACGCACTGTGAAAAGCGTAAGTAGCAAAGCTGTTTCTCCGGCATGATGTTGTAACTGAAGTACTTGCTGCTCTTTTTGAAAGGAACATTGCTTTTGGGGGTATAGAACCATTCAATGTCATCTTCACTAAGTTCCTCTTGTCCGACCGCAGGCAGCAAAACTGTGTTGCCGTCGTCGAACTGAAATTCGAGCATGTCGTCGGGGCGGCGGTAAGGGTTGTAGTCCCAAGCCGTTTTCAACTGCATGTAATTGTTCACGCTGGCAATGAAGTGGTTGTCGTTGTCGCAGCTCATCAAGGGGCGGAAGCTCTCAATGACCTCGCGGGGAGGCTTGCCGTTGATGGCAGTGACACGGTGCCCCAACTCGGCGGAAAATTCCTTCGTGATGGTTGTCAAATAAAAAGCGGTGTCGCCGTCGGCAAACAATGCGAAGGGACAAATCTTGCCATCGAAGCTCATCGACACTTTCGAGTGGCCGTCGTTGAGCGGCGAAAGGATGGATTGCAGATACTGTTTCAATTGGTCATCGCTCTCACAACCAACGAGATACTGATAGCCCGCACGGGTCAGGCTGTCCATGTTGTAATGCCTTCTTCCGATTTCGGCAAAGATTGGATGCGTGTTTTCCAGCATGTCTGCAAAGAGCAGAAAATCACGCTGGTAGGCGTTCCCGTCGCGATAGAGTTCGCTGTTTTCCACTTCGGGATTGGCCAAGGTGTTGTAGGCATCTTCCTGAGCTAACAGGGTTAAAGTGCTCGAAATCAGCAGCAAAAACATTGAAATGGTTTTGTAGTTTTGCATAATTTGATAGATTTGTAATACCCGTAATACGGAGATGGGAGAAAAAAGTTACAGCCAATGCAAAAAATATTCTTGAAAGCTATTCTCGGTGGCAAAACTACATAATTTTCCGATTTTTCTCACTATTTTTGCCCCGAATTAATCTTACACAATGAAAAAACTGTTTCTATCCTTAATTATGCTTGCCGCCGTTCTTTTCGCGCAAGCTCAAACCATCGAGCAAACCTATCATTTCGGCCAGCCTACCGTCAGCGAGCGCGATGGTTACCAGCAAATTGGCTTCCAAGGTTGCCTGCCCAACGGCATCGTGGGCGAACCTACACTACCTTGGCAAAGTATAAGCTTGCTGCTGCCACAAGGCCAAGAAGCAACTGCTATCAACGTGGAGTTTGCTGATTTTGTGGAACTTGAAGGCAATTTTAACCTTTATCCCGCTCAGAAGCCTCGCCCGATTTCGAGCGAAGAGGAGATTCCTTTTGCCAAAAACAAAAATCTTTATCGTTCCGCAGAGGTTTATCCCTCAAGGAATCACAGCAATGTCAACACGCAATACCTGAACGGTGTAGCCTTTGCCTTTAGTGGTTTCACGCCCTTGCGCTATGTGCCTGCCACGGGCAAGGTCAGCTATGCGCAAACGGTGACGGTCACGATTGAGACAACGACAAGTCGCGACGACCATAGTCGCAAACTCTGGCTCACGCCCGAAAACGAGGCTTCCGTCAAGCGCTTGGCGCAAAATCCCAATGTGTTAGGCACTTACAACAAACGCGGTCGCGAAATCGGCGGCTACGACATGCTCATCATCACGGCTGAGGAATGGATTCCGAGTTTCGGCGAATACATGAACCTTTACAACGACAAGGGCATCCGCACCCGCATCGTGGCTTTGGAGAACATTTACGCTTCGATGGAAGGCGTTGACCATCAGGAGCAAATCCGCAATTATATCATTCAGGAATACGAGGAAAACGGCATCTCTATGGTCAGCCTCGGCGGTGACGTGAGCATCGTGCCTTACCGCAGCCTCTATTGCTGGGCGCAGGAAGGCGAGGAAGACCAACTGCCCGCCGACATGTATTATGCCTGCCTTGACGGCACCCTCAACGACGATGGCGACGACCGCTGGGGCGAAGTGGGCGAAGACGACCTGCTGCCTGAAATCGGCATCGGGCGACTGCCTTTCAACAACGAGGCGCAGTTTGCAACCATCATGCACAAGACTTTCAGCTACTTGCAGAACCCCGTTTTGGGCGAGTTCACCTCACCCATCCTCGGCGCGGAGCATCTTGGCGATGGTTATTACGGTGATATTGACATGGAACGCCTCATCGGACAAAACGACGACTACGACTACACAACATACGGATACCCAGAAAATTACAATTTCAAGCGTTACTACGCCACCCCACAACACGATTTCAGAGGAAGCGAGTTCCGCAACGTGATTGGCACGGGCGGACAGTATGTGCACCATGTGGGTCACGCCAACGACGACTTTGTGGCGGGTTGGTACGGCAGCAGCATGGGCAACAGCTTCTTCTCGGGCAACGATGGCATCAACCACAACTACATGCTGTTCCACTCGCACGGTTGCATTTGCGGAAACTTCCCAGTCAGTTGCGTCCTTGAGAAGATGGTCACCATTGAGACCGGTTTCGTAGTGACCACGGGCAACTCGCGCTACGGCTGGTATATGCCTTGGGGCGACGGCATGGCAGCACACATCCACCGTGAGTTTATCGATGCCTATTGCCACGACCACATTCCTTCAGTCGGCATGGCTTTGCGCGAGGGCAAGATTGCCACTGCACCTTGGGTCTCCATCCCGTATGATGAAAACCACGAGGAAAACGGTTGCCTGCGTTGGAACATCTACTGTCTCAATGTGTTGGGCGATGCGGCCTTGTGTCCTTGGTTCGAGGAGCCGTTCAATCCGAATGTGGTTTATGAACAGGGTCTAAAGGTCGGAACGACTTCTACCACCGTGCATGTCAGCCATTTCGACACGCCTTTGGACAATTTCCGCGTTAGCTTGTATGATGGCGAGACTTTGTTGGGCTTTGGCATTACAGACGAAAACGGCGACGTCGAATTGGGTTTTGAGCCTCTTGAAACCGTTGGTGCTTTGCGCCTCATCGTCACGGGACAGAGCGCATGGCCGCAGACTTTAGAAGTCTTTGGTTTCGAGAGCGGCGAACCTTTCGTTTACGGCGACATCCTCAACCTCAGTGGAGAGGCCGAATATGGCACCAACCGTTTCGTCAGCATGGATCTTTACAACAAAGGCGATGTGAGCGCACACAATGTCCATGCCGAGGTAAGCACCGATTGTGAGTATATCGACGTCATCCCCAGCAATTTCATCATCGCTGAACTTGCGGCCAACAGCACCGAGCATTTTGAGCAAGGCGGATTTATAAAAATTGCCAACAACATCCCCGACCAAACCATTTTCACCCTGAATCTCACCACATACATCGATGAAACTCAGCAACATACCACCCAAAAGTCCTTCTATGCATTGGCACCCAACCTGCAATTTGCTGAAATAGAGGTGGATGACAGCCAAGGCGACCAAAACGGGTTCATCGACCAAGGCGAACTTATCACCTTGAAAATTCTTGGCGCAAACATCGGTCATGCCCTTGCACCCCAAGCCTATCTGAAAGCCACCTGCGACGACGAGCGCATCCACATT
Organism: uncultured Bacteroidales bacterium; assembly: GCA_900318465.1. Lineage (GTDB taxonomy): Bacteria > Bacteroidota > Bacteroidia > Bacteroidales > F082 > Limimorpha. The sequence continues at coordinate 19,958 of ONKQ01000032.1, forward strand.
ATCGACAACACCGTACAAATCGGAAATGTTGACCGTGATGGCAATTTTGATGTAGATTTGAGCTTTACGAGCGACGACGACATCATTGGAGGCACGATTTTCCACATCAACCTTGAGCTGCATACGGGTGCCTACACTACCGTGTTCGACTACAGCTTCTCCATCGGCGTGGCCGTTGAGACCTTCGAAAGCGGCGACTTCAGCTTTGTGGAATGGGAACACGCCGGCGACCAGCATTGGTTCGTCACCGACGAAGAGGCTCACAGCGGCACCTATAGCGCACGTAGCGGCGAGATTGGCGACGACGAAGTCTCCTATTTGTTGATCTACGCCGACATCCTTCACGACGGTGAAATCAGCTTCTGGTTCAAGACTTCGACAGAAAACCGCAAGGACCTCTTTGCCTTCTTCATGGACGGCCACAAGAAAGACTGGTGGTCGGGCGAAAACGACTGGACCTTTGCAAGTTACGATTTCGAGGCCGGCAGCCATGTCTTCCAATGGATTTACGACAAGAACAGCAACGGACAGTCGGGCAGCGACTGCGCCTGGATCGACGACATCACCTTCCCGCGCACCTGTGTCATCACCGAGGTTGAGGAAACCGTCGTCAAGAAAGGCAACAGCCTCTACCCCAACCCCACCACAGGCCGCTTCACCATCGAGCTTAAAGAAGAGAGCAACATCTGTATTTTCAACATTTTAGGACAAGTAATGCATTTGGAAAGAGCATCAGGAATCCATCAGATCAGCCTTGAAAACGCGCCCAAGGGATTGTATTTCGTGCAGATTCAGGGCGAAAACAGCACTGAGGTCAAGAAGCTTATCGTTGAATAAGAGGTGGAGCTCTATGTCTGCCCCTTGGGAAGGTTTGGAGAAGCCCGTTCTAAAGGCTTTCGACAAGACCCTGCTGTTGGCATTTATGATGTGCTGTTTAGGGCTTCCGTTGCCAACATAAAAAGCCTGCGTCATTCCGTTATGGGATGACGCAGACTTGAAAGTTGATGGATGTGTTAGGGATGCCTCTATAATAATTCCTTGAAAACAGGAATCATCCAATTCTTAAAGCGGCCTTGTGTCGTATAGCACTCAGCAACCTTAAAAATCCCTCACACTGCGGACAATACGAGGAGCTGCTTTATTGTCGTTATAGCCATCCGAAGTATGTTCCGCTCCACCGATGGTGGTCAAATACCATGCATTAAGTTCTGAATATTCAGTTGAAGACCAATAGTTCCAACCAATTCGAGGAATTATCGACCCACCCACTTGAGTGAGAATAGGATTGATTTCCTTGAGGTTTTTGTAAAGCCGCTTCAATTGACCCATAGCGGGCACATACCAACCGTGCTCGAAATCGACTGCGTGGAAAGCGGGATGATGCTTGCCGTTTTCACGGATAGTCTTGGTGTTGTTATATCCGTCAACATCACGAGACGCCGAGCCTCTGGTGGAGAAGTTCTCCAAATCGGTATCGTCGCCATATCCTCCCCATGCGAGCGAGCCAACATCCTCCAAAGCCACGGCCCATCCATGTTCATTTGAGTCGTCCACATAAAACACCACACCGATAGCCTTGAGATTCAATGAATCATAATCCGCTGGCCTAACCAGTGTGTCGCCTTCGCAAAGGATGTCGCCCACTTTAACTTGAGCATTCACACACGGCACTACCAATGCCATCAGGAGAGCCGCCATCATAAGTTTCAAAACATGTTTACGCATAATTCTTTTAGTTTTCTGATTTTCAATACATTAGATAAATTTTTCGCAGTTTTTCTGCCTTTTAACAGGGCAAAAGTAAGATTTTTTCAAAACATACGAGCAAAAAAGCGAAACAAATCTCACTTTTTTACAAGTTTACTCGCTCATCAAATGGTAATATTTAGGCTGATAATCAGACCATTCATCGGTAAGGAGTTCGGGGTGGAAGAAATGGATAAAGTCGGCCAAGAGCAAATCAGGCTCGCACTGTGACTGCTCGAAATAACCCGTTTTCAAGATGTCGCAGACTATGATTTGGTGTTTCTTGTAGGCATCGAAAAGCGGATAGACGGGGTTCTCCTTCGCCAAAGTCGAGTAGGTCATAGGCGTAGGCGCAGAATTGATAACCCGCCAATATTCAGCCTTTTGCGCTTTTGCCAAAATGCTTTCGGCATCCATCGGGACGCTGGCCGTTGAGGGATTGTCTTTCCAAATGTAGTCCGCACCGGCATCGGCGAACAGCTTGGCGATATAACTCTGTCCGCCAGCCACGTACCACTGCCCGTTGAAGGCCAAATCGGAAAATACCGTCGGGCGATGCTCCACATTAGCGCATAGCGTTGAAAGGGCATTGTAACGCCTTTCAATGTCGACAAACCAAGCGTCGGCTTTGTCCTCGCAGCCCGCCAACATGCCGATGATACGAATCCATTCGGCGCGACCCAAAGGCGTGTTTTCCATGTAGTCCGCAAAGGGGAACAGCACAGCTCCCGTGACGTTCAGGCCGCCTTGGTTGCCGTCGAAATAAGGCGAATAGAGCAAGGCATCAGGCTGCAGTTGAATCATCCGCTCAATGTCGGCGGCAGCCTCCGTACCAATGTCGTAAACCTTTTGCTGCGCCAATAATGAACGCATGGTCGAATCAGTTACGAAACGGCCTTCGAGTATGCCTTTCACACGGTCGATTTCTCCAAGACGCAGAAAAACAGCCCATTGCGTGGCCGAAAACGAAATCACCGACTTGACAGGAACGTTCAAAACGCCTTTGACATCCTTGTCAACCATTTTGGTCGTATCTTTGATGATGGCAAACGAACCTAACGAAAGGGTCGTGTCCCAAGGGCAAATCACTTCCATGCGATAGCCATAGTCTTTCTCGAAAGCCAAAATGTTTCGGGCATGGCGCATTAGGTTGTCGCCTTGCGTCCTTTCGGGAGAATGACTACTTTTTGGAACACAAGCCGTAAATGCAAAAAACACTACTGCACACAAAACGTGCAAAGTAAGGGGCAAATTTGCACGCAGAAATCGCAGAACCCGCAGAAACCAACCGGCAGCCAAATTTGTGTCGCTTTGCGCTTCCCATAATTCAGCGTATTCTGCGTGAGACAAATTATAGGCGTAAGGCATATTATTTTCCATTGATTTCCTCCAAGCAGTCTTTACACAGACAGTCGCTGTAACTCGCTTTCAAATAGGCTTTTGTGGTGTCGGCGAGTTTCACTTTCACGCACCAACAATCCACGGAATGGACGCACTCGAATGTTTTTCCGCAACGGGGACAGGTTTTTGTCATTTGTTTAATTGTTGATTGTTGAATTGTTGAATTGTTGGGATTCGCAGAAAGTTCAAGCGGATTTTGCCATCCGCCCGAACTAAGTTGGGGATTTGCCATCCCCTCAAAAGAATATCAATTATTTAAACAACATTGCATTAGGAATGATGCCTGCCACAAACGAACTGAGCAACACGCCATCATTGGAATAACGATAGACCGTGCCATTGACCATATAGTCCTTGACATCGGCAACATATAGCTCACCCGTCGAAGGCTCGACGGCGATATTATAGAACAAACCTTGTGGCTCAGCTGTGATGCGGAACGACTCGGAAAGGCTCATAGTAGCCAGGTCGAAACGACGCACCTCATTGTTGTAGATGAGATACAGTCCATCGCCCGATGGATTGGATTTCAGAATGGAGGCAGTACCCTCAAACTCAAGGCGTTTCGTAGCGGTCTTCAGCTGAGGATCAATTTCCCAAAGCGAAGGACTTTCGCCATAGCCGACATCCCACGAGCGACCCTCACACAGCACCCATACATGGCCGTTCTTGTCAACAGCCAAGCCGTTAGGCTCCTTCCCCACCTCGATTTCAGCCACCTTCACGTCATTGTTGAGGTCAACGACCTGAACCGTGTTGTAGCTGTCGTGCGAATTGGCGTCGATGTAGTAATAAGACCAGTTGCTGACATACAACTCATTGCCAACCTGCACCATCTTTTCAGTGGTTTTTCCCATCTCAACGGTGCCAGTATGCGTCATGGTCTGTGGGTTGATAATCCAAAGATTGGTGCCAATCAAGTCGCTTACGTATGCCTTGTCGGGAGCCACAAAATGCATCTCGCGCGGCGAATAGAAATCGCCAATCTTGTAAGGTTTCGTGAGGTCACAAACCTGCGTGTTGGCGTCTATCTTATAGATATTGTTGCTGTTATTGACCACAATATACAAATTGTTGTCCACCAAGCTAAGGCTTTGGGCCACGTCGCCGATAGGAATATTATTGGCCTTGTAGAATAAATGATTGAACACCGTATCCGCCTCGGGGTCATAGAAACTCAGCGAGGCATTGGAAAACTGATAGTTGCCTTCATTAAGGACATACACGCCTTTAAGATTCACGGGCTGTATCGTGTCGGAAGGATCGACGGGAACAGGCTGCGGATTGGGCTTGCATGAGAACAACATTGTTGCAACAAAGGCCAGCAGAAACAAGTGTCTTCTTTTCATTGGTAATCGTATTTTATTGTTTCACAACGCGTTTCGTAAATATCTTTCCGTCGGCAGTAACTCGAACGAAATAAATGCCTTGCGCCAGACTTCCCAAATCGAGAACGGCGTTTTCGGAAAGCATAATCTGTTGTCCGACAAGGTCATAGACTTCAACCAATTGAAGGTTCTCTGCCTTCACCGTCAGAATGTCTTTCACGGGATTGGGATAAACTGCTATGGTTTCCATCTCGTTTTCAGGGACATCGAAATGCGCCACATCATGTATCACACCGACGGCATCCAAATCGAAGCCGCTGGAATAAAACGGTGTCGGGAACGGGTCGTTGACGATATGCCCCTCGGCGTCGTAGGTGGCATATTCTGGATCGATGGTGCCAACCACATCAATCAGGCGGACGTGCGTGATTTTGCTCTTGTCAAGAAGGGCGTTGTCCTCAACCTCATCCAAGTCAAATGGCGTACCATAAAACACTTCGTATTTTCCGGCGAAGTTGTGGATTAACGTGGCATCCATGACACCGAAAGAGTCCATCTGCTCATCGAAAGGCACTTTGGTAATGGCGGGAAAACGGAAATAGTTCTCACCATCGGAGCTCACCTCCACGAAAGCCAATTCAAGGAAGCAATGTGGAACGTTATGGAAAGGGTTCTCAAACACGGCGAAGTCGGGGCCTCTATCGTTGCAAATCGGAGAAGCGAAAGTCAGCACAGCAGTGCCGCCGTCGCCCAAACTCACGACCCTGTTGTCGGCCTTGCCAAGCGCTGCGGCATCGACACCATAAGAGACGAGAGAGTCCGTGACACCTATTTGGATTGGCCCACGCTCAATGGTACATCCCGTGGCCCAAGCCAAAAATGCCGACGAGTCGCAATGCATGGCTGTGGTGCCGGCGACACCCGCCTCGGGCGCAAACTGAGCCCAAAGCATCGTCGGCACCAAAGCCAACATCAAAAACAAACTCTTTTTTATCATTTCACCACAAGTTTAGTGGTATGGACAACATTGTCGTTGCTCACCTTGACAAAATACACACCAGCATTCAGCATTTCGGTGCTGATGCGGACTTGTTCACCAGCCTTTGCGTCAACGCTTTGCTCGCTGACCAAACGACCTTGGATGTCGTAGACAGAGACAGTGGTCATTCCAGCGCTTTCGACAGCCAAGAATGCCTCGTTAATAGCAGGATTCGGATAAACGACCAGAGTGTTGGACTGGTTCTCGTTCACGCCCGTGTTGTCGGTGGCTGGTTCAATCGGTTGTTCCCAAGCAATGGTGGTCCAATCGGCAGACATGATACCGCAGGCATAGCCACCAATCTTTACAAAGTCGTTGTTGTGAATCGGTTCCTCTGCCATCATGTTCTGACCCATCAAACCATTCACGCTATGCATGGGAACATCATAATCAGGATCGCCCCATTGCGCATCAGGGTTGGGACACATCGTCAGGTTGTATTCGCTATCCACGTAGGTGATGTTGGTGGGAGCAGAACCGATTACCGTCAAGCGGCTATCAGCAGCAGCAATATCAGTAAGAGCTTGGAAAACAGTGGCTTCACCATTGAAACGGTAGCCCCATGCCAGAGCTGTTTCAGTGTAGCTGCACCAGCTGAGTGCAACCACGACCTCGTTTTCGCCCTCGCCAATCCAAAACAGAATCTCGTCAGCTGAAATAGTGGCATCTATAACCTCTCCACCTGCATTCGGGTCAGTAGCAGGAATAATCTCTGTAGTCCATGAAATAGTGGTCCAGTCGGCAGACATGATACAGCAGGCATAACCACCAATCTTTACAAAGTCGTTGTTGTGAATCGGTTCCTCTGACATCATGTTCTGGCCCATCAAACCATTCACGCCATGCATGGGAACATCATAATCAGGATCGCCCCACTGCGCATCAGGGTTGGGGCACATCGTCAGGTTGTAATCGTCATCCACGTAGGTGATGTTAGTCGGAGCAGAACCGATTACCGTCAAGCGGTTATCAGCAGCTGCAATATCAGTAAGAGCCTGGAAAACAGTGGCTTCACCATCGAAACGGTAGCCCCATGCCAGAGCTGTTTCTGTGTAGCTGCACCAGCTGAGTGCAACCACAACCTCATTTTCACCCTCGCCAATCCAGTATTGGATGTCGGCAGGGTCAATAGTAGCATCTTGTTGTGCAAACAGGTTGGTCGTAAACAGACCGAAGATTCCAAGAAGGAACAATAAGGTAAAGTTTTTACGCATAATAGTATGATTTAAAGGTTTAACGTTCAATCAATTACAATAATGCGCTCACGGAAAACGAGGGTACACCTTAATTCTATAAGGAAAGCCAGCTCTTGTCCCGAAAGCTTTGTTTCACGACAAGCGGCAGGTCTTCTGACTTACTCCTTATTATCTAACCGCCTTCCCGAAAAACCTTGGTTTTCAGTGGCATGATGGCCGACATGAAGAGTTTACAGCAGCGGGAACTGTTCAGGATTTGCACCCGATTCCCTATTGAGCCTCGCGGCACCGCTTATCGGCTGCAAAGATAGCGGTTTTTCTTGTCGGTTATGCGCAAAACGAGAAAAAGTTTGTAACTTTGCCACGCAAACGAAACTTTCAAATATGAAAAAGATAGCTTCACTCCTTACCTTATTAATAATGTGCCTTGGAGCAGCCTTTGCACAAGACGAGCCCATGCATGGCTGGCACACCTATTGCGGCAGCGATTTCAACAATGCCATTGGAGGGCCTGTCCCTTTCATCATCGCGACGTGCTATCCTCCCGACATGGCCAGCAATTTTGCAGGTACGGCCATCACCAAGGTAGCCATATTCAGCGACAGCCTTTACAACGCCGTGGGGGGCACTTATACCTGTTCCATCTACTTGGGAGGAGAAACCCCTTCAGAGGGATTGTTCGTTTACTCTATGACTTGTGATGTTCCCCAAGGCCTCAACGACTGGGCAGAGTTCGAGATTTCCACTCCCATTTGGGTTACAGGAGATGTATCTATCTGGATAGTATGGCAAACCGAACAGCAACTGACCGCTTTCCCGATAGGCGTTTGCGGCGAAAACGACCCCAGTGGCAATGGGCACTGGTGGTGGACTGGTTTGAATGGGTGGGGGCACTCGGATTATGGCGACTGGACTGTGAAGACCTTCTTCGACTGGGACGGACCGCAAATCCAAGCCCAAGATGTTTATGTTTCAGGCAACCATTTTACCACAGGCAAAGTCTTGAAAAACAATACGCTGTTATATAGCATCACCGACAGCATCGATATTCAGTTGAAAGGCATCCAAGTAGCGGAAGACGGGACGGTTTACGGAGCTGGATATGCTTACAATAGTTCAGATGTTCATGGCTGCGTTTGGATGAACGACTCGTGCATATTCACAGCCGACACCAACACCTATTTCGACCACATCGCCCTCAATGGCAACGATTGGACAGTGGCTGGCGGCAACAACGTATGGCAAAACGGCGAACTCCTTTATTCCTACAGCCACGAAGACGATGAGTGCCACATTCACAGTTTGGCTGTTGACACAACGATGGGCGACATTTATGCAGGCGGTGTGATCTACCTCTCTGGCGAATACCTTGCGTATGCCAGCGTTTGGAAAAACGACTCGCTCCTTTGGATGGAAGATACCGTTTCGAGCGTCGAAAACATCTGCTTTGATGGCGGGAACCTCTATGCGGCGGGGTTCAAGGTTGCAAACGATTCCCTTTCATACGGTGTCATCTGGCAAAACGACTCCATCATCTACCAAATGGAAAACGCCAACTTTGTGAACATTGCCGAATTTGAAGGCAGCCTCTATTGGACAGGGATTTCCCTGACAGATACCGTTGTTTATATTTGGCAAGACGGCGAGGTTTTATACGCCTTACCCGAACTTTCTGGAATCAGCAACTTGGTCGTCAACGAAAGCGGAGTGTATTATACCGATGCACAAACGGTTTATAAAGACGGCGAAGTCCTGTATCAGCCCGAAGAGTTCATCATCATCACCGACCTCGTCGTGAAGCCTGCCCCACCTCAACCGACATTCACTCTCACACTCGAATCCGATAACCCCGATTGGGGCACCGTCATCGGCGGCGGCGAATATCACTATGGCGACACCGCCACCATTGAGGCCATCCCCAATGTCGGCCACGAGTTCCTGATGTGGAACGACAGCATCACCGACAACCCGCGAAATATTATTGTCACACAAGACAGCACTTTCATCGCTTCGTTTGGCCGAATTGAATACACCATCAGCGTCGTGAGCGAGAACCCCGACTGGGGCAGCGTTAGCGGCGGTGGCACCTTCTATTATGGCGACACCACTGAGATTTCGGCCACGCCTTTCGTTGGCTATGTGTTTTCGAGATGGACAGACCAAAACACCGACAACCCTCGCACCATAGTTGTCACTGAAAACCGTGTCTACAGTGCCATCTTCACAAGGCAAACTTGCACCATCGCCACCGGAGTTGCCCCTGAAGGCGCAGGCAGCGTGACTGGCGGCGGCACCCATTATTACGGCGACACCATCACTTTGACCGCCCACAACAACCCAGGATATGAGTTCATCAAATGGGACGACGGCATTAGTGACAACCCAAGAGAAGTCGTCGTTGAAGGCGATGCGGCCTACAAAGCCGTCTTCAGCCTCTTGCAATACGAAATCACCACGGCCAGCGACCCCGTTGAAGGCGGAACCGTGACCGGAGGCGGAATTTACGACTATGGCAGCACGGCCACCCTGACGGCCACTGCCAACCCGGGTTACATTTTCCTCCGTTGGAACGATGGCGGCGGCTCCAATCCGCGCCACATCACCGTGACGGGCAACGCAAGTTATACTGCAACGTTTTACCAGAGCGGCACACCGACCTACACAATTACCGTCCTGTCAAACAATATCCTGCTCGGCAGTGTTAGTGGCGGCGGCGAATATCTCGAAGGCACCATCATCGAAATCAGTGCGACACCTTCACCCCATTCCGTTTTCACTGGCTGGGACGACGGCAACACCGACAACCCGCGCAGCATCACAGTCACGCAAGACATGACCTTAACGGCCATTTTCGAGGCCGCACAAGAGACTTACGAAATCATTGTCGAGAGCAACAATCTGCTTTTGGGCAACGTTTATGGTGGAGGCACCTATGCGGCCAACGCCTCCATTACCATCGGTGCCGTTCCTAACAATGGCGTCTACTTCACTGGCTGGCAAGATGGCAACACCGACAATCCACGCAACATCATCGTGATAGGCGATGCCACTTATACAGCCTATTTCGCGCCAGAGCCTGTACAGACCTATACCATCACCGTGCAATACGATGAAAATCAAGGCTATGTGATGGGAGGAGGCAACTATGTGGCTGGCAGCACTGCGACCTTGGCTGCCATCGCCAACGACAATTATTACTTCGTGAAATGGGGCGACGACAACACAGACAATCCACGAACCATACTCGTCGACCAAGACATTACTTTGGCAGCTTTCTTCAATGGCACGGGCGTGGACGAAAACGACGGCACAGCGATACACCTCTACCCCAATCCCGCCAACGACAAGATACGCCTTGAGGGACTTGAAAGAGATACAGAAATCAGCATTTACAATTCGTTTGGCATCTGCGTCAAAACGCTGACCATCAATGGTGAAAACGAAGTTTCGGTCAACGATTTGGCGGCTGGACTTTATCTTATCCGCATCGATGGCCACCAAACCGTGAAATTCGTGAAGCGTTAAATCCACATGTTCAAGAAAATCCTCGGAACGGGTGCGGCAAGGGCTATCAATGTGCTAACGCAGATGGCTACGCTCATCATGGGCACCAAATGCCTCGGTGCTGCCGAATGGGGCAAGGCCTTCATTGCACAAACCGACATCACCTTTTTATTAATAGGCATCGAGCTCATCGCCGGCAGCGGATTGGTGTATTTCACACCACGCAAAAAACTCACGACCTTAATGACCATTTCCTACTGTTGGATTGCTTTTGTGATGCTGCTTTATGTGCTGCTGTTCAATGTAATGGCCTTTTTTCCAAATTTTTATCACAACATTGTCCCCGAAGGCTATGCCTGGCTCGTCCTTGTGATGACCTGCGTTTACAGCTTCCACGGCTTCAACCTCAACCATTTCCTTGGAAAAGAAAAAGTTTCCACCTATAACTGGTTGTTTCTCACGCAAATACTCACCCAAGTTTCGATGATGGCAGTGCTCATCTTCGTGCTCAATCTGAGAACTGCCAAGGCCCTACTCTACTCCCAACTTTGCGGCTACAGTTTGGCCACTTTGATTGGCTGGATTCTCCTATTCCCCAAACTGAAGCGCGAGGAGCGAGAGCCATTGAAGGACAGTCTGAAAGAAATGCTTCATTACGGAGCGTTTTTGCAACTTTCAGCTTTGGTCGGCACACTCAACAAGCGGCTGAGTCTCTATCTGTTGAAAACGCATTGCGACGAAAGGTCCATCGGTGTGTATGCCTCTGGAACACAAGTCACTGAAGGCGTCAATATTGTGGGACAAAGCATCGGTTTGGTGGCGTTTTCCGCCTTGAGCAACACCGAAAACAAGCAACGTGCTTCACAACTCACCTTGCGCTTCATGAAACTCGCAGTTCTGTTGACTTTCACCGCTTTGTTGGTGATTTGTCTGCTCCCGACGGCTTTCTTTGAGTTGTTGTTCTCGGAAGAGTTTGCCGATATTCGTCCCATCATTTTGCTAATCTCACCCGGAATTGTTTTCTATTCAGCGCACACCATTTTGGCCAACTATTTTTCCGGTACCGGCAAGCCGAAATACAATCTATACGCCTCACTTATCGGGCTTTCTGTCACATTGATAGCCGCCTTTAGTTTGATTCCTACTTTAGGTATCCGAGGCGCTGCCATCACCACTTCGCTGACTTATACGGCTTTGTTTGTTTTCCAATGGGTAGTGTTCCATAAACAAACAGGAAGTCGATTGAGGCAGCTAATTCCTGAAAAAGAGGATTTTAGCTGGTTGAAAGCGGAGTTGCAAGGCATTTTTGGAAACAAATCTGATACAAATCTTTCGTAAACCTCTTACTCATCCCAATTTTTCCCTATTTTTGCCACTGGTTTTGGGACGTAATTCTCATTACCAAGACATAATGGAAAAGAAGCGTTATGCTTCGTGTTGCAAGAGGAAACCTAGGAAATTTCAACTGCGACATCGCTGATCTGAAAGTGGAAAGCAAATATAACTATGCGAGCATAGCAGCTCCAAACGCTCAAAGCGTGGACTGCTATTAACATCTTGTTATTTTGGGCTTTCCTAGGGCCTCCTCTTGAAGATGTGAGCATACAGGGCCACGCTTCTTGTTTGAGAAAAGTCTTTTTGATCCCTGAAAGACAATAATAAACCCTATACAGTGTTATATTTTCAAACCGAAATAATATGATGAGACAGTTTAAAGCCTTATTATTGTTGACTATCGTCTTACTATCAGTCGCTTGCAGCCGAATCGATGAAGTTGACATCAACAGTTTCAATCAGCCGGATGGCGAGGTTTTGAACGGCACCGTAGCCGTGTTCGGCAATGTGACTACCGAGATGCGCCAGCACCGCGTCACCATTTCACCTGTGCATCAATGGGGCGACAACCAAGCTGTTTTGCCTGAAATCAACCGCGTTTTCGTGCTTTGCGGCAACGACACGATTCCTTATATGGAAAAGGCAGTTGACCGTAGCAGCATGGTTTTTGTTTCGGAGCAACCCTTCAAAGGTGAGGCGGGCAAGACCTACAAACTCGTCGTCGAAACACCTACGGGTGACATCACCGCCGAGGACTATCTGACGCCTTTGGGCAACACGGATTACTTCCAAATCATCCAGGACCACACAAAAGTGAGGAGTTATCAGATGCAATCG
>ONKQ01000031.1 GCA_900318465.1 uncultured Bacteroidales bacterium
TCCTTCTTCAAATACGGACTCGATACCATATCCTCAGTATTGCTAAACACTGACAGACAACCAATTATTAAAATATTCGAAATTTTGTCATGTACTTAGTGAAGCACCATAATCAAAACATTTGCATTGTATTCCAAGCATCGCACTTCCCATAAAATCCTTGCTTTGACTACCTAATTTAAGGTCAATGTAAGGACTGACATAAGTATCTGAAAAGTAGACACGGAAGTTGCCAAACCATGATGTCCATACATCACCGAATACTTCTAAACCTACCCCTCCACCAACCGCAATGTAGGGATTAAACTGGTAAGCAACGATTCCATTAGCATCTAATATGATTCGGTTAAAACTAAGCAATTCCGTTCCCACTCCCACCTCAGGCCTGATGACAAGCCCTTTCACTCTGTCAGATTTGGGAAGGATGACCGTCGTTGAGGCTTGGGTCGAGGTAACCAACGTTTGTGCCATCGAAACTGAGGCAGAGGCTATTATCGCCAACGTCAATATTAAAAGTCTTGTCTTTTTCATTTCTACATATTTTTATTGGTTTATGGCCTCTTTGACTTTCCTTTCGCTCTCAAAGTTGTTTAGGAAAGGGAGCATCCAACTATCTTCTTTTGTAGCGGGCCTGAATTTCTTGTACTTGGCAGGGAACCCCGTGACTGTAACCGTCATAATATTACCCTCTGGGTTGGTCCGTACCTGAAACATTGGGCTGATAATCAGATCGTAACCATTTTTGCTACAATATCTTGCAACTGTGTATTTTTTGTACTCGTCAAGATATGGACGGATTTCAGTTGCAGCGTCCTTGACTCCGCTGATGTTCCATTGACAGGAATCAATAATCTTGTTCGGCGAGATTTCGCCCAATTCGCCAATGACGGGTGCAGTCAGCACTCCAAATTGAGATTCGATGGCTCGTGCATTAGATTGAGAGATGTTGTGGACATACTTCTGAGAGAATGCCGCAAAGGTCAACATGACAAAGAGCATCGTAAATGTTACTTTTTTCATTTTTTTGACGTTTAGTTTGACTTAATTGATGTTGCTGCAAAAATAGAGAGTATTGGTAGCGCGTCAATAACTCCTATTGTGACTTATCCTCACGCTTTCCGTGAATAATAATCACGCCTTTTCGTTAAACTCCGAAAGCATTTCCTTCAGTCGCTCCACTTTTTCGGCGGTGAAGCCGTCAAAACTTATGTTGAGTTCCAGTTTTGGACTGAAAGTGGCTGTCAGGCCATAGAGTTTCATCGCATCGTCAAGGAAGTTGTGGTTGAGTATTTCGGAAATCATGGCCAACAGTTCGACATCCACGGTGCGGCGTTTGAAGATGGTATAGACATTGGTGCGCTCGCAGTGGAGTTGCCGAGCCAATTCGCTCACGGTCATTCCGCTCTCGTCAAAGACGGATTTAATAAGGTATCCGATATGCACTTTGTCCGTGTTTACCATTGCGCCATGTCTTGTTTTGTGACATGAAAAAAGCGTGGAAGATATTTCTTGCTCGGCACTCAGGGTTTCCACTCCCACTTCTCCAAACAAGTCATTCCACGCCTTAACAACGGCGTTTCAGAAACTTGCTCTTGGAGAAGTGTCCTAAAATAGGACTTTGTGGAAATAATGAGCGCCAAGAACTGATTCGAATCGCTTATTCTATGTCAATATGTTGTTGCTTTCTATATCATTATGTGTTGTTTTATGATGGCAAAAATATGGAAATAAGAGAAATAATCAGCATAAATGCCAAAAAACTCTTTTGGGAAGATTGCTTTTTATATCCTATCGGGTATAATTTTGTACTTTTTCATTAGTTTTACATCATTTCCAATGTAATTTCAACGAAAAGTATTACTTTTGCAGCCGAAAGGATGTAAAACGATGAAAAAAACACTATTGACAGAAACCGTAAAACGGCTCCGAAAACAATACGGCCTTACCCAAGAACAACTTGCCTTCAAATCAGGCGTGGGCTTGAATTTCGTGCGCGAGATGGAGCAAGGTAAAGCCACCGTTAGGCTTGACAAAGTCAACCAAGTGCTTGGTTTGTTTAATTATGAGATGGCTCCCGTACCAAGAAAGGATAAGGCATGAAACAAGCATTGGTTTATTACAGAGACACATTAGCCGGCAAACTCAGTGAAACCGATGAAGGTTATGCCTTTCAATACGACGAGGCATATTTGGCGATGCCCATTGCAGAGCCGATAAGCCTCACTTTGCCTTTGCGCGAAGAAGCTTATCAAAGCCCTGTCTTGTTCCCGTTTTTCGACGGGCTGATACCTGAAGGTTGGCTCTTGGATGTGGCCATACGTAATACCGACATCAGCATCCTTGACCGCATGTCACTGCTGCTTTTGTGTTGCAAGGACTGCATTGGCGCAGTAAGTGTTGTACCTGAAAATGAAGAAGAAAGCGATGAATAGATGCTTGTTTTGTTATAAGGAATTGGATAAGGGTGAGCATGATTTCCATGCCCGTTGCGCCCGTAAATTTTTCGGCATGTCCGATGCTCCTGTAATGGATTATACCCAAGCCGACATGGACCGCTTGGCCCTGCAAATCATCCGCTCGCAGACCACACTTACAGGTGTGCAGCCAAAGTTGTCGCTCAACCTACAGAAACATGAAGGCGGCCAACGATTGACGATTGTCGGTTTATGGGGTGCTTATATCTTCAAACCTCAAACTTCGCTTTTTTCAGAACTTCCAGAAAACGAAGACCTTACTATGCATTTGGCAGAGATGGCAGGTATTAGGACGGCGCAACATTCTCTGATTCATCTTGCCGATGGTTCGTTGGGCTACCTCACTCGCCGCATGGATCGTGATGCGATAGGCAACAAATTGCCGATGGAAGATTTTTGCCAACTGACTGAACGTCAGACCGAATACAAATACCGCAGTTCCTATGAACAAGTGGCCAAAGCAATTGAAAAACACTCTTCAGTTCCCCAGCTGGATTTGGTCAATTTCTATGAAGTGGTGCTGTTTTGCTGGCTTACGGGCAATAATGACATGCATTTGAAGAACTTTTCGTTGCTTTCCAAAGAATCAGGTCGTTACGAGCTTTCTCCTGCCTACGACTTGCTCAATTCAACCATAGTAAATCCTGCTGATACGGAAGAGTTGGCACTCACTTTGAACGGGAAAAAGCGTCGCATTAACCGCAAAGATTTTATTGAAGCCGCAAGCAAGGCTGGAATTTCAGAAAAAATCATTGATGGAATGATAAAGCAATTCAAGAAATGCCTGCCTGCTTGGGAAGAGAAAATAGATGAATCGTTTTTGTCGGATGAAATGAAAAACAAATACAAAGAATTGATCTACAATAGGATGAACAGAGTGCTGGGCTATTGAAAGTTCTGTAGATTCTGCGGATTCTGCGTGAAATCTCATTTCTCTTTCCTAAACGAATAAAACTTGTTCGTCAAGTAGCTGAATGTCACGCAGATGACGGAGATGATAACATAGGAAACGGTCGGCCACCATTGGAACACTTCGACGAAAAGCTTCAGGCCGAAATAGTTGATGAGGATGTTGCCGACTGTAACGAGAAAATACCTGACAATCTGCGTTCTACCACGCAATGTGGAACCCGAAAAACTGATGTGGCGCGCCATCCAAAAACCCGTCAGGAAAGTAATGGGAAACTTGAACACGAAGGCCGCGATGTGAGGCGTAAAGGCAATGAAGCCAAGGTCGAAGACCTGGCCTTTGAAAACGAAATGATAGAAAACATAGTACAGCACCCACTCCAACACAAGATTCATTCCGCCGCATGCCGCGTAACGGAACAGCTCAAGGCTCATCACCTTGCGGAAAGGCGGATAGAAAAAGTCGATGACCGAGATCAAGGTGCGTTCAATCCAAAGTTCTATGTTTTTCAGGGCTGACATGGCGTTTTTTGAAGCGGCAAAAATAAGGAATTTTCGGGTTTGTGGCATCAATCAAGCGAATAACGCGCCCAAAGTCACCACTTGCTGAATCACGCCGCTGTGGGCGTTGTGTTTCAAGTTTACCGTTGTCACCAAAGTCAGGTGTACGATTTGCTTGAACGACAATTGCTCTTGCAAAGTGGCGATTCTCGCTCGAAGTTTCATCTCATCGTCGGCAGTCGGCTCGTATTCTTTCGAGAGGAACTTCATTTCGCACAGGTTGACTACGCGGTCGTCGCGCACGATGAGCATGTCGATTTGCGTCCCGCTGTGGTCGTTGTCGCCGCGCACAACCCAAGCCGATTCTTTCGAGGCCACGTTTTCAACTCCCAACGCACGCTTGATTTGGCCGACATGTTCGAAGCAGACTTGCTCGAAAGTAATGCCTCGCCAAGCGTTGAGCGATGGCATGTTTTGGTTGTGTTGCCAAAAGGAGCGGTCTGTAATGTTTTGGTTATCAATGAAATTAAGATAAAAACGGCAGAATGGGTCAATGAGTTTGTAGCGGATTTCCTTTTTGCTTTGGCCGAAAGGGTGATAACTTTCGATGAAGTCGCTGGCCGCGAGCGTTTCGAGCATCTTGCTGAACGTTCCGCCCGGATTGACACCGAGACTTTTGGCCAACTCAATGCGCGTGAAACCGATGTGTTTTTTCGCGAGCAATCTAACCGCCGCCATATACGCCTCCGGATTGACAAAGAGCGAGCCAAACAGCCGTTGAAACTCCATGTCGAGTTTCGCGTTTCTTTCAAACAGCAATAAATCAACGTTTTGTGCAAGGCTTTTTCCTTTTTGGAAATAGTTGAGATAGTAAGGTATGCCGCCGAAAATCATGTATGCCTCCACTATGTCATAGTCCGACATGGCGATACCTTTTCGCTTGAAAAATGTCTTGCACTCGGCCAACGTGAACGGCGACAACTTGATTTGCCAAGTCAGGCGGTCGTAGAGGCCACCTTTGTTATTAATGAGGTTGTCGAGCATCCACGAAGTTGCGCTGCCACAAACAATGAGCATCACACGGTCGCGCCACGCACCCCATGTGTTCCAAAAATGCTCGAAAGCCACCAAGAATTTGGAGCGAGGCGAATCCATCCAAGGCAACTCGTCGATAAAGATGACTTGCCGTCCGCCGTCATCGAGTTCGTCAAGCAGTCGTCCCAACATCCTGAAAGCCTCCATCCACGACTGCGGGCAACTGCTTTCGGCCATGCCGTGTTGCGTCAAACTGGAATAAAACGCCTCAAGTTGGTCTTGCATGTCAATCTTGCGTTCCTTGTCGAAAGGCGACAGCCCACTGTGATAAAAGGCCATTTTGTTTTGAAAGAGTTCTTTCACGAGATAGGTCTTGCCCACACGGCGACGGCCATAAATGGCGACAAACTCCGCTTTCCCACTGTTATAGAGATTGTTAAGTTCTTCAATTTCTTGCTTCCGTCCAATGATTCTGTCCATTTTTGTCCTATATTTGGCCGCAAAGATACAAAAACTTTTCGATGCGGCTGAATATATAGGTGTTTATTTGGCCGCAATTGCATAAAAATACCTTGATTCGGCTGAATATAAATCAGAATCAAATCCAAATCACCTCAAAATTCTTGAGCAAATCGTTGACTTTTTCAACATCATCCGTGAAGCCCAAAACATAGCCGCCACCGCCTGAACCAGAGATTTTTACGCCGAAATTGAAACCAAAATCGGTCGTGAAAAGGTCGAGCGTGTTTTCGGTTATCATCGGGCGAAGGAACTGCAATTGGCCTTGGGTAAGTTGTTTCAACGATTTGAAAAACAACTCTTTATTGCCTTCAATCATTGAATTAATGCAGGAAGTCACACAAGGCACATACTCCGATTGGAATCGGTTCAAAAACTCGGGATGCTCGCGCTGTGCTTTGAAATGATTGACCAAAGGCTTGGTATTGCTCTTTATCTTTGTGTCAATCAAGCAGATGTGGATGTCTTTTTTGAGGAAATCATCCGAAAGTAACTCAACACCTTTTGGCGTGATTTTGAATGGCTGACCAAGGTAGCATTGCAAAGGGTCGATGCCGCTGCTGCTTCCGTGGAAATGACTCTCCATTAGGCCGAAAAGGGTTTTCAGTTGCAGGCAGTCATCGGTTTTTTGTATGGCGTAACGGTCGTAAACCGCCGCGACCAACGTTCCCGAACTGCCCAAACCATAGCCCGAAGGCACATTGGAAGCGAGGAACAAACCTTCGTTCAAGTCTTTATTAAAAGATTGAAAGTCAAAGAGATTCGATAATTCTTGGTTTTCAGAAAGATATTTGCAAAACTGCTTCAAACTATGGTTGGAGGGAAGTGATGAAGCAAGATTCCGACTTTGCGGAAACTGCCATTGCGCCGAAAAGCGTTTCAGTGGAATCATCAGCGCGGTGGCATCGAAAATCATCGAATACTCTCCGAAAAGGATGACTTTGCTATAGTAACGGTCTCTCATTACAACAACTTTTTTGGGCCATTGCCCACTTTATCAATAATCCACTGATTACCAACACAATAATCTACCAACCTACGTTCCACAAAATAGCCAATTTCCTTGGCCACAATTTCGGGATATAGTAAATGCACATTGGGTCCGGCATCCAAAGTGAAACAAAGCGGAATGTGGGACTCGTTTCGGAAAGCCCTGACTTCCTCAATGATACGCAAGGTGTTGGGTTTCATCAAAATAAAGGAAGGATGGGAGCACATCATCAAAGCATGAAGTTGCATCGCTTCCGACTCGCTTATATCAATAAAAGTGTCCAAATCACCTGATTTCAAGGCCATGAGCAGGTTCGTGACATTATCGTTGGCTTGTGCATAACGCGCTGAAGCATAAGGATTTCCTTCCATTAATGCGTGGCCAGCACGACTGGAAACGGATTTTTTTGCATCGCTGACGACAAGGATGCTGTCATGGAAGGTCTTGAATACAGGATGAATGTCACTTTCCAACGTAACGGCATACTCGTCGGAACTGCTTTCATAAGCCGCTGTTGCGCCCCATAGTGCCATTTTCGGAAACACTGACCTCGCCGCGCTGCCAGAAGCTAAACGGGAGAAATAAGAAGCTTTCTTCATATCAATGTTTTTGCCAACCATCTGACTTTCAATGTTCAACAAGCACATCACAAAAGCACTCATCGAGGAGGCCGAAGAAGCAATGCCAGAAGAATGTGGGAAGGTGTTGCGGCTCTCAACTTTCAGATTCAGTTGATTAATGAAAGGGAAAAACGACTGATTCTCAAGTAGAAACTTCTCGATTTTCGCGCCAAAAGCGGAGTTTTCCTTGCCCTCGAAAAAGAATTGGAAACCAAATTTTTCGGCTTTTTCAAAATCAACGAATGTCTCGGAGCGACATTCCGACAATGTAAAACTAATTGACGGATTTTGAGGAAGTTGTTTTCCTTTTTTGCCCCAATATTTCACCAAGGCAATGTTAGATGGGCATTGCCAGCCCACTTTGCCTTGAAAGCCGCCCGACATCTCGCCCTTGAAGGCCTCGTTTAACCATTTGTTTTCCATTTCCGATGTGTTTTGCGCTGCGAAGATAGGAAATTATTTGGATTCCTTTGTCACTTTGTGAATGATGTGTTTATAATCTGCTCAATTTGGCAAAAAAAATCGAAATTGAGCAGATTATAATTCTTGTTTTTCATATTTTTGCAACTGTAAAACACTTGTAAAATGATAGGAAGAAACCAAGAGAAACAGGAATTGATGGATGCGTATCAATCTGATTATTCGGAGTTTGTCGCAATTTATGGTCGGCGGCGCATTGGCAAAACATTTCTCGTCAGGGAAACATTCGACTATCAATTTACCTTCCAACATTCTGGCAACTCACATGCGCCAATGGAGAAGCAACTTGAGGCTTGGTTTGCCTCGCTGAAAAACTGTGGATGGAAGGGCGAAAAGATTCCCGAAACTTGGATTGAGGCTTTTGCCATGCTCAACGAACTCATCAAGGCATCGCGTAGGAAACGCAAGGTGGTTTTCATCGACGAAATGCCGTGGATGGACACGCCCCGTTCCTTTTTTGTTTCGGCATTGGAATATTTTTGGAACAACATGGCCTCGGCGCGGAGGGATGTACTACTCATCGTTTGCGGCTCGGCTACCTCGTGGATTATCAATAAAATCATCAAGAATCATGGGGGCTTACACAATCGGGTGACGCGACAAATACAATTGCAGCCCTTCACCTTGAACGAATGTGAGCATTATGCAAAAAGCATGAAATTGGCTTTCGACCGTTATGCCATCATCAAAGGTTACATGGTTTTTGGAGGGGTGCCCTATTATTGGTCGTTGTTGAAAAAAGGACTGAGCATCGACCAAAACATTGACCAACTGGTTTTCAATCCAATGGGCCGCTTACATTCTGAATTTGACGAATTGTATGATTCCTTGTTCCGCTCGCCAGGGGATTACATCAAAGTGGTGACGGTGCTGGGACGGGTTAAGATAGGCATGACCCGTGAGGAGTTGATTGAAAAAGGAAAAATCACCAATAACGGCAAGTTGAGCAGGATTCTTGGCGACCTCGAACATTGTGGATTCATTAGGAAATACAGGGCTATCGGAAGTGCTCAGTATAAAGCGATATATCAATTGATGGACAGTTTTACCCTGTTCCATTTCAAATTCGTCCAAGAAAACAAGACCAACGACCCTGACTTCTGGATGCACAGTATTGACACGCCGACCTACAACGCTTGGAATGGTTTGGCTTTTGAACGGGTTTGTTTCCAGCATGTTGCGCAACTGAAACAGGCTTTAGGCATCAGCGGGGTGCAAACCAATGTTTTTGCTTGGCAGGTTGAAGCGTCGGATGACGGTCATGCTGGCGCACAAATTGACATGGTCATTGACCGCGACGACCATGTGGCCAATCTCTGTGAGATGAAGTTCTCCGACGAGGAATACCGCCTCAATTCGGCAGAAGACAAGCGTCTAAAGCACCGAAAAAACAGGCTTCAAGAAGTTCTTCCCAAGCAAAAATCCATCTTCATCACCTTAATCACTCCATACGGATTGGTACGCAATGAATTTGCAAGCAATGTTCAGAATGAAATTACTGGTAATGAATTATTTAAATGAATGTTTGTAAAATTATAATCTGCTCAATTTTGTAAAAATAACACAAATTGAGCAGATTATATGCTTAAAACAGATGGCTTTTGGAAGAGGCTTCCTTTCGTTTTACCCTCTTACATTCATCGGACGAACATCAAATTCGTGTCAGACCCAAAAGTGACCTCGAATTGGAAATAGTCGCGCTCGTCCTTCTTGATGCAGACGGAGTAGGTTTGTCCCAACTTCAGGTTTTCGATGATGATGTCCAAATGGCGACCGCACAAGCAATCGGCCCACGAATCATCATAGAGCAGTTCGATGGAGATGTTTTGTTCCTGCGTTTGGATTTCAGGTCGGATGGTGTCAACGTCGCAATAGAATGGCGTGTTTGTAGTGCTGATTTTCAACTTCGTGTCGTCAACGGCGGTCGCGTAAATCGTGTCATTCTGTTCATTGTCGCGATGGAGAACGATGTCGTTGCATCCCGAAACGAAGAAGCCGGAAACCTTGGGCTGCTGTGCCTCTTTCTTGTTGCATCCCTCCAAGGCGAGGAATCCGATGACGAAAAGCGCCGTCAGGGCGATGATGGTTTTGATAGATTTGTTCATAACAATTGAATTTAGAGGTTAGTTGAAACTTGATTTTAAGTCTTCGAAAACTTTCCAGCAAAAGTATAGAAAAAAACCGCCATTTTTTCAAGTCCAACGGGCATTACAAACTTTTGAAAACCTACTTATTTGAGTATTAGCGTATTACTGTTTTATTTTACAACTTTTTCTTACTCTTTCATCACCCGCGCCACACGGTTTTTCCCTTCCGCATCGGTAATGCGTAGCAAATAAATACCTTTCGGCAAGCCCGCCAAATTAATTTCATTTGTGTTTTCCACCGTCTTCACCAATTGCCCGAGACTATTGTAAATTTTCACTTCGGTAGCGGTTGCGCCTTTAACACGAACAATGTCGCTGGCGGGATTGGGATACAAACTGACGCTCTCAACGACAACTTCCTCCACATCGTCCCAACATTCACCGTCCGTCCAAACGAGGTTGTCATCCTCGAAATAGCATTGCAAATAAGCAAAACCACTTGCCGTCCAACCAGGAATGTACCGCCAATGGATGCCCGACAAGCTGCCAATGCCTTCAATCCAAACTTCAGGCTCTTCAGGATTGACTCCCCAACCTTCATTGAACACATACTTGTTTCGTACCGAGCCGTCCTCCAAAACGACCTCCTCAATAGCCATCACTTGGATAAATCCTGGTTCCACTTCGTCACCCACAGAAAACCAATCGCCGACTTGTAGATTGAAGTCATAATAGACTTCCTCCTCCATAAAATGCTGAAGCCCTGGTGACCAACGCTTGAGATACACTCTTTTGTTTTCTTCGCGCAAAAGGCCAAATAACTCTGTGTAATTCAAGTCATCATATAATACAGTCAACTCCCTATAGGTTTGTCCCTCAAATTCAATTTCATCGCCAAGTCTCGCGATTTCGTATCGCGAATCTCCGTAATAGAAATCAAACCGAATATCCCACTGCTTCTCGCCTGTTTTTGGAATCAAAGGATAGTACAACGTTATATCTTCAAAGAGCTGCGTCGTCCACACATATTCCGACTGGGCTTCACTCCGTCCGGTAATGGCCACTCTGCCGTCGTCGAACACGTAGACCGAGGAAATGGCATCGTCGCGGTCGTCCCTATCGTGACGATAACAACCTGTCATTTCGCCCGTTGCGGCATCCAATTTGAGCACGATGTAATCGTAGTCATTCCCCACGCCCAATCGTTGGCTCTCGCCACCCACATAGACATTCCCGTTTCTGACGAAAAGCGCATTACCGATGTCGGCGTTGTTGCCGCCAAACGCATAGCGGTTTTCCCAAAGCAGCTGTCCGTCGGGACTGTATTTCAACGTAAGAATATCGTTGTTGGTGTGGTTAGGCATTCCGTAATTCGAACCGAAGTGTCTGCCCGTTACATAAATGTTGCCTTCCTCATCTTGCACCATCGCCCTGATTTCGTCGCCCGACACATTACTGGGCAAATTGGTGCCATAATCATGTGCCCACACCAAGTTTCCTTCCGAATCGATTTTGGAAACTTTATAAGCCATTGTTGCTGTAACCAAAAGATGATGGTCAGCGGTCGACTGGATATTCGAGAATCCCCTTGTGTCGCAAGCGGTGCCCTCAAAAATCAGGTTGTTGTCGAAATCAAGTTTGGTCAAATGCCTGTTTGCCCCAAACAAAAGCAGCGTTTCGTCCATGGCAAAAACATCATAAAGGAAGGGGTTGGCTCCGCTGGCATCAAAGTCTCTCTGCCACAACAGATTGCCGTCAGCATCGTAGCAATACAGTTGCGGGACGGTGACAGTGACAATGTAATCATCGCCAGGGGCGGGATAATCGTATTCCTTGTAGATTGCCAAAGCCAAACGACCATCGGAGGCCAAAGCTATATGCTGGGCCATGAATGAGGTGTCAGCCTCGTTTTGGAGGGTTTCTTCCCAAACCAAGTCGCCATCCAAATTGAATTTCTGGAGGACAACCCTCGATTTGTAGAACTCAAGTCGCTCATTGCAAAGGACATAGACATAATCGAAGCCGTCCATCTGGTAGTCAACAATCGTCTTTTCGTAGGATGAATGGGTGCCCATTGATTTTGTTGAAACAATGTTTCCATCAATGTCATAGGTGACTATCTCCAACAGGGTCTCACCGTTGTTGAGCGTCACTCCCGTCACTTCGACGTAGTCTTTCACGTCCTCAATGCCGCGGACGACAGGGGTTTTGGAATTGTAGTTGATGTTTCCAACTTGATAGTCTTCTGACCAAAGCAGATCAGATTGTGCCTTCGCCGAGCCCGCCACTGCCAGCAGTAGAGCAAGCAGAGCATAAATCTTTATGTTTTTCATCGTACCGTAATTTTGTTTGTGTAAATATTTCCTTCCGCATCCGCAATCCGCAGCAAGTAAACGCCTTCGGGTAAACCAGCCACATTGATTTCATTCGCATCGCGCACGGTCTTCACCAACTGCCCAAGGGCGTTGCAAACCTGCACTTCGGCGGATTCTATGCCTTCGATTCTCACTAAATCGGTTGTAGGATTGGGATAGACGGCCACCGCTGCTGTGCCTTCATGCTCGGCGACGCCGACACCCGGCAGCTCGATGAAATTCGTGAACTCCGACCAATTAGGGGAGTTTTGGTAGGCTTCGAGAGTCCCTACAGGAATGAAAACGGGAATGCCGTGGTTCACATATTGGAAAGTCTCGTCACAGATAAAAGGCGGTGTGCTCGCGTTGACTGTCATCTGTTTTAGATTTCGCAGATTGCGGAAGGCCATATCTTCTATGGAAATCATGGTCGAAGGCAATTCCAGCTCTGTCGGCTTGGTCAAGAAATCGAATACCATCCAATCAATATATCCGACCCCCTCGGGAATCTCGATGGCAGTGATATTGAACAGTTCGAAAAATGGGTCGCCATACACATAAATCATGTTGGGCGACAGGCGAAGTGTGCCATCGAAAGCGCAATGGCTGAACCCACAACTGGCGATGTCGAGCACCGACTCGGGAATGATGAGGTCGCCGCGCATGTTGTCGCATTCGTCGAAGGTGTGCTCTTCAATGTAGGTGAGCGACTCCGACAAGGTCAGGCTCGTGAACTTCCTGCAACCATAGAAAGCCCATTCGCCGATGTAATCGACGGAATTCGGGATGACCAACGGTCCTGTGAACCAACAGTCCCAAAAGGCGCGAGCACCAATGTATCGGACGGTGTTGGGAATGACCAAAGGCCCGGAGTAGCTCATACTCGAGCAGCCTTCCCAAAATGCCCTTTCGCCGATACCGACGACGGTATATTCCGTGAAATCGATGCTCACTGTTTCGGGGATGGTGACACCGCCCGAATAAGGGCCAAGACATGTTTCAATCATCACCTCGGGTGGGTTGGTGGAAGCGATGGCATAGGCCAGGGTCTGACCCGTCGGGCAGACCGAGCAGAAATCGTAGGCCGAAGCCGCAGTGCCCATCATGAGGCACAAAGTCAAAAGGAATAGATTTTTTTTCATGACGTTATAGTTTTAATTGATTTGTTCTTTCGGTCGCACTTTGCAACAATGCAAAACTATAACAAAAAACCACTAAAAAATCAACCTCCAAGCCCAACTACAGATTTTTTCTCGGTTTATAAATTGCAATACTTTAGAAAACAGTGTATTACAAAAATCCAAATACAGATTTTTGTTTAGACCAACAGGTCGGAAACGGGGCTTTTTCCCACTTTTTTGATGAGGTCGGAGCGGTATTTTGCTACCGTGTTTTGGCTTAGTTCCAAAATCTCGGCTTCTTCCTTGATGCGGAATTTGAGAAAGTTGAGCACAAGCAAATCGCGTTCTTGCTCGGTCAGGTCGGGATGGGTGGATTTCAGTTTTTCGTAAACATCGGGGTATGTCTTGTTGAAGGCTTCCAAGATGCCCTCGCGCGGATGGCCGCCTTTGCCGTAAAGGGGCTTCACTTCCTTCAGCAAGTCCTCAAAAGTCTTTTCCTTCAAGGCAGCTTGTGCCTCGGTCAATTGTTGGCTGAAGGCTTCGCGCTGCTGGTCGAAAGTTTCGCGCTGTTGTTGGTGCTCTTCGCGGAGGTTGGCTTCGGCTTGCTTGTGCCGCTTGTGGATAAGCATGAGCAAAAGCCCAAGAGCCAAAACCGCCAATACGACCAATGCAACCGCCAAAATGTTTTGTCGTTCCGATTGTTGCTTTTTCAGTTGGGCTTCGGCTTCTTGTTTTTTCAGCATGTAGTTGTTGAACAATGCGGTAAGTTCTGATGTTACGGGTGCGAAGGCTTCTTTTGCGTGAGGATATTGCGCCAAAAGACGGGCATATTCGTTCATCTTTTCTGTATCGCCCAAAGCTTCATAAACCTCGTGCAAATACTCTATCGTTTGGGCTTTTGCTGTCATGTCCGAAAGCCCCGAATGTTCAAACTTCTCATAAGCCCGATTCAGATACACCAGCGCCGAATCAAGCTGTTTCTCCTCTTTGTAAATCCAACCGATTGTCAATTCAACATCCTGGTTGTCAACTTCACTACAATGCGGAAGCAGCGATTTCAGGTCGCGGATAACTGGTTCAGCATCGTGATGAAGTTTGTAGTCGATGATACCTTTCCTTGAGACCGACATCCTGAAATTGAGTTCGGAAGAATCATTGTCGAAGCATCTTATTGCGCTGTCGTAGTAATAGCAAGCACTGTCAAAACTGTCACAAATGTCGAATCCATAGGCAATCAAAAACAAAGTGCTCCCAAATGATTTGCGCGAGTTCGAGTATTTCTTATTGATGGCCAAGGCTTGACGATAGAAATAAGAGGTTGCTTCCGGCAACAAGGAAATCGAATATTGGGTCCCCTGGCCTTTATAAGTTCTCTGAAGGAGATTGATTATACTCCTATCGGGTTTAGTAAGCTGCTCTTTTTCAGGAAGATTATCAACAGAAAAGCGTTCTTCCAATAGTCCCAACACTTGGTAGAATTCTTTGCAACAAGCAACAGTGCTATCCATATCCCAATAATGCAGGGCATTTTGGTAGAGGGTATTGGCCTTGTTATAGATGGAATCGGCACGAAGGCTGTCGGCGGTTGCATCCACTTGTGACGGATCTTCAACCCTTCGACCGGCCTCAGCGGTTGGATCAAGTTTGCCGCAAGCAGCCAATAGTATGGCGCAAACGGATATTGCTATGATATGATGGATTTTCATAGGGCAAAAGTAAGGAATTTTTCCGAATCATCACCTCACAAGATCGTTATACCCGAAAACCACCTCCAAGCCCTTTCCCTTGAAATACTCTTTTACTTGATTTTCAGGCCATGCCGTTGTAGCAAGAATGAAGTCGCCGCCCCAAGCGCCCAATGATTTCAAAACACCCTCGAAGTCGGGGAAACGCTTTTGCACGGGTTCCTGCCCGATGCAGCGGGCGATGATGCGCTCGTGGCATTGCATCAGCATGGCGAACTCGTCCAAACTTTCGCATTTCGGCACGGCACGGCTGATTTCCGAAACAGCATCAATATCTTTCTGTAAATCAGCAGGATTAGCCTTTGCCAAAAACGTCTTGATTTCTTTTGACGAACTTTGCTTTTGCCCTTGATAGACGAAAAACAGATGCTCGGCGAAAGGCGGGTTAAAATCGACAATTTCAACCATTGGTGTCGGCGTTTCGGCAGGCTCAACGGCCTTAATTTGTTGAGGTCCCTGAGCCTGTCGAAGGGCCGATTCTAAATTAACAAGTTGATAATAAATCGGTTGCTCCGCTGTAGCACAGGCGATGTCATAGCCCGAGCCGCCGAAGGTCAGTTTCAGCAATTCGTAAGGATTCACCTTGGCCCATCTTGCGAGATTGGCAATCAAGGTGGAACTACTGCCTAAGCCCCAGTTCGGGTCAAAATCAAGGCGGGTGGTAAACTTTATGTCGTTTCCTTCAAAAGCCTTGGGATTCAGTTGCTTGACGGCCTGTAGGATTTGGCATAGCCGCATGGCTTTGTCCGGGTCATCGGTGGAGAAATTCACCAAATTTTCACGGTTTAAAGTAACTGAAAACCATCTCCCTTCAGGCCGCCATGCCTTCCATTGGATTTGTTCGTTATTGGTTTCAAGTTGCTCTACTTCAAAGCTTTGTCCTAATTTCAATGGCAAGGCCAAAGCCAAGGCACCTTTCAGGACGAGGTATTCGCCTGTCAGTAGGAATTTTCCGTGGGAATGATATTCTTGTATCATGGTGAAGTGATGTTTTTATTACACGCAGAATCCGCAGAATTATATGAATCGCGATGCGACGCTTTTTTAAGGCACGCAGAATACGGTGAATTATTTGAATCGCGATGCGACGCAAATTTTGCGTCTAATAAAATCTGCGATTTCTGCGGATTCTGCGTGAAAAAGAGGCATCCTAATAAGTTCTGCGATTTCTGCGGATTCTGCGTGAAAAAGACGACATCCATATCAGTAGTTGTTTACAATTCTATGTATTCCATCCATCAAGTCATCCACATTGAAATTGATAAGCAATCCGACTTTCTTTCCGGTGAGTTTCAAATAGGAAGTCAACTGTTTGTAATGAACTGGATTTAACTCTTCAACAGATTTCAATTCTATGATGAGTTGATTTTCAACCAAAATGTCTAACCTCAATCCTTCTCCTATCTCGTCCCCTTTATATACAATACTTACCGGCACTTCCATTTCGGCCTTTAAGCCCTTGAGTTCAAGTTCTTTCATAAGTGCTTTTTGATACACTTTCTCCAACAATCCTGGCCCTAAAGTCTTATATACCTCCAAAGCACACCCAATTACTTTATAACTCAACGGATCATTCTTGAATGTGGCCATATTATTTCTATTTGCGTCGCTTTGCGCTTCTGCGATTTCTGCGGATTCTGCGTGAGAAAACTATCTTCTGAGTGACTCCAAAAACTGCTCCACCGCCGCATACGACACCGTCTTGTCCTTAAAGTATTCCCGCGCCTTTTTCTTGTCTTCTTCGCTGGCGTTCAGTTGGTTGAGGATGTTGTTCAAGTGCATCTTCATGTGGCCGGCTTGGATGCCTTTGGTGGTCAGGGAGCGCACGGCGGAGAAGTTGTTGGCCAAGCCCATCGTGGCGGCAATCATCATCAGTTCTTTGGCAGTGGGATTGCCCAAAAGCTCCAAAGTTTTCTTGGCCAATGGGTGCAAACTCGTCAGGCCGCCAATGGTGCCCAAGGCCATCGGCACCTCCAACTCGAAATGGAAAATGCCGTTTTCAATCGTGACCGACGACAGGCTTTCGTAGTGCCCGTTGCGTGAGGCGAAGGTGTGACCGGCGGCTTCCACGGCGCGGAAGTCGTTGCCTGTGGCAATGACCACCGCATCAATGCCGTTGTAGATGCCTTTGTTGTGCGTCGTGGCGCGGTCGGTGTCGATGTGGGCAATGTCGACGGCCTTCTTGAATTTCTTGGCGTATTCGGCACCCGAAAGGTGTTCATCGATGCCATCCAATTGGTTGACAGGACATTCCACCCAAACCTTCACGCGACAGTCGGGCGTGTTGTTCGAGAGGATGGTCATAATGATTTCCACCTTGCGAAGGTCCTCGGAAAGGTCGTTGCGCTCGGCGAAGAAGTCTTGCAGACTGTGGCCAAACTGCTCCAAGACGGAGTTGATGAAGTTGGCACCCATCGCGTCGCCCGTGCCAAACTCTACGCGAATTTGGTAATAGTCAGGGATTTGTGCGCTGTAATCAATGAGGCGCATACCAAGGATGCCGCCGCCACGCTTGCGCATTTTCTCTGTCATGGTGTCGGTGTCGGCCAACAGGCGTTTCTCGATTTCGGGGAACAGCGCAAAAAGTTTTTCCTTGTCGCCGCTCCAACCGAAATGCACTTGCCCGACCTTGCGCACGTCAATCACTTCGGCGTGGAAACCGCCTCTTTCGCCCCAAAACTTGGCCGCAGCCGAGGCCGCAGCCACAACCGAACTTTCCTCGATGACCATCGGCACGATGTAGTCCTTCCCGTTGATGGTCACGTTGGGCGAAATGCCGTAAGGGATGAAGAAATTGGTGATGGTGTTCTCGCTGAACTCGTCAAACAATTGCTGCTGCTTCGAGTCGGAGTGCCAGTAGCTTTTCAGCAGGCTGACGACCTCTCCGGGGTTCTCGAAGTAGTTGGCTATCAGTTTCAACTTCTCCTCCTTGAGAAGTTTCGAGAAGCCTTTTTTTATGCGTTCGCGAGTTGCCATTTCAGTTTACCATTCTTCTTCTTCAATGACTTTTTCGGGGACGAGACTCTCCTCAAACTTTTGTCCCCAATCCTCACCAAAAGCTGCAATCTGATCCAGATAGCTTCCCCAAATGGGTTGATACATAGGGTCTTCCTTATTCATCCATTCCTCGCAGGGATGGTTGCTTTGGGTCTTCTGCATGAAGTCGGTGAGGGTGTAGCGCACACGGCCTTCGCGCACCTCAATGGTGAAATAGTAGGTAATCCAAGGCCATTTTGACTTCACGGGGTCGCCGTTGTCGAGCTGGAACTGGTGCTTGCCTTTCATCGTGCGCCCATCGTTTTGCTGCAAAATGGTAGAAGGGCTCTTGTAGTAAGTGTTCATAAACTGGCTGTAGATGCGGTTAAACACCTCATCCTGAGAACCTTCCGTTGGAATGACCTTGCGGAAACAAATCTTTTCCGTTTTTGGGTCGATGGGCAGTTTGGATTCGACCTCGATTTGGGCAAAAGTGACGGTCGCAAACAAGACGGCGACGAGGAACAAAACAGTTTTTTTCATTGCTTGAAATTTTTGACAAAATTAGTAATTATTCGTTTTGATTTTGCATGTGAACCGTGAATCTTGCAAATTTTAGGCCAAAATCAAAGCGGAATCATTTGTGAATCGTCCGAACAGTCGACATTGATTTGCGGATGACCCTTGTAATACAAGGTGGAACCCGATAAAACGAAGCCGTTAATAGTTTCCGTAACGTTCACGGTGGCCTCCGACGCACCATCCAAATGAACGCTCATGTCTTCAACTTCAGCCTGAACCATATTAATGGTGCTTGCCTCCTTGACCTCAATGGACGCCGAGGGCATCGAGCCGCCAAAAACGATAAGTTGCGAGGAAATGACCACATCCGTGGTGAAGGATTGCTCGACATTGAAATAGCCCTTGCAGGAAGACCTTTTGGTTGCATAAACGGTGCAATTTGCTCCGTTAAAGTTTACGCCATAAATGTGCGAATCGTAGGTTAAAGTGATGTCACACAATTGGGTAGTGACTTCTAAACCGTTGCAAACAGAACCGTTGTGCAACTCAAGATTTATGCCATCTTCCAGTTCGAAAAGCCCTTCCATAGTGATGACAGAGGCGTTATCGGACTTAATGTAAAGATGTTCTCTTTCTGAAGTATGCACTTTTGCCTTGAAAACCGACCCTGACTGTTTGTAAACCGCCCCTTTGAACCCGATGTCCAGCCAACCGTTTGTATCCCAGACCGAAACGTGTTCTTCCAAATAGGCGGAATATTCCAGTTCCACGTATGATTTCAGGCTGTCATAGACGAAAGTGACGTCCCATGCGTCATCGATATGAAACAATGAGATGTCGGTGTTTTCATAGACGGTTTTCTGCACAAGGGTCATGTCGACCTCTTTCTTGCAGGAAACGAAGCAACATATTGTTGCACAAATGATTAGAATGTTTTTTATTGCTTTCATGGTTTTCTTTTTTCTCACAAAACACTCAAAACGAACAAAACTTCAGGTTGTTGTTGAAAAGCACGCCAACTGGCTGCTTTCCGGTGGCAAGCAGTTGCGAGCCGCCTGTCATACAAATTTGGTTTTGAGGGTTTTGATAGTTTTGTGACATAACGATTTTATTACAGT
This sequence comes from uncultured Bacteroidales bacterium, assembly GCA_900318465.1. GTDB lineage: Bacteria > Bacteroidota > Bacteroidia > Bacteroidales > F082 > Limimorpha. Next base: position 19,453 of record ONKQ01000031.1, read on the forward strand.
TTTATTATTGATGGTGGTAGGGTTCGCCTTTCAAAATGGTGAAGGCGCGGTACAGTTGCTCAACAAAGATAAGTCGTACCATTTGGTGGCTGAAGGTCATGGGAGAGAGCGACATTTTCGCGTTGGCGCGGTCGTACACCTCTTGCGCGAAGCCGTATGGCCCGCCGATGACGAAAACGAGTCGTTTCGCGCCCGAGGCCATTTGTTTTTCAAGGCTTTCGGCGAAGTTTACCGAGGTGAACTGCTTGCCGTTTTCGTCCAAAAGAATGACTTGGTCGGAGGGCTGCAACTGACTCAGAATCAATGAACTTTCAGCGATTTTTTGTTGTTCCTCGCTGAGGGTCTTGCGGTTGCGCGGGTCGGGGATTTCCTTCATCTCGAACGAGGCATAATGCCCAATCCGCCCGACATATTTCTTGATGCCAGTGATGAGGTAGTCTTCATCTGTTTTTCCTATGACCAAAAGCAGGATTTTCATTTTTTTCGTCACAAAACCTACAAAACTTTCAAAACTTTTTTCTGAATGAGGGAAGCACGCCAACCGGCTGCTTCCCAGCGGCAAGCGGTTGCGTGCCGCCAGCCTTACAAATGTGGTTTTGTGGGTTTTGCAAGTTTTGTGATAATTTATAAGTTAATGTTCTCCAATAGTTTATAAGCGTTATCTCGGTCTTGTTCAAGTTGGGCTTTCAGTTCGTCCAAACTGTCAAATTTCACCTCGTCGCGGATGCGGTCGATGAATCTTACTCGGATTTGCTTGCCATAAAGGTCACCGTCAAAGTCGAAGAGGTTCACTTCGATAATAGGCTGGTCTTCGCCACGGTCGCCGATGGTTGGCCGATGACCGATGTTGGCCATTGCCTTGTAAATTAATCCATTATAATCGACGAGGCAGGCAAACACACCACCACGATTGATGAGCATGTATTCCCGAGGCAGTTCGAGATTGGCAGTGGGGAAGCCCAAGGTGCGCCCGATTTTGTTGCCCACCACGACCTCAGCGGTAACGGAATAAGTGTAGCCCAACAGTCGGTTGGCACTTTTCACGTTGCCCACGGCCAAGGCATTGCGAATCTTCGTGGAACTAATGGCAATGTTCTCAACATCCTGAGCGGCAACGCGTTCCACCTTGAAGTTATACTTTCGCTTCAAGTCGTTGAGCAGACTGAAGTCGCCCATGCGGTTTTTGCCGAAATGGTGGTCGTAACCCACCACGATATAGGCGGGCTTGATGTGGTCGATGATGTAGTCCTTGATGAACACCTCGGAGGGCGTGCGCGAAAACTCCTTGGTGAAGTTGATAATCAGCACATTGTCGATGCCAAACTCCTCAAATTTCTTGAGTTTTTCCTCGGGCGTGCAAAGGAAACGCAAGTTGGAACTGTCAATGTTGAGCACCTGACGCGGATGAGGCTGGAAAGTGACCACAACCGTTTGTCCTCCAACGCTTTGCGCCAATGCTTTCATCTTTTTGAAAATGGCCTGATGCCCAAGATGCACGCCATCGAAAGTGCCGATGGTGACCACAGCGTTGGGGATGTTGCGGGCTTCTATTATGTTTCTATAGACTTTCATTTGTAAATTAAGAATGTTGAATTAAGAATGCAGAATGGGGCAAAGCCCAGCAGTGCTTCGCGTCATTCTTCATTCTACATTCTTCATTCTGCATTAACTAGTTTTGTTTCAATTATATACTTAGCTATTTGTACTGCATTGGTGGCTGCACCTTTGCGGATGTTGTCGCTGACAATCCAGAGGTTCATGCCGTTTTCCACGCTGAAATCGCGGCGGATGCGACCCACGAAGACCTCATCCTTATCAAAAGAGGTGATGGCCATAGGATAAATGTTGTTGGCGGGGTCGTCCTGCACCACTACACCGGGCATGGCTGCCAACAGTCTGCGGACTTCTTCAATCTCGAAAGGCCGTTCCGTTTCCACATTGACGGCCTCGCTATGCCCGCCCGTGACGGGTACGCGGCACGCTGTGGCAGTGATGGCTATGTTGTTGTCTTGTAGGATTTTGCGGGTTTCGTTCACCAATTTTTCTTCCTCAGTAGTGTAGTCATTTTCGCAGAAATCGCCGGCGTGAGGGAGGACATTGCGGTAGATTTGATGGGGATAGGCGTTTGTGAGTTGAGAGTTAAGAGTTGAGAGTTGAGAGTTGTTGGAAGTTAAGAGTTGAGGGTTGAGAGTTGAGGGTTGAGAGTCGGTTGAGAGTTGAGAGTTGTCAGTTTTCTGCCGCTTCGCGTCATTGCGAGGAACGAAGCAATCCAGATTTTGGTTTGTCAGTTGAGAGTATTTTATTTCCTCATTGTTCAATTGATTAATCCCTTTCAAACCGCTGCCGCTCACGCTTTGGTAGGTTGAAATCACCAAACGTTTGATGCCGAAGGCCTTGTGAATTGGGGCAAGAGCCATCACCATTTGGATGGTGGAGCAGTTGGGGTTGGCGATGATTTTGGTGTCGTTAGTAATCGTGTAGGCATTAATTTCTGGGACAACCAGCGGCACATCCTTTTCCATACGCCACGCCGAACTGTTGTCGATGACGAAAGTACCTTGTTTGGCAAACCTTGGTGCATATTGCTTGGAAGCCGCACCGCCCGCCGAGAAGATGGCGATGTCGGGGCGTTGATTAATGGCCTCGTCCACGCTGACCACCTTATAGGTCTTGTCTTGGAAAACGATTTCCTTTCCCACGGAGCGTTCCGAGGCAGCCACAATCAATTCGTCTATCCGAACCCGTTGTTCATCAAGCACTTGAAGCATCTTCGAGCCGACCAATCCGGTGGCTCCCACCACTGCGATTTTCATCTTTTTGTCTTTTTGTTATCAAAGCGCAAAAGTAGGAATTTTCTTGCAATGACGGTTTGGGGTACATGTTATTCTTCTCGCTCCGCGCAAAACAGAGTCAGTTCCTTGAGGACTTTATGGATTCCACGGTTTTCGAACCCTTCTAACGATTGTAATGTCTTTTCCAAATTGTCAGGCAGCAAAGAATGTGCGATTTCTGTATTTTCTCCGTCAAGCATGTCGTCGCGCAGCTGGAAAAGGATGCCAAAGTTGAGGCCAAAACCGGAAATTTGTTGGATTTGTTCAGTCTTGGCCCCGACCGACATTGCTCCAGCCACACAACACGAGCGCATCAACAGAGCGGTCTTGCGGGTAATGATGTCGAGGTAATCGGCATTGTTTTGGTTCTGCATCAATTCCCCTTCGCTCATGGCAGCAGTGGTGCGAAGCATTTCATTCAAGATGTCGGTATCGTTGGCAATGAGCAACATGGCCTTGGCCAAAAGATAATCACCAGCGAGGACTGCCGAGAGGTTGCCGAAGTGCGCTTTCACCGAGGCTTGGCCGCGTCGTGTGTCCGCATCATCCACCACATCGTCATGGATTAAAGTGGCGGAATGAATCATTTCCACGAAGATGGCCGCACGTAAAGTCTGCTCGTTGGGTTCGCCAAAAAGTTTTGCGCTGAGTAACACCAAAATAGGACGCAGGCGTTTGCCTTTCGTCTCGTGCACATACTGCATGATGGAGTTCATCGGCTCGGTTTCGGCTTTCAGAGTCTGCCCGAAAAAGGCCTCGAATTGCTGCAATTCGTCGGCGATGGGGGATATGATTTGATCTATGGATTTCACGGCTATAATAGTATTCTTTATCACCCTTTATTCTCCTTCATCAGGAATTCCTTTATCTTTTCCTTACTCGGCAATTGAAGCTCGTATTGGGCTACGAAAACGTTGGGGTCGATGTTGGGGGTCACGTATTCCACCATTTCCTGACCGTATTCTGTGCAAAGCAACAAACCGACAGGTGGATTGTCGTCAGGTTGCATATAGTGGCGACGATAGTATTCGATGTACATGTTGAGTTGTGCCATATCAGCATAATCCAATCGATGCGCTTTTAATTCCACGATGCAGTGGCATTTCAAGACACGGTGATAAAACACCAAATCTGCCTTGAAATAGCGGTCGTCAATGAGCAGTTTCTTTTGTCGTGATTCCAAACAGAAACCCATACCCAATTCAAGCATAAACTCCTCCAAGTGGTCAATGAGAGCTTGTTCGAGTTCGTCTTCCTCTACGACATTCTTTGCTGCAAGTCCCAAAAACTCAAAGATATAGTGTGACTTAAGCTCCTCGCGGAACGATGGTTTTTCTGCCTTTTCGTTCACTCTGCTTGCCAGCATTTCCGGCTTTTTGCTCCAGCCACTTTGATCGTAGTAGTTGGAATCTATTTGGCGCTGTAGTTCTCGGTAACTCCACGGACCACGCATAGCTTCAATAGCATAAAACGCACGTTTCAAAGGGTCGTCTATATAGGCCAATATGGCAATATGTGTGTATGATAGCCTGTCAAACACCATTTGTGGCACTGGCATCACTTCACCTTGGGGAGTCATCATGGCGAATCCGTCATAAGATACTTTCTCCTGTTCAGACGTATATTGAGAAAAGTCAGGCAGTGCTTGGCTTTTTGTAAGCATTTGAGAATCAGGTAATAGAAAAAGGTCAGTCACTGCCTGACTTTTTCCGAAATGCTGCATCAGATAGTGTAACACTGGTTGTGCAACTTCTGGGAAAGTCAAGTAGAAAGCCCGGGCGTTTTTTAGGTTTGTCTGGCTCCAACTTTTGTCTTTTAGTCTTTCTGCCAGACGCTTCAACAGCCCCTCACCATACTTTGCCCTGTCGTTGCCGTGTTGTTCGTATTCCACAATATAAAAGCCTGTCAGCCAAGCTCGTGTCGTCACATTCCGATTGATGACAAGTCGGGCATCCTCTTGTAAAGCACTGCTCGTCGACTGAATCTTTCCAACGAGTGACTCAAAGTCTCCCCTGTTTTTATCAAATTCGTTCATTTGGCCTCTCGTATTCTGTGTTTTGCGGGTGCAAAGATACTTAAAATCTACAATCTCTCCGACAGACAATGTCAATATTGACTCGTTAGGCTGCACCCTTTTCGACAATATAGGTTGCGGCCATTTGTTGTCGCCCCTGCCTTTTTTGATGATGTCCGCAGCGCTGTCAGCCTTTTCGCCGTTGCTTACGAACACGAAGAGTTTCTTGTGGAATCCCCCTTTGGCCGATTTGTACTCCAGTTCTGTATCCTCGATTTGGGCGATTTAATTTATGATTTGTTTTGTTGTCATATTCTTATCCTCATAATCATTCGACAAATTATATTATGGGAGTTCCGGCAAACTGAGTTCGCGGAGATATTTGTTGTGTTCGGCTTTAGCGGAGGCGATTTCTTTTTCGATGTCTACAAGTTGATTGTGAACTTCGTTAAGATCTATAGGTTCTTCGTCGGTGGTAAGGTCAACGTAGCGGGTGATATTTAGATTATAATCATTTTCTGTTATTTCCTTTAGTGGAACACGTCGGCTATAGCGTGGCTCTTCTTTCCTGTATTTATAAGTGTTAACAATATAGTCTACATCTTCTGGACGCAATTCGTTTTGCTTACGACCTTTTGTAAAATGTTCCTTTCCACTGGCATTAATGATGAGAATGTCATCATTCTTCCGACATTTTTTTAGAACAATGATGCAAACGGGAATGCCTGTGGAATAGAACAAACCTTGTGGCAAACCGATGATAGCATCAATGTTATCATCCATTAATAGTTTTTTTCGGATAGATTCTTCTTTGCCACCACGAAACAATACGCCGTGAGGGAGAATGATGGCCATTGTGCCTTCGTCGCTCAAATAATGAAAACCATGAAGAAGAAATGCAAAATCAGCTGCAATACGTGGGGCTACGCCGTATCGCTGGAATCTGAAATCATACATCATATCTTCAGTAGGTTCCCAACGTAAAGAGAACGGTGGATTGGCAACAACGGCATCAAATCGTAATTTCTTGGCGGGATTGGGCTCATTGAACAAATCCCAGTCATTTGTCAAAGTATCACCATGATGAATTATAAATTCAGTATCTTTTACCTTGTGTAGAATCATATTCATTCGGGCAAGGTTGTATGTGGTAATGTTTTTTTCTTGTCCGAATATCTTTCCTAACTCTATTTTCTGTTTTTCACATTCGCGATGCACATTGAGCAGAAGTGAGCCCGAACCGCATGTCATATCAAGGACGCGATTAATGCGTTTGCGCGGTCCGTTTTCGGGACTTTGACAATCAAGTGTTACAATTCTCGATAGAATAGTAGAAACTCTTTGTGGGGTATAGAATTCTCCCGCTTTTTTTCCAGAACCAGCAGCAAACTGGCCAATCAAATATTCGTATGCATCGCCAAGATTATCTGCATCTTCTGGAAATTGCTTAATACCTTCTGCTATTTTAACAATGATTTTGCATAAAAGATTATTCCGTTCTTGCGGTGTTTTCCCAAGCTTATCAGAGTTCAGATTGATTTCAGAGAACAATCCCCGGAAAGTACTTTCAAACGATTCGTTCTCAATAAATTTAAATCCGTTCTCTAAAGTTTCTAACAGTTCTTTGTTTTGAGTACGAGCCAATTCGTAAATGTTCTGCCACAGAAACTTAGGCTTGATGATAAAATGAATTCTTCGACGCATTACACGCTCAAATTCATCAATATCGTTGGGATTCTCGTCATACCAAATCTGCAAGTAACTTGTGGCTCCGAGTATATCCATTACATCTTTTGGAGTATCATCTGGATATTCCTTTCCCAATTCTTTTTTTACAGCCTCAGTATAAATGTCTGAGATAGAACGTAGAAAGAGAAAAGAAAGCATATAGTCACGGAAATCATCGGCATTCATTATTCCGCGCAACTGGTCGGCGATTGCCCATAAGGTTTTGCCTAATTCATTCTGATTATTTGTACTCATGGCTTAATCTCTATGTAAAACAAAGTGATATGTATCCATTATTGCCTTAAAGATACGTTTAAACAACTCTTTATTATCGGGAACAAGTTCCACGAATTCATAGCGAAATACATTCTTATGAGAGAGTGCGTTGACAATATTTGCAACATCTTTATCTATGCCTATTTGTTCGAGTGTGTATGAAAATCTGCCAACACCGAGAAAAGATGCAATGTTTTCAAGAATCTGTCTTAAATAGGCAAAATGATATGCATATATTTTATCATTGTTGATCGCATCTTGAAGAATCTGAAGAAGTTCAAGATGATATAATAAAACATCTTTGTCGTCATTTACTAAAAAAACTCTATCACCTTCTTTTTTTAGAATATATGTTTGTAACTCCTTTTTATAGGAGTCCTTATGTTCTGATTTTGTCAACCAAGCACCTAATATTGTATATAAGCCAATATGATGTGTAGTAATTATTATTTTCCGTTTTCGATAGTGCTTATCAATTAAATTCATCAAGGAAGCAACGGTGACAAATATATTGTGATCATCAAAACTTGATACTGGGTCATCGATAAAAAAGTGTTTGGATAACTTGTCTTCACCAGTAAAATTGTCGATGTCAAATAGCGTCAAAAAGAAACACCATACAAAAAATTGCTGCTCTCCTCTTGAGATTTTGATAGGAGTATCTCCTGTATGAATGTCTTCTCCTTCTGATGCAGGAAAGTCTTTTTTTGGGAAAAATTGGACATACTCAATACCCTCCGAGATGTCATCGTGATTGTGGAACCTATAATCAAATCGCGGTTTGTAATCTTTGAGATACTCATTCAACTTTTCTTCTGTGATATATTTATGATATTTATTCAAACTACTGTATTTTATATCTAGTTTTTTATTTGCTCCCGAATGTTCATCATCATTATCCCATACAAATAAATCCTCACTATAGGCATTATAATAAACCCCTATATGGTTATCACTATTTTCTTTTTTTGTCACATCTTTATATGCAACAGACAATCTTGTTTTGCCAGTACCATTAAAAGCATAAATTAAAACAATATGCTTCTTTAACTTATATAATGTTGATGCTATTGATTCCATTTTGATAGTTTTAATCAGGGAATAATTGTTGCATTAATCCACGTTTATGATTTTTTAAAAGCTCATATTTTTTTTCGGAAGCTTCAATAATAGTATTGATTGAAGAGAGTGTTTTTGCAATGGTTTCTTGTTCTTCAACCAAAGAGGGAACAAGTAATTTCGTTTTTGTAAAAAAATCTTTAACGCTAACATTCAATAGTCCATGATTTCGAGCTCCTTCTTGGGCAATCTTTCTTATTTCATAATTAAAATGACCTGATTCAAAATAGTGTTCAAAGAAATCGTGAACAAATCCATCTTTCACTCTAAAACAGATATACAAAGGGGATACTACACCATCCTCGTAGTTTTTCAGTGGTTTGATAACACCCATAGGATATTGTGAGGAGTAACTTTTATTATATGTAAAATCACCTTTCTTTATCAGATAATAGTCTTTAATGTCATTTGATATTGTTCTATCAAAAAAATCCTGTTGCTTAATTAACCCAAATTGGGCAGAAACAGTTAACACATTGTCACTTTGTCCATTATTTCTTTCCGTTACCCTTATAAAGACCTCTTCTGTATGCAATACTTTCCATTTTTGATTACTTCTAACAACTCTCACACGAGGTTTGTTATTTCCAATATGAGGGAAAAGTTGCTGCATTAAAGCTTGCTTATGTTGTTTTAAGGCTTCCAACTCCTTTCGCTGTTGCTCAATTTGTTTATCGATAGACGCAAGACATTTTACGATTTTCATTTGTTCTTGAGTACAAGGTATTGAGATATTGAAAGCAGCTATGGTTTTATTACTGATGGAAAAGACTTTAATCCCTTGTGTGGATTTTCTTATCTGAGAGCGGAAGATTTCTGCGTTAAATAAGTAACCTTTGAATCCTACGCTTGTAATATGTTTATTATCTCGACCATGAATTGTATGCAATCCACAAATAATATTCTGCCCCCCCAAGTTTATGAGTTCTACACATTTTGCTATCCCATCAATATCCTCAGATGCATCAGTGAGTACAATATCTCCTTTCTTACATAGTTTATATTTGTGAGGTAACTGATTTTGCAAGATTGAGGGTAAAGTACATTTTCTTATATCAACAAGTGTTGGCAGATAAGTATGTATTAATCCATAATGAATGTTTTTAATGCCATTTATTCCGTATTGTAATTGTTCCCAACTTAAAGTATTTGTTGGATAAAAATCAATAAAATCACCAACTTTAAATTGCTGCCAAGGATTTTTAAACCCAGGGAAACGCACCTTTGGTATATGTGGACAGTTATCTTTCATATGCTGATAACCCTGATATTTCTTGCCCGTTCGATAAACGATACAGGACAGGTATTAATTCATCCATTAACTGAGACTCTTCCTTTGCTCGTGCTTTCCAGCCAAGTTCCAGCGGTTCAAGTAAGTCATTGAGGCTTTCGCTGTCAAAGATATTGCGAGTAAGTGTGTCATCAATAAATCCTTGCAATGCAGCAGGGCTAAGTTGATGGCGGTGCGCAATATCAATTATCTCATTAGCATATTTATTTGTCTTAAATACTTCGTATCCCTCTCTTATTTCCCGTTCGGTGCGACCATTGACGGCATCTTCCTTCTCAAGACTATCAATATATGCAATAATATCATCACGCTCATCCATTAAGTTAGCGCTTGACTGTATAAGACTGATTAGTTTATCTTTAGTGATTTTTAGTTTTTTCGCTCCAATGCCAGCATAACGAGCAATGAGGTCCATTATATAGTCATAATCAATCAAGGCCGAGGCAAACAAAACAAATTCAAAATCGTAGTTATCAATTTGCTCATTGATTTCAGGGGTGTTGTCTTCCCGATTTTTGACAGCACGAAGTTGTCGCGCAGTTTCGAGATATGCACCACGGAAGCCCTGTAACTCCTCTTTTGAGAGCAAGTTGTCAATCTCTGTTTTTTGTTCTTGGCTAATGTCGGTATATTGGTCAAGTTGTGTACGGCAGCGCTGAACCTCTTTGAAATAGTTGACAAAAGCCAATCGTGCTTCGTCCCCTTGAAGTGCATACACATCTTCTGCTGTACAACCAAGATCTTGGGTCTGCATAAAACTTGACAATGCCGCAACGGCCTCCTTATAGCGACCAATAATTTCAGAAGCAGGTTCCACCAACCAGATTCGTCGGGCTTCATCTTTTCTGTTCTCGCCAGAGAATAAAGCAATAGCTTGGTCAACCTCAGTTTGTTGAGCTCGGAAATCGAGTATGTTGCCGTAAGGCTTGCTGTCATTAAGCACACGATTTGTACGGGAGAATGCCTGAATCAGTTGATGATACCGAAGGTTCTTATCGACATATAATGTGTTGAGATATTTTGAGTCAAAACCAGTAAGCAACATATCAACAACAATCGTGATGTCAATCTTGTTGGAGTGTGGATAATCGTGATTAGAATACTGCTGGTCTTTAATGCGTTTTTGAAGGTCTTGATAATAAGCATCAAATTCGACAACCGAATGATTTGTATTAAACATTGCATTATAATCCTTGATTATCTCCTGTAATGCTTTTTTCTTCACATTAGGTTCTTCACGATAATCATATTTTTCTTGTTCCAAGTCTTCTTGAAATTGGCGGTTGTCTTTGTTGATACTTGCTGGTGGAGAAAATATACAATTGATATTTAATGGCATATAATCCTCGCGTTCATTTACGAATCTTGTCTGTTCTTGCTTGAAGATGTGGTAATACTCGATAGCATCATTGATCGACCCTGTTGCAAACAATGCATTGAATTTTCTCCCCCCTGTAGCCGCATCGTGTTTGTCAATAATTGCATCAACTATTGCCAGTTTGCGCTTGGACTCTTCAGCGGGTATATCCCCTTCGGGTTGAAAATAATCAACATGGAAACGTAGGACATTGTGGTCGTTTATGGCGTGAGTGATGGTGTAAGTGTGCAATTCCTTTTGGAAAATATCCTCTGTGGTCTTTAAAGTCTTTTCCTCGCCGGTAACTTGGGTGTAAGTTGCATTCTCCTCAAAAATGGGAGTGCCTGTAAAGCCGAACAATTGAGCTTTTGGGAAGAACTCTTTTATAGCTTTATGATTGTCGCCAAACTGGGAACGGTGACATTCGTCGAAGATAATGGCCATACGTTTTGTGCTCAATGACTCAAGCCTTTTACGATAACTTTTTCTATAGTGTGCATCGAGGGCAAGGCCAAGTTTTTGTATAGTGGTGACAATGACCTTGTTTGAATAGTCGTTGGATTCTAAACGTTCAACGAGAGTTTCCGTATTAGTGTTTTCTTCCACACATCCTTCTTGAAAGCGGTTGAACTCATCGCGAGTTTGACGGTCAAGGTCTTTGCGGTCGACAACAAACAAACATTTTTCTATATCAGGGTTCTCTTTCAACAAAGTAGAGGCTTTAAAAGAAGTAAGCGTTTTTCCACTACCAGTTGTATGCCAGATATAGCCGTTTCCACGATTCTCATCAATGCAATTGATAATTTCTTTGACGGCATAAATTTGGTACGGACGCATTATCAATAATTTTTGCTCGCTTGCGACAAGCACCATATAACGACTTATAATTTCTCCAAGTTTGCATTTGGCAAGGAAGTTTTCAGTAAAAGAGGTTAATCCTGTTACGGGTATATTGTCTTTCCCAGCCCAATGATAAACAGGGAGAAATCTTTCGTCTGCGTTGAAGTTGAAATGCTGATTGTTGTTATTTGCAAAATAGTAGGTGTTGGCCATGTTACTAACAACAAATAGTTGAATAAAGCACAATAAAGAGTTTGTATAGCCGTTGCCAGTATCACGTTTGTAGTCTACAATCTGTTGGATGGCACGTCGTGGACTAACATCAAGGGTCTTTAATTCTACCTGAACAACTGGAAGTCCGTTAATTAACAGAATGACATCATATCGTTGAAAACTGTTCTGGGTATTGATTCGGAGTTGGCGTACAACCTCATAGTCGTTTTTGCACCAATCTTTTGTATTAACAAGAGAGAATTGGAGGGGGATGCCATCTTCACGAAAAAAAATTTCCCGTTCACGTAGCATACGAGAAGCCTCAAAAACATCGGAGGTGGTTATCTGTTCCAATAAACGGCGGAACTCAACATCGAGGAGATTTACATGATTGAGTTTGTTGAATTTTTCGCGGAAATTATCTTCCATTGTCTTTCGATCATGAATATCGTCTCGAAAGACATAGTTAGCGCGTTTTAGCTCCTCAATAAGAATATCTTCTATCTGTTTTTCTAACATTACTATAATATATGCGCTGCAAAATTACAATTTTTCCTAATATACCCTAAATTCATTCCTTTCCAACCACCGCCTAAGCAAAAACGCACAAAAAAAGCGTTATCGACCCTTTTTCACATTTTATGAACCATTTTCGCGGCAAATTTACACATTTTATGAACCATTTTTACCCCAATTTCACACATTTCATGAAAATCATCGGAAAACCGTTCACAAAGAATGTCGGCAATTCTATCCAAAATGAGTTTTGCATGACAAATCCAACAGAATTTGCAGATGATTTGTGATGCAATTTTATGCATTCATTCAAGGGATAACTGCATAAAATCAGTCGGAGATAACACAATGATTCCGCTTTGCGGGAAATGCCGCTCATTTCGTGTTACAATATGACTACATCCAGCAGCCAGTGCTGCATGGTATTGCAACATGTCTTCAAAATCTGGAGCGACAGCATAAAGTGCCTCATGAAGTTGAATGGAATCCATGGTGGCGACATTGATATGATGTTCTAATATCTTTAATGCTTCCAAAGCGTTGGCATATCCTAACATCTTGCGAGCCACAAACATACACGTTGAAAACGAAAGTGGAGTGGAATATAACGCAATCTCGCCTTTGAACCCCCTATTCAGTACACGTGCCGAATCATGTACAAACGGTTCGCGATGGAGCAACACATCAAGCAACACATTGGTATCGAGAAAAACACGTATCATAAGGCGTATTTTTCTTTCAGGTAGTCGGTTCGTGCATACTCGCCATTGAGACCCACCTCTGAATCGTCAAGCAACGGCATTGCAAGTATGGCCTCCAAATCTGGTGCATAGTGCTCTGTGGTGTCTT
>ONKQ01000026.1 GCA_900318465.1 uncultured Bacteroidales bacterium
TGAATGCACTTTTTTTGTTCATAACCTTTGAACGCTCCTCAACACCTGTTATTTCTGAACTCCACAAAGATTTTAGCCTAATTTTTGTCCACTAGCCCAAAAAGCAGGCCGAAGCCTGCTTTTTAAGTGTTTGATTTGCAGAGGTTATTCCTCCATGCTCATCTTTTCAAGATCCATCTCGCTGTGAGGAGTCTTCGGGAAGCTCTTGGTCTTCATCTGACCCTTGTTTCCGATGGTGAAGGTCATCACGGGAGTGAGGTTGACGAGATTGGCATGGTTGCTCGGTTCTTCAACCGGGAAGGTACCTCTCGCAGGATTGGTGCCTGTAGTAGTACCAATCAGGCGGCCATTATAAGTGACGGTCACAACATAATCCGTGGCAATGGAAGGATCGCAGTTGCTGTACATGTCGACATACACTTCATAGACACCAGGAGCAATGTAAGCATCCTCGCCGTAAGTGATGTTCTCGTTGTTGATGCCGTCGATGCCGCAACCGGCGTTGGAGTCAAGGTCAAGCTCGCCACCATTGTCACTGGTGCGGTTGCCGTAGTAAATGTGTTCGCCATTGTCGCCTGGCTCGATGAGGTGCAAGTCAACGTCCTTGTCATTGTTGAAGGAGAGGCTGATTTGCAGTTGTCCGGTACCCACGTTGCGAATGCTCACTTCCTTCTCCCAAGTCTCGCTGATGTCGCCATCGGCATCGGTCAAAGCACCCCAAATGATGAAGGACTCGTCATCTCCCAAATCGAGGTCTTGGTTGATGATGATGACGCAGCTGTAGTGACTGTTGGAGGCCTCGGGCACCACTTCATAGTAACCGGAGACATCCTCAACGCCGATGTACATTCTACTCGGCGAAACAGGCGAATACACATCAGGGATGACGGTACCGCCAGGGATAATGATTGAGTTCATGTTGACGGTGAGGCCAAACTCGGCGGTCGAGAAAGGTTTGTCCTTCTTGACCAAGGTTCCGTCCTGGACATCCAAATACTTCTGGACGCTTGAAGAACCTGTGCTACCACCGCCCTCAGGTTTGTTGCAGCTGAATAACAGCGCTGTCATGGCAAGAAACATTCCGCCCAATAATAAGACATTCTTTTTCATAATGAAATTGATTTAGTTAGTGTTAAAGTTGATTGTTTAGCGATGCTTCTGGATTGTGTTGTTCCAATTTGTTGCAAAACTATAAAGAATTATTGCAACATCCCAACAAAACTTTAGATTCTTTTTTGAAAAAATTCTATTTCGCTAAAAATCAAAGCGTTATAAAACCAATTTCTCAACCAAGCGATTACTCTCCGTAATTCTCTTCGCGGAGCAGGTTACCTTGTTCGTCGTACCACTTCCAACGTCCGCTGTGACGGCCTTCGGTATAGAAGCCTTCTTCGCGCAGGTTGCCGTTCATCCAATAGACCGTGGCTGCACCTGTGCGTTTCCCGTCCTTGAAGTAGCCGTGACTCTGCACCCGCCCATCGGGGAAATAGGCCGTCCATTCGCCCTCCATCTTGTCACCATTCATCGGGCCTTCCATCCTCACTTGGCCTGAGTTGTAATACTCCGTCTTATAGACACAAACGCCTGATTTGTTTAGCTTTATGACCGTTTGAGGCTGTTCATTAGGATAACGCACCTCCACTTTCTCAGTCAGTTGCGACGAGCAGGAAGCAAGGATAAACAGAACGGTTGTCAGTAGGAATATCTTTTTCATGTCAATTGAATAGCTTTGTTACCTGTTGAATATCAGTCTTTCACCTTTAGTTTCCTCATAAAACTGGCCATTGTCAAACACCAGGTTGCCGCTCACGAAAGTGTGCGTCACTCGTGAATGCACCTCCAAACCGTCGTAAGGCGTCCAACCGCATTTGGTGTATTCTGTGGCGTTGGAAATTGGCTTCACTGTGTCGAGGTCAACGAGCGCCAAATCAGCGTGATAACCTTCGCGAAGGAAACCTCGTTTGTCGATTTGATACAAAACGGCCGGATTATGGCACATAAGCTGCACCAACTCAGGCAAAGAGAGCCAGCCGCCGCGCATCACCTCCGTCATGATGTCGAAGCCGTGCTGCACAGAAGGGAAACCCGACTTGTTAGTGAAGTAGTCGCCCGTGAACTTTTCCTCGCGCAGATGCGGAGCATGGTCGGTGCCGATGGTGTCGATCAAGCCCGTTTTCAATGCAGCTAACAAAGCCTCCTTGTCGCGGTGCGACTTGATGGCCGGATTGCACTTGATGGCAAAGCTCTTGTCCTCATAGTCGTGTTCATCGAACCATAGGTAATGCGGGCAAGTTTCAGCGGTTATCTTTTTGTCTTTCAACGGAATGTTGTTTTTGAACAAAGACAATTCCGACTTGGTGGAGATATGCAACACATGAAGCCTTCCACCAAACTTTTCGGCCATGTCGACGGCTTTTGATGAAGAACGGTAACAAGCCTCGCTTGTGCGCACAAAAGGATGAATGCTTGCATCGGCAATGACCTCACCCTTGGCTGCCAAGTCCTTGCAGCGCACGGTGTTGGCATGGATGATGCCCTCGTCTTCGCAATGTGCGGCAATCAGGCAGGGCGATTCCCTAAACAAGCGGACCAGAACCTCGTTTTTATCCACCAACATATTGCCCGTGCTGCTGCCCATGAACAACTTGATGCCGCAAACGCGCTTCGGGTCGGTTTTGATGATTTCAGAAAGGTTGTCGTTGGTGGCACCGAGATAGAAAGAATAGTTGGCCAACGACTTCTCAGCAGCAAGGTCAAATTTCTGTTGCAGAAGGTCTTGCGTGGTGGTTTGCGGAACCGTATTCGGCATATCCATAAACGAGGTCACACCACCCGCCACGGCAGCGCGACTTTCAGTATAAATGTCAGCCTTCTGGGTCAGGCCTGGCTCACGGAAGTGCACGTGCTCGTCAATGATGCCCGGAATCAAATACTTTCCCTTGGCCTCGATAACGGCAGCCGAGCCTGCATCAAAAGGTTCTCCTTCCTTGATAATTTTGGAAATCAGTCCATTAGAAACAAAAACACTTGCCACAAAAGTCTGGCCTTCGTTGACAAGTGTCGCATTTTTTATGTAGTAATTCATTTTGCTTTCCTCGGTTTGATTTGTCCAGTCATGCCTCTCCAGCGCAAATTGATGACACCAAATACGGCCTCCTTGAAAATGCCCTTGCTCATCTTCGACTGTCCCTCGCGCCGGTCGGTGAAGATGATGGGCACCTCCTCAATCTTGAAGCCGAGTTTCCAAGCGGTATACTTCATCTCAATTTGGAAGGCATAGCCCACGAATTTGATTCTGTCTAAATCTATGGTTTCGAGTACCTTGCGCGTATAGCAAACGAAGCCCGCCGTGGTGTCGCGCACCTGCATCCGAGTGATGAAACGCACATAAGCCGAGGCGTAGTACGACATCAACACACGTCCCATAGGCCAATTCACCACATTGACACCTGTCTTGTAGCGCGAGCCCACTGCAAGGTCGGCACCGTTGGCGCAGGCATCGTGGAGGCGAGCCAGGTCGTCTGGATTATGCGAGAAGTCGGCATCCATCTCGAAAACATATTGATAATCACGCTCCAAGGCCCACTTGAAGCCCGTGATGTAGGCCGTTCCGAGACCGAGCTTCCCCGCCCTTTGAATCATGAACAAACGATTGCTGAACTCCGTCATAAGTCTCTTCACAATGTCGGCGGTGCCGTCGGGGCTGTTGTCGTCGATGATGAGAATATCGAAAGCCATCGGCAGGTTAAAGACATAGCGGATGATTTTCTCAATGTTCTCCTTCTCCTTATAGGTGGGTATGATTACTAAATTCTCTGACATGTCAAACTCGTTTTTCTTTCAACGCGCAAAGATAAGAGAAAATTGCTCATGGGATGCAAAAGTGGGCGGATATTGTTAGTTTCAATAGTCAGATTTCGGCCTATTTTGATACAACAACACGCCCGACACCATCCAATGGCTGAAACTGCCGCCTTCGTCTTGACCTTGCGGGATAGCGATACGCAGGGTGTGTTTGCCTGGTTTCAGATGGTTGAGGTCGAAATAAACTGGGTTGGTGGCAGTTCCGGGGCACCAGCCCGAGCGGGAGTAGTCGGACGAAGAGACACCGTTCCAGAAGTTGCCCGACACGGGATTTTGGTCGCGGAAAGTGGCACAGTCGCAGCGCCAAGGCGTGTGGGTGAACGTCTTTATGCCGTCAATAAAGATGGCGTTCTCCTTGGGGTTGAACTCATCGCCACCGCCCCAGCCACCGTGACCCGTGCTGATATAGCGGAGACGCACGTTTTCAACGTCTTTGGGAATGTCAAACGTCACCTCAAGGCTGTCGGTGGCAAACAGCCGACCGTAGTTCTGTCCCGACATCTCCATCACGTTGCAGGTGTTGAACAACGGCACAGAATGTTGGCGACATGGCGTTTCGTCCCATTCGTAGTCGCCAGGATAGGCAAGAAGGTCCAAGGAAAATATATGTCCGCCCTTGTCGTAGTTGCCGATGAAAGCCCCGATGAGCACATCGCCTTGTAGACGGTCGCGCAACTCGCTGACTTCCTGTTTGTAATAGTTTTCATCTGTCCATTTCAGGCCATCGATTTGCACCTTGTCGTTGAAATGGCCTGCACCAAACGAGGTGAAGAAACGCACCAGCTCGACGGGCGGCAAGTAGTCTTTTTCCGCTTTGATGCCTTGATATTCTTTGCCATCGTGATCAACGAAAACTGGCAGTGCCTCAATGCCTTGCGTCAAGCCGTCGCGGAAACTCTTGGCCTTCTCCGTTGGGATAACAAAGATAGAGGCCGTGCGGTCGTAAGCGTCACCGTTGGAATGTTGGTGAAGCTCGGCGAAAAGCTGGTAATGCTCTGGCAGTTGCGGCAGGTTCATCCGCTTAACAATCAACGTGCCGTGACTGAAATGGATAGTGGTATCGAAGGGAATCTCGCCCACAAAAGATTCATAGTCAGCAAAATGAATTTGTTCGTCCTTGAACACGGGAATACGCATCACAAGTTTGTCCTTGCGCAGTTGGCTTAGCTCGCGGAAGGTCATTCTCTCGCCTTTGTCTTCAGGGATGAGGTTTCCCTTGACTTTGTTTTTCTTCACCGTTTTCAGGTCGGTGACGTAGATGCCGTTCCTCATGCAGCGCACCATCACGCCATTCAACCGACCCAATCCAGGCTTGGGGGTAGCCTCAAAACCGAGTTTGTCGGTCATCCATACCTCGATGGTGTTGGAGTTGATGCTGGTCTTGTATTTCGTGCAAGGGTATCCCAGCACTTTCTCCTTGCCTTCCTCGCTGAAACTGATGTCGTTATCCGTGAAGGCGTATGCACTATAGTAGCTTGCGTCAGGATATTGCAGCACAGTGTAGACCGAGTCTTCGCCATAACTGACGTATGTGACGCTCTCGACATAGCCCGGGATGGGGGTCTTCACCTCATTGCCCAGATTGCTGACCTTCAGGCAGCCATGGTTTTCCATAACGCTGATATAGGTCGTGTCGCCGTCCTTCACGTCTTTGGCGTAGCTATGATAAGTGAGCGCATGTTGCCCGAAGGCGGTTCCGCCAAACAGAATGGCGAGGATGAAAAGTAGAATCTTATTCATATCGTATTGATTTGACGGCAAAATAACAAAAAAACTCCTACTTTTGCAATTGAAAACAATTAAAACAGACTCATTTATGGTAAAGAAATGCTTTTTAATGCTGATGCTCTTGATATCGGTGGCATCGGTGCAGGCTCAGATTCAATATTTTGAATGGCAAGGCGGTCAGCGCGAGTATTTGGTGAAGACCCCCTCGCAAAACAAAGAGGCGATGCCGGTTGTGTATTTTCTGCATGGCTTGGGCGACAACATCACCCGTTTGGACAACGAATTCCATTTCCAGCAAATCGCTGACCGGTTCGGCTGGGTGATGGTGGTGCCACAGGCCCTTCCACAATCCGGCTACACCATGTGGAACGCGGCACTGTCAAGCAGCAACATCGACGACTCGGGCTTCCTGATGGCCCTTCTTGACACGTTGGCCGTAAACTATCCCATCGATTTGGACAGCGTCTTTTTCACCGGCTTTTCCATGGGCGGTTTCATGACCCACCGTATGGCCATCGAGCACGGCGACCGCATCACGGCCTGCGCGCCTGTCAGTGGACTCATCACGCACACGATGGCTTCTTACACGGCAGTGGCCCCCGTCAGGATGCTGCATATCCACGGCACCTCCGACCCCGTGGTGGGCTATAATGGCAACTCGCAGTATTTCGGTGGTAACCTCGGTTTGAGCGTGGAAGCCATCCTCAACTATTGGAAAAACGCCAACCATTGCACAAGTGAACCCACCATCGACACCCTTCCCGACCTGCACAATGACGGGTTGCGCTTTGTGCGCTATACCTACGAAGGTGATGCCGAATTGCAGCACATCAAGGTCATCGGCGGCAACCACACCTGGTATCTCAACGAAAACCAGTACGACATCAGCTACTTTAACGAAATCCACAAGTTTTTTACCAAAGGCAACGGGGGCAATGTCGGTATTGCCGAACCCCAAATTTCTATGCTTAATTTATGGCCCAACCCCACCACTGGACAATGCACCATCGAAGTTGAAACCGACTCAAGTGCCGAGCTAATCGACCTCCAAGGCCGCGTTATGGCGACATATCCTTTGAAAAAAGGCACAAATCAGATTGATTTAAGCGGATTTTCAGAGGGGATGTATTTCATCAAGACTGCTGAGGGATTCGTTGGAAAGGTGATGGTTGGGAAATGATGACCCGCATGACGGAGCCACCAGCAACAACGCCTCAAAAAACGCAAACAGCGAAGCACCCGCCTGGGTTTCCAAAGTATCTTCAGGGAACATGGAAAGCAAGATGATGCAAAGAAAGACCGTATACAGATAAGTGCGGTGTTTCTTGGATGAGAAATAAGGATAGAGCAGCACAACAAGGAAAAACACCAATCCCACCAAACCAAAGGCTACGGCAATGGCAAGATATTGATTGTGAGCACGGAAACGAAACTCCTCCTTCAGCGGAGAGTGGATTTCATCGTAAGCCTGACTGAACGCCTGAGGCACATCGCCCGTACCCACGCCGAACCACGGATGCTGACAAATGATATGGAACGAAGCCCGAGTGAACTCGATGCGCTGCGAAAGCGAGCCGCCGTTGGGGTTGTCGTATTTTCGATAAAGGCCATATTCAAACAAGGTGGACGACAACCTTGCGCGCAGTCCAGGATGCTTCCAATTGTTATAGTTGGCCACGCCTTGTTCAATGTTACGGATATCCTCGTCGGTGAGGGCCATCACACCTTCATAGTCCTTGCCCAAGTCCTTGGAGGTCAGGTAACGTGCTAAGGTGGCCTCCAAATCACCGCCATTGAGGGTCGTGTCTTGAAGAGGCAAGTTGCTGCGCTGCGGCCACGCCTCTTGAAGCTCTTTTCTGCAATAGTACAAGCCCACATATTTCCCGTCTTCAACGGGGTTATGAATGGTGTCGTGCCAGTAGTCGTTGCCGAGGGCGGTTTTCTTTTCCAAGGTATTGAAATCGATGGGGGCAACATCCAGCAAAGGCTTAATCCAATGCACCAAAAGCACCGCTCCGACAGCCAACACCACCACAGCAGAGACACCGATACCCACGCGCCAG
The DNA here is from genome assembly GCA_900318465.1 of uncultured Bacteroidales bacterium. GTDB lineage: Bacteria > Bacteroidota > Bacteroidia > Bacteroidales > F082 > Limimorpha. The sequence goes on from ONKQ01000026.1 coordinate 7,656, forward strand.
CCCCTACCCTTTTTCCATTGCAAAAAAGCATAAACAACCGACACTAAAACCACAGCGGCAAGGATGACATAACCTGACAGCGACTCAAAAATGTAGATTTGCCAGACAAACCAAAAGGCCATGAAGTATTGGAGATAGCGATTGACGGCAAAACGTGTGCTGAATTCGGGAACGGGAAACCTCGTGGCTCTCCCTCCAATGCTTTGGCTTGGCTGAGTAGCCTTAGGCATAGGAACCTTTGTAGTAGCGATATACCAAAATATTATTGCGATACAGAAGACGATGTTGAGGCAGAAGCGGATGTGGCTGATGAAATGCGAAATCTCACGTACGTCCTCGTAGTCGTGTCTCCAATACGCCAGCCCACTGAAGATAGTAGCGACAAAGACCGATAGCACATAGACGAGCATCACTTGGTCGAAACGCTTGCGTTCCAAAGGCGGCATCGACGACAAGATGAAAGGCAATATCAAGATGGGCAACTTGACGCGCAAGTCCTTCAAAGCATATTGGAAATCAGCGGTGTAAAGCAACCCAACGACATGCATCAGGTAGAACAAAACGAGCAGGATAGCAGCTTTGTTATGGATGAAACGGCTCCATTTTTCCTTGAAATTCTTCCCAACTATTCCATCCACAATCCACACGATAACCAACCAGAACTGCGAGAGGCTCATCAGAAAAGGCGAGAGGGTGAGACCCACCGCCATCATCATCAGACCCAAGACGTAGGCTTGTGTCAGATTGAATCGTATGGGTGTCTTGGGGGTCATCACTTGCCAGCCAAAATGCTGTGGTATTCGTCCTTCCCGTTGGTATTCAGCAGAATCTCGAAGGCGCGGGCGAGGTCGGGGTCATTACGGAGGGAAGCCATGATGCGACCTTTCTGGTAGTAATAGCGGCTGACAATCTCTGAGCGCAGCAGCTCCTCAATGTCCTTTCGATTGTTAATGAGGTCTTTGTCCTTTTCGGCGGCAAGGTTTTTCTCCAACTGCTCGATTTGCGGTTGGATTTTGTCAAGATAGCCTTCCTCCTTGGCCGTTTTCTTCAGTCTTTCTATGGCTTTCTCGCTCTCGGTGGTATAGCTGAAACCCTTGTCTTTCACGAACTTCATGAAATCCTGATAGGTGGCTTCGTCGATTTGGAATCGGTCGGCGGAGTCGATGGTCTTGTGTTCGCTATAGAACTTGGTCGCATAGTCGAAGATAAAGCTCTTGCCGTAAAGATATGCCGTCACGATGGCGTATGGGTCGCGGGTGACTTTCACGTCGGGCGTGATGCCGTGGCCTTCATAGACCGTGCGTCCGTGCATGGTGGTAAAAGGCTTGCCGAGCGAGTCGTTTTTCACCTGCGTCGTGTCTTTTTTGTGCGAATAGTCAATCTCTTGGATGCAACGTCCGCTGGGGATGTAATAATGGGCCACGGTCACCTTCATCTGGGTGTTGTAGCTCAAAGGCAGGATGTTCTGCACCAGACCTTTGCCGAAAGTGCGCTCTCCGATGACGACACCTCTGTCGTAGTCTTGGATGGCACCCGCCACAATCTCGCTGGCCGAGGCACTGTTGCCGTCAACCAAAATAGCCAACGGAATCTCCAAATCGACCGGATCGTTCATGGTGGAATGGATGCTGTTGGCCGTGGCTGCCTTTCCTTTCATTGAAACGACAGGTTTCCCCTTGGGAATGAACATGTTGACAATATCGACCGCCTCGTTCATCAAGCCGCCTCCATTGCCGCGCAGGTCGAGGATGAAGCCTTTCAATTCGTTGTCTTTCCTCATTTCCATAAATTTGTCCTTCAGTTCCCTGGCCGCATCGCGCGTGAAACCGCTCAACGAGAGATAGGCCACGCCATTGTCGAACACCTTATAATAAGGGATGTTGTCGATCTTCACCTTTTCGCGCTTGAGCGTGAACTCCATAGGTTTTTCGGTGCCGTAACGCTTGATTTTCAGCTTGGCTTCGGTGCCAGGCTGTCCTTTCAGCAGCTCGCTCACCTCTTGTGTGTTCTTCTTATGGCAGTCCACGCCATTCACCTCAATGATGGCATCGCCAGCCACGAGGCCGGCTTTCTGGGCAGGCCAGCCGTAGTATGGCTCAGAGATGCGGGTCAGCTCGCCGTCGTATTGTATCAAGGCACCAATGCCACCATATTCGCCCGTAGTCATAAAACGGGCATTCTCGATGTCGGACTCAGGGATAAAGACCGTGTAAGGGTCAAGGCCGCTGAGCATGGCTTTGATGGCCGTCTCGTTCAATTCGCCCGGGTTGATTTCGTCAACATAATTGAGGTTCAACTCGCGGAGGAGACTGTTGTAGATGTCGATGTTTTTGGCAATCTCAAAGTTGTTTTGTTTCTCCTGGGCGACGAGGCCGATGGGGAGAAGAAGTGCCAGGATGAGGGTAAGGAGGTTATTTTTCATTTTAAATTTCAAATTTCAAGATTTCAAATTTCAAGATTTATCATTCTTATTCAATAATTCAACAATTCAACATGTCTCACGGTACTGGGTCGTAGCCGCTACCGCCCCAAGGGTTGCACGACAAAACTCGCCTGAAGGTGAGCCAGCCTCCCTTGAAGAAGCCGTATTTCCGGATGGCCTCGATACCGTAATTGGAACAGGTTGGTGTGTACCGACAACTTTTACCTATCCATGGCGACAACGTGAACTGATAAATCCTAATCAGCAGGATCAGGAAATCAGCGGGGAGCCGTTTTACCGTCAGCATAGTTTTTGACCAGTTCATGGATGGCTTTTTTCGTCTTATTGAACATCTCGTCGTAGCAGTGAATGACCGTAGCCGTATACACTAACGCCACATCGAGTGAAATATTATCCTTTTGGCAGATTTCGACAAGTGGGGCTTTGTTTTTGCGCCAACTCTCGCGAATCAGCCGTTTGACGCGATTGCGCTTGAAGGCATGATGGAAACGCTTCTTGGAGACTGAAATCAGCAAACGGCAGGTGGGCAGGGCGTTTTCGTCCTTGCGAAACAGATAGATTACACGATAGGGATAGACCGACACCCCTTTGCCTTTGCTGAACAGTAGCTCAATGTCGTTTTCCTTGCAAATGCGCTCGTATTTCGGGAAGCCCTCATTCGCTGCCATGACGCTTATTTCTTCTTGCTCTTCTTTTGCTCGGCGGCAAGGTATTGCTCAATGGCCATGGTCATGGAAGGAGCGGTCTCCGACGGTGCCTTGATGTTCAGCTCAAAACCAGCATCCACGATGGCTTGGCAAGTGGCCTCGCCAAAGCCGCCAATGGCTGTTTCCTCTTGCTTGAAGTCGGGGAAATTCTCTTGCAACGAATGGATACCCGCAGGGCTGAAGAAGACCAGCATCTCATATTCGCCAATGTTGACATGCTTCACGTCGGCGGGCACGGTGCGGAACATGACGGCCTTGGTGAAGTTGAGTTTGGCTGCGGTAAGCAAGTCGATGGTCGAGTCGGAACTGATGTCGGAGCAGCAGTAAAGGTATTTCTCGTCCTTGTGCTTCTTCATGATTTCGATGAGGTCGCCCAAGGTTTGGTTGCCATAAAACACCTTGCGCTTGCGATACTGCACATAACGTTGCAGATAGAAGGCCGTCGACTCGTTGATGCAGAAATACTTGAGTGTCTCAGGCACGTTGTAACGCATTTCCTTGGCCACTCTGAAGAAATGGTCGACCGCGTTGCGGCTTGTCAGGATGATGCCCGTGTATTCAGGCAACTTGATATGGTTTTGACGCAATTCGCTCGCGGAGACGTCATCAAGCTTGATGAATTTCTCGAAGGTGAAACTAACGCCGTATTTTTTCATCATGTCGGCGTAAGGGGTCTTTGCTATGTCGGCAGGTTGGGGTTGCGACACCAAAATATGCTTGATTCTCATGCGCTCTCTTTACTCTTTAGTGTATCGTTCTATACTATCTTTCTCCCGCGTCCTTATGGCTTTAACTCTTTAAAAGACAGACCCTTGACTGAAATAACGCAAGCCTGCGGTCAGGAGCAATGCTGTAGGGGCGATTTCGAGGCTGCAAAAATACAAAAAAATAAAAAACGATGATGCTTTTGTTGCAACTCTAGTCTCCACAATTTCCAAAATGAACCGTATGAAGGCAGCCAAGGCAATGATGCCGAAACCAAGCCACACAAAGAGCGAATAAGGGTTATAGAGCAACAAAAGCAACACGGGCAACATGACCAAAAAACTGAAAATCGACACCGAAAGTTGCACGGTCATCTGCCGGCTGACGGTATCGCGGGCATCGAAAAGCCAGTTCATATAATATAGAAACAGGTGGCGAAGCAGCACCCATCCGGCAACGGCACCGAACATGGTGAAAAACATGCTCGTGCTGTTGTATTGAATCACATCGCGCGACAACACCACGCAACTTTTCTGCACAAACAGGGCCATGATGGCGATATAGGCCACCGTGAAGGTAAAACCCAAAAAGCTGCCCATGGGGTTCCACTCGCGCAAAAGCTGGTTGGTGTGGGCCACACCGCCCGGCACCGACAGAATCTGACGGAACTGACGGGGATAGAGCTGCTTGTTCATCACGATGAGGAGCAGCATGAAGCCCAGCAAAACGAGGTTCCACCCCACCAGCACATCGTAGGTCATGCGTGGCATCGGGTTGATGGTGCTGCCAAACGTGGTGACGAAACTTTCGGCAGGCACTGTGTCGCACAAAGTTGAGTCGGCGATGGGGATGGTGTCAATCAATCGCGGAACACCTTTGGGGTGGTATGATGGGATGGAATATTCGGGCATGAACAATTCGTTTTCGGGCGGCAAAGATAATGATTATTTTGCTGCGGTTGTATGACAATTTTCATGGAGAATGCGCTTTTGTTTCACGCAGAATCCGCTGAATACGCAGAACCTGCCGGACGATGATTACTTACGCAGAAATCGCAGAAGCCGCAGAAGCCTATCGGACAAAATTACGTCGCATTGCGATTCATAAGATTCTGCGATTTCTGCGTGCCAAAAAAAACCTATTCCACCACGATTTTCCGCGTGGCACCTCCAAATTAATACAAACCTCTCGGCAATTGCATCACCACGTTTAAGGCTTCCATTTCATAGCCCCGTTGCTTGCAACGCTTGAAGTCTTTCTCAAAAGACTTGGTGTACTTAATGGTGAACATCAGTCTTTCATCAATTGATTGAACAAATCGGCGGCACTACTGGCTGTATATACGCGACCTGCCTTTATATCCTCTTCAGCCTCCTCAAAACCGGACTTTTTCTTTGCGGACACTCTTTCCTTAATCAAGCCCAAGCCCAAAAGATAATTCAAGAGTTGTCTTCCAGCGTTTGTCCTTTCGTTGATAGTCACTGTGTAAGTAGCCATTTCCTCTCCTTTTTCTGTGTTTTGATTGGGTGCAAAAGTAGTCATTTTTCCTAATGAAATGAAAAAGATGGGTGATTATTTTCAGGGAAAACTTTCATTTGGAGAAAACAATGTATTTTTGTCCAAATTTAAAGTACAACTTTAATATTGTCCAATTATCATACAACTACTTATGTAACAAACGGTTACAAAATCAAAACAAGAACCCGATGATCAAAAAAATCTATAAATTCGGTGGCGCGTCGGTGAAGGACGCCGAGGCTGTACGCAATTTGGCTGACATTGTGGGCCAGCATAAGGACGAGGATATTTTGTTGGTGGTTTCGGCTATGGGCAAGACGACCAATATGTTAGAGAAGGTTTTAGCCGACTTCCGCGAACACAATGGCAACCTCGGCATGGAAGCCCTGCACGAGGTCATCGCCTACCACGACGGTATAATCCAAAATCTTTTCGGCGAGGATGCCAACCCTGAATTTGGAGAGAACATCGCCGGCCTCTTCATCGAGCTTTGGGAGAAACTGCAAAAGACCGACACACCTTACGACTACCAATACGACCAAACCGTTTGCTACGGCGAACTGATTTCGACCAGCATCATCCATGAATACCTCAGCAAATGCGACATCCCAACGCGCTGGCTTGATGCCCGAAAATATGTCATCGCCGAAGACGACACGAATTTCCGCGCCGCCAACCCTGATTGGGACGAAACGCGACTGAAAATCAGCAAACTGAACGACGAGCATATTCGGGGAATCGTATGCCTAACACAAGGCTTCATCGGCGGCACGGCTGACGGAAAGCACAGCGTCACCCTCGGGCGCGAAGGCTCCGACTTCACTGCGGCCATCTTCGCCAACTGCCTTGATGCCGAAGAAGTGACCATTTGGAAGGACGTGGACGGCCTGCTCAACGCCGACCCGAAACGTTTCCCTGACACGGTTCAACTGCCACATATCCCCTACTCCGAAGCCATCGAATTGGCTTTCTACGGCGCGACCATCATCCATCCAAAGACCATCAAACCGTTGCAAAACAAGGGAATAACGTTGAAAGTACAATCGTTCCTGAATCCTGACCATGAACCGACCGTCATCGACGGCGAACACCGCAGCAACGATGAAACCATACCTTCATATATCGTCAAGGACAACCAAACCCTCGTGAGCATCACGCCGCGTGACTTCTCCTTCATGAACGTCCACAACCTGCAAATCGTTTTCGGCGTTTGCGACTCGTTGCACATCCATGCCAACATGATTCAAACCTCGGCACTGATGCTCTCCTTCTGCTTCGACAGCGACCCACAGAAACTGAACCTATTGAGAGCCGAACTACAGGAGACCTTCAAGATAAAGTACAACGAAGGCCTGCAACTGTTCACCATCAGGCATTACCGCGATGATTCAGGCAAGGACTTCCTCAATGGCAGGAAGATTCTTGTCCAACAGGAAAGCCGCAGCACCATCCAATACGTCATCTCGTAGGGGCAGACCCACGTGTCTGTCCAAAACGGTTGTCTTCCCAAAACCACAACGGCATGAAGATTATCGCCCGCATCCACACCGATTTCCCGACCAAGTTCGGCATCCCGCGACAAAGCGGCATCATCGAATCGTTGCAAGGTCGCATCGTGTTTGAGCCGGAATACCGCAACACTGAGGCCGTGCGTGGCTTGGAGGAGTTCTCGCATATCTGGCTGATTTGGGAGTTTTCGGAAGCCGTGCGCGAGGATTGGTCACCGACGGTGCGTCCGCCGCGTTTGGGCGGCAATGTGCGCAAAGGCGTTTTCGCAACGCGCTCGCCGTTCAGGCCTAATCCCATCGGGCTTTCTTCGGTGAAATTGGAAAAAGTTGAAATCGACCCGAAATTGGGACCTGTTCTCCACGTTTCGGGCGCAGACCTGATGGATGGCACCCCAATTTACGACATCAAGCCCTACATCGCCTACACCGACAGCCATCCTGAAGCCGTCAGCGGATTTGCCTCAAAACCAGCGGAATATTTGTTGGAAGTGGATTTCCCCGACACCTTATTACAAAAAGTCAATCCCGAACTTCGCGAAAGCCTCATCGAAGTCCTCGCCCACGACCCACGACCGCAGTACCACGACGACCCTGAAAGGGTTTACGGGATGGAATTTGGCGGAATGGAAGTGAAATTCAAAGTCGATGGAATGCTACTTTCCGTTGTCGACATCGTCTGATTTATAGGACTTTGCCTTCACTCTTGGCTTCAAGTAGGCCGGACGGAACGACACATCGAGGTTCCTGATTTGCACCGCACTCTCCGAAAAGTTATGGACATACAGCTTGATTTTCTGCGCCATGCGGAAAGTGGAATCTATCGGCAGGGCAAACGTGGCAAAATCCCATACACCACTTTTCTGAACTTGAAGATTGACGGCATACGAGTCAATGGATTTTTCGCCTTGGGCATCATGTTTTTCCACAGCAAAAATGGCATTGTTTAGGCCGTCCGCTTGCTTGATTTCGAAAGCCACATTCACCATGTCCCAATCAGGACGAATGCTGTCGGCGGTGAGCACCAAGGTCATGCTATAAGGATTTTGTCTATCCAAAGCCATCGTCCCTCCTAAAAAGTAATGGCCGATGTCCATCTTGAGCGAATCAGGATTCTGGTAATCATTGGGATAGAAATCGCGCAGTGTCAGTGCCAAATGGTCGGCTATGATGCGGCGGCCCTCCTCGTAATAATGCTCAGTGGTCCAGTCCTGGTCGATGAAGTTGACATCGCGAACAAGGCTCAAATTGTTCACCACAGTCACACCCTCCATATTCCCGTAGCGTTTCAGCAAGTAGTCGCAGTTAAGTCGGAACAGCTTCATCAAGTCCTTGCCTACCAACTCATTGGCCTTGTCGACATTCTCCGCCATCAGGTTGAAAACGAGGTTCCAACCCCTTTCGCGACACAAATCCACAATGGCGTCAAAATTCTTGACCCTCGGATTGTCGTCATCGATTTGGAAGGCGTAGGTCTTGATGTAATGACAAGCCAAAGCAGTCAAATCCCAATCGCGCTGACCGTGGAAATCGTACCAGCCGTAAGAATACATGCCATAGTCCCAGTCGGCAGTGGTGCGCCACGGAAAATCGGGAATGTTGAAGGTGTCGTTTCTCCAATGTTCAAACACAAATTCGTTCCATTCCTCTTCGGTTTTGATGGGATAAGCCTTGAAAGCCAGCAGGAAACGGTTCACCAAAGGAGGTCGATCTTCAAGCAGTACCAATTGTTTGCGCAATGGGGTCTCTAATTTCGAATAAATCCAAAGCGGCCCAAACGAGCGCAAGTTCATTGTTACAACCACCGTTTCCACCGCCGAAGATTTCGGGATATGCTTCAACATATAATAATAGGTCTGGGCATGGGAGGCTTCTTTGGTCAAATCACCCATCTTTATCGTCGGGAAATAATCAGAGGTGAAGTCGCTGATTTTGCGATGGTTGACTTCCTTTTCTCCATAGTTGTTGTTCGACGACTCACCGAGGTAGATAATACGACAACTGTCGTCGACCACCTGCCACGACAGTTCCACGATGTCGGAATGCTTGCGCAAGTCCTTCTCGAAGAACCACTTGGAATACACCCAATTGAGCACTACGAGCATCACCAAAACCATCACTATGCGTATCAACAACTTCTTCATGGTCAGAACTGGAAATAGATGAACGGGAAATTGCAGACACTCGAACAGCAGATGACCATAAAGGCCAGCACCGCATATATTAACCATCTCAGAACCAAAGGTTTGTCATCACACCACTTATCAAATCGGGTGTTGCGAAGCAGGATGTCGGAAAGGATGAACAAACCGAGATAGATCCATACGCCAGGCTTGACTGACATTTGCTCGCCTCCGCCAAAGTTGGTGAACGCCGTCACGAAAATCGCCTTCAGGTGCTCGAAATCAGTGGCGCGAAACATCACCCAAAACAAGGTAACCAATACAAAAGTCTTCACCACGCGCAACGCATTGCCGAATCCCGGTAGGGTCAAGGGGGCATGACCCCTTGTCGGCAAAGCCTTGCGCAAAGTCTTTTCGACGACGTGGAGCAAACCGTGGGCAAAGCCCCACAGCAAAAAAGTCCAAGCGGCACCATGCCAAATGCCACTCAATACAAAAACGACTAAAATATTGAACACCCATCGCCCGTATTTCACGCGGCTGCCTCCCAAGGGGATGTAGACATAATCGCGGAACCAGGTGGACAAAGAGATGTGCCAACGATGCCAAAACTCGGCGATGCTTTTGGAAAGATAAGGCGACTTGAAGTTGTCTGAAATGTCGAAGCCCATCAATTTGGCGCTACCCAAGGCAATGGTGGAATAGCCGAAAAAGTCGCAGTAAATCTGGAAACTGTAGAACACCATGCAACACAACACTGTCCATGAATTGTACTCGTCCAAATGGCCATACACCTCGTCGACATATTCGCCCAAATGGTCGGCCACCACCATCTTGACAAAGAAGCCAAAGAGAATCAGGCGCATACCCTTTGAGATGTTCTCGTAACGGAATTCCTTTTTCTCATGCAACTGTCGCAACAAATTGCCAGGACGCTCGATGGGACCAGTAACCAATTGCGGGAAAAACATGACATACAACGAATAGTAACCGAAGTGACGTTCCGCTTTTTGATGACCACGATACACTTCTATCACATAGCTCATGCTCTGGAAGGTGTGAAACGACAAGCCGATGGGCAAGATGATATGCGTCATGAGGTGGGTCTCCATTCCGAGCGAGGCACACAGCTGGTCCAAATTCTCGGTGATGAAATTCAGATACTTAAAAACCATCAGCACCATGAGCGTACTCACGATGCTGATAATCAGGAAGGTTTTCTTCTTTCGGGGTTGGTCGGCGTAATGTTCCATCAAAATACCTGCCGCATAGTCGATGACGATGGTGACGAGCAGGATAAGGATATACTTCGGCACAAACCACATGTAGAACACGCAGCTGGCCGCAAGGAGCATCAGCCAACGCCACTTGTGGGGCAGCAGATAGAACAGCAGCACCACAATAGGCAAAAAGACGACGAATGCTATGGAGTTGAATACCATGGAATTCGCCGTCTTCGTTTACTTAATCTTCTCCATCACCGTGTGCATAATCTTGCCACTCTCATAGTTATAGATGTAGGTCAAGACGTAGCAATGGTCGGCGTTGTAAGTAGAATCAATTTCGATACTGCTTGTCGTGGTAAAAACGTCTTCCATATAGTAGGGACCGTTAGATACCAGTTGGCCATCAGCACCATTCAGGGTGCCACGAAACACGTTGCGGAACACATATTCCCTATCCACGCCGCCCGGAATGGTTTGCCAGCCCACGATGCTGTCTTCCACCAAGCAGACCGTAGCGTAATACTTGCCATCACCATCGCCCGTAGGATAGAAATTGTTCTCCACATTCAAGCGGCGGGAAGCCTCGTCGTAAGTGGTTGTAGTTGTGATGTCAAACAGCTGCACTTCGTTCAGCGCTGCCGCGACGGGCGCGTCAATCTGTTCCACATTCAGGGTGTAGCCCTCCGTCAGGTCCACATGGTCGACGGAAAACAGTGGGTTGGAGTCGTGATTGTTGTACCAAATCGTACCTTCTTCAGTGAGGAAGTCGGGAAAATTACCTATGGGCTGGGCCAAAAAACCTGCATGGACGCTTAGGATGAAAATGCGATCCTCGCCCAAAAGATGTTGCAGCTCGTGAGCTGTTTCAGCCGCAGCAGGACAGTTGACGCAACGCGCCCCCGTAAAGTCCTTGATAAGCACTGCCTTCTGACCTGCAACGGGCTCGAAAGGCTTGTGCGTATTGTTGATGTCGATTTTGTCGCAGCCCATTGCGAAGAGCATCAAGGCAGCAGTTGCAAATATCAATGATAACCTTTTCATGATGAATAATTTAGAATGATGTTGAAACCGTTAAAGTGACACCTGATGAAGCGGGAACCGTGCGGCACACGCCACCAACGCACACCACACCTTCGCTCTGGCGACCTGCACTCAGCATGATGCGGGTGGCCTCGTGGATGTAGCTGACAGTGCCAGTGAAATAATGGTCGCGGTATTCCTCAACGGGATTGCCGTAGTTCCATTTGTCGGCGATGCTGAACGACCAATGCGGGGTGATGGTGTATTCCAACAAGGCAAAAGCCCAGTCGCCGCGTTTCTGGTAGTCCTTTTTCTCGCTCTCCTCATACTCGTAGCCAGCGTGAACCTCGTTCTCCCACAAGCCTTGCAGTTCGAGTCGCAGACTTTGCTTCTTGTTGATCTTGTAAGTCAAGTCCAAGAAGCCAATGTTGGCTTTCACGACAGGTGCTCCAGCATGGCCTTCGATGGTCTCGATGTCGTAATACAGGTTGATGTATTGCGCGGTAATGTGCCAATCCTTGCTGATTCTCTTGTCGATTTCAAAGTTGATGTCGCGGAAGAAACGGTGGTTGCTGACGGCAAAGAATCTGGAAGTATAGCCCAAGGAACCAGGTCTGCTGATTACCATACGTCCATTATCCATAACGGAATCGCGGACGATATCGTTCACCTGGCTCATGTTGAAGGCGAGCTTGGTGCCGTATTTTCCACCGAGGGCAGTGCCCTTCGGGATGGTGTAGTTCACCTGCAACTGAGCGGCCATCTCGCCGTTGGGCTGGGTCGAGTAGGTGTACATTGACGGCAGGCTGTGGGTGTGCGTATAATTAATAGGTGGGATGAAGTTGATGTCGAGGTCGTTCTGTTTGCCTGTGTACATCGACTTAAAACTCATATTGTCAACACGTTTCACCTGCAAAACGGCACCGAAACCCTTTTGTGAATAACTCAACGAAGCCATCAAGGCCTGACCTTCTTTGTAGATGAAATTGTTGATAGCCGAAGGGTCGTTGATTTTGTAGGCATACTCAGTGCTGAAGGACCAATTTCCGTAGCCCAAATTGAGGCGACCGGCCGCAGCACCCACATTTTCAGGGATGTAGTAGAATATGCTCATGTCGTACTGTTTCTTGCTGACGAAACTTCCGCCAAGGCTCATCCTGAACTTGGAGTCGTTCAAAGCGGGGATGCTTTGGTTGAGGTCCCATTCCGCATCCACGCCGCGCACGATACCACGAGTATCGTCATCATTGAAATCGCGTTCCAAATATGGTGCCCAATAGTAACGTTGACGACCATACAATCCCTTCAAAGTCACGCCTTTGGTGGGACGTATCACCACCCTTGCGCCGCGCAGGGCATTGTCCATGCCGAGCGACCATTCTTCGTATGTGCGGAACACGAAACCACAACCAAACTGGTCGTAGATGTCGCCCACAGTCATGCCGATGAAGCCGTTGTCGTAGGTGGCGAAGAAGTTGGCCAAACCCACGCCTTTCAGCTCGCTGCGGAAGCCGTTCATTTCGGGCAAAAAGGCCTCAAAGCGGACTCCCGCCGAGAAGTTGCCGTTGGTGTAATTGACTTTTCCGAAACCGTTAATGCCCATTTTCTTGCCAAGAAGGTCATCGATGCCGATGCCTTTGTCAAGCACATAATATTGCGCATCGGTCTGGAAACTGCCGTTCACTTGGCTGTTCTCAAGGAACGACTGTGCACTCGCTCTGAAACTGAACAGGGCGAGGGCAACGGTAATAAGTAAATATTTTCGCATAAATGATAGAATTATGAATGTGGAATATGAAATGCGGAATAATTACCACCGGTAGGCTTATTCCGCATTCCTCATTCCGAATTCCGCATTATTTCTTCTTCGCGATTTTCAGGATTTCCTCATAGAGGTCTTCTTCACCGCCTTCGACGTAACCCGTATGATACCAAACAATCTTTCCATTGCCGTCGATCAGGAAGGTGTGAGGCGGATTGCTCACATTCATGGCGCGTTTGAGGTCGCTGTTCACGTCAAGAAGGACTTCAAACTCCCAGCCCTTGCCTTCAACCATGGGCTTCACCCTGGCGGTTGAACGCGAGTCGTCGATGCTGACGGCGTAAATCTTCACGCCGGTTTCGTCTTGCCAGTCCTGATAAACGTCATTCAAAGCGCTGTGCTCCTTGATGCAAGGGCTGCACCAAGTGGCCCAAAACGTGAGGACAATGGGGTTGCCGTTGTTCGACAATTTGGAAAGGTTCACATCCTTGCCGTTCAAGTCCTTCAGAGTGACATTCGGCAGGTCTGACTTGTTTTGCGCTTGAAGGCCCGTCACCATCAGAGCCATCAGCAATAGTGTCATCAGTTTTTTCATTGGATTTAAAGATTTAATATTCAAAGATTTAAAACTTAAGATTTAAGATTTCAAATTTAAAACTCTCAACTTTCAACTATCAACTCTCAACTTTCAACTTTCTTCCATTTGGCAGTAAACTTCCAGCAACTTGCAGTACTTCTCCGCCCTGATGCTCACCTTTTTGATGAGGTTCGGAATCAGGACACATTCGCCTTGATTAACAAATATCGCGCCATTTTCCCATTTCAGCGAAAAATTTCCTTCCAAGGCAATCAAAATCACAAAAGAATCGAGGTTGGAATAGTCCTTTTCCATCTCGCCTTGCAGCTGGAGGAGATTGGTCACAAAATACTGGCAATCAACGACGGGAACAGTCTTGTTCATCACATTCGGCACCTCGATTTTGTATTGGTCGGGAATACCGAAATCAATTGCCTCGACAGATTGCGGAATGTGCAACTCGCGGCTCATGCCCGCCTCGTTGATGCGGTCCCAGTCGTAGATGCGGTAAGTTGTGTCGCTCGTCTGCTGAATCTCCGCCACCATAATGTCGGGTCCCAAAGCATGGACGCGCCCCGCAGGGATGAAAAAGACATCACCCGCCTTCACCTGCTCATAATTCAGCACATCCTTCAACGTATTGTTTTTCATTACATTGACATAGTCCATGCGCGTCATCTCCTCGTTGAAGCCCATAACGAGTTCGGCATCCCTGTCGGCCTGCATCACATACCACATTTCGGTCTTGCCATTGCCCAAGCCTCGCTTTTCGGCCAGTTCATCATCGGGATGCACCTGCACCGATAGCCAGTCGTTGGCGTCGATAATCTTCAGCAATAGTGGGAACTGCTCGCCGTATTTGTCGAACACGCTCTCACCAACGAGGTCGCCCATGAAGGTCTCCACCAAATCATTGATTTCGTCGCCTTCAAAGTCGCCGTTTGCAATGGTGCTTTGCTCGTCCCAAATGCCCGAAAGCAGCCACACCTCGCCACAATTCGGCAGTGGGCCATAGTCCATGCCAAGCACTTCCTTGATTTTGCGCCCGCCCCAGATTTTGTCTTTGAAGATGGGGTTGAATTTTAGGGGATATAACACAGATGTCATAAGTTTTCCGAAATTTGGGGCAAAGATAAAACAATTCTTTGGAATGACAGACCAGCCATCGCGGAAAAAGCCGTACTTTTGCCGAAAAGAATCGTTATGCAAAACCTCATCGAACTGCGACATATCCTCCACACGCATCCCGAACTTTCGGGACAAGAAGCATTGACTAACAGAATCTTGAACGAATGGTTGAAACAAACCCACCCCGACCAGATTATAGAAAAAATCGGCGGTTACGGCTTGGCGGCTATATATAAAGGTACGAAGCCTGGCAAGCGCATCCTCATCCGTGGCGACATTGATGCACTGCACATCCCCGAACCAAATGACATTCCTTATCGTTCACAGAACCAAGGTGTTTCGCACAAATGCGGTCATGATGGCCATGCCACCATCCTTTGCGGACTGGCACAATGGCTCGGCGAACAACGCCCCGACCAAGGTGAGGTGGTACTTCTTTTCCAGCCCGCCGAGGAAACTGGACAAGGCGCACAAGCCATCCTCAAAGACCCGCAATTTGAGCAAATCAAGCCCGATGTGGCCTACGGGCTACACAACCTGCCTGGCTTCGAGAAAGGCCAAATCATGGTGCGCGAAGGCTGCTTTGCGGCGGCAAGTTTCGGCCTAAAACTCGTTTTCGATGGACGCACGGCACACGCCTCTCAACCCGAGACGGGGCACAATCCTTCGGAACTGTTGGCCCAACTCATCCACCATTTGGAGAAAAAGCGCGAACAATTGAAAGCCGTAAAGCCATTGACGACATTTGTCATTACCCATGCCATCTTGGGCGAGGAGACTTTCGGTGTCGCTCCAGGGCATGCCGAAATTTGGCTCACCTTGCGAAGCTTCAACGACAGGAATCTCCAACTGATGTCGACGGAAATCATCGAGTTCTGCCGTGCCAAGGCCAAAGACCACCTTTTCGACTTCAATTTCTCTGAACATGAGGCTTTTGCTGCCACCAACAGCGACATCAACTGCGTGAAAACCATCGAAAAAGCCGCCAAAAACCTTGAATTGAGCCTCGGTTTTTTGGAAGAGCCTTTCCGTTGGTCTGAGGACTTCGGAAGGTTTGGAAGCGTCTGCCCAATTGGTTTCTTCGGCCTCGGCTCAGGCTTGGAACAACCCGCTTTGCACAATCCCGAATTTGATTTCCCTGACGACATTTTGGAAACGGGAATGGGGATGTTTTGGGAGATTATTCGGTTGGAGTTGGAGGGAAACAAAGCATTGTAGCCTCCCTTTTTCTCCTTGCGCCGTGACAATAATGTGATGCACAAAACAAAAGTTGTTATTTTTGCAGTCTAAAGAAAACGTTATGCCAAAAAAGAAAAAAATAGAAAACAAACTGAGCACTTTTACGAGTGTCATTCTCGGCATTTTTGCCGATGCGCCGTTTCGTCCGAAGAACTACAAGCAGGTCTGTAAGATTATGGGTATCAAGGACCTGGCAGGCAAAGATGTGGTGTATAATCTACTGATTGACCTGAAAAACAAAGGATTGTTGCGTGAGGAACGCCCCTTTAGCTATGTGATGAGTGCCGCTGGTATGGCTCAGTTCGGGCCCAAGACCAAGTATGTGGAAGGCACGGTGGAGATGAAATCAACGGGCAAAGCTTACGTCATTCTTGATGACGAGGAAGGCGAAGACATCTTCATTGCGGCCAACAACACCTACAAAGCCTTGCATGGCGACCGTGTGCGTGTGGAGATGTTCCCCAAGCGCAACAACGCCAAGCCTGAGGGTGAGATTGTGGAAATCTTGGAACGCAAACATACTGAGTTTGTGGGTGTACTGAACATTTCCCATGGTTATGTCTTTGTCCGGCCCGATGTGGATTGGATGCCCGTCGACATCTTCATTCCTCGGGGCGAGCTGCACGGAGCCAAAGACGGGCAAAAAGTCATTGCGCACCTGCTCGATTGGCCCGATGGTTCGGGAAATCCTTTTGGCGAGATTGTCCGTGTGCTCGGCAAGCCCGGCGAGAACGATGTGGAAATGGAGTCAATCCTTGCGGCTCATGAATATCCCATCGAATTTTCAGAAGAGGTGGAAAAAGAGGCAGATAAGATTCCCGTCGAAATCAGTAGAGACGAAATCAAGCGGCGGCGTGACTTCCGCCAAACTTTCACCGTCACCATTGACCCTGCCGACGCCAAGGATTTCGACGATGCCATTTCGTTGCGAAAAATGGACAACGGCCGTTGGGAGGTGGGTGTGCATATTGCTGATGTGTCGCATTATGTCCGCATCGGCTCTGCCATCGACAAAGAGGCCTTGGACCGTGGCACTTCGGTCTATCTTGTTGACCGCACCATCCCCATGCTTCCCGAAAAGCTCTGCAACAACGTGTGTTCCCTGCGTCCCAATGAAGAGAAGCTGACCTTCTCCGTCGTTTTCGTGATGGACGACGAAGCCAAAATTTACGACCATTGGATTGGCAAGACCATCATCAAGTCGTGCCGCCGATATACTTACGAAGAAGTGCAGACCATGATTGAAGGCGGCGAGGGCGACTATAAGGACGAAATCTTGACTTTCCACCAACTGGCCACCAAGCTCCGCGAGCAGCGCATGGCCGCAGGTAGCATCAACTTCCATTCGGAGGAAGTGCGTTTTATCCTTGACGAGAACAAGAAACCCATCGACACCTACGTCCGCGTACAGAACGAAAGCCACGAATTGATTGAAGACTTCATGCTGTTGGCCAACCGCACCGTGGCTGAAACGTTTGGAAAGCCTGAGAGCAAATGGCACAACCATACTTTCGTCTACCGTGTACACGATGAGCCTAACCCAGAGAAACTCAACAAGTTCATGCTCCTTATCTCACGCCTCGGCTACTCGATGAACATCAGCAACCGCGACACCCTTGTACGTTCCTTCAACCAACTGTTTAAGGACGTGGAAGGCAAAGGCGAGAAAAATCTTATTGAAACAGTCGCTGTACGCACTATGGCAAAAGCCGTATACTCGACGGACAATATCGGGCACTACGGCTTGGCTTTCGATTATTATACCCACTTCACTTCACCCATCCGCCGCTATCCTGACCTGATGGTGCACAGATTAATAGAAAGGTATCTCATCGAAAACCAAGGTTCCGTCAACAAGAAGGATTACGAGGATATGTGCCTCCACGCCAGCGAAATGGAGAAACAAGCCGAGGACATGGAACGCCAGTCCATCAAGTACAAACAGGCTGAATACCTGCAAGATAAGATAGGCCAAGAGTTTGAAGGCCTTGTGAGCGGCGTGAGCAAATGGGGCCTCTTTGTGGAACTGAAGGACAATAAATGCGAAGGCCTGGTACGCTATGAGAACCTGCCCGGAGACGTCTATTATCTCGACGACGACAACTTCCGCGTTGTTGGACAAAACACGGGTCGTGTCATCCAATTAGGCGACGAGGTGCATGTCCGCGTAAAGTCTGTCGACCTGTTCAAGCACAAGATGGATTTCGAAATATTGGCCGACTGGCCCACATCGAAAACACGGAAAAAACGCCGAATTTAAGCCCATCAAAGCCAGATATTCTGAAAATACGTATTTTTGCCGACAGAATATGATTAGTGACTGTTCAAATTATAAGCTTCAATATCGGCTATAAGCTATCAGTTGTCAGCTATAAACTTAGCAGCAACATGGCTAAAAGCTGATGGCTGAAAGCCAAACAGCTGTTTTTATAGCGTCTCTTATGTAAACTAAACTTACTCATCTACATACAAAATGAATCCAACAAAAATGAAAAAGAAATCTTTTCTCCTGGTGGCAGTTTTGTTTGTCATCGCGATAGTGTGCTTTAATAGCTGCACTAAAAAACACAGCATTTTGGTCTCCACGCAAAATCTTTGGTTCGGTTTGGAAGAATGCTCACAAACATTTGTAATTACGGCCAATTGCGAGTGGAACATCATCAAAAACGACGATGCCGATTGGTACACCATTTCTGCAATGTCAGGAAGCAATGACGACTCACTCACCATCTCCGTTGAGAAACTGACGGACGCCGATTTCCGTGGTTCCTCGTTTGTCGTGGTTTCACCTGGAGGCCACATTCGCCGCACGGTTTTCATCTCCCAAAACAAGCTCGACTTTGACGGAATGATAAACAAAGTGTTTGGTGTGATGGAGTTAGAGCATTGGAACACCGACTTTTTTGGAATGATGATTGAAGATTCCTACAAGCACGGCATTTTTGACCCATACGATACCACAACGGGCTATCTCATGTATTTCCTTGAAGACGGTAAAGGGTTGCAACGCGACCACCACACCGACACGGTGGCTTGGTGGGCTTTCGATTATGAATTCGACGTCATCAACCAAGTCCTCCACGTCAACTTTGAAACCGTTGATGGAGCACCAGAGAGCTATTCGCCCGATGTGTTGACGGCCAGCGATTCGCTTTACCGCATTTTCCACCAATACAAACCCAACTTCTGGGAACGCGCCGACATGCGCAAAATAGGTACAGTCATTCCCGGCGAAAAGATAGATATGATAAAGAAGACTGCCAAACGCAAGAATGGCGAGCCGATTTTCCAATTCTAAGTATCCATACGATGACAAAGAGCATTCATTTTTGGGCAGTAGCTTTCCTTTTAGGCATGACAGCCGCTTTCACGAGCTGCGTAAAGGACCATAGTATCATAGTTTCTTCACAAGACCTTCGCTATGGTTTGGAGAATGAAACCCAGACGTTTATCGTCAGAGCCAACTGCAAATGGTCGGTTGCAAAAAACGACGATGCCGATTGGTACACCATCTCGCCCATGTCGGGCAGGGCAAAAGACAGCATCGTCACTGTGACCGTGAACAAATACAATGACGGGGATTTCCGGAGCTCCTCGTTTGTCGTCGTTTCGCCAGGAGGTCATGTGCGCCGCACAATATTCATCAGCCAGAACAAGATGGATTTCTATAGCATGATTAATAAGGTGTACGGCGTAAAGAGATTAGAGCATTGGAACACTGACTATTACGGGCAAATCATAGAAGACGAATACAAGGATACAATTTATAACCCTTACGACACCACAACGGGCTATCTCGTGTACTTCCTTGAAGACGGCAAAGGTTTGCAGCGTGACCACCACACTGATACTGTGGCATGGTGGGCTTTCGACTACGAGTTTGATGCCGTCAACCAAATCCTACACATCTCGTTTGAACTCGTTGATGGTGCCCCCGAGAGCTATTCGCCTAATGTGTTGACGGCCAGCGATTCGCTCTATCGCTTCATCCACGAATTCAAGCCTCATTGGTGGGAGCGCGCCGACATGCGCAAGATAGGCACTGTTTTGCCAGGTGAAAAGGAGGCACTTCAAAAGAAGCTTTCGAAACGCCAGAAGGGGCAGCCGATCTTTATGATGGATTAAGACATGACAGAAAAACTAACACGCCATATTGCCTTGTTCGGCATCGGTGTTTACCTGTTGGCACTCATCGTCATCAGTTTAGTGTTTCATCACCACGCCTTGCAAGCCAAATGGATACTGTGGGGCATCGGTGAGGTGCTGTTTTTCTTCGTGCTGACCGCCGTTTTCTATCCTCGATGGAAAAACGACAACACAAACAAGTTTTTGCTCAAGGTTTTCATAGTGGCCTTGGTGATTCGTGTATGCTATGTCATTGGAGTAGGTTATTATTATTATTTCGAAACGGGCAAAGCATTTGAATATGACGTGGGCGATAGTCTTTGCTATCATTCCACGGCAGTTGACCTCTCAAGATGTGTGCATGAAGGTTATATCTCATACATTTTCAAGTATTTGAATGCCCATACCATGGGCTATTCCGACCAAGGCTATACCCTTTGGCTGACCTTGATCTATTCTATTTTTGGCCGTAGCATGTTGGTGCCTCGCATTTTCAAAGGCCTGATGAGTGCTTACATGTGCGTCTTGATTTACAAATTGGGCAAACGAACTTTCGGGGAACGAACTGGCCGCTTAGCTGCCGTAATGTGTGTCTTCACCCCCATACTCATCCAGATTTGCGGTATCCACACCAAGGAAATGGAACTGATTTTCCTCTCCATCTTTGCCCTTGAACGCATCGACTATCTCATCCGAAGCAAGCACTACACTTTTTGGAACATTCTGGTTCCCATCCTATTAACAGCTTTGACTTTCGGTTTCCGAACCATCACGGGAATGTGCATCATCTTCGCTGCCGTTGTCTTTATTCTATTTTCGCCCAACGATTTGATTTCAAAAAGAGGCAAAATCATCACCCTTGCGAGTGTTGTAGTGGTGTTTTTTATGTTCCTCTTCTCCCCCATCGGGCGTGAGATGATGATTATTTATCGATTGAAATTCAGCGATTTAAACTACCAATCTGAGAAATATGAGAAAATAGGGATGAAGCACGGCAATCTGGCTAAAAGTTGGTACATGGCCCCGGGCGCTTTCGTCCTGCCGTTGGCCCCGATGGTAGAAGAGTCGCCCGACAACAACAAAATGATACACGGTAGCACGTATGTCAAGAATTTCCTTGCATTTTTCGCAATGTTGGCCATCGTGATTGTCTTCCGTCAGAAGAAATGGCGCGATTTCAGCCTGATTGGAGCCTACGAACTGTCGTATTTGGCCATCATCATGTTCTCGTTTGCCGCCAATTCGGAACGTTTTCATGAGCCGGCCGTACCTTTAATAGTATTAATGGCGGCATACGCGATGACGCACATGCAACATAAAGACCTAAAGCTTTTCCATATTTATTGCGGAGTGCTCATTGTAGCGTTATTTGGTTGGAATACATTAAAATTGTCAGCAAGAGAGTTTGACTCTATCCATGAATTGTTCGACAAACTCAATTCTAACCAAACGACAAGTACAGGACACAATCTTCCAGAAGAATATCAAGAAGTGGAATATATAGAAGCCAACGGTACACAATGGATTAATACGGGCATACCCATGAATCCTGATCACACTCTTTATTGTGACGGCTGTGTCAGGCCTGGCAGAATGGGACAGTTGATTTGTGGTTTCCTTAATAGAAATACCCGTTTGGGTGCTTGCCTATATGGAAAAAGCAACAAGTTGGCTTATTTTTGGATAATTCAGGAGCGAGGACATAATTACACAGATCAATCATGGCCTAAAAACAAAATAGATGTAACCAGTAGATTCCAGTCCGTACAAAACAGAATTGGGGCTGTCTTTGTACAAGAAGACTCCAACTCCTTTGCCTATCGGTATGATGCAAGGGATGTCATAGGGTTGATGCCTGATACCACTACGTATTGGACCATCTTCAAAAAAATCGGCACGGAGCCACACATTACTAGTACGACCGGAATTTTGTATGAAGGCAAAATCTGGGATGGAAACGACAAGTTGATTGCACATTACATCCCTTGTTACAGATTGGCTGACAACGAAATCGGCTTGTATGATTTAGTTTCTGGAGCTTTCCTTTCCAACGCTGGTAGCGGTACTTTCCTGAAAGGTGCTGACATCGGAAACCGTATCAACAACAACAATGTTATCGGATATAATGGTGCGGCAAAATTATTTTTTCAAAATAACCTTGCCGTGAAATAAAAAAGTCGTATCTTTGCAGCCGCAAAAAGGTACCTTGCCCGAGTGGTTAGGGATCGGTCTGCAAAACCGGGGACGGCGGTTCGAGTCCGCCAGGTACCTCAAAAGAAAGCCTGCCAAACACGGCGGGCTTTCTTGTTTCAAGTAAAAAATGATAGACAACGCCCAAAAGAGGCTTTTTCGTAACATGATGGTTTTTAATCCGTTGGAAAACCAAGACCCCAACAATTGATAGACAAGGCCAATTCCCTTCATTTTTTCGTGTTTTTTGTGTATAATTTTGCGAGAAAAATCCAAATTATGACAAAAAAACATTGGCTTGTATTGTTCGTTTTTCTTTCCGCCATTTCTGCGAAAGCCCAAAACGACACAGTTATCTTCTCAGCAAAAGGAGGTTTTTATGAGGAATCCTTTAGCTTGCGATTGCACAACGTCTTGACACAGAATCACATCCGCTACAGCACCAACGGCAACCGCCCCGATGCCCAATCTCCCATGTATTCCGATTCTTTGTTTTTGGACGAGAGTTTGTATTCAAAATCAAGCATTTACACAATCGTCAATTGTCCTGAAAACGAGTTTTATCTTCCCGCCTCGGTGCTGCATTGCATCGTGATTCGTGCGGCGGTGTTTGATGAAAACGACAGCTGCGTCAGTCAGGTGATGACCAATAGCTATTTCATCCGCGACCTGGGCTGCGACACGCATGGGCTGCCCGTCGTATCGCTTTGCGCCGATTCGTTGGATTTGTTTGACTATCATAGAGGTATCTTTGTCCCGGGTGCTTGGTGGTCGGCTTCTCTGCCGAACTGGACAGGCAATTATTTCAACAATGGTCGGAATTGGGAGCGCCGATGCAACGTGGAGTTTTATGAACAAGACAACAAGGGCATTAACCAAGAGGCAGGATTGCGCACCCACGGTGGTGCCTCGCGCAGGTTCCAACAAAAGGGGTTGAAACTCTATGCACGCAAGGAATACGGCAAAAAGCGTTTCAAGCATTCTTTCTTTGATGATACCCCTATCAGCAACGTGAAACACTTCAGCCTCAAGCCGTTCAGATGCAGCAATTGGCTCCAAACCGGATTGAATGACGCTTTGTGTTCCCGTGTAGCGCGGCAATTGAATGTTGAAGTGATGGGCACACGAGCCGTGGTGGTGTTTCTGAACGGGGAGTATTGGGGCATTTATTATTTGGAAGAAGCATCGGATGAGCGGTATTTGGAGGACCATTTTGGCATAGACCCCAACCAATGCAACATCATTAAGAACTGGAACACTTTGGAGGCTGGCGACGACACACAATGGCAAGAGCTTTATACCTGGGTTGAGCACTCCGATTTGTCAGATTCAACCGACTACGAATATTTTTGCTCAAAAATCGACATGCACAATTTCATTGATTATCTGGTCTTTGAGTTGTATTCAGCCAATGTCGACTGGCCTGCCAATAACGTGCGTTGCTGGCAGTCGGGCAACCGAAAATGGAGATGGATGTTTTTTGATGGCGACGGCTGTTTCTTTCGCGATTGGGACGTGTTTGCCAACATCATGGACACCAGCAACAACTTGGGGCCTTCCAATGCGGCCTCAACGCTCTTTTATCGCAAGTTATTGGAGAGCAAAGCTTTCCATGAACAGTTCCATTCTCGTTTTGAGGAATTGATGATAAACAAGCTGAATTACAGTCAAACAGGTCCAGCTTTGGCCGCTCTGTGCGAGCAAATCAGAAGCGAGGTTCCTTATCAGAGCCTTAGGTTCAATTTCCCGACCTGCGATTCCGTTTGGTTGGCTCATGTTGATAGTATGGATGCCTATTTGCAAAACAGAAACCACTGTCTGGAAGCACTGATTCCTATGTACTTAAACATTCCTGACAATGAGCTTATCGGTTTCACCTGCTATCCAAATCCTTTCTCGAACTTGTTGTATATCCAGTTTCCCTCAGTCGAGCAGAAGAAAGTGGAAATGAGGATTTTTGATGTGTTAGGTCGCTGCATAAGACAAGAAAAGGTACAGCTTCAGTCGGGCATGAATTCCATTGCCATCCAAGTTGATTTGACTCAAGGTGTCTACTTGCTGCAAATCGGCGGCCACTCCCAAAGAATTGTGCGATTTTAACAGATAGGCGAAAATCGCGAAGTTTTGCGTATCTTTGCACGATTTTAGATGACAAAGACCATGAAAATCCATAGGTTATTGTTGCTCGCGGTGCTGTTTTGCGCTTTCCCCTTGCGGGGTTGGTCGCAGGCCGATACGGTTTTGTTTTCGGCTTCGGGCGGATTTTTTGAGGATGTGTTTTCGTTGGAATTATTCAATTATTATCCGCAGAACCATATCCGTTACACTACCAACGGCAATCGGCCAACGGCACAGTCGCCTCTGTATGAAGAGCCACTGTTGTTGAATTCCACTAAATATTCACAATCAAACATTTACACCATCATCAACAGTCCCGAAAACGAGTTTTTTCTCCCCGATTCGGTGCAGCATTGCATCGTGATTCGCGCTGCGGTGTTCGATGAAAACGACAGTTGTATAAGTGCAGTGAAAACCAACAGTTACTTCATTCGCGCTTTGGGTTGCGACACACACGGGCTACCTGCCGTCTCACTTTGTGCCGATTCATTGGATTTGTTTGACTATGAGACGGGTATTTTTGTTCCTGGCATCCATTACGACCCGCTGAACCCTGATTGGACTGGAAATTATTATCAGGAAGGCAGGGAATGGGAAAGGCTGATGAACGTGGAGTTTTACGAGCAAGACAACACAGGCATCAACCAGCAGGCTGGACTGAGAACGCACGGCGGCAACGGACGACGTTTGCAGCAGAAATGCGTAAAAATGTATGCCCGCGAGGAATATGGCAAGAAAAGATTCAAGCACAAGTTTTTCGAGACGATTCCCCACAACAATTTCAAGCACTTGATACTCAAGCCTTTTGCTTCTTCGTGGAACCAGTCGGGGGTGAACGACCACATTTGTAACCAGATTGCCTCGCGATTGGATGTGGAAACTTTGGCTTCACGACCTGTCGTGGCCTTTCTCAACGGCGAGTATTGGGGCATCTATTATATCCACGAGCGTCCCGACGAGCGGTATTTGGAAGACCATTTTGGGGTAGACATCGACCAAATCAACCTCATTAGTGGTTGGAATCCTTTGGTGGATTGCGGCACCGACGAGAGCTTTTTGGAGCTGTTCCAGTGGATGGAAAATGCCGACTTGAGCGACCCCGAGGCCTACGCATACGCAAAGACAAAAATGGATGTCGATAATTTCATTGATTATCAAATATTTGAACTCTTTTCTGAAAACATCGACTGGCCCGCCAACAATATGCGTTGCTGGCAAGAAGGCGATGGCAAGTGGCGTTGGATATTCTTTGATGGCGACGCTTGTTTGCAGTGGATAACGTTTTATGCCTTTGACAACGCCGTGGGTGAAGGCGATGAGATTTGGCCGACAAATTGGAGAGCAACGCTGTTTTTCAGGAGATTGTTGGAGAATGAGGACTTCAAGGAGCAGTTCATCCATCGCTTCCATGAATTGTTGGACACCTCATTCCTTTATTCGATGACAAAGCCCATTTTCGACAACGCCAAAGCTGCCATTATCAACGAGGTACAATTCCAATCGGATAGGTTTAGCTTCCCAACAAACATGGACACTTGGAACGAAGCCATGGGAAGAGTGAATTGGTTTTTGATGAAAAGGTCTGAAAACATGGAAGGACATTTGCAGGATTTGTTAATCAACGTACCTGAAATACAAGAAGTTGAGTTGGCTTGCTATCCCAATCCCTTCTCAGGCGACCTCCACCTTCTCTATGATGCTGATGTCGTCGAAGTCAACGAGATTGCCATCTACGATTTGACTGGGAGAAAAGTCTTCGCCATGCCTTGCCAACACACTGAAGGTACGAATGAAATCACCCTGCATCCGAGGCTCTCGGCAGGCGTTTACGTGTTGAAAGTCGGCAACATGGTGCAGCGCATCGTAAAATATTAAGCCTATGGAAAAAAACAACAGAAAATACTGGTGGCTCCTACTTTTACTTGGGTTTATCTTGTTGAAAACAAACTATTTCCGTCCGATGTCGAATTTTGGACGCGCACGGACGGTCACGATGGAGATGGACATGGACAATGCCGTCCTTGAAGGTATCACTTTGCCTTCGGTCAAGCAGACCATGGACGGCTCAGGGATGTTCAAATTCCGTTTCTTCACCATGTCGAAGAAATACAAGTATTACAAGATTTACTACCAAAACGAGAGCTACAAGTTTCCCGACACTTCGGCTTTGGCCAACGAGAACTTCTACGGCAGCTGGGAGGACGTGAGCATCGGATTCAAGCCCATCGAGCACCACCGCACACGCGACGTTTTCCGCATCGTGGGCAATCCGCGCGACGAAAGGCAATACTATGGCGCCGACCTCTCCGAAAACAGTTTTAGCCCAGAGCACATCCAACAAGTCATTAACTCGATTCACAATGTGCCTGAATGGTACAACTCCATCGTGGAGAAAGCGGAAAAAAACGGATGCAGCGTTGACGATCAGCTTTATAGGGACGCTTTGTGGGTCATCAACGACAAACGCAATGTTGGTGAGGTGAACCACCGCTGGAAACGCAACCCTCGCGTGGGCGAATACAGCTTCATGCTCGTGCTTTGCAAGGAGGAAGGACTGAATGAAATCCCTGATTATGTGCAATATATCGGAAAAACGGACGAAAACGGGCAGTTTGTGAACCCTTACGGCTGGTTTGAAACACACAAGTCGAAAAACATCAAGGTTATCCGCTCGAAGCGAAAACTGAAGACGCGGGCCGTGATTGCCGTGGACAAGGGTGTGTTTATTGACGAGTCGAAGGTGAATAATGTTGGGTATCAACTGGATACCACTAACTGCCATTGCGGCAACGACGACAGCCTTTATCGCTCAGCCCTTTACGAGCAGTTTTTCAGTTCCATCAGCAAGCAATATACCTTGCGTAATATTCCCGTGATTCAAGATGTGGTGGGCGAAAATCCTTATACTCGTGAACAGTACGAAGCCAACCGCAATCGCTTTGACAGCACTGAGTTGCAGATGAACTGGCCCGTGACCACCGAAACGCCTTGTCAAACGGTGCGTCTCGCCGATGATGGCAGCTATATCTCCCTCATTAACCCAGGCAACGATGATTTGAACAACTTGCACAAAGAATCGACGGGCATTCGTACCCGCGTGGGCTTCACCTACGGCAAGTTCCGTGGCAAGATCAAATTCCCCGTGATGCTCAACGACGAGAACATCTGGAACGGCTTGACGTATGCTTTCTGGTTGATTTACAGTGACAACCATGCTTGGAACAACCGCCGTCACGACGAGGCCGAAGGTGGTTATGTGGATAAGAACGACGACTCGGAAAACCCTGTGCGCCGTCCCGACTACCATTATTCAGAGATTGATATTGAGATTGTTAAGGCCTCGCGTTTTTGGCCGAGAGACTATTACGGCAAGCGTGCCGACAGCATTTGCGTGGAGCAAGACGAGACCTTGAACGATGATGTGATGTATTGCTGCACCAACTGGGATTTGGCCGTGCCTTCGCCCAAGTATTTTTCATGGGGCATTGACAGCATCCCTTACGGCAAAGAGAACAAGTTTGAAACCTTGCGCTGGTACAAGCTCTACAAGGCCCTCACAGAGCGCGCCCCGATGAGCAACAAAGCCTTCAAGGAACCCTATTATTACTACGAAATCGAATGGAAGCCGACCGAAATCATCTGGCGTCTCGGTCCCAGCCCCGACAAGATGCGGGTGATGGGCTACATGAACAATGAGTACACATCAATTCCGAACAACCAAATGAAGGCCATCGTCACGCAGGAATACCATTACAGCGAATGGTGGCCGCCCATCGTTTGGGAGCAGGGGTTGATTCCGTATAATAAGACGGATATTGAGGGGAAGGTTTATGAGATCGTAGTGGAGTAACAATGGCTTGGCCCATCCCTACGGGATGTTAGTGTACTTTTGTACATGTTTTTTACCGAACGATAATCCCTACGGGATTGTGTCGATTCCCGTAGGGAATTGCGTTCGGTGGAGATTAAGTTGTTGTTGCTCTAGCATCCCGTAGGGATGCACCAAAACACAGGGAAATCAAAACAATTCCCCGTTTCTCAAGCGTTCATTAACCACCCAGCGGGCATCGGCTTCCAGCATTTCCTCAAAGGTCATGCCTCGCTCTTGGGCTTTGTCCTCCAGGTATTTGACGCTCTCGGCATTGTTTCGCCATTGGTTCATCAATTTTCCGACTTCATATTCGATGACAGAGGCAGTGTCCACTTTGATTTCCTGACGCATCAAGGGGCGGCCGAGCAACACGTTTTCGGCTTCTTCATCCAAGATGTCGTCGAAGAGGCAACCGGTCCTTGAGGCTTGGATGCGCAAGGCGGTGCACCATTCCTTGTCGTTGGCGATGGCATTGGCCTGCTGCGCCAAGGCGATAGCTTGGGTGTTGCGGATGGTCGGCATGACTTCACCACCGAGACCCGGAATAAGCTCGGGATTGTCTCTCAGCGTCTTGATGGCGTATTGCCTCAGGCTGTCGTCGCGGTGCTCGGAATAGCGCCATTGGTAATGGTTTTTCCAGAAAAGGCTGTCGTGACTCAAGCTGTCCATCACCCAAGGGATTTGCGCATCGAAGAGGCTGTCGCTGACACAGAGGCGCAGCAGGGCATCTTCCACGAAGTCGTATGACGATAGACCCCATTGATAGCCCGAAGAATACCAAACGACATAGTCGGCATTGAGGATGGAACGCAGGCGGTTGATGTCGCCAATGGGATGCTTCTCTTTCTCGAAGCCTAAGAAAGCGGACTTGTTGTAAAACCAAATTTCCACATAGTCCATGAATTGCTTCCAAGGCATGTAGGTCTCCAAGTCCCACACGAAAGAGTCGCCGACAAAGAGTACCTTGGGCTTGCGGCAGCCTTCGCCACAGTCGACGCTGATGTCGGCGCGGTATTTCGGCGAGTCGTTGCCGATGGGGAAGATGAGGTTGAGGGTCTTTTCGTCGTTTTCGGGATATATTGTGTCGAGTTTGACCAACCGGTCGACATGGATGTCAGGGATGCCGAAGTCGTTGAGGCTGTTCATGTAGCTGAACAGGCTGTCATAACCATAGACCGCAGAATAGCGCCAGTGGGTGTCGCGCTTGGGAAACATCAGAAACGAGGCGGTGTCTTTCATGCTTTGGTACCACTTGGTCATCTCCACATGGGGGAAGTCGATGGCCGTCATCAGCGAGTCGTAATAGGCTGCCGTGTGGATGGCATCGGCGGGTGCAGGTTGATGATAAGGTAGGTATTCGGGATATACCTCCGCCTTGTTGGGTGCCATAAAACACAGGAATTCAACGCCATAGTCTTTCAGCACATACCTGAGCTTGTTCATCATCCTGACGTTTTTCCTTGCCCATTCGCGGGCGCGGTCGTAGGTCTTGTATTGGTTGATGGGTTCAATACCGTAGTAGTCGCGGAAGGCTTCGGCATAAAACAGCCAACCATCCTTGCCCGGGGTGATGAAATGGCAGGTGGTTTGGTTGAAGAGACTGTAATTGAATTGGTTGTAGAGCTTGATATGCCATTCGCGGAAGCCGAAGTTCTCGCGGCTGTACTGTTCCGCTTGGCTTTGGTATTGGCCCGAGGCGAAGTTCTTGAGCGTCAGTTCGGGTTTCTCGGTGGCAAAAGTGACGCCAGCCAATGGATTCAGCTTGAAAGGCCGCCATTTTTCCTGCACGAAAACGAGCACGAAACCTATCATCGTCAGTAGGCATAATATGGTGCAAACTCGGCTTTTCATCTTACAAATCCTTTAGGTTCAATATTGGTGCGATAGGTGTATTCGGCGACATCCCAAAGCGACTGCTCTAAACTGACGCCTTTCTCTTTGGCGTTTTGCTCGACGCTCTCCAACCATTCAGGCGTTTCCTTGATGTGTTGGATGATGTTTTCAATTTTCTCATTTCTGAAAACAACATAAAGACTATCGGCGGCATCGTATTGTTCGGGTTGCTTGTAGCGGAAAACGTTGTCGTAGGCACTCAGATAACGTTCGAAGAAACCGTAAGGCCAAAGGCTATTGGTGGCTTCGGTGCAAACCAAAAGAATGAATTCTTGATTCTCGATTTCCTGCTTATAGTTGATGGACTCCACGTTTTGGATAGGAGTGCGCTTGGGATAGATGGTCTTGTTGAGCACTTTGGGCTTGTAGCCATCGGTGAAGCTAAACTTGGGCTGGTCGATGGTGTTGTGCTTGAATGGGAACATGAGGTTCATCATGCGCCACAGTTCATCGTCTTGTTCCATCAGATAGGTGGAGTCGAATTCGGT
Organism: uncultured Bacteroidales bacterium; assembly: GCA_900318465.1. GTDB lineage: Bacteria > Bacteroidota > Bacteroidia > Bacteroidales > F082 > Limimorpha. The sequence continues at coordinate 38,294 of ONKQ01000026.1, forward strand.
GATGACAGCACGGGCTTGGGTTTTGTGCGTCTTGCTTTCCATGTAGTTCACCAATGAATCGATGGCCAAAGAAGCACCATAAACAGTCCAATGGGAACTTAGGTTGCAATAAAGCGGGTGTGGTTCGGTATCTTTCCGCTCGCAAAACCAACGGTTGAAGTCGATCATTTCAACGCCCTTTTCGGCAAAGGCTTTCAGATAACCCTCATAATTGTTGGTCTCACGTCGCTTGGCCATGTATTCGTTGGGGATGAGTTCGGGAAAATAGGAGGCCTTACCCACGACAAAAACGGGCAGTAGTGTGATGCCCTTGGTGCCGAGCATGTCTTGTATGAGCTTGAGTTGCTGCGTGTTTTTCTCGATGGTCTCTTCGCCCATATAGGTCTCGCCTGTAAAGCTGTTGACGTACGACTTGTCAAAGAAATTGCTTCCGTCTTTACCCTTTACGAGATGGGTGACCGGGATTTTCCCGAAAGCAGAATACAACATTTGGTTGTTGACCCTTATCATCGAATTGCGGAACCCCGTTTGCTCCGTGCACCAGTTCATCAAGGAGTCTTGGGCTGTTTCCTGATAAAGTGTCGTGGCATTGACAATGGGTTTCTGAGCCGGAACGTAGGCACCGTCCAAGGGCTTCTCATCCACCAAATGGAAACAAGTCTGCATCATCGGCAGGAAAAGCACCGCGAGCAGCACGAGAAACCATATTTTCTTGAACGTTTTCATCAGAACCTAAAGTAAATGAAGGGGTTGAAACTGCCTTTGAGGATGAATGAAGCCGAGAGGATGAGTAGCAATATTATGATTAGTCCGAATAATATGTAGTTGAGAGTTGAAAGTTGAGAGTTGAGAGTTGAGAGATGGTTGAGTTTTGATTTGATTTTTTCGTTTGGCATCAATCCAATGAAAGAGAACAAAGCTGCAACGATGAGGGTGAACACAAACTGGCTGTTGACAAATAGTGCAGGTGTGCTACCGTTGGCTCCGAACATGGCGCCTACATATTGCAGGGCATAGCTTATGGTGTCGGCTCGAAACATCACCCAGCCAATCATCACGATGACGAAGGTGATAAGTACCCTAGGTATCTTGCCGATTTTCTTGCTCGCTTTCAACCAAAACATCTTGTCCATGACGATGAAGAGACCATGGAAGGCACCCCATGCCACGAAAGTCCATGCGGCACCGTGCCACAGACCTGACAGGAAGAACACAATCCAGAGGTTGAGGTAAGTGCGTCTCTTGCCCCTGCGGTTGCCACCGAGCGGAATATAGAGATAGTCCATCATCCAGCTGCCGAGGGTGATGTGCCAGCGTTTCCAGAACTCCGATACGCTTTGGCTGATATAAGGGTTGTTGAAGTTTTCGGGGAACTTGAAGCCTATCATGCGCCCGATACCGATGGCCATGTCGCTGTAGCCCGAGAAGTCGAAATAGATTTGCATGGTGTAGGCAAGGATGCCCAACCAAGCAGTTGAGAGGCCGATTTCTGTGGTGGGCAAGGCAAACACTTGGTCGACATATTCTGCCAAGATATTGGCAATCAGCATCTTCTTTGACAAGCCGATAACGAAGCGGTAGAAACCTAAGATGCGATTGTCGGCGGTTTCGTTGGCACTTCGGTCGGTGATTTGTTCGGCAATCTCGTTGTAGCGCACAATGGGTCCGGCAATGAGTTGCGGGAAAAGCATGATAAACAAGGCATAATCAGCGATGCTCTTCAGCGGGGCCGAGGTCTTGCGATAAACATCGATGCTGTAGCTCATCTTCTGGAAGGTGAAGAACGAGATGCCGATGGGCAGCACCACTTTGGTCCAGCGCACGGGTGCGGTGCCGAAAGCCGCCAAAATCGCATTGAAATTGTCGATGAAGAAGTTGGCGTATTTGAAATAGGCCAACAGCCCGATGTTGAGAATCACGGAAAAGACAAGGAACAGTTTTCGTCGTTTGCAGTCAGTACTCTTGTCGATTTGTCGCACCAAGAAAAAGTCGATAGTGATTGACAACAGTAAGATTATCAAGAATTTAGGCGACCCAAAGCCATAGAATAGCAGACTTGCAAGCAGCGCAACGGCATTTTTGTAACGCCTATCGACGAGGAAATACACCCCGAGGAAGATGGGCAGGAACCAAAATAGGAATATGCTGCTGCTGAAAACCATGACCCTTGTTTTGAGTGTGCAAAAATACGATTTTTATGGATTATGCCCTTGAATTGTGTCGGTTTCTGGAAGTTTTATCTTGCCTTCATGGATTTGCTGGTCCACTGTATATGTGGCATGGTTGCGCACGGATTCGTCAATGGTGATGCCTAACCTTTCGGCGTCGGCTTTCACGGCATCAAACCATTCTTTGTAGTTGCGGATTTTTTGTTCCATTTGCCGGATAAGGATTTCACGATATTCTTTGGCTCCGACTTTGGTGCCACGCATCAGTGGGCGTCCGAAGAGCACGTTTTCTGTCTCTCGGTCGATGGCCTGTTGCAGAGAAATGCCTTCAGTCACCATGAAGCCGGAAACGCTATTCATCCATTCGGGGTCACTTTTTATTTGACGGCGAATGTCGCGTTTCTTCCAGTAGTCATCGTTGAGAAGTCTGGGGTTGCGAGCTGTTGGTATACCTTCGCCGGCGATTTCGGGGAAATAGGCTTCGGGGGTTTTGCGCATCAAGTTCAATGTGTAGCCCTCCAATTTGATAAGGTAAAGCGAGTCGGGATAGTTCCAGGCGATGGTATTGTGGGCGTTTTGATCGTGGAAGAGGCTGTCAATGAGTTGCTCCTGCCGTTGGCGGAAACGCTCCTCGCCGATACAGAGTTGTATGATGGCATCTTCGGCAAAGCCTTCGGTGGCGCGGTACATTTGGCTGCTGCTTGAGAACCATACGATGTAGTCGGCATCAAGGAGATAATCGAGGCGGTCGAGCGTGTTGACGCTATCGATGATTTTGTCGACATCCTGATAGGCGACACGGTTGTAATACCAGAACTGGAAGTCGGAAAACACCTCTTGGGGAGGAATATATGCCATTGTTCTCAATAGGAACGAGTTACCGATGAACAGGGCTGAGGGCTTGACCGTCGTGGAATCGGAAGTCAGCCAGTAGTCGCGTTCCTTGTAGTCGAATTTGTGGTCAAAGCGGATAGGTCGCATCAGGTTGAGTTCGCCTTCGAGGTCGCGGTTCATTGGTTCGCCGATGCGACATTCCGAAAGGTACTCGTTGCCGTATTCGATCTGGGGCAGACGGATATGGCGTTGCTGTTCCATGAAGCGCAGCAGCGAGTCGGTGGCATAAACGCAGGAAAAGTTCCAGTGGTCGCCCGTGGGCGGAAACAGGTAGAACGAGCAGGTGTCTTTCATCCGCAGGAAATATTCGTTCATGTCGAAGCAGGGCATATCCGTTTCGGCAAAGCGTTTGATAAAATATTCCCTCGCGTTGAGTGTGGTGGTGTCGTGCTCGCGTCGTGGCAGATATTCGGGATAGATGATGCTCTTGCTCGGCGCGATGAAGGTCAACAAAGTGACATCATACTCGTCCAATATGCCTTTCACCTTGTTCATCAGGCGCACTTCCTGTTCGTAGCCTTCACGGGCGGCCTCGGCATCGGGATACCATTGGTACATTTCGGTGCCGTAATAGTCTTCGATGTTGTGACCGTAATAGAGCCATCTTTCCTTGCCCGAATAGATGTAACTCACATATTCTTTCCCGAAAAAATCCCAGCAATATTGGTGATAAAGCCTGATGATAGGCTCACGGAAGCCATAGTTGTTGGTGATGTATTTTTCGAGGTGTTCCTGGAAATAGCCGTTTTTGTACCATTCCCAGCGGAATTTCGGTTTGTTGGGCTTCATGAAATACCCCATCAATTCCTTGGTCTTGAAAGGCTTAAAGTGTTCCTGTATCATAAACGAGAACAGGAAGACCATCAGGAGGCCGAAGAGAATGCCGTAGAATATGTTGCCGTT
>ONKQ01000033.1 GCA_900318465.1 uncultured Bacteroidales bacterium
TGTTTTTCCAAAAAAATCAGAACTCCGAAGTGAAATGGAACTCGATGTCGGGGTATTTCTCCATGGCCATCTGGAGGGCGTAGGGCGACTCGGCAAGGAGATTTACCCACTCCCCCGAATTTTTGCTTAATTTATCGATATTTAATATATTAGAAAGGTTTTTCATTCCTTTTCCTCTATTTTGTGGCTGCAAAATTACGAAAAAAAATCGAAATGAAAAACAGGAAATTTGGCAATAAAGCAACCTATTTCGCAAAGAAATCGTAATTTTGCAAAAAATAATCCAATGGAAGTCATCAGATACATAAATTGTTGCATCGTCGAGTTTGGGCAAAGGTTGGGGTTGGAGCCTAAATGGGCTTGCCGTTATCTTTATCTTCACGGCGGACTGGAACTGCTTGACAAAAACTATCAAGCCGAACACCTGTTGCCTTTGGACGACACCATCGACGACTTGATTTCTTATTGCAAACGCCACGGAGGAACTTTGGAATGATACTTTTTCATGGCACCAACATAGCGTTTGACAGCATAGATTTGTCAAAATGCAGGCCGAACAAGGACTTTGGTCGAGGTTTCTATTTGACCTCCATCGAGAGCCAAGCCATTGAAATGGCCCAGCGCAGGTGCAACTTCAACGAAGGAGGTTCGCCCATCGTCCAAAAATATGAATGGGATGAAAACACCAACGATTTGCAAGCGTTGCTTTTTGAAGGCATTTCTGTGGAATGGGCGGAGTTTATCGTGAAAAACCGAGACAGAAAGCAACAAGAATCCCATAGTTACGACCTAGTCATAGGGCCGATTGCCGATGATGGCGTTGTGTATCAAATCAACCGTTATCTTCAACACATCATCACCTTAAAGCAACTGGTCAAAGAAATGAAATACAAAAAGTTGAACAACCAATATTGTTTTTGCACCGAAAAGGCAATACAGCATTTGAAGAGATTATGAACGAGAATGAGTTTCAGTTTGTGATGGACTGCGATGTGGAGTCGTTGGTGTCGTTCTTGCAAGATGATTACCAATTGCCCTTGTCCGAGGCTTTTGAGAAAGTGTATAGTTCCAAGACTTTTGAGAAACTGAAAGACCGAAAAACAGGTTTGTATTTGCAAAGTCCGGCCTACATTTATACCTTTTTGATGGAAGAAATACGCGGACAACTCAAAAATGACTAACTTTGCATGGTTTTTTACAACCTAAATTGAACGTAATTGATTAAAAATCATAAATTTACAAAGATGGAAAAAATTAAAGTAGGTATCAATGGTTTCGGCCGCATTGGCCGCAACGTGTTCCGCATCATCTGCGAACGTCCGAATTTAGAAATCGTGGGCGTCAACGACCTGACAAGCACCAAGGTTTTGGCCCACCTGTTGAAATACGACTCCACCCAGGGCAAGTTCCCCGGCACGGTGGAATACGACGAAACCGCGCTCATCGTCAACGGCGTGCGCATCCCCGTCACCGCCGAGCGCGCCCCGCTGAACATCAAGTGGAGCAAGACCCCCGACGTGGTGGTTGAATCGACGGGCGTGTTCCGCTCGAAGGAAAGCAGCAAGGGCGGCTATGGCGACCACCTGAAGGCCGGCGCCAAGAAGGTCATCCTTTCGGCCCCCTCGAAGGACGCCATCGACGCCACCGTCGTGGTGGGTGTGAACAACAACGACCTGACCGACGATGTGGAATGCGTGAGCAACGCCTCCTGCACCACCAACTGCTTGGCTCCCGTGGCCAAAGTGTTGAACGACCGCTTTGGTATCGAGCAGGGCTACATCACCACCATCCACAGCTACACCAACGACCAAGTCATCCTCGACGGTCCTCATAGCGACCTGCGCCGCGCCCGTTCAGCCGCCATGTCGCAAATCCCGACCACCACTGGCGCCGCCAAGGCCGTGGGTATCGTCATCCCCGAACTGAATGGCAAGCTCGACGGCATCGCCGTCCGCGTCCCTACGCCCACTGGTTCTTTGGTCGACCTCGTCTGCACCTTGAAGACCGAAGCCACGAAGGAAGAAATCAACGCCGCCATGAAGGAAGCCGCCGAAGGCCCGATGAAAGGTGTGCTCGAATACACTGAAGACCCGATTGTGAGCGTCGACGTGATCCACAACCCGCACAGCAGCATCTTCGATGCACAAAGCACGATGGTGATGGGCAAGATGGTGAAAATTATGTCGTGGTACGACAACGAATGGGGTTATTCCAACCGCATGGTCGACCTTATCGAGATGATGAAATACTAATCGGCGAATTTGTTGTCGTTTTTTGACGGCGAATTTTGCGAATTGAACAAATTATCGTAGGGACGTGGCGCGCCGCGTCCCTACATTTTTTATCTGACGATGGTGATGGAACCTTGAAAACGCTGATGTTCCTCGCCTGTTTCGCCCATGTAGGTGATTTCGGTGACGTAGAAATACGTGCCTGGCGGGCAGTCCATTTTGGTCAGTTTGTTTTTGCCGTCCCAATGGATGAGCGGGTCGTCGGTGTCCCATAGAATGTTGCCCCAACGGTTGAAAATGACCGTCTTGGCACTGACAATCAAATCGATACCTGTCACTATCGGTTCAAAAACCTCGTTGAAACCGTCGCCGTTGGGCGTGAACACGTTGGGCAGTTTGTAGGAAAATTCCTCCGTCGGTTCCTCGTGACCAATCCGCACCATTTTGATAGCCGAATAGTTCACCAAAGGCCGCATGATGCCCTCCAAGGTGTAATGCCCGAAAGTGCGCACATAATAGCGATAAGTGGCGTCGCTTTCCACATCAGGGTCGGTATATGCGAAACTCGTCACCGAAGCAATTCTAACGAAATGATTTCCAACCTCTTTGAAGATTTGCGTACTGTCAACAAGCCACGGCACGGTTTCCATCCACGAGAGACGGGCTTCGCTGAAGGTTCCATTGGCCGTGAGCATCACCGCCGAGGCCGTCGCGCTCTCGCCCATTGGTTGCTGGTTGGCATCGCGCATCTGCACCTTATATAATAATGTAGTCGCCGCAGCAAGGTCGAGGTTAGTGTCAAGGAAGGACGTGTCGGCACCTTCGTAAACGATGGAAGTCGCGCCGTCGAGGATGCGCGTCAAGGTATAGTTGAACGGAGCAACATATTGGTCATCAATCTCTTTCGGCTTTACCCAACAAGTCAACACATGCCCCGAAACAAGGTCGATGCTATCATTGCTGACATGGGTCATCAGCGGACTGTCGTTCTTCAATTCCACGCAAGCCGCATCACTGACGATACTCAATGCACCATCGGGGAATCGCGCCAAAATACGATACTCATATTCAACGCCTTGCGACAGGTTGGAATCGGTGTAGGAAGTCGAGGAAACATTGTTCAAAGTTGCAATGAGCTGGTAACCCTCGCGGATGCCCGTTTCGCATTCGTCTGGCACATAACCGTCGCAGCCCGCCTTGCGATAGATAAGCAAAGCCACAGCGTTTGGACATGGATATGCCGACCACGAAAGCGCAACATCATGGCCGTGCAAGTCGGCAGCGAAATTCTTCACTTTAGGAGCCATCACATTGATAGTCACCGTTTTCACATTTGTCAGGCTGACGGGCATATCATCGTCCTTGGCATGAATCACCACCTGATAAGGCGTGTTGCGAATGTGTGCATAAACGGTATTCCACAGGAACTCCATCTCAGGTTGCAGCCCGTAAGCCGACTCAGGGTTCAGCACAGCCGGACTGACCGCCACCTCGAAAGGCGCACCCGACGCAGTCAAGGTGACATTGTCGCCATTTGGATCGGAGGCCGAGATGCTGAAACCAAGTTGCTCGCCCGCCACAATGCAGTATGGGTCGTCGCAATAGATTTGGGGCAGGTCGTTGTCGCAGTTCAGGATAAGAATCTGCATATCACGCACCACGGAGCCGATTTTCACGCCGTGGCGCCACTCCTCCACCATGATAGCCACGTTGTACTCGCCTTTCATAAGTGGCACATCCCAACGCAGCTCACCTGTAATCGGGTCAATTTCAAAGGATTGAGAGGCTTGCGGAAGCGTGTAACCTGCAATCTCGATACCGTCCTGGCCTTTACAAGTCACCAATTTATAACTCAAACTGTCGCCGTCAGGGTCGTAGGCCGAGGGATTATGCAAGTAAAGTTTGCCCACGCAGCCCTTATCGACTGGCGCATTCAACAGTTGCACGGAGTTGTTGTAACCCAAAAACGGATTGATGACCAATTCCGTCTCAATGTGCATGGGCACCATCACCGAATTGGGCACATTGATAACGCCATAGTTGCGGTTGGCGTCCTCCATACTGATGGTGTATGTCCCTGAGGATGAATAGTTATGGACTTGTTTGTAAACATTCAACGTGTAGTCGTCGCCAAGGTTTTGTAGCACCACACGTGGCACATAACTTTCCGAGCCGTCGCCCCATTGCATCAGCAGTGAGTCGCGTTGCAGGCCCGCCAGACTGGGTGTGTAAGTGTAACAAGTAAGCGTAAACTCGTATGCATTGCCGCCGAGCCAAGTGTAGGTAATCTCAGCCGCGCGCTGGTGCGTCGCCCTCGCAGTGATGGCAAGGCAGAAGAAAAAACCCAATATGAGCAAGAGTTTACGCTTCATTGAACTACTCTCTTTGAGATTGCAAATGTAGTGTTTTTTGAGAAAACGGCGATGATTTCAGAAAAATGGATTATTTTTGGCTATTTGGATACATTTTTATGGATAGATAGCCAAAAATAATCTCAAAACAGATCATCTAAGGTGATTTCTTGTCGCACATAATTGATTGAATATTTATTCTTTACAAGTCCATTGGAAGTCACCATTGCAAAAAACAAGGTCTTACGTTTGAAGTAATTTTGAACCTCGTTCAAGCGCGTTTCTATCTTGTCCCATTCCGCTTTCGTGATGAGGTAAGGCCGCTCCGAAAATTTCATCTCGCACACCGTAACGGCCCGGTCGGCACGATCGATAACCATATCGACTTGCGCTTGTCCAGAATAATAAGAACAGGTTTTGGTCAGGATGCCAGAGATGCCTAATTTCTGCTTAATCTGCTGTAAGTGAGCAAAGCACAATCTTTCAAAAGCCAAACCTCGCCATGTAGTGCAAGTGTTCGTCGTCAGCAAATGCATCCACGTCTCATGGTCGGAATACGCACCGTTTTTCAGGAACTGGAAATAAAACAAGGTGAAGCTGTCCGAAAGCTGATAAAGATAAGGCACCTCACCAATGGTCTTGTATTTTCGGATGAAACCGCACTGTTCAAGAGCGATGAGTTTCCGCGTCAAGCCGCCGCCATTGCTCAGTTTGGAGCCTTTGGCAATCTCATCGCGAGTATAGCCTGATTTCTTCTTCGACAAGGTCTCCACAATGCGAACATAATCCTCTGATTTCGAAAAAAGTGAATTATAAAGATTGTCGAACTCATCGGCCAGAAGTGCCGATTCTGCGAAGAAAAGCCTGTCCACATTTTGGGCCAGGCTCCGGCTCTTGTCAAGCAGATGCAAATAATAAGGTATGCCACCGAGAATCATATAACACTCCGCCACACTCATATTATCCCACTTAAACTTCTGGCTTTCAAGATACTCCGTGGTCTCAGACAAGGTAAACGGTAACAGTTTCATCTTGCAAGTCAAGCGGTTATGCAACCCACCGTGATTGTTGATGACCTTGTTGACCATCCACGATGCCGCCGAGCCACACACCACAAGCACAATGTCGTTGCGCGCCGAAGCCCATTCGTTCCAAAACAGTTCCAAGGCCTTCAAAAACTCCGATTTCTGCGTATCCATCCACGGCAACTCATCCAGAAAAATCACTTTCCGCTTCTTTTTTGATTTCGCGACCAAAGTCTCAAGCCGTTCAAACGCCTCAAACCAATTGGAGGGCACAGCCTGTTCGTCAGGCGAGCCATAACGAATCAGTCTATTATGAAAATGCGCCAATTGTTCTTTCCGGTTGCCACGCGCCACCCCTGTAGCATAATACACAAAATTATCTTGGAAGAACTCCCTAACGAGATAAGTCTTCCCTACCCTGCGGCGGCCATAGACCACTACAAATTCCGAACCCGTTGAATCATAAATTCTTTGCAGTTCTTTTATTTCTTCTTTTCTGCCTACTATTTGCATTGCTTCAGAATTATTTCTGGCTGCAAAGGTAGGATTTTTTCATTAGATAGCCAAAAATGATATCATTTTTGGCTATTTGAACAAATTTTTATGGTAAGATAGCCAAAAATAAGGGCGCACCTCTATCAGGCGCGCCCTATTCATTTTCAATCTGTCTGAAACAATCACTTGTTCTTCAGCAGGTCGCGAATCTCGGCAAGGAGTTCTTCTTGCGTCGGGCCGGCAGGTGCGGCAGGCTCGGCAGGCTTCTCTTCCTCCTTCCTCTTCAGTTGGTTGATACCCTTGATAACCATGAAGATGGAGAAGGCGATGATGATGAAGTCGAAGATGACTTGCAGGAAGTTGCCCCAAGTCATGGTCAATGCCGGTTTGACGACGGTCTCCCCGTCCATGACGGCTTCGCGAATCACCCACTTCCAGTCGGTGAAGTTGAGACCACCCGTGATGGCACCGATGAGCGGCATGATGATGTCGGACACCAATGAAGACACGATTTTTCCGAACGCACCGCCGATGACGACACCGACAGCCATGTCCATGACGTTGCCCTTCATGGCAAACTCCTTGAATTCTTGCATAAATTTACCCATAGCGATGATGTTTAATTGTTGTTTGTTGAAATGTTTAACTGTTTATCAACGCAAAAGTAGGAAATATTTCTTTTCTTGAACACGAATTCCCATGAATTAGACACGAATTTTCAAAAATTGCAATTTATGAATCAATTTATGAATCAATTTATGAATAATTTATGGTCATTCGTGTTTACTAAAACTCCGAAGTGAAATGGAACTCAATATCGGGGTATTTCTCCATCGCCATTTGCAGGGCGTAGGGCGACTCGGCCAAGAACACGTCACGACCTTCCTTGTCTTCGGCGAGGTTGAGAGCCTTACGCATCTTGAAATCAGCCAATTGTGCCTCGTTGTCACTGGTAATCCACGCGGTTTTGTAGAGCGAAATCGGCTGGTAGCGACAGGAGGCGTTGTACTCGTGCAGCAGGCGATATTGGATCACCTCAAACTGCAACTCGCCCACCGTTCCGATGATTTTGCGGCCCGTCATCTTGCCCGTAAACAATTGCGCCACACCCTCATCCGTCAGTTGCTCCAATCCCTTGGCCAATTGCTTCGACTTCATCGGGTCGGCGTTCTCCACATAGCGGAACTGCTCGGGCGAGAAACTCGGAATGCCCTTGTAGTTCAGGATTTCGCCCTCAGTCAAGGTGTCGCCAATCTTGAAGTTGCCGGCATCGTAAAGGCCCACAATGTCGCCCGGATAAGCCTCATCGAGGACAGACTTTTTCTGCGCCATGAAAGCCGTCGGGTTGGAAAACTTCAACTCGCGACGCTGGCGCACATGGAAATAGTTCTTGTTGCGTTCGAAGCGACCCGAAACCACACGCACAAAGGCGATACGATCACGGTGGTTGGGGTCCATGTTGGCGTGAATCTTGAAAACGAAGCCCGTAAACTTTTCCTCCGTCGGCTCGATGCGGCGTTCCACCGTATCACGACCAATCGGCGTGGGCGCAATCTGGATGAAGCAATCCAACAGCTCTTTGACTCCGAAATTATTCAAAGCCGAACCGAAAAACACAGGGCAAATGTCACCTTTCAGATAAGCCTCGCGCGAAAACTCATCGTAAACGCCTTGCACCAATTCCGTTTCGTTTCGCAAAGTCTCGGCATCCTCGCCAATCATCTTGTCCAAATCGGGGTTGTTGAGGTCATCGAAAGCGATTCCCTCCGTAATGTGCTGTTTGTCAGAATTGAAGAGATAAAGACTCTTGTCGTAGATGCTGTAAACGCCCTTGAACTTCGGCCCCATATTGATAGGCCAACTCAACGGCGTGAGGCGGATGTGGAGTTTCTGCTCAATTTCGTCCAACAGTTCAAACGGGTCCATGCCCGGACGATCCATCTTATTGATAAACACGATAATGGGCGTATTGCGCATACGACAGACCTCAACAAGTTTTTCCGTCTGAGACTCAACACCTTTCGCGGCATCGATGACCACGATAACGCTGTCCACAGCCGTCAAGGTGCGGAAGGTATCCTCGGCGAAATCTTTATGGCCGGGTGTATCCAAGATGTTGATTTTGATGTCTTTATAGTCAAAACCCATCACAGATGTCGCCACCGAAATGCCACGTTGCCGCTCGATTTCCATCCAGTCGGACGTGGCCGTCTTGCGGATTTTGTTCGACTTCACGGCACCAGCTACCTGAATGGCACCGCCGTAAAGCAGCAGTTTCTCGGTCAAAGTGGTCTTTCCCGCGTCGGGGTGGCTGACGATGGCGAAGGTCCTACGCCGGTTGATTTCTTCAAGAAAAGTCATGTCTGACAGGTTTCAAAAGGGTATAAAAAAAGCAACCGTTGGGTTGCTCATTTGAGCGGTCCGGACGAGACTCGAACTCGCGACCTCCTGCGTGACAGGCAGGCATTCTAACCAAGCTGAACTACCGGACCAACCAGAAAAAGAACTCTATTGCCTTTGCGGGTGCAAAAGTACAACCTTTTTCGTTACCCGCAAGTTTTTTTTCGCATTTTTTGAAACTTTTTTCGCATAAAAATTATATCTCTTTGTTTTACAATCTGTTACAAAAATCACAATTGCACCTCAAATGCCCCCTCGCCGATGTTGACATAAGGCATACCCATTTCCTCGGCTTGCTTGATCCAACGCTCGGCCAAATAATGCGGAACAGAGCCATCGATGAGAAGCGTCTTGGCATCGTATCCGTTCACAATCAACTGTAAATCAGGTTTTTGTTTTCCTATAACAAGATAATAATCCACGGGTATGCGATACGGCAAGCTGTCAGTAACGGCAAAGGCATCGTCCCAAAGTGCCAACAGTTTTCCGTCAAAAGAGACGAGGTTTTGCCGTTTGCAAAATGTTGGGGTTTCAAAATCTTCCTCCAAACCAACTACTTGCGGACGCAATGCGAGACTCCGTTTGGCCCAAGCGTCCTTCAGGCTATAGTCAACAGTGGACTCATCGGCCATCAAAGTGCTGTCGGCCAATAGGATATGTTGGTTTCCCGCAATAAAATCAACGGCTGTGTGCTTGCGGAGACTGTAAAAAGTCATACCCTTTTGATTGTCAGTAGAATAGATTCTCATTGTCAACGAAACCATGAAAAGTAGCAGTGCCGACAACGTTCCAATCAGCATTTTTCGGTTCCTTGAAGCAAAAGCCACAAGCAGAAGAAGAATCGCAACAAGCAGCATAAAGAATTCAAACTCGTTGACATACAATCCTTTGAGGAGTGAGAAAGGCAAGCCATCGATGGTCAAGGCAATCCAATTCATTACATACACCATGCCCCAAACAAGTTGGCCTAACACCACATTGACAAACGGAATCCATGACACCAACAGGAGCAACATGCCGCCCATGACCACAAGGAAAGAAATCGGGGTCATAAAGAGGTTGCTCAGCCAGAAATAGGAAGTGAACTGGTTGAAATAGAACAAGGTAAACGGAATCGTGGCAATCTGAGCGGCCAAGGCCACCGTCGTGATTTCCCATGCCTTATCGAGTATCTTGCTTTTCACATAGAACAGGTTGTAGAGGGGTTTTTGCAGCACCACGATGCCAATGACGGCGGCATACGACAGCTGAAAACCTACTTCAAACAAGTTGTTAGGGTTGATACAAAGCAAGATGAACGCCGATGCCGCTATCGAATTGATAACGAACCCCTTGCGCCCTATCATCTCGCCGATAATGACGAAACTGATCATCATGGCAGAGCGCATAATCGACGGTGTGAGTCCAGCGATGAGGGCATAGAACCAAATGAGGGCAAGCAAAATACCATGTTTCAAGGTCTTGTGCCATTTCTTGCGTTTGAGGAAACCCAACAAGGCCGAGGCCACCAAATAGATGATGCCGACATGCATACCCGACACGCAAAGGATGTGCATCGAGCCAGCTGCGGCATATTTCTTTCGTACATGGTCGGCAAGGCTGTCGTCGTAGCCCAAAAGGATAGCCGCCGCCACGTCAAACTCGTCGCCGTGAAGTCCGCAACGTTGCAGCGAGGCCAACAAAATGTCCCGGAAATGATAAGAAAATGCGTAAATCGGATTGGCCTTATTAATCTGCAAATCAATCCAATCGGTGTCTTTCAAGAAGGTTTGTCCCGTGATGCCTTTGCGGTGGAGATAGGCACGATAGTCGAACTCGGCGGGGTTTTTCGGGCCTTGCACCTCCCCTACCGGCGCATCAATGGCGATGAGGTCGCCATAGCGTAACGCAAAAGCCTGGTCAGACTTTTGGAAATAGGCCATCACCTTACCCGTCACGGCCCTTGAAGGCAGGCTGTCGCCAAACTGCCACTCCAACTGAAGCGGCACACGAATGGTGTTCTCACACTCGGTGGGATAGTCGCAAACCCTTACCACATAGGTTCTTGCATCCGAATCATAGTTGCGGAAATAGTCCTTTTTCACCCAAGCCTCGTGCGAGCAGGTCAGTGCATAGCCACCGAGGAAGAGGTAGCAGCCCATGATAGTACCGAAAATCCAATTGAGACGAAGAGTCTTCACGGTGATGCTCATCGCCACAGCCACACCAAACAAGGCCAACATTATGACAATCAAGGTAGACCAAGGCAATCGAAACGAAGCAAAAAAGGCAGCGCACCAAATACCCAATGCCATGGGAATCAGCATTCTGACAAAGGGATATTTGCTCCAATCAGTCATCCTGAAAACTGCTTCTATACCTGATTTTTCCTCATAGCCGCCTTGTAAACGGCTTCAGCCGCCTTTTCAGAGGCACCTGCATTGCCGAGCCGCTCGCAAAGTTCGTCGTAATCCTCCAAAATCTGCCGCTGTCGTTTGCCGTTGCGTAAAACACTAGCCAAAGCCTTGGCAATATTGACCTTGTTCATCTCATTCTGAATCAACTCCTTAACCACCTCTTTGTCCATCACTAAATTGACCAACGAGATATACTTCACTTTAATGAGCCATTTGGCGATGAGGTAGCTGAGATAATTGGCCTTGTAGCACACCACCTCAGGCACCGTGAATAGCGCCGCCTCCAAAGTGGCCGTTCCAGAGGTGACCACCGCAGCACTGGAGTTTTGCAGCAATTCGTATGTCTGATCCTCGAT
The DNA here is from genome assembly GCA_900318465.1 of uncultured Bacteroidales bacterium. GTDB lineage: Bacteria > Bacteroidota > Bacteroidia > Bacteroidales > F082 > Limimorpha. The sequence goes on from ONKQ01000033.1 coordinate 11,255, forward strand.
AAGGAAAGCATCGGCATTGCCCATGAGGTTTTTGTAAAAGTCCTTCCCAATAGACGACAGACCAGCTATAACAAATTGGTATTCAGGAAAATCAGGAATAACTTTAAGCATTTCAGGCAACATACGCTTCACCTCTTGTTTGCGACTGCCTGGCAGCAAGGCAATGATTTCGCGCTTTTCGCCGAGGCTGTTGCGACGCAGGAAAATGGAGCGGTTGGCCGTACCAAATTTCGCCAATTCGTCCAATAGCGGGTTGCCGACGTAGGTCACATCGACACCATAGTTCTTATAAAACTCTTCCTCAAACGGGAAAATGACCAGCATCTTGTCGACCGTCTTCTTGATTTTCAAAACACGGCGACGTTTCCATGCCCACACCTGCGGCGAGATGTAATAAAGCACCTTGAAACCCTTCTCATGGGCAAAATCGGCAATGCGCAGGTTGAAACCTGGATAATCCACCAAGACAAGGACATCAGGCTGATATTCAAGAATATCCTTCTTGCATTGGGCGATATTGCGAAGCACCTTGCGCAAGTTGACCGCCACCTCCACGAAGCCCATGTAGGCCATCATACGGTAATGCTTCAACAAGTCAACGCCTTGCGCCTTCATCAAGTCGCCACCGCAGCCGCGAAACTCCGCCTTCTTGTCCTTTTTCTTGATTTCAGCAACAAGGTTGGAAGCGTGTAAATCGCCTGAAGCCTCTCCCGCTATGATATAGTATTTCATTGGTTCACAATTTATTACACAAGAAATAACACTAATAGCATCCCCACGATAGTTACTGCAAGCACCCCGCGACCCATCTTGTCAAGTTTCCACTTCACAAGCATCATCCTGAACAGTACAACCCCCGGAATGAAAGCCAAAAGATAAGGCGCACGGTTAGAAAACGCGCCCAACGACTCCCAATTGACAAGGCTCAACAAAAGGAAAAACAGCCCAAAAGAAGCCGCACCTGTCAACAATCCCAACCAAAAGTTATCCTTGATTTTCATGGTTTTACATTTATAAGTTCGTAATTCTTCATCGGTTCGATGCAGTGGTGCGCCGTCCAGTCGAAGCAGGTGGGCACGAGCGAGGCATAGTTGTTTTGCAAGGCCCAAAGGTCGGTGTCGGGCGTGATGTCGTCGCTCTCGAAAGTGCCTTCGAGGTCGTAAAACTGCTCCCCGTTCTCGTCGTACTGCTCCTTGAAATACTCCACCCAGCGGCAGGCCGCCTGTCGGCACACCTTGATGCCCTTCAAAGGCTCCTCAGTGCGCTTGGGGAAGTTCACATTAAGGCAAACGCCCTTGGGCAGCCCATCTTTCAGCACTCGTTTCGTGATTTCGAGGATGGCTGTGTCCAAATGGTCGAAATCCGCATCGGGATTGAGGCTGAAAAGGCTAAAGCCGATGGCGTTCAATCCGTTCATGCAAGCCTCGATGACTGCACCAATCGTGCCAGAATAGACCACCGTCGTGGCAGCGTTCATCCCATGATTGATGCCCGAAACGACCAAATCCGGCGGCTCAGCCATCAGTTTCTGATAACCCAACTTCACACAATCTACGGGCGTACCGTTGCATCGGTACTCCTTGAAGCCCTTCTCCTCATGTACGAGGCGTACATACAGCCGCTCGCGAATGGTGCAGGAATGGCTTTTGGCCGACATCACCTCGTCCGTTGAGATGAGTACCACGTCGCCGAGCGTCCGCATCAGCGAAACAAGTTTGCGCAAACCTTTGGCCGCGTGGCCGTCATCATTGGTAATCAATATCGAAGGGCGTTGAGAGAACATTTCAGAAACCACCTATTTTATTTGACTGCAAATTTAGAAAAATTCTTTGTTTACTCATAATATGATAGAAAAAAAGCGTCCTTGGAAAAAACACATTCATGCAACAGTCACCTCTTTTCAACACGAATTGCCATAAATGAGCCACGAATTATCCATTTAATTATTTTTGAACAATTCGTGATAAATTACTGATAATTCGTGTTTATAAACCAAATCAGAACTCCTTCAAGCACTGGTAAAGCTTTCGCGTAGGCAGGCCCATCACATTGTAGAACGAGCCTTCCAATCCGCTGATGCCAACATAGCCAATCCACTCTTGGATGCCGTAGGCACCCGCCTTGTCGAAGGGTTTGCAATGCTCAATGTAATAATCGATCTCGTCCTGTTCCAAGTCCGCAAAGGTCACATTGGAGCGCACCGCAAACGACTCTGTCCTATCCGCCGAGCGCACAGTGACGCCCGTCACTACATGATGCGTCTTGCCCGAAAGCATCTGCAACATACGGGCAGCGTCTTCCCTATCCTTCGGCTTGCCCAAAATCTCGCCTTCGCAAATGACGACTGTATCGGATGTAATCAACAGAAAACCGATTGGAAGTTCATCATCCTTGAACGCCAGCGACTTTTGCAGGCTCAAGAATTTCGGCACTTCGTCCAAGGGCAAATCTATTGGATAATCTTCTGGCGTTTCCTTGGTCAGAATCTCGAAATCCACGCCCATGCCACGCAGCAGTTCCTGCCGGCGCGGGGATTTGGAGGCTAGGATGATATGATATTTGTTTAGGTTGGAGAGCATATATTAATAAAGGTGCTATACATCAAACTCTTTTGGATAACAATGATGGCAATTTCTTTTCACCCCTCCGATTATCCCAAATTGCAATTATCCTAATCTCTTTATCAGCAACAAGATAGAAAACCCTATTGTGCCATGAATGTAAGACTCGGAAAGGAACGTACCTATCATCCTTAGTGCCAAGAAATGGATTGGCTGACAAAGAGTCTACCCTATTAATTATGTCTTCGACAACCTTATCAGCCACTTTCTGTCCAAACATTTCTGACACCTTCTCGCCTATCAAAGCCAGTTCTTCAAGGGCCAAGTCATGCCAGATGAGTTTCATACCGATGCAGTCTTGACATTACTCTATCATAAACCTCTTCGTGGGGAATGCAAACCGAAGGGTCATTCTCCATTTCAGCAGCGCGACGTTTCAATTCCTTCAGTTCATCTTCAACCGACATATCCGAAACGCTATCAGGCATCACCAACGACAAAGCGTAAGAATAAATCAACTCTGTCAGTTCCTCTTTGGAATAATAGCCACATGACGGCAATTCAATGTCTATTTTTACGGTATCCATCAGATTATTATTTGCTGCAAAAATACAAACTTTTCCCGAAACCACCCATAAAAAACGAATAGCGGAGACGATTGGGCTCCGCTATTCGTTCAATTTGTTAAACTTTGCCAATCATGATTCCCACCACGTGGGCAAGGTCCTCGTCTAAGTTTACTTTTTGCAGCCTCTTTGGATGGATCTTTGTATGTTCCAGACGCTTTTCTAATCCATTTAAACAACAAGGGATCATCATAATAATAAACTGGCACAATTGCTCCACATTTAGAACATTGCCACAAATCTTTACATAAATATTCATCTAATTTTTCATCAATGCTCTTTGTCATAATTTCATCACTATTTATCATTTAAGTTCGTTATTTATAAATGCTATATATTTTGACATACACACAAAAAAAGCGTGGCACTATTTCGCTTTCATCGGATTTCTTGAGGTCTTCGACTACCTAATCCTCCCAATTACAACTATACAGCCCACGCCTTTTGGCGGGAGCGCCGTTGCTTTACTCTGGGAGGATTTTGAAAGTGTCGAAGTTTCAAGAAATCCCGAATAAAACTACTTCGCTTTTTCCTATTCTATGATGTGCATATCGCTTGAAGCGTTATCTCATAGGCCAATGTTTTGGTTTATAATCAGTTAATCTTCAGTCTTTATATTCATCAATTAGTTGGTCTATTACTGGTTTGAGTTCCGGGATGTCAGTTTGAATTGTTTCCCACAATTGGTCAGGGCGAATCTTATAGTAACCATGCACCAATACATGACGCATCCGCTCAATATCATCCCAATTGACCTCATCATGAGAACTTCTATACTCCTTTGTCAGCATATAAACCGCTTCGCCTATGATTTCTATGTGCTTTACATAACCATAGAAAATGATGGGATCGGACACCACTTCTTCCAAAGTATGCGTGTCTTTTCGCTCCATCAACACATTTATCGCGCTCTGAATATGAAGCAAACGTTCTTTATCTCTAATTCTCTCTCTCATAAATCAGTATCTTATCGCGATTGGCAGTCTCTTCAGCAAAGGGAAGCAGACATCCCTCCTCTACAAGATCAACTTTCCGATGAAGGATTTTTTCAAGCACACCCATTAGATGAGAAATGTAAAGAAGCGAGATTTTTGCATCATTATCATACCTGACAAGGATGTCAATGTCGCTCTCTGCCGTTTCCTCACCCCGTGAAAAGGAGCCAAACAGCCACGCTTTTTCAACAGGTACCGTCCTGAAGAAATCCGCTGTCTTTTTTGCTATTTGCTTGCTGTCCAAATCCATATTAAATAGGTGTGCTCAAAATAATCACAGCAACTTCTTCTTCAACGTCTCAATCATGTCGACCGTCATCTTGTCGAGGTCGTACTTGGGATTCCAGCCCCACTCGGCGCGGGCGCAGCTGTCATCCATCTTGTTCGGCCAGCTGTCGGCGATGGCCTGACGGATCGGGTCGAACTTGTACTCCATCTCGAAGTTAGGATAGTACTTCTTGATGGCGTTGTAGATAATCTCCGGGTCGAAGCTCATGGCCGTCACGTTGAATGAGTTGCGGTGCACCAGCTTGGTCGGGTCGGCCTCCATGATGTCGACCATGGCATCCAAAGCGTCGGGCATGTACATCATATCCATGTAGGTGCCTTTGCTGATGGGGCAGTAAAACTTCTCGCCCTTCACGGCAGCGTAGTAAATCTCCACGGCATAATCGGTGGTGCCGCCGCCAGGCAAAGTCAGGTTGCTGATGAGGCCTGGGAAACGGACGCTGCGGGTGTCCACACCAAAGCGGGTGAAGTAATAGTCGCTCAGCAGTTCGCCCGTGACCTTGGTCACGCCGTAAATCGTGTTCGGGCGTTGGATGGTGTCTTGAGGCGTGTTGTCGTGCGGTGTGCTGGCACCGAAAGCACCAATGGATGAAGGCGTGAAAACGGCGCAGTTGAAGATACGGGCCGTTTCAAGGCAGTTCACCAACGAACCGATGCCGACATTCCAACCCAACATGGGGTTCTTTTCAGCCGTGGCCGAAAGGATGGCGGCGAGGTTATAAATCGTGTCGATGTTGTAGCGTTTCACCACGTCCACGATTTGCATGATTTGCGTCGAGTCGATTCTTTCAAAAGGACCGGTCTCGGCAATTTCACCGGTCAAAGGGCGAAGGTCCGAGGCCACCACATTCTCGTTTCCGTATGTGGCACGGAGCTTCTTCACCAATTCTGTTCCGATCTGTCCGCCGGAACCAACAATAAGTATTCTTTTCATTGTTATATCCTTGTTTAATTCGGAATGTTGAATGCGGAATGCGGAATATCGCGATGCGACGCTGGACATTGCCCCTATTCAGCATTCCGCATTCCTAATTCCGCATTATTTCAAAATTCCTAATTCTTTACCAATCTTCACGAAGGCGGCAATGCACTTGTCAAGGTGCTCACGCTCATGGGCGGCACTTACTTGCACACGGATACGGGCTTGTCCCTTCGGCACCACAGGATAGTAGAATCCCGTGACGAAGATGCCTTCTTCCTGCAACTTGGCGGCAAACTTCTGCGACAGCGGGGCATCGTAGAGCATCACGGCGCAAATGGCGGATTGCGAAGGCTTGCAGTCGAAGCCAGCCTCGGTCATCTTCTTGATGAAGTATTCGGTGTTGGCGTGGAGCTTGTCTTGCAGCGTGTTGGTCTCGCTCATCATCTCGAACATGCGGATGCCTGCGGCCACGAGGCCCGGAGCCATCGAGTTGGAGAACAGATACGGACGGCTGCGCTGACGCAGCATGTCGATGATTTCCTTGCGGCCCGTGGTGAAGCCACCCATGGCACCACCGAAGGCCTTGCCGAGAGTACCAGTCAGGATTTCAATCTTGCCACGGAGGTTGAAGTGCTCAGTCACACCGCGACCGGTCTTGCCGACCACGCCAGCAGAGTGGCTTTCGTCCACCATCACCATGGCGTTGTATTTCTGGGCCAGTTCGTAAATCTTGTCGAGCGGGCAAACGTTGCCGTCCATGGAGAACACGCCATCGGTGACGATGAGGCGGAAACGGCAGCCTTGAGCGTCTTGTAATTGCTTCTCAAGGTCGGCCATGTCAGCGTTGGCATAGCGGAAACGCTGAGCCTTGCAGAGACGCACGCCGTCGATGATGGAAGCGTGGTTCAAAGCATCGGAGATGATGGCATCGTCGGGACCGAGCAGCGGCTCAAACACACCGCCGTTGGCATCGAAGCAAGCGGCGTAAAGGATGGTGTCTTCCGTGCCGAAGAACTCAGCAATCTTGGCTTCCAGTTTCTTGTGGAGGTCTTGGCAGCCGCAGATGAAGCGGACCGAAGCCATACCATAGCCACGGGCATCCATGCCGTCTTTGGCGGCCTGAATCAATTCGGGATTGTCGGCGAGGCCGAGATAGTTGTTTGCACAGAAGTTGAGGCACACCTTGCCGCCAACCATGATTTCAGCGCCTTGTGCGCTCTCGATGATGCGTTCACGTTTATAAAGGCCATCGGCTTCAATCTGAGCCAATTCCTTCTTCAGATACTCTTGAAAATTTGCGTACATCAGTTATGCAGTCTGTTAGTATGTAGAAGTGCAACTGCCAACTATCAACTGTCAACTGCCAACTGATTTTGCCGCAAAGGTACGAAAAGGATTGACAAGTTGGAACAATTTTCTACGGAAATTTCATTTGGTACAAATTTTCGATTCAATCGTAAATCTGTACGGAAAAGTTATCGTTTCACAAATTTCCGAACAGCACAAACGCCTTCCTGCTCCATCCGAATGACATAAACACCCGACGGCCATTGCGAAACATCAATAGTAGATGATGAATTTACATTGCTCTCAGAAAGCATTTTTCGACCCATCACATCCGTCACAACCCAACTTAAAGGCCTGTTTTTCAAATCTTCAGAAAATCGAATCGTCACGAGGTCGGTGGCGGGATTGGGATAAACCTGTATCTCTAACTCCTCCATTTCGGGAATCGAAATCGGTAATATCAGGTGCTGAAACAGGAAGTCGCGGGTGATGCTAAAGCAGGCATCGAATTTTTCATCATTCAGTGTATAAAGCACTGGAACATAATAGAAAGCGTGTCCCTCGCCCTCAAACGGGTGAAATTCGTAATCTGTGATGCCGATTTCATCAAGTTGGCCAACTATGGCATGGGAGCCGTACATATAAGGCATCACACCAGGGAGAATCCCATTGTAGCAATAGCCCGAGTCATAAGGCACGGTGGTGTCGTCGGTGCCGTGAATCATGCACAGCGGCACATATTCCTCTTTGTCGATGACATCGAGGCCATTCACGCCGCCCCAATGTGGAACTGCTCCAGCCACCGCTGGCGAAACACCGGCATATTCTTCATAACCCGAACTGTGCATCGAGCCCAAATCGGGGCTTTCGAAGGTTTCCGCCGGACGCTCATCCTCGTCCATGAACAGTTCACAAAAAATGGCAATCGAGCCAGCCGAGTTGCCAAGCAGAAAGACCTGTTCCGGGTCAATCCTGTATTCATCGCAATGGTATTTGAAAAACCGAATCGCAGCACTGACGTCCTGAGCCGCCATGTAAGCATCGCGAATCAGTGCTGTGGCACTGAGGTTCCATATCGAAATCAAGCGGTAGTCGATGGAGGCCGCCGCATAGCCATGCTTCGCCAAGCGTGTGCAATACTCTACCATGTCGGCATAATCGCGACCACCGGCAACGAAAGCCCCGCCGAAAACCGTAATCACCAACGGGCGCGCCGAAAGGGTGTCGCCTTGCGGTTCGTAGAAGTCAAGTAATAAGGTGGTGGGTGACGTTTCACCCTCCTTGACAGCACTGCTGAAAGGGATATTCGTGGAAACGGTCACTTCGTCAAAGACGGGCTCGGCATAGCGCACACCTTGTGCCATTGCCATATTCGTGAACAAGCCACACAACAGGCCAATTAAGGCTAAAAATCCGGTTGTCTTCATTCTATTCATTTGCTTGATGTTTTATTTCACTGCAAAAATAGGAAAAAACCAGAAAACCCAAGTGCTTTTTAGACACCTGTTTTTGACGGGTAAAAATTTTCGATTCAATCGTAAATCTGAACGGAAAAATATGACACACCAAAAAAGTGATCCAACTAAACGAAAAACAAACAACAACTGCTATCTGCTAATATGTAAGTTTCTGTTTATCTTGTTCTTTCGTCTAATCCTATTTTAATTCAACTAATGATTTTATCTTGTTTAAATATTTTTCTACTTTTTCAAACAACGGCTCCACCTCTTCCTGATGCCATTCAATGAAATCATCATAATCGCCTGTCTTGCGCATGTTTTGAAGTCGAGCCAAAAGTTTAGCATCTTCTTTCGAAATAACGCCAGTAATAACAAACTTCTGTCCTATCATCCCAATCACGCCTTCATGTGACTTCGCAACAATCCCATTTTGAATCAACAAAGCCTTTGATGCATAATAGGCCGCATAATACAAACGATTGGCTGCCAAAGTCCAATGATTATCATCAGCGCAATCACGGGCTTCAACCACAGTTCCGTACGCTTTCTCAATGCGGTATTTCACCAAGGCATCTCTTTCATCTTTTGTCAGCATAACTCAATCCCTTCTTGCATTACATTCTTATAAAAAGGTGTAATCTGCCGCTGCTGCCACTCTCTGTAAGTATAAACCACGGGATTGATTTCCACACCAAGCGACCAACCCAATGAAATGAACGGGAAAGCCCATCTGTCGAAATCTCCATTGCTAACTTTTTCGCCATCAACAAGTAACAGCAAGTCCCAATCCGAGTCAGGTTGTGCATCATTTCTCGCTTGAGAGCCGAAAAGCAGCAATTTGGAATGCTCGGGTAGTATCTCCTTGCCGAGTTTCCTTATCAATTCTTCTATTTCAAGCTGCTGGGCAGACATTTCTTGTTCGTTTTTCAGCCGCAAATATAAACATTTTTTCTTGACACAAGGTTTTTGTTGCCCAATCGCTTTATTTTGTACTTTTGCACAAAATTCAAAATCTACAAAGATGAACGGCACCTTATATATTTACAACAGCCTCTCGCGCTGCAAGCAACCTTTCAAGCCTTTGAACGCCCCGCATGTGGGAATGTATGTCTGCGGTCCCACCGTTTATGGCGATGCTCACCTCGGCCACGCGAGGCCAGCCATCACTTTCGACTTGGTTTTCAGGTATTTGCAGCACCTTGGCTACAAAGTACGTTATGTGCGCAACATCACCGACGTGGGCCATTTGGAGCACGATGCCGACGAAGGCGAGGACAAAATCGCAAAGAAAGCCCGCCTAGAAAACCTCGAACCGATGGAGGTGGCGCAATACTTCACCAACCGCTACCACGCCGCGATGGACAAGCTGAATGTGCTGCGCCCCTCGATTGAACCACACGCTTCGGGACACATTATCGAACAGATTGCGATGGTGCAGAAAATCCTCGACCACGGCTATGCCTACGTCGAAAACGGCTCAGTGTATTTCGACATCGAGAAATATAACAAGGAGCACCCATACGGCATCCTCTCGGGACGCAACTTCGAGGAAATGCTCAACACCACGCGCGAACTGAGCGGCCAAGAGGAAAAACACAACCCTGTCGATTTCGCTTTGTGGAAAAAGGCTGAGCCTAAGCACATCATGCGTTGGCCTTCGCCTTGGAGCGACGGTTTCCCGGGCTGGCACATGGAGTGCTCGGCGATGGGTTGCAAATATCTTGGCGAGACCTTCGACATTCACGGCGGCGGCATGGATCTCATGTTCCCGCACCATGAGTCGGAGATCGCGCAGAGCGTGGCGGCCAACGGCAAGCAGCCTGTCACTTATTGGATGCACAACAACATGATCACCATCGGCGGGCAGAAGATGGGCAAGTCGCTCGGCAATTTCATCACTTTGGATGAGTTCTTCAACGGCAGCCACATCAACGCCAAGGGCGAGGAGATGATTGCGCAGCCCTACAGCCCCATGACCATCCGTTTCTTCATCCTGCAAGCCCACTACCGCAGCACCTTGGACTTCTCGAACGAAGCCCTCCAAGCCGCCGAAAAGGGCTACAACCGCCTGATGGAAGCCGTGAAAGCCGCCAAGGGTCTGAAAGCCACCGAAAGCGCTGCCAGTCTCGACATCCAAAAGATTGTGGATGCCTGCTACGATGCCATGAACGACGACTTCAACTCGCCCATCGTCATCGCGAACCTGTTTGAAGCCGTGCGCATCGTGAACACCGTGAAGGACGGCAAGGCACAAATCAACGCCGAAGAATTGACTTTGCTCAACAAGCTGTTCCAAGACTTTGTCTTCGACATTCTCGGACTCGTGGAAAGCAACGCCTCCGACGGCAGCGGTGCCCTCGTCGATGGCCTGATGCAGACCATCATCGACATCCGCAAGCAAGCCCGCGCCAACAAGGACTGGGCCACTTCAGACAAGATTCGTGACGAATTAGCCAAACTTCACATCACCTTGAAGGACGGCAAGGAAGGCACGAGTTGGGTGATAGATTAGTTGGCTGTTAGCTATTAGCATTTAGCTGTTAGCCTACGAGTTATCAAGCTAATAGCTAACTGCCAAAAGCAAATTGCCAAACAGCTTAAATACAAGAAAAACAACATAAATCGAACATCATGGCATACAAGTTCAAAAATCTCGTCTTCGAGGGCGGCGGCGTGAAGGGCATCGCTTACGTAGGTGCCCTCGAAGTGCTCGAGAAAGAAAAAATCTTGAGCAAAATCAAGCGCGTGGCAGGCACCTCGGCGGGTGCAATGATTGCCGTTTTGGTTGGATTGGGCTACACCTACGAAGACTTGAAAGAAATCCTTTGGAACCTTGATTTCAAGAATTTCATGGATGGTTCATGGGGGGTGATACGCAACACGAAACGCCTCATTGAGGACTATGGCTGGTACAAAGGCGACTTTTTCCGCAATGTGATGGGCGATTACATCAAGAAAAAGACTGGCAACAGCGAATCGACCTTTGCCGACATCGCCAAATTGATGGACAAGGACAACAATTTCAAGGACATCTATCTGATTGGCAGCAACTTGTCGACAGGCTTCTCCGAGATTTTTTCATACGAGCATACCCCCCGTATGTGTGTGGCCGACGCTGCCCGCATTTCCATGTCCATTCCGCTGTTTTTCGCCTCCGTGCGCGGTATGCGTGGTGACATTTATGTGGACGGCGGCCTGTTAGACAACTATGCCGTCAAGGTTTTCGACCGCGCCAAATACGTGAAAACCAACTTGGTACGCACCGAATATTACGAAAGAATCAACGAATCACTCAAAAATAATACGCGCAAGATTTCGGATTATGTCTACAACAAGGAGACTTTGGGGTTCCGTTTGGACAACGAAAACGAAATTGCCATGTTTCGCGACAACGCCGAACCACAAATTCGCGAAATCGACGACATTTTCGACTACACCTCTGCTTTGCTGAACACCCTCATCGACTTCCAAAACAATGTACACCTGCACAGCGACGACTGGCAACGCACCATTTACATCGACACTTTGGGGGTCAATTCCATCGACTTCAACATCGACGACAAAACGAAGCAAGCCCTTGTGGAATCAGGCGAAAAGCACACTAACGAATATCTTGAATGGTTCAACAACAACGAGGAGAAAGCCAACAAGTAGGCTCATCAACCTTTTATCTGAATCATGAAACCCTCGTTGAGCAGCGGCTTGACGAGGGCTTTCATTTCCTCGACGGTGAACTTCTGCAAGCCTTCTTCCGGCGTGGGGCGGTCGATGGTGTAGACCATGATTTCGCGTGGGCGCAAAGTGCGCACAATGTCCATCCAGCCATTCAATACTTCAGGGCTTGACGAGTCGAAATCCTTGCTTTTCAGGAACATGGTCTGCAAGATGAAGTCGCCGTTGAACTGCTTCAAAGCTTCAACGACTCGATGGATGTCGTAGCCTGGTGTAGGATGGTTTATTTTCTCTGCCAATGCGTTGGTCGGGGCATCGATTTTCATTGTCGGGTTGTCGACCTTGCGCAAGGCGTTGAATACCTGTGGTATATGCACTCGCGTCGAATTCGACAGCACCGTCACCTTCGAGGCAGGATAATACTGGTCGCGAAGGCGGAGCGTATCGTCACTGATTTGTGGAAAGTCAGGGTTAAGGGTCGGCTCGCCGTCGCCGCTGAAGGTGATGGAGTCAATCGGCACCTGATTGGCCTTGCATTGTTTCAGCTTGGTTTCCAAGGCATTGCGCACTTCAGCCGCTGTAGGCAACTTAGTGTCGCCGTGGCCGTCCTTGTTCCATCCACATTCACAATAGATGCAGTCGAAAGAACAGATTTTGCCCTTTTCGGGCAGTAAATTAATGCCTAAGGAGCTGCCCAAGCGGCGACTGTGAATAGGCCCGAATACGACTTCTTCTCTAATCATGGTTTTGTTTTTTAAGTAAGTGTTCAAAATCAAACTGCAATACCTTTTGACTACGGGTCTTCGTGACACTGGACTTCGGGTATTTGTTTGACTCGCAGTCTCGAAGTCTCAGGGTCTCGAAGTCTATTATGTAAACTAAATTTGCAAATCTTCTTATTATGGCTTATGACTAATAGCCTATGGCAAGCCGCAATGTGTGGGCAAGCCATAGGCTATAGGCTATTGGCCATTTATTATTTATTTTGCGTATTGAACAGCGCGGGTTTCGCGGATGACCGTAATCTTGATCTGGCCAGGATATGTCATCTCGGTCTGGATCTTCTTCGAGAGGTCGTAGGCGATGCGGTCGGCGTCTTGGTCGGTCACCTTGTCGGCACCCACGATGACACGCAGCTCGCGGCCTGCTTGGATTGCGTAAGTCTTCACCACACCCGGGTAACTCATGGCCATTTCCTCCAACTTGTTCAGACGCTGGATGTAAGCCTCCACCACTTCGCGGCGGGCACCAGGACGAGCGCCAGAGATGGCGTCGCACACCTGCACGATGGGCGAAATGAGGTTGTCCATCTCGATTTCCTCGTGGTGGGCACCGATGGCATTGCAGATGTCGGGCTTCTCCTTGAGACGCTCGGCCACCTTCATACCGAGGATGGCATGTGGAAGCTCCTCCTCGTTGTCGGCCACCTTACCTATATCGTGCAACAGTCCAGCGCGCTTGGCTGCTTTCGGGTTGATGCCCAATTCAGCGGCCATTGTCGCGCAGAGCTTGGCCGTCTCGATGGAGTGCTGTAGCAAGTTCTGTCCATAGCTGGTGCGATACTTCATGCGACCCACCATCTTGATGAGTTCAGGATGCAGGTTGTGGATGCCAAGGTCGATGGAGGTGCGCTTTCCGATTTCGATAATCTCCTGATCCACTTGCTTTTCCACCTTATGGACCACCTCTTCAATGCGGGCGGGATGGATGCGACCGTCAACGACGAGTTTCTGCAACGAGAGGCGGGCAATCTCACGACGAATGGGGTCGAAGCCTGAAATGAGGATGGCATCAGGGCTGTCGTCGATGATGATTTCGACACCCGTCAAGGATTCAAGGGTGCGGATGTTGCGGCCTTCACGCCCGATGATGCGACCCTTAATCTCGTCATTCTCAATGTTGAACACGCTGACCGTGTTCTCGATGGCCGTCTCAGAAGCCGTGCGCTGGATGGTTTCCAACACGATTTTCTTGGCCGTCTGTGCCGCACTCATCTTGGCGTCTTCGGTGATTTCCTTGACGTAGACCATAGCTTCGGCTTGGGCGTCTTCCTTGACAAGCTCAATGAGTTGTTCCTTGGCTTCCTTGGCCGAAAGGCCGCTAATGGTTTCCAACTTCTCCGATTCCTCTTTGTAGATACGGTCGAGGTCGGCCTTCTTTTTGTTGAAGCCATCCAATTGTGCGTCAAGCTTTTGTTGAGCCGATTGCACTTCCTTGGCTTTACGATTGACCTCTTCCATTTTCTTGTTGGCCTGTTGCTGAAGCTGGTTGGCGCGATTCTCCACATTTTGTGCTTCGCGCTTGCGCTCGTTGCATTCCTTCTCGTTTTCGTCTTTCATTTGGAGGAACTTCTCCTTGGCTTGCAGGATGCGTTCTTTCTTGATGACTTCAGCCTTTTCCTTGGCTTCTTCGAGCAGGGCGGTTTGTTCTTTGATGACAGCATTTTTCAGCAAAGTAGCTGTGATAAAATAGCCAACAGCCAAACCCACCAAAAGGGCTGCTATTGGAATTACAAAGGTTAATGCGTTTAGTAATAACATTTTAAAAACTTGTTTTTACCCGATTTGCGAGGAAAAGAAAAAAGAAACTGCCTGCCTATGGGAAATGTGTAAACCCCAAAAGATACGCTTGTGGCCGCCGCGTTGCGCAAACGTCCACCGGCACCAATAGTGCTTCCCCGAAGGGAATGAGGCCTGTTTTTGCAGTGCGCGAGTCGACCGATTAATGTGTTTTTAATGTTGAGTTTACCAGTTGCGATGAACAGGCAGTTTCAGATCTTCAAAGAACCAAAGGCCGCTTTGTGTTGCGACTTATGCGAGTTGGTCACTCAGTAAGGCATTCATTTCGTTCAACTTACGTTCCAAATGCTGATCCTTAAAGGCAATGTCATTCTCATTCTTGACAACCGTGGCCGCCAACTGCAAGGCTGTCATGGCCAAAAGGTCTTGGTCGTTCTTGTAGGCGTAGTGCTTGGCATAGAACCTCACCCTCTCGTTGATGAGTGCCGCAGCCTTACGCACCTTCTCCTCGTCAGCGCGAGCCACCGACAAGCGATAGGGCTTGTCCATGATGTTGATATTGATGGTTATTTCATCCATTGCGCTGAATATCAAGTATTTGAGTTATTCCTTACTGTTCAGTATCGAAACGCATCGGTCAATTTCCTTCACCAATTCCTTGATGAGCTTCCTTCCTTCTTCTATCTCTCCCTCGTTGTCGAGTGCGTTAACAATAGTAGATTTATTTATTTTGTCCTGCAACTCCGCTGCGGATTGGCGCAAGACCCGATTTTCCTGCTCAAGTGCTGCGTTTTCCTCCGCAAGCCGCTGGTTTTCAATGGATAACTTGTTTTTTGCATCAACTAATTTCCTCAATTTCAACTCGATTTCAGATACTATGACGCTCAAGTCGGCCATTCTTGCAGACGGTTTGGAATTGTGCTACAAAAATACGGAATTATATGTTACAGCACCCTTTTTAGAGAAAAAATTTTCCCCGATTTGTCGTACATGGCTGAAAAAGCCGTAATTTTAGCGCATTAAATCTTCAACCTTATGAAAACAAAAATCGTGTTTATGACCCTTTTGACTGCAATGCTCGCCTCGTGCGCACCCAAGGAAACCACTTTGACCTTCATTGAAACCACCGACACGCATGGGCGTTACGACGAGTTCGCCAACGATGCTTTCCTCATCAAAAAGATGAAAACCGAATTGGGCGACAAACTGATTCTTTTGGACAACGGCGACAATGTGCAAGGCACGCCGTTCCAGTATTGCTCCAACCAAGACGCCGAGCATCCCAACCTCGTTTCCGAAGTGCTGAATTATTTCCCTTACGATGCGGTAGGCGTTGGAAATCACGACATTGAGGCTGGCCGCAAGGTGTTCGACCGACTCTATTCCGAGTTGAAAATGCCTGTGGTTTGCGCCAATGTCATCGACGAAACGACCGGCGAGCCGTATTTCTCTCCTTATATAATATTGAAACGCAACGGCTTCAAGATTGCCGTGCTGGGACTGCTCACGCCTTACGTCGTCACTTGGGTGCCCGACCGACTGAGACCCGGACTGCGCTTCGAGCAATTGGAGGCCGCCGCCGAAAAATGGGTGAAAATCATCCACGAAAAGGAGCACCCTGATTTGATGGTCGGCTTGTTCCATTCCGGCTGGGAGCCACAGTTGCAAAACCTGCCGCCCGACCATCCTTTGGGCCGCGAAAACGCCACGAAATGGGTGGCCGAAAATGTGCCCGGCTTCGACCTTATTTTCTATGGCCACGACCACCGCGCCCGCGCCGAAAAAGTGTTGAATATCAACGGAGAACCCGTTTATGTGCTCAATTCGGGCAATCGTGGCTATGGACTTGCTATGGCCGAAGTCACCTTGAAAAAAGGACAAAAGCCCCAAGTTACCTTTGAACTGAAGCCCACCGACGGCAAAGAGAAAGACGAAGCCTTCCTTGCCCTGCTCCAACCCTATTTGGACCGCGCCGAGGCCTACAAACAGCGTGAAGTGGCCGAGTTGCCTGTCAGCATCAACAGCGACGAGGTTTTCAGCGGGCCTTGCCTTTGGGTCGACGAGATACACCGTTGCCAGTTTGAGACCGTCGAGGCCGAAGGTATCCATGCCGACATCTCGATGGCCGCGCCCCTCAGCGGCGGCAAGACCCTCGAAGCGGGAATGTTGAAAGTGAGCGACTTCTTCACTTGGTATCCTTTCGAGAACTCGTTGGCAGTCATGGCCATGACGGGCAAGGAAGTGAAGGATTTCCTCGAATACGCCTACGAGATGAAAAGCCCGATTTACAATTTCGACTGCGCTGCGGGCATCATTTACGAAGTGACCGACAAGAACCCAATGGGCAACAGAATCAAGATATTACGCATGGCAGACGACACACCTTTTGACATGAACAAGACTTACAACGTAGTGATGAACTCCTACCGCTCGATGGGCGGCGGCAACCACCTGATGAACGGCATCGGCTGGGCGCAAGAGGACATCAAGAACCACGTCGTTTGGCAAAGCGACCGTGATTTGCGCTCCCTCCTCATCGACTGGGCCGCGAAGAAAGGCGTGTTGGATAGCGTACCGTTGAACAGTTGGACTATAAAATAAACGACGAAAGATTTGCTGGGCGTTGCCAACAGTGGGGCATGCCCCACTGTCGCTACCGCGAGATGGCAAAGCCCGGAAATAGAATCGGAAAAAGATGAAAGAAGAATTCCTATACTACCTTTGGGAGAACCGCCTGACCGACAACAACTTGCAAACCACAGAAGGCAATCAGGTTGAAGTGGTTTCGACAGGCTACCGCAACACTAATTCCGGCCCTGACTTCTTGGAAGCCAAAATCCAAATCGGCGACAAACTTTGGGCCGGCCATGTGGAAATCCATGTGAAAAGCAGTGACTGGAACCGACACGGACACCAAACCGACAAGGCCTATCAAAACGTCATCCTTCATGTGGTATACGAAAACGACACCAAGGCCAACGACCTCCCGACCTTGGAACTGAAAGGCCGCTTCAACGACAATTTATTCCTTCAATATCAAACGTTTATCTCCTCAAAAAA
Organism: uncultured Bacteroidales bacterium; assembly: GCA_900318465.1. GTDB lineage: Bacteria > Bacteroidota > Bacteroidia > Bacteroidales > F082 > Limimorpha. Next base: position 28,645 of record ONKQ01000033.1, read on the forward strand.
CTGGATTCCCTGCGAGAAAAGCATTGACCGAGTACCCGTTTTCACCCGCCTTTCGTGGCTTGACCGCATGGCTGTGGAACGCTTGGAAAGCAAGTCGGGAAATGTCACTAAAATCCTGGAATCCAACCAATTCGACTGGGAAGACGCGCTTTACAAACTCCTGATGCGCTATTTCGGCCTAAAAGTGAACAACGAAGCCTTTGAAACCTTGGCCAACATCTTGCCTTTCAAAACCTTGCTGAAACATGCCGACAACCTTTTGCAGTTGGAAGCCATGCTGATGGGCTGCGCGGGATTCCTTGAAAACGATTTCACCGAGGACTATCCCCTGCTGCTCAAGCGCGAGTTTGCCGTAATGAAAGCCAAATTCAACCTCCTGGCCATGCCCGCCGAGCGATGGAAGTTCATGCGAATGCGACCCAGCAACTTCCCGACCCTCCGTTTGGCGCAAATGGCGCAATTGATTCACAAAAACGGCTGTCTTTTCTCCAAAATCCGCGAGGCGAAAAACGCTGCCGAGGTCAAGATTTTGTTTGATGTGAAGGCTTCGGATTATTGGGAGACGCATTATCGGTTTGAAGCAGCATCTGAAGCGAAACCGAAACATTTGGGCAATTCCACAGCGAATATTTTGATTATCAACGCCGTGACACCTTTGTTGTTTTGCTATGGTAAACTGCACAAGGACGAATCGGTGTGCGACACGGCCATGCAGTTCTTGGAAAATACCGAGGCTGAAGACAATGCCATCATCCGACATTTCGCCTCATGCGGCATCAAGGCGGAAAACGCCATGCAGACCCAAGCCTTGTTGCACCTTTATAATATGTATTGCAAGCGGAAACGGTGCTTGGAATGTAGGATTGGGGCTGTGCTGCTGCGGTGATCCATAATTGGAAAAGTGAAAAGAGCCTAAAATAGTGTTTGTGCGAAAATAGGTTTTGTGAATTATTTGTAATTTTGCAGTCGAAGTATATACGTTTCATACCGACAGAATAACAAGATAAACATGCCCAAATATAAAGTATTTATAAGCAGCGTACAATCAGAGTTTTCAAAAGAACGACAACTTGTTTTTGACTTCATCCGTAACGATGAGTTGATGGGGCAATACTTTGAGCCGTTCATTTTTGAGCAGATTGCCGCACAAGATGCGAATCCTCGCCAATTATATTTGGATGAGGCTTCTTCGAGCCAGGTTTATCTCCTGTTGATGGGAAAGAGGTATGGCAATGTTTTGCCGGACGGCATCTCTCCAACCGAGAAAGAATATCAAGCAGCAGGAGAGGGCAATGCATGGAGGGTTGCATTTATCAGTGATTTGGACGGACAACAACGTGAGGAAGCAGAAGAACGTTTCTTCCGAAAAGTGCAGAACGAGCTTTCATACCGTGTTTTTTCCAATCCGTCTGTTTTGGTTTCACTGGTCAAACAATCGCTGTATGCCTATCTTAAATACAAAGGCGTTATCCAAGCATTAAGTTTTGACGAGCAGACCCGCGACGACGTCTCTATGGCCGATATCGATGCAACGAAAATCAAGGACTTTTTGCATCAGGCCCGTCAAAAGCGAGGATTTCCTTTGGCCGAAGACTCCGACCCTGTGACGGTGCTTAAGCATCTGAGATTGTTGCGGCATGACAAGCCCAGCAATGGAGCATTGCTAATGTTCGCCAACGACCCGCAATACTTTTTCCCTTCAGCTGTGGTCAAATGTGCGTGGTTTCTCGGCACAGAGACAGTAAAGCCTATCGAAGATTATAAAACCTTTGAGGGCGGTGTGGCAGATCAAATCAGCCAAGCCACCAGTTGGGTGATGTCGAAACTGTCTGTACGCTTTGGCCAGCGAAACATGGAGGCTCAAAACGAGGTCAAATTTGAGATACCGCGATCCGTCATCTTCGAAACCATAGTGAATGCTGTGGCCCATCGCGACTACAACAGCACGGGGAGTGTGCAGGTTTCAGTTTTTCGCAACCGTATTGTGGTACGTAATCCCGGGACATTGCCTGTTGAACTCACCAAGGCCGACTTGATGAAAGAACACGGTTCCTATCCACATAATCCGTACTTGGCGGAAGTCATGTACCAGATGGGCTATATCGAGAAATACGGTACTGGCATCACAGAAAATATCCGCAGGATGCAAGAGGCCCGTCTCCTTGCTCCCGAGATAGACTTGAGTGCCGAGTTCATCACCACAATTTGGCGTGATAATGATGCAACTGAAAGTTCAAATGTTGCAACTAATATTGGAACTGATGATGCGACCAATGACATTGATAACACTCTGGTTGACAAGCTAAACGACATAGCAAATGTTGCAACTGGAAGCACAAATGTTGCAACTGGAAATTTGAATGTTGCAACTGATCATCTGGCAGAGAACAAGCGCATCGTTGATGAAATAGTAAAGAAGAAAGTTCATTCAAGGATGTCGCCTGCTCAAATAAGAGAATGTATTATTGAAGCCTGTATTGTAGAACACTCCATTGAAGAATTAGCCTTGCTTCTAAACAAAGCACCTGCACATTTACGAAACAGATTTATCCCCAATTTGGTGGCTGACGGGATACTACTACCTACCAAGCCTCGTCATACCAAAGGTCAAACATACATGACAAATCCAAAACTTGATAAATAGGATTGAAGTGCTGTCGTTGCGAAAATAGGTTGCGTATGCGTAATCTAGCCATTCTTGAAGGAGGTGCATTTTTCTCTATTGACTGCATAGAGAACTATGAACTTATCCGCGAATTGTCCTCTTTCGGCAAAGACTTGTTGGTTCTCTCGCCCGCCGACATCCAGCAGAATGTGCGCGACCGCGTGGCGGCACAATTCCAGGCGTATCAGATGCTGTAATACATTTGTTGAAAAAATTGTATATATTTGCAGCGTTAAACGAAAAGGAGGGAAACATGACAGCAATAGAAATGAAATACTCTTTGTTCAAGGAAATTGACTCGATTGAGGATGAGTCGGTGCTGTACCAACTGACAGCCTTCGTCAGGAACTTGTTAGGTGCCTCAAAAAACAAAACCAATTCCGAGGTGAATAAAGACGGGATTCCAGAGTTCATCCGCAACATGAGCGTAAAGACGGGCATGACTGGCGATGAGGACGTGAAGGAAGCTATACACAAGCACTGGGAGGAGAAGTATGGATAAACTTTTTCTTGACGCAAATGTCATAGTGGATTTTCTCTGTGAACGTAGCGATTTCTATCTGCCAGCAGCCAAGTTGATGGTTAAGAGCTACAACAAAGAAATCGAGTTGTGTTGCTCTACATTGACATTGGCTACAGCAAGCTATCTCATGGAAAAAGGCAAAGTTAGCCAAGCGGAAATATTCCACAAAATATCTGACATGATTAGCATTTGTGAATTAGCCGATGTAGATAGGGATGTGGTGGAGCAGGCGTTGTCGTCAGGGTTTACGGACTTTGAGGATGCCTTGCAATATTTCTCTGCAAAGAAATGGGGTGCCGACATTATTATCACTCGCAACAAGAAGGACTTCGCCAACTCTCAGCTTCCAGTATATGAGCCGATGGAATATCTGGAATTGTTTATGGATAAAGCCTGATCATCTGCAAATCGACCGACAAGACCGTTGTGGAATGGTCGTTGCGCGACATCAACAAGCCACTGGGGGTGTCCTCCTACCAGCTTGAACAGGTGGTGGAGCGCACGGTGAGGGAACTGGAACTGAAAAAAGAAAATTCGCGAAAATAGGTTGCATATACTGATACTACTCCAGAGTTCTTTTAGAGCACTTCGACAAAAATGTATAGCTTGGCAGATGTGTATGAAACCTTTTCTATTTGATATTCATCCCTAAAAACTTTGACAAGAAAAATGAGTTTTTGCTATAAGGTCGATTAGAAAACCAAATTCTTTAGTATTTTTGCAAAACTAAATTCAATCTGAATACAATGGCAAAAACACCAGAAGAAATAAAAGAACTACTCTCATCCTCGTTGTTCGTTGAAGGGCAGAAAAGCAACTATATATCAATCTCACAAAAAGGAGATTCGTCTTATATTAAATACCATTGTAAGAATAGTCCAACCCAAAGAAAGTTAGAGAATCCAGAAGAATTTGTTCAGGCTACTGCTTTCTTGAGGTTGATAATTGAGTATAACTATTCACCTCTTAATATATCTGTAAATGAATCGGTTCAAGAAGGATCTTCAACAAAGGAGGCGGATATTATTGTTTACAATGACAATAATAAGAAAGTCCTAATTGTAGTTGAGTGTAAGAAAGATGATATAAACGAACGGCAGTTTCAAGTAGCAATTGATCAAGCATATAGTTATGCTCATGCACTTGCAAGCCAGTTTGTATGGGTTACATCTGGTATCAGGGATGAGTATTTTGAAATTGTCGAAATGTATCCCGTCGAAAGGATAAGTATCTCAGATATTCCTAAAAAGGATGGAAAGATTGAAAGATACAAGTATGTAAAAGGTGGAAGAGAACCACAACCAGAAACAAAAGCAGTGTTGATGCAGAAGTTCAAATCAGCACATGATGCTTTGTGGGGAGGCGGTGCTCTTGCGCCTACAACAGCTTTTGATGAATTGGATAAATTGATTTTCTGCAAAATATGGGATGAAAAATGGAGGGATAATGCTCCAAAAACAAAGGGAGAACCCTTTGCTTTCCAGATTATTTCATACGCAGAAGACAAGGACGACAAGCAAAACACCAAAGCAAAGGTTGAACTTGAGAAAAGAATCCGAGAATTGTATGAACAGGGGAGAAAAAAAGACCCGGAAGTGTTTAAGGATGACATCAAATTAGATAAGCACAAAATATATACTGTCGTCCAGTATCTTCAAGATGTCAACTTGTCAAAGACCGATTTGGACTCAAAAGGTCTTGCCTTTCAGCGGTTTTTAGGAGATTTTTTCAGAGGCGACTTTGGACAGTTTTTCACTCCTGACCCGATTGTTGACTTTATCGTCAAATCCATAGGGATTAAAAAGGATTGGAAGATATTAGATACTTCTTGCGGCAGTGGCGGCTTTTTGTTGCATGCGCTGAAAGTGGTTAGAGACGAAGCTGACAATATTTACGATGAAGAAGTTGGTAGTGCGTCATGGAAAAGCTATTGGCACGATTTTGCCGAAAAGCATCTCTATGGAATTGAAATCAACGAGCAGATTTCGCGCGTAGCCAAAATGAATATGATCATTCATGATGACGGGCACACCAATATCGTAACTAACGATGGACTGAAAAACAACTACAGCATCGAAATAGAAAACCGTAATCTGAATTTTCAAGACGGCACATTTGATTTGATAATGACCAATCCGCCTTTTGGTTCCTCTGTAAAAGCGGATGAAGTGGGCTATTATAAGGAATACGAATTGTTTGAAAAAAACCTTGGAATCACGGAAACGAAAGACCGTATTGCGGACGATAACAATAAAAACAAATGGCGCACCTCACAAAATACGGAAGTACTGTTCTTGGAGCGGTGCTATAAGTATTTGAATGAAGAAAACGGTTATTTGGCAATTGTTATTCCAGATGGCATTTTAACCAACTCAACAAGTCAATATGTTAGAGACTGGATTATTGAGCATTTTAGAATATTGGCGGTTGTTTCGCTGCCACAACACACTTTTGCCCATGTGAAAGCTGGTGTGAAATCATCAGTCTTGTTTCTGAAAAAGCATCCTAATGAATTGACCAAGAGATTTGAAGATACTTTAGCGAGTATTAAAGTCAGGGTGAGAGCAGAGAAAGGTTTGGACAAAGACCAACGTACCGAGCGAATGCTTGAGCTTTATAAAGAAGAAATCTTCAAATATGCCGAAGATTATGAAGTGCTTATGTTGGAAGTGGAGAATATCGGCTATGATGCTACGGGCAAGAACATCAAGGGTAGCGAATTGAATGATGCGGCACTTCAAATCAATGTATTTATATCCAAGGCGAAATGAAAGTAACAAGCATTCATATATCAGATACGATTGATTCTCAAAGAATTGATGTGGCATATTTCAATAATACTATTGGGAAGAAAGACTATGTTACATTATCCAAATATGTTACCATAAAAGGAGGAAAGCGAATCCCCAAAGGAAGAACTTTCTCTTCAGAGCAAACGGACTATTTATATTTGCGTCTGTCTGAAATCACCGATTTTGAAAGAATAGATTTCGAAGGTTTTAAGCATATTGACGAGGAATTGTTTGACGTTTTGAAGCGATATGAAATCCACAACAATCAAATAGTTTTTTCTATCGCTGGTACAATAGGGAAAGTTTTCGTTTTGAAGGATATTCCAAAGGGAAAGCGCGTAATCTTAACCGAGAATTGCGCTATGATACAACCTAAAGATGGTTCAATTCTTCCTGACTATATATCCATACTATTAAACTCTAATGTCGTACAAAAGCAAATTGGGCAGAATCGAGTTCAGACTACAATTCCTAAAATTGGATTGGACAGAATCGCAAAATTAAAAGTTCCTAAAGTTCCACCCATTGATGTCCAACAAAGGATTGTCGAAATCTATTCCAAAGCCCAACAGACAAGATTGGACAAATTTAAGGAAGCCAAGGAATTATTAGACGGCATTGATAACTATTTGTTAAAGATGTTGGGAATTGACAAGAAACGCAATACGAATTATAAAAAGCAGCCAATTTTTCGGGGCATCTCTCTATTGTTGGGAGGCAGATTGGATCCACAGCAGTTTCATCCAGAAAGGATGGAAGTTGTTGATAAAATCAAAAAAGGGAATTGGTGTCGGTTAAAAGATGTTAGAAACGATGTGAAAACCATTTCTAATAAAATATCTTCTGGAGAAATTTATATTGGAATGGAAAACATTGATAGTTGCACGGGTGATTATGTAGAATCAAAAGAAAAAGAGATTGTTTCATCAGCCGCAAGATTCAAAAAAGGAGATATTTTGCTCCCAAAACTACGCCCATACTTGAATAAAGTACACAGAGCACAATTCGACGGCTTTTGCTCAACCGAGTTTCATGTTTTTGAAGCCCATGACATTGATCCAGATTACCTAACAATAGTGCTGCGTTCTTCTCTAATACTTGCACAAACAAAACATTTAATGACGGGGAACACATTGCCAAGACTACAAACGACAGATGTTGAAGAGTTAGTTATTCCAAATCCAGATGTCTCACAGCAGGTTGAAATTGTTAAATACATACACGGAATAAAAGACAAAGCGAAACAACTTCAAAAAGAAGGAGATGCTTTGTTGGAAGAAACAAAACAAGAAATAGAAAAAATGATAATTGGATAATGGCATGAATAACAATATCTTCGAATTGACAAAGAGTTGTTTGGGCATTTCTGAACAAAGTATTAATGTTCGTGTAGAAGAAATCCCCATTCAAAAACGATTATCATATAATGTGGTGCAGGTAAATCGAGTTATTGATTTTACTGTAGAAGGCGAAACGAAACTATTTGTACAATCAGTTTCTAATTTGGCAAAAGCATTATTAGAAAAATATCCAACTATCGCTCTGCAATTACAAGAACATGTAAGTAAATTTCATGGTAGGGAAATCATAATCCATCATTCAGCAATTATAGCCATATTGAAATGTTTGATGGCCCTTGAAGAGTCAGCAAAGTATTGTAGAAAAAGAAAAGTGTTCATAAGCCATTCGTCTAAAGACAAGGACATAATGAAAAACTTCACTAACTTGATATTAGATCTTGGTATTGGCATCTCGGCAAACGATGTGTTTTGCACATCTATAGAGGATATGACTATGCGGAATGGGGACGATATTCGCCAACATATCAAAGAAAACATCCTTTCTGCGGATTATTCATTCTTGATGTTTTCCAAAAACTATCAGTCAAGTGAAATTTGTTTGAACGAGATGGGTGCGGTATGGGCAGCCAATAACAATGTCCGTTATTATTTACTTCCTGATGCGGATTTTGATAAAATCGGCTGGCTAACCAATCCTCAAAAGGCAGAAAAAATCAACAGTTCAATTGCTCTTGATGCTCTACAGAAAGAATTGGTTGATTTCTACGGATTACAAGATCGAGGAATTACTTGGAGCAAAAACAGAGAGGACTTTTTAGCAACATTAAATTCGTAACAAGTTATGGCAAAGTTAGAAGGAATAATTTACAAGGCATTTGAAAACTTTGTGGTTTTCAGAGGTTATGCCCCAATTGGAGTATTGGCTGAAGTGTCAAAACGTCCTGATGCATATCAAAGAACTTCCGATGATGAGCACAAACGCGAGATAATCAAGTTTCTAAAGAAAAAGGAATATTCGTATTTCCCTGAATTGGTGTTGGCTTATCGTGGAGCAAAATTAAATGAACTTATTAACGAATTGCATGGTAAAGATGATGTTGAGTTTGACGCGGAAAGTTTTGTACCAGGACTCAAGGTATTAAAGGAAAGAGTGCCAGCAACTGGATATAGAGCAAGACATGCACAATTGACTGTCGCTAACGAAGTTTTACTTAGAGTTGACGGGAATCATCGTTTAGAACCATTCAATGATAGCGATGAGTGGTGGGAAAGTTTTATTGATGAAAAAGCGCCAGAAGAATACACAGAAGAACAAAAAAAGACTTGGCTAATAAAGCGGATCCAAGACTACAAATCGGACGTGAAAGGCATAATTGTTCCTTTCTCAATTGTTATTTCAAACACTGATATAGCTGACAAATTTGAAGCTTCTATTTTCAATAATATAAATTTCAAGCAATTGCCACTGAGGCAGGAAAAGAATATACAAAACATCCATAAGTACTTGAAAGAAACTGACGAATTAGGTATAGCTCATGAACTGACAATTAAACTGATAGATTTGGCAGAAAGTGGTCACTTCATAGGGCTACCATTGTTTGAGCGAGGGACTACAAGCGAAATCTATAGAACTGTTTGTTATAAGACAGCCGAATTGCTTCTAATGCAACAAAAAGTATTAAATGAACGAAAAGAAATGCTTAATTCCGACATTGCTGAAAATAGGCATACGCTCGGAGAAATGTTGAAATCAACTGGTAATGTAGATGAGAAAAAGACCAATGAGATAGAACGTAATGTTAAGAGTTGCGAAAAGCAAGTCCAATCAATTGACAACTATTGTGCTTCTATTAATCCAGATGCAATAGAAATAGCGATTCAATCTCTTAGGCCAGTTTATAATGCTTTTGGCAAACACTATGGGAACGTATCTGTATTTGTTGCTCTAGTGTATTTCAAACTATTAAATGAACATAAATTCGCTTCATTTGTTGATTGGGTAACAAAAAATGGTATAAATAGGATTCCTGCCAATGATTATCTGCCAACTCATAATGCAAAATCTCTAATCACTTTGTTTGAGCGCGTTTATGAAGCAAAAAGAAAAGAGATTTTTATCTCTATGCAATTTGGAGACCCTCAAAGTGAAATGATATATGAAAAAATCGTTCAAACAATCGAAAGATTTAATCAAGTAAAAGGTCTGGATATTATTATAAATACTATCAGAATAGACCAAAAAATCACATCAGAGTTGTTTGATATTCCAAAAGAGATTAGTTGTGCAATTGAGAATAGTAGTTTAATTATAGCGGATTTGAGTAGTCATAATATTAATGTTTACCATGAAGTTGGTATGGCTATGGGGTTGGCACAAGCAAAAAGTATTCCTGCATCAATTATTTTGCTTTACAAAACGGATACTAGTTTTCGTGACGAGGAAAAGTGTGATGTGGATCATTTTATCGGATTTAATATTAGAGCTGAATCACAACTTAGGTTTCAGACCTACAAGCAAATGTGTGATGGGTTGACCGAAAGACTTGAAAAACATTATGGTGTTTGATTATAACAACAAACTGTCAGAAACTTTGTATGACGATGCAGGAGCGTGTTTGTTATTACTCAAAATATGATTTGTCTTTAGGACCTAATCTGGAGATGGCGGAAAAGCGTATCAAGAAAGTTTCAGAAGGGGACGTTCCGTCAGATTTAGAAGGCATCATTGAACTTTGGCATATCAAACGATTAATGGAAAATGACTGTAGACTGCTTCATTGGACGGATGCCGAGTTTGAACAATTGAAATCTTTAACTTGTAGTTATAATGGATTAATCGCAAAGTTTTTTCAAGGTCTTTACCCTGAGACAATCAAAGAAGAGTTTGATTCCTTAACCTGGCATTATAAAGAGACTTTTTGGGAGATAATAGATTCTCATAAACGATACGAACTTATTAGCCAAGAAACATTTCGTGAAATAATAACAGTCGATGATGGTCATCTGCGCAATGTGCTGGCATTTAAGGGTGTCGTGGAACATTATAAAACCATTATTCGCGAGGTGTTAATTCAGAATAATAGTGCTTCTATTCTTCTTGACAAGTATGTCGCCAAACGAGATAGCACTGAGGGTGAAGTATATCTTCCTTCTAATCTTACAATAGCTGACAAAGAACAGATTATTATTAACTATTTACAGAGCGACAATCCCAATTTGAATTATGTCAGGCTAATTGCTCAAGTTAAAGATGATAGAAATAAAATAGTTCTTTCACGTAGAACTAGATTGTTGGCGGAGCAACTTGAACAAAAGTTAAATGATGAGTTAATGAATGATCCTAGAACGGTCAAAACTCATTGGCACTTTGGCGTTCAGTTTGATGATAATTCGGTAAAGCCCGTAGAGATTTCAATAGATGACCAGGGAACTGAAACTTATATCTATAGCATCCCTTTTATAAAAAGCTGCGATAATACAAGTCGCATAATCAATTGCGTTTCCCTTTTTGGATGGATGAACGAACATTTTCTGATCAACTTGATTAGCAAGCATGTTGAAATTAGTGAATTGGAATCTTTGTTTATGGATAGTGGGCGAGATGCTTATACTACCTCTGTAAAATTCCGTAATAAGAATGCTTTGGCTTTTCAGCAGTTATTCGCATATAATGTTGTTCTCAAGGAATTAGGCAGTTCTTTTGAGAACGAGCTAAAACAATATTATGAGATTCATTTGCGGAAAGAATATGATTATTCTGGTATGCCTATCAACTTTCCATTGGAAGAGGACTCGACGTTAAACAAATGTCGTGTACTTTGCCCAGAATTAGATGCCATTGTAAAACAGTATGATATATTCGTAGAAGAAGATGAAATAAATAAGGATTTGTTACGCTTGTCGAAACCCTTAAAGGTGGAAGAGGGAAAGAGTTTGTTAACGAACAAGTACTGTGAAATTGCTGAAGATAACGGAGATATTAGTGGCATACTTAGACTTTTGTTTGGTTCAGGGAATTCGTTATTACATTTTGTCGCTCCTTTCAAAAACAAGCATTATCATTCCTTAATTGAGCTTCTTGAAAATGAAAAAAATGTTCTATATTCCTATTATAAGGGCTATCAAAAACCAAGTTTGGATACTTTGGTACAACAAGGGATAATAAGCATTGATGCGAATGGATGTATTTATATTGAGAATCAAACAAAAATTGATGTCCTGAGATCTCTTTGGGAATATGGTGCGTGTTCTTATTGGCATTATAATGAAGAAGGGCGACAAATACTTGACGAAATGCTAAATAAAGGTTGGCTGATAACAAATGACCATTTGTTGAGCAAACCAGAGCAAGACTACTTTAGCTATTATCTTGATAATATGAAGTTCACCAACGGCAAGGCTTATCGGAATAATTATGCACATGGGAGCACACCTCCTGTAGATGACGAAGAAGCACATGTTGATGCTTATTATACTTTTCTCAAACTACTCGTATTGCTACTTTTGAAGATAGAAGATGACCTCTGGCTGGCAAGGAAGGCAATGGCAATCCATGCAATTAATGAAAGAAAATCATCTGGGGCAACGGAATAGAAGCCCCCAAAGGCGAATCTGACAAGGACGACATCAGCTTTTCCATTGATATAGAGCGAGGTTCAAAGACATCCCATATCAGAGCAATGAGTTGGTGAAAACGCATGACCTTTCATGTCCAGCCAACTCCTTGCTTTTTTGAAGCGGCAAGCCTCCCGAAGCAATCTGAATTGTTCGTACAAAATCAACAAACTTATTCGTATTTTTGCAGGCGCAAACGATGTTTAGAATGTCGTATCGGAAATGTAATGTAACACAAAATCAATCAAATACCATGAAGAAATCCATTTTTACCCTGATTCTTGCCCTCGGTTTTAGTGCCTTGTTCGGCCAATCCGACGGACTCCAACATGTCATCGTCATGATGGCCGACCGCTACGACGATGCCCAACTTTCGCAAAAAACCGCACTGATGACCAAAGAGCAACGCCGCGATTTCGTCATCGCCGAAAGAAAAGCGTTTTGTCAAGCCTCGCAAGCCCAAGTGCTTGATTTTCTTGAAGGTTTCAAAAGTGACAACTTGGTCAGCGATTTGAAAACCTTCTGGTCGTTCAACGGCTTCAGTTGCTCGGCCAATGCCGAAGTCATTGCACAACTTGCCCAACGTAAGGATGTTGCCATGATTATTCCTGACGAAATGCGCCCGATGATTCCCCAAAACGAGAAGATTGGCCCTGCCACAAGAGACAATGCCTGGCATGTGGACAAAATCAATGCGCCTGCGGTTTGGAACTACGGCGGCACAGGCTACACGGGCAACGGCATCATCATCGGCCTCATCGACACGGGCGTCAACTACAACCACATCGACATTGCCAACAGCATGTGGGACGGCGGCAGCGAGTTTCCGCACCACGGCTATGATGTTTTCTATCAAGACCTTGACCCCATGGACGACCAAGGTCACGGCACACACACCGCTGGCATTTTGGCGGGTCAAGGCACGGCTGGCACCCAAACGGGTATCGCCCCGGGAGCCAAAATCATGTCCATCAAGGTTTTGGGTGAAGATGGAGAAGGCGAAGCCACCCACCTCATCCAAGGCGTTGAGTTTGCTTTGGAACACGGTGCCCACCTCCTCAGCATCTCGCTCAGCGATGTCGGGGCCGGTCCCTGCTACTACTACCGCGACGTTTTCGCCACCTGTTTGGATGCGGGCGTGGCGGCTGCCGTGGCTTGCGGCAACGAAGGCCAAACGCAATACACCTACCCTATTCCCTTCAACATCAGCGCCCCGAGCAACTGTCCTCCGGCATGGCTCCACCCCGACCAAAGGAACCTCATTGAAGGCGGCCTGACCTCCGTCATCAGCGTGGGTGCCACCGACTCTAACGACGAGCATTGCGGCTTCTCCTCCGTCGGCCCAACGACTTGGGCTTCAGGCGCGAATGTCGGCAACTACAATGACTATCCTTACGAAAACGGCGATGTCAACCAACCCGGCTTGATTCGTCCCGACATTTCGGCTCCAGGTGCCAACATCACCTCGTTGAACTACCAGACCACCAACAACTATATTGAGATGGACGGCACTTCGATGGCTACGCCTTGCGTGGCGGGTGTGTTGGCCATGCTGCTTGAAGCCAACCCCGACTTGAGTCCCGCCGAATTGGACTCCATCATCGAACTCACCTCCGTTAGGGTCGGCAACACCATGAAAACCAACCGTGTAGGCTCTGGACGCATTGACGCTTTGGCCGCCATCAACGCCTTGTTCCATCATGGCCCCACCAACCTCACCGCCGACTTCGACGGCGAGCAAGTCATCCTCAACTGGACCGCCGCTCCCGAAGGCATTTCCTACGACGTTTATCGTGACGGTATGCGCATCGCCAACAGCCTGACGGCGACCACCTATACCGACCACATCAACTATGCGGGTTCATACACCTATTATATTATCGCCCATTTGGAAAACGACCTGACCTCGCTTCCTTCCAATTACCTCACCCTGACGAAAGCGGTCGAGATTGAGGCCGAAGTCATCAACAACATGCGCGTGTCGCTGTCGTGGAACCTGCCTGCGGGCGTTTACGACGGTTTCGAGTCGGGAGACTTCTACCAAAACATGTGGATTAATGACGCCACCAGCCCTTGGGTCATCACCACCACGCAACCCAACGAAGGTAGCTATTGCGCCAAGTCGACCAACACGGGCATGTTCACCAACAGCAAGATTTCATTGGCGGTCAACCTGCCTACATCGAGCGTTGTAAGTTACTATGCCAGAGTCAGTTGCTTCCCGCTCAACGGCTGTGGCTTCTTCATCGACAATGTGCAATATGGCGAAACCTTGAAGGACGAAGTGCCGTGGACGCGCTACACCGTTGCCATTGGTCCCGGCAACCACATTCTGGAATGGAAATATGCCAACCAACTCGCTGAAGGCGAATACGATAACGCTTTCTACATCGACGACATCACCGTGGGCACGCCTTTTGAAATCTATCGCGCCAACTGCGACGGCAGCAACAGCATCTTGATTGCCTCCAACGTGGCCCAGCCGAATTATGTCGATTACGGTTGGGATGCCCTGCCGATTGGCCAATACAAATACGGCATCAGCACCGATGGCGGAAACAACATTTCGTGGTCGGAGTGCCTGGAGAAGGATGTGTTGGGCGTTGATGAGAATAACGCGATGGAAATCAAGGTTTATCCTAATCCTACAAACGGTATTCTATTTGTAGAGACGCGGCGCGCCATGTCTCTACAGGCGGAAACCGAATACATCATCACCAACGTGGCAGGCCAAACGCTGCTTTCAGGCCGTATGACCGATGAAACCCAACAGATTGATGTGACGGGTTTGGCTGAGGGGATGTATTTCGTTAGGATTCAGAATGATGAAGGTTGTTTCATAAAGAAATTCTGTATTGTTAGATAAATTCCGCACGCAGAATACGCAGAACTATGGGAATCGCGATGCGACGCAAAATAATCGTCCGGCAGGTTTCTCAAAATTCTGCGTATTCTGCGTGAGAAAAAATCAGTCCGTCTCTTCCAAGAAGAAAATCTCCTCCACAGCCTTCCCGAACACCTGTGCCATCTTCAAGGCCAAGACCGTGGAAGGTACATATCGCCCTGATTCAATGGCGTTTATTGACTGCCGACTCACACCAATTAGTTTGGCCAGATCTTCTTGCGTGAGGTCCATTTCGGCTCGCGCCACTTTCAAGCGGTTCTTCATTGCGCGCCTCCTTTGTTGAAGCGGAACATGGCTATCTTGAATTTAATCACGAACAGCAAAAGAAACACAAAGAACACCAAATAAGGAATATACATATAGATGAAGCCGTAAATCAGCAAGGTGCCAAGTATAAACAATCCTGCCGAGACGTATGTGGACCAAATCAGACTCTGCGAACGAATATACTGCACGAATTCATCTTCGACCCTTTCCTTGGAAAAACCAATGAAAATCAATGCGATGATCAACAAAGGCATGGCGATGGAGTACATACTCGATTCGGTCATGCGGAAGAAACCACTCTTATTGTCATCATCAAAAAAGACATCCACATAAAGTGCAGGCATACGGATTGTAATATCGTTAATCACACCCAGTAACAATACCACAAAAGAAACAATGGCAATCGTCCATCCAATCCATTGGAAATAGTGGGGAAACAAATAGTTTTTCTTCATTTTATTATGATTTTGATACGCCTCTCGTCATTGCGAACGAAGCGAAGCAATCCAGTAAAACAATCCAAATCTCTGGATTGCTTCGTCGTTCCTCCTCGCAATGACGCAAAGCGACAGTTATTTTTCCAACAATTTCAGCAAATCCGCCTCCAATTCTTCTTCCATGCCTTTGCCGAAGCCAATGTGCATCTTCGCTATCTTGCCCTCGCGGTCAAGGAAGTACAGGGTTGGATAGCCCGAAACGCGGTAAGTATCAGACAGTTCGCGCTCGGAGAAAAGGATGGTGTAAGTAATGCCGCGTTTGGCCAAGAAATCGGCCATTTCATCCTTCTCAGGGTCGTCAATCGGGTCGATGCCAATCATTTGTCCTTGTATTTCTCGTGCAGGCTCTGCAAAATGGGCATGGCGGCGCAGCACGGGGCGCACGACTTGTAGAAGAAATCGAGAAGCACCACCTTCCCTTTCAGGTCGGCGAGGCGGATGGTGTCGCCCGCCAGCGTGGGCAGCGACCATTCCGGCGCGGGCGAGCCTTCGGGGAGCGGTTCGGGTTCCTTGTAGGGTTCGTAATCCTTCAAAATAATATTCTCAGGAATGGATTCCAAAGTCAGTTTCGATTCGTCCACATTCGGGTCGAAGGAAAGTAACTTGCATTCCTTATATTGATATAAGGTATCCTGTTGTTCCACGACGTCAAAGGCCGTGGCAAATTGGATGGGCAAAAAGTCTTTCTTGTCAATCCAGAAGTATGTCTCTTGCCGAATGGTCATCATGCCGAAAATGCTGTCAGGCTCCTTATCGGCAGGAGCGAGAATATCAATCAAATAGCAAGGTTTCCCATCCAATCGGGTTTCCGAAAGGGAATAGGAATAGGTGCTGTCGGCCAACCTTTCCTCATTCGGAAGCGGATAACTGCTTAGATGTGTCAATACGGAGTAGAACGTGCGGTTGTGCCTTGTCGCGATGATGTCGGCAGCCCAAGGGTCGCACGGCATAATGGTTCCTGTACTGTCATCATAGTTAACGAATTCGTTTCCAGTATAAAGAAAATGACGGCTGTATTCTGAGTTAAGGTTTTCCTCAAACATGGCGAAAGCCCTGTAATACACGGTGTCGTCAGGGAGTTTTTTGAAATCACAGGCATAGCGGTAATGAGTCGTGTCGTTGCCCGACATGTATTTCATCCGCTCTTCAATTTCGTAATGCCCGCCTTGTATGGACTGGCATTTCTGGTAGGATTTCCGAAGGACTTCTTCGGCAGTGGGCTGGCTGTTGCAGCCCGCAAGCACGACCGCGACGGCGGCCCATGCCAAAACAGCTTTGATTGAATGTTTCATTTTGCGTTCATTTTAAGTTTGACGCTGCAAAAGTAAAGCAAACTTTCTATATAGACAAATTAATTTGTCATTTTTTTTCGTTTTTTTGTTGGCAGGGACTTATGTCGCCTGCCGAATGGTCTGCCATCCCTACGGGATTCCCTTATGCCAAAAAGTCCCATAGGGACGGTGGATAATAGGCAGGCGGTGAAATGCAATGAACCCCTGCCGACAAAAAATGAAACCAAAATCCCAAAAATCCACCAATGCACCCAAATTTTTCCCTATTATTGCAACCAAATTTGAAACGTTATGTCAAACGAATCCATCATACAACTTTTTGAAGGTGTCAATATCCGCATGGTTTGGGATGAAAAGGAACAGGAATACTATTTTGCAGTTGCGGACATCGTGCAAGTGCTGACCGACACAGCTAACCCTCGCGATTATATTAAGAAAATGCTGAAACGCGACGAAGAGTTAAAATTCAGGTGGGGGACAATTTGTCCCCCTACTCGAATGAAAGCAGCTGACGGAAAATATTACAAAACCCAAGCCGCCACCTTGGAAGGCATTTTCCGCATCATCCAGTCCATTCCGTCCAAAAAGGCCGAACCGCTCAAACAATGGCTTGCCGAGGTGGGCAGTCAGCGTGTCGACCAAATGATTGACCCCGAACAGACTTTCCAAATGGCCGTGGCCGACTACCGCCGCCAAGGTTATTCCGACCAATGGATCAACGAGCGTATGAAATCCATTATGACCCGCAAAGCCCTCACCGACGAATGGGAACGTGTCGGCATCAAGGAAAAACAGGAGTTCGCCATCCTCACCAACATCCTTACCAAGGCTTGGAGCGGTATGACAACTGGGCAATACAAGGCTTTCAAAGGCTTGACCAAAGAAAACCTTCGCGACAATATGACCAGCGTCGAAGTGGCACTGAACACTTTGGCGGAGGCTTCCACCCGCGAACTTTCGCAACAGCGCAATCCCAAAGGTTTTGAGCAAAGCAAACAAACCGCAAAAGACGGCGGCGGAGTGGCCAAGGCCGCAAGAGACCAATTGGAAAAACAGTTGGGGCGCAGCATCATTTCTCCCGCCAAGGCCAGCGATTACCTACAACCCATTGAGGATGTTGAGGTTAAAGAACTGACAGAAAGCACAGAAAAATAACACAAATTATAACCCTATGGAAAACGACCAATTCAAACTGCCCGAGAACGCGCAACGCGAACTGAAACCGGGCGAAGAGTATGAACCCATACTCTCGAAAAACAAAAAGTATCAAGAAGTTACGGTATGGTCGGTGTGCATCGGCCTGCTGATGACCATCCTGTTTTCGGCTGCCGCCGCCTACCTCGGCCTGAAGGTCGGGCAGGTGTTTGAGGCCGCCATCCCCATCGCCATCATCGCCATCGGCCTCACGGGACTGACGCGCAAGAACGACGCGCTATCGCAAAACGTCATCATCCAAAGCATCGGCGGCTGCTCGGGCGGCGTGGTGGCCGGTGCCATCTTCACCCTGCCAGCGCTCTACATCCTGCAAGGCAAGGGCTACCAAATCGAAATCAACTTCTGGCAGGTGTTCATCGCCTCCTTGCTCGGCGGCATCTTGGGCATCCTGTTCCTCATCCCCTTCCGCAAGTATTTCGTGAAGGAACAACACGGCAAGTTCCCCTTCCCCGAAGCCACAGCCACGACGCAGGTTTTGGTCAGCGGACAGAAGAAGGGAAAAGATTCTTTGTTGTTGATTGTCAGCGGCTTGATTGGAGGTTTGTATGACTTCATCGTATCGACTTTCGGCTGGTGGTCGGAGACCATCACCACCCGTATGATGGGCTGGGGCGCGGCTTTGGCCGACAAAGCCAAACTGATGCTCAAGGTGAACATGGGCGCGGCTGTTTTAGGCTTGGGCTACATCATCGGCCTGAAATACGCCTTCATCATCTGCTGCGGCTCTATGCTCGTGTGGTTCATCATCATCCCCGGAATGAACCTCATTTGGGGTGACCAAATCATCGACCTGATGAACGCGGGCATCACCGCCACCATCGGCTCAATGGCACCCGAAGATATTTTCAAGAACTATGCGCGACACATCGGCATCGGCGGCATCGCTATGGCAGGTGTCATCAGTATCATCAAGTCGTGGGGCGTGATTAAGTCGTCGGTGGGCCTCGCAGCCAACGAGTTCAAGGGCAAGAAAGCCTCGGTGGAAGCCGTCGACCGCACGCAACAAGACATTCCCATGAAGACCATCGTCATTGGCATCGTAGCCGTGCTTATCGTCACCTTCCTGTTCTTCTGGTTCGGTGTGGTGCATAACGTATGGCACGCTTTAATCGGCATTTTGGTCGTGGCCGTAATCGCCTTCCTGTTCACGACGGTGGCCGCCAATGCCATCGCCATCGTGGGCAGCAACCCCGTGAGCGGTATGACTTTGATGACCTTGATTTTGGCCTCCTTGGTGATGGTCGCCGCTGGATTGAGTGGCCCGCAAGGTATGACCGCCACATTAATTATCGGTGGCGTGGTCTGCACCGCTCTGGCCGTGGCCGGAGCCTTCATCACCGACCTGAAAGTGGGCTACTGGATTGGCACAACACCCAAGAAGCAAGAGATTTGGAAGTTCGTCGGCGTGGCTGTGGCCGCCGCCACTGTCGCTGGCGTGATTATGATTCTGAACAAGGCCTACGGCTTCGTGGGCGACGGAGCCTTGGTCGCGCCACAAGCCAACGCAATGAGCGCTGTCATCGAGCCGATGATGTCGGGCGGCAGCGCCCCGTGGTTGCTCTACGGTATTGGCGCCGCCATCGCCTTGATTCTCAACTTCTGCAAGATTCCCGCACTCCCCTTCGCCTTGGGTATGTTCATTCCCATCGACCTCAATGTGCCGCTGCTCATCGGCGGTGCCATCTCGTGGTTCGTGAGCACCCGCAGCAAGGATCAGAAACTCAACGATGCGCGTTACAACCGTGGCACCCTCATCGCCTCGGGCTTCATCGCCGGCGGTGCCTTGATGGGTGTGGTGAGCGCCATCCTTAAGTTCGCCAGTGTAGATGCCGTTGCCAAGACCGCCGACGGCACGCCGTTTGCCGAGTTGCCTGTGGCCGGCCTCATCGCCTTGGTGATGTATATCGCCATCATCGTGTATATGATTTGGGACTCGAAGCGGGCGAAGGTTGAAGAGTAAATTCTTCAACGACAACCCGTTACCTTAACCATGACCGCCTCAATATCCTTTGAGGCGGTTTTTGTGTGAAAAAATGTTGAACATGAAGATAATTTTTCTAATTTTGTAGGCAAATAGAACAACACATAAAACCTAAACGATATGAAAAGATTTACGATGATTTTGGCATTGCTGCTGATGATAGCCATGCCAATGATGGCCGAGCGCGTTTCGCCCGAAACTGCCCAAAAAGTGGCCCAAACATTCCTGAACAACAACGGTGCGAAATCCGCCCAACTGACTGACCTATCGAAGATTGTAGGTTTCCCGAACCTCTACATCTTCACTGCCGAGCAAGGTTTCGTGGTGATGGCCGCCGACGACTGCGTGCAACCCATTTTGGGTTATTCGCTGACGGGGAATTTCGTTGCTGAGAACATGCCCGAAAATGTCCATAGCTGGCTGCAAGGCTACAGCGACGAAATCCAGTTTGCCATCGACAGCAAGGCGAAGGCCACTGCCGAGACCTCAAAACTATGGAAAGACCTGATTGACGGCAACAGCAAGGCTGGCAGAGCAACGGCTGTTGTGGACAATCTGCTCACTACCATTTGGGACCAAGACCCATATTACAACGACATGTGTCCCTATGATTCACAAGCTGGTGAGCGCACTGTCACTGGTTGTGTAGCCACTGCCATGGCTCAAATTATGAGGTATTGGGAACATCCCATCCACGGCACTGGTTCTTATTCTTATACTCCAGAAACTCACCCAGAGTATGGAGTACAGTCTGCCAATTTTGGCAACACCACTTACAATTGGGACAACATGCCCAACTCCATCCATTCTTCCAATAATGATATTGCCCAACTGATGTATCATTGTGGTGTTTCTGTTGATATGGATTACAATATTGCAGATAATGGCGGTAGTGGAGCTGTCACAGCCTATGTAGCCAATGCCTTGCAAGATTATTTTGATTATCAGCAAAGTACGTTTAAATCCAAGGCATATTATGAAAGCTCATGGGTTTCTATGCTGAAAACAGAATTGGACAATGGCAGACCATTACAATACAGCGGTAGAGGTTCTGGTGGAGGACATTCCTTCGTATGCTGCGGATATGACAGCGACGACAACTTCTATTTCAATTGGGGATGGAGCGGACGCAATGATGGTTTCTTTGCTTTGAACAATTTGGTGCCAGGCAGTGGCGGTTCAGGTGGAGCAGGTTACAACTTCACACAAAACCAAGGTGCCATTTTCGGCATCCAGCCCAACACACCTTCAATCAATCCACCGACCATTGCAACGGCTGTTGATGGCACTAATGTCACTATCACTTGGGATGAAGTCAGCGATGCCGATTCGTATAGACTCTATCGTAATGGCAACCTGATTGCCTCCTCCTTGACCACCACCAGCTATATAGACACCGACCTCCCTTATGGCGAACATGCCTATCATGTGAAAAGCGTAAAGTCTGACGGCACCATGTCGCTGAAATCCAACATCTCTGTGGCCGTTGTCTCTTTCGACGGTCCAGTCGCCACCGACCTTACCGCTTCCTTAAATGGCAACACCGTAAATTTGTCATGGACAGCACCTGCTTCAGAAAGCGCCATACTGCAATATGGAAGTGCGAATCCATCAGGCTATATTGGATTTAGTGGACAAGCCGCATTTTATTGGGCTCAACGCTATCCAGTTGCCACCTTGGCTTCATACGCTGGAATGGCTATCGACAAGGTTTCCGTCTATTTCGGATATTCAGGCACTTATACGTTGTATATCTACAATGGCGATGAAACAGGGACATCCGATTTGATGTATCAAACTGATTATACGGCTTCATCAACGGGTTGGAAAGACATTGATGTTACCAATATTGTGCCCCTTGATTATGCAAGCGATTTATGGGTGGTCATGTATGCGCCCCAAAGCATTGCTTATCCAGCCGGCTATTGCTCTTATTCAGGCAGTGGGGCGGAGGACGCCGCTTATTATTCCAGTTCAGGAAGCGGCTGGTATTCAATGGGAGATAATACATCATGGGTTATGAAAACTTACATCTCCGATGGTACTTTTACTTACAACCTCTATGATGGGACGAACCCGGTCGCTTCAAACATAGAAGGCACCAGCTACACCGTCAGCAACATTGCCGACAACGCTGTACACCAATACACCGTGAAGACCAACTATTATGATGGCGAGTCATCTGCCTCCAATTTGGTAGGTTTTGCTGTTGGCACTGTCTCCATCGCCTCGCTTGACATGGCCGCCAACGACCAAATGACCATCACCGAAGGCAGCCAACTCACCGTCAGCGGCACGATGAGCAACGATAATGCCGAAAACCTCATCATCGAGAATGGTGCCCAGCTCATCCACAACACGGAAGGCGTGAAAGCCACCGTGAAAAAAACCATCGAAGCCTACACTGCCGACGACAACGGTTGGAACTTCATCGCCTCGCCCGTCACTGAAAGCTTCGAGCCGAGTACTGACAATGGCTTGCTCGCCAACAATTACGACCTTTACTTGTTCAACCAAAGCCAAGACAAGGAATGGCGAAACATCAAAGCCGGTGCTTTCGGCACCATCAACCATAAGACGGGCTACCTTTACGCCAACAACACCAACACGACACTGACCTTCGCGGGAACATTAGCCGCTACTGCCGAGCCTGCCGATTTGGATTATGACGGCAACGCCACTCTGAAAGGCTTTAACCTCGTTGGCAATCCCTATCCTTGCAACGCAACAGTTACCAATGACTTCTACATCATCGACGAAAACAACATGGTCTCATTGGCCGAGGAAGGAAGGGAAATCGCGCCGTGCGAAGGCGTTTTCGTGAAAGCCACGGACACAGACCAAACTGTAACCTTCAGCAAAGCCAATTCCGCAAAAGACACTAACTCAAAGGATTGCTTAGATTTGGTCGTCACCCAAGGCAAAGCCAACATCGACCGTGCCCGTGTGCGCTTCGGCGAAGGAATCGGCATGGAGAAGTACGCCCTCGACGGCGACAAAGGCTCAAAAATCGCCCTTTGGCAAGAAGGACAAGACTTCGCCGTGGCCTATACCAATGGCCAAGATGAAATGCCTCTCAACTTCAAGGCCACCCAAAACGGAATGTATTCCATCAGCATTGAAGCCAACAGCCTCGATTTGGACTATCTCCACCTCATCGACAACCTCACTGGCAACGATGTAGATTTGTTGGTAACTCCTAACTACACTTTCGAGGCCAAAACCACAGATTATGCTTCGAGATTCAGGCTGCTGTTTGCGCCCACCGAAGAAATTGAGGTCGCCACAGACGGCTTCGCCTTCTTCGCCGACGGTCATCTCCATGTCTTCAACCAAGGCGATGCCCGCCTGCAACTCATTGACATGACGGGGCATATCCTCTTCGCCGAAGCCATCCAAGGCAGCCTTGACAAGGCTCTTGATTTGGTTCCCGGCGTGTATGTCGTCCGCCTCATTTCCGAGAAAGACACCCGCAGCATGAAGATTGTCGTCGACTGAGATTGACGCTTCAAATATTGTCAAAATCGTTGTGGCTCGACAAGGTTTGTCGAGCCACAATTTTATTCGCTTCAGTAAGGATTTTTTTCGTAATTTTGCAGCCCAATTTGAAAACCAAGAAATCACATTGATATGAAAAGACTTACGATGATCATGTCCTTGTCGTTGATGGTGACAATGCAAGGTTTATCTCAAGACTTTAACTACAGTAAAATCACAACTGACCTTTTGGAAGAAATCAATGGAAGCACAAAATCCAATGAATTGTTTCAGACCATTATTGTTTTAGATGAACAATTTGATGCACAAAAGTCGACTCGTCAAATGCAGCATCTTAATAAAGTTCAACGAAAAGAATATGTAATGAGTGAACTTCAGCAAGTTTCCAGAAGCGGACAAACGGCTATTCTAAAAGATTTGCATCAGGGTCAAAAAGCCGAGCTTGTTAAAGACATTCAGTCGTTTTGGATCATCAATGCCATAAGTTGCTCCATGACAAAAGATATGGTGTATGCCATCGCGGAGCGTCCCGATGTGAAATATGTAATGAAAGATTTTGAAATTCATATAGCAGACAGTAAAGTGTCCGATAACAACCAACAAGACCGAAGCGTTAACCAATGGAATATCACCAAAGTAAATGCTGATGCCGTTTGGGCTATGGGTTACACAGGCGCTGGTATTATTGTAGCTGTCATCGACTCGGGTGTCAATTACAACCACACCGACATTGCCAACAACATGTGGGATGGTGGCTCCGAATACCCCAACCACGGCTGGGACTTCATAAACGATGATAACGACCCAATGGATAACCAAGGTCATGGAACCCATTGCGCTGGAACCGTATCAAGTTACGGCACAAACGACAAACAATGCGGCATTGCTAAAGACGCCAAAATCATGGCCCTAAAAACATTAAATCCAAAACCAAACGGAAGTGGTGCTTCTGGACCAACTTCAGGCGCTTGGGCTGCAATTGAATTTGCAGTTTCCCACGGTGCCGACATTCTCAGTATGTCAATTGGTACTGCAGGAGCTGGAGGCAACTGGGCTTACAGGAACATAATGGAAAACGTACTCCATTGTGGTATAGTCGCTGCCGTATCAGCAGGCAATTCAGGTGGTCAGTTATCGACTTATCCCCGTCCAAACAACGTCAGTTCACCTGGCAATTGCCCTTCACCTTGGAGACATCCTGACCAAACTTTGGATGGTGGTCACTCGGCAGTCGTAACAGTTGGAGCAACAACTAAGGAGGATAAACATTCCAGTTTTTCTTCTTACGGTCCATCTACATGGGCGTCAGGCAATTATATTGGGTATTTTAATGATTATCCATGGGACAACGAAGACCCAACTAAAATCGGTTTAATCAAGCCTGACATTTCAGCCCCTGGAAGCGATATCTGGTCATTAAGCCACTCATCCAACACTGGTTATCTTAGCATGGACGGCACCTCAATGGCTGCGCCTTGCGTAGCCGGAGTGATGGCTTTAATGCTTTCGGCCAATCCGACATTGACACCCGTAGAAATCGATTCTATCATTGAGACAACTGCCGTAGCCTGCGATGGACAAACTACAAAGAACAACACCTTTGGCTCAGGTCGCATCGATGCTTTGGCCGCCATCAACTATATGTTGAACGCCTGTGCCGCACCGTCCAATCTTGTTGCAACCATTAACGAAGCTGACGTGACTTTAAATTGGAACCCTGCGGAAAACGTCAGCTCCTATTGCATCTATAGAAATGGAACAATGATTGCCCAAACCGTTTCGGATACTACCTTTACCGATATGAATGTCCCTGCAGGAATCAACACCTATTTCGTGAGAAGCAATAGTGCGAACCATCAAACCTCCTTGCCGTCAAACCAAGTCACCGTAGAAATCACAACCAATGCCGTAATCGACGCACCAAGTAATTTCTCAGTTTCGGAAATCAACACAGGAAGTAGTACGGTTACTTTGCATTGGGATGCCCCTGCCACACGAAAAGACACTCTACGTTATGTTTCTTCAGGAACAGGCTATTATGCACCCGAAAATTTGGCCATCGCTGCCCAAAGATTCCCATCATCCATGCTCCAACCATACGCAGGAATGCAAATTGAAAGCATCTTCTTTTCACTTGCAAACTCCGATGCAACTTGCACACTAAATCTTTATGAAGGTGATGAACTGTTTCCTGGAACACAAGTTTTTGAAGGTAGTTTCACGACCACCGAAGCACAACAACAGGTAAATTACCACTTGAACACCCCAGTTGTCATCAATCCTAACAAAGATTTATGGCTTACCATTACCACTTCAGACCAACTTGCCTATAACAATTACGATGGCGACATCAACAATGTTCTCTTGTTTCAACTTTCAGGAGACCATTTCTGGGTCTCGTATGATTTTGGAATAGCCTGGGCATTCCAACTCGGTTTGAGCGACAAGGAGTACACCTATAATGTATCACGCAACAATATTGCCATTTCGTCAAATCAAAATGAGACAAGCTACACAGATTCTTACATTAACGGCATGAACGAATACAAAGTTACGGCCATTACAAACAGCTATGTGTCACCAACAAGCAACACACTTATGATTGTCGACAACACATCGGTTTTGGACAGCTTGACACTCAACAATGATGATAAACTTATCATTTTGCCTAATAGCACCCTTTCTGTTACTGAAAAACTTATCAACACCGACCCAGCCAACCTCATCCTCGAAAACGGCGCACAACTCTTTCATAATGGCAGTGATGATGTATACGCAACGGTGAAGAAGGATATTGCTGCTTACACAACCGAAAAGAATGGATGGAACTTCATCGCCTCGCCCATTGCCACTCAACTCGAAACCGCCACCATCGATGGTCTCATCCCAGAAAATGAAGAAACCACTTTTGACCTTTATAAATATAATGAACCTAATCACAAATGGTACAATTACAAGCCTGAAACTGACAATGCGGAACCCAGCTTTGCAATTGATCCCAAAACTGGTTATCTTTACGCCAGCAGCGAAAACACGACCCTTAGTTTTGCTGGCAAATTGCATTCGGCAAGTAGTTCCATCTCCAGCAACACGTTGAGCTATTCAGCCGATGTGTTGAAAGGCTTCAACCTTGTGGGCAACCCACTTCCATTTAACGCATACGTCAGCAAGAGTTACTACAAAATGAACGGCACAAATATAGAAGCCGTGACGAACAGCAGCGAAACGGTCGCGCCCTGCACAGGAATCATAGTGGAAGCCACTGGAGAAAATGAAAGCGTAATTTTCAGTCAGACGCCGATGCAGTGGTCAAATCGAGGCCAATTGCAAATCGCTGTGGCAGAGAACAAATTGAATAGGGACGGCTGTTCAACGAGCGCAATGCAGGTCGACAATGCCATTATCTGTTTCGATGAAGCCGACCCGCTTCAGAAGTTCGTTTTCAATGAAGACAACGCCAAACTTTACATCCCTCAAGGTGATGAAGACTATGCTATCGCCTGTGCCAACAACCGAAACGAAATGCCCCTTAACTTCAAACCCAGTCAAGATGGCACTTTCACCTTAACGGTTCAGCCTGAGTCGATGGAGATGAGCTATCTCTTCCTTATCGACAACATGACCGGCACCCATATCAACCTTTTGACTACGCCAAATTACACCTTCGAAGCCAAGACGGGCGATTATGAATCACGATTCAAGTTGCTGTTTGCTGCTGCAAACGAAGAAACAGAAACCTTTGAGAATGAGAGTTTTGGCTTTATCATCAATGGACAATTCCAATC
The DNA here is from genome assembly GCA_900318465.1 of uncultured Bacteroidales bacterium. Classification (GTDB taxonomy): domain Bacteria; phylum Bacteroidota; class Bacteroidia; order Bacteroidales; family F082; genus Limimorpha. The sequence goes on from ONKQ01000033.1 coordinate 55,980, forward strand.
GATTATTGGTCAAGGCCTACTGCAAGTCATTGACTTGAACGGAAGAATTTTGAAAAGTGCAAATGAAACGGAATGCATTGGACTTGATGGATTGACTGCTGGCGTGTATGTGATACGATTCACCACCGCCAACAGTGTGAGAACACAAAAGATTGTTGTGGAATAAATTCGTATCTTTGCGCCACAATTTCAAGAACCGTGGCAAGCATTACGAACCAACCCTATAAAAACAATGCCCACATCGACGCGATAGTCAAGGCTTTGCGCGATGGCGGGCATTTGCTTTGTTCCAATTTGGCGGCCTCGTCGAAGGCTTTTGTGGTGGAAGAAACTTTCCGGCAGATGGGCGGGCAACACCTCATCGTTTGTGCCGACAAGGAGGACGCGGCTTATTTCTACAACGACCTCGAAAGCCTCCTCGGCGAGCGTGGGATGGACTACAGCAAGAAGCAAGTCCTCTTCTACCCCACTTCCTACAAACGCCCCTACGAGCCCGAAAAACCCGACAACACCTATATCCTCTCAAGGACGGAAGTCTTGCAGCGCGTTTCGACATCAGAGCGCAAAACATTGATTGTCAGTTATCCAGAGGCATTGAGCGAGAAGGTTTTCACGCGCAAACTCTTGGCCAAAAACACCTTCAAACTCAAGGTCGGGGAAAAGGTCAATCTGGATTTCCTCACCGATTTGCTCTACGACTACGAGTTTGAGAACGTGGATTTCGTGGTGGAGCCGGGGCAGTTCGCCATCCGTGGCGGCTTGGTCGATGTGTTTTCCTTCGCCAACGACTACCCCTATCGCATCGAGTTTTTCGGCGACGAGGTGGAAAGCATCCGCAGCTTCAACATCGCCGACCAGCTTTCGATTGAGAAACTGAAACAAATCGTGCTTCTGCCCAATATGCAGGAACGCGCCTTCATCGAGGAGCGCGAGGCCATCCTGCAATACCTGCCCGACACAACCACAGTCTGGCTCACCGACATGGCCTTTTTCGCCTCCCAAGTCGATAAGGAATACGACCGTGCCATTGAAGGTTTCGAGAAACTGCAAGCCACAGAGGAAGAGGAAGTTAAAGCCTTGAAGCCTGGACAATTGTTCAGCAAGTCCGAGGAACTTTTGGACTGCCTGAAAAAACGCCGCACCGTTGAATTTGGCACCTCCAGTCAGCTAATTACTGATAGTCTGGATTGCTTCGTTCCTTGCAATGACGCGAAGCAGCAATCAGAAGTCCCACGTCCCGCGTCAACTGAACAACTCTCAACTCTCAACTCTCAACTCTCAACTATTAACTTCCACACCAGGCCCCAGCCCATCTTCAGCAAAAACTTCAACCTCCTCATCGACGACATCGCCGAGCACAAGGAGGAAGGCTACCGCGTCATCATCTTTTCCGAGAGCAGCAAGCAACTTTCACGCATTCAGGCGATTCTGAACAACATCAACCACAACGACGAGTTTCACCGCGACTTCGAGACCGAGACCATCGCCATCCACGGCGGCTTCATCGACGAGGATTTGAAGGTGTGCTGCTACACCGACCACCAAATCTTTGAACGTTACCATCGTTTCCACCTCCGCGACAACTTCTCGACCAAACAGGCCATCACACTGAAAGACCTTTATGAGTTGAAGCCCGGCGACTTCGTCACCCACATCGACCACGGCATCGGACGCTTCGACGGCCTCGAGACCATCGAAAACAATGGTAAGCCGCAAGAGGCCATCCGCCTGATTTACAACAATGGTGACCTGCTTTATGTGAGCATCCACTCGCTGCATCGCATCGCGAAATACAGCAGCAAAGACGGCACCGAACCACATTTGAGCACCCTCGGCAGCGGCGCATGGAACCGACTGAAAAACAAAACCAAAAGCAAGGTCAAGGACATCGCGCGTGAGCTCATCAAACTCTACGCCGAGCGCAAGCGCACGCCCGGCTTCCAGTTTGCGCCCGACAACTACCTGCAAAACGAGCTGGAGGCTTCGTTCATCTACGAGGACACGCCCGACCAACTGAAAGCCACCAACGACGTGAAGCGCGACATGGAAAGCGAGCACCCGATGGACCGCCTCGTGTGCGGCGACGTGGGCTTCGGCAAGACCGAAGTGGCCATGCGCGCCGCCTTCAAGGCCTGCTGCGACTCGAAGCAAGTGGCCGTTTTGGTGCCCACCACTGTTTTGGCTTTGCAGCACTACCACACCTTCACAGAACGCTTCAACGGCTTCCCCGTCACCGTCGAATACCTCAACCGATTCAAGACGACCAAACAACAGACCGAAATCCTGAAAAAACTCGAAAAAGGCGAAATCGACATCATCATCGGGACGCACAGACTCACTGGAAAAGATGTGAAATTCAAGGATTTGGGCTTGCTCGTCATCGACGAGGAACAGAAATTCGGCGTGGCCGTGAAGGAGAAACTGAAAGAGATGAAGGCCAACGTCGATACGCTGACTTTGACCGCCACCCCGATTCCGAGAACCCTGCAATTCTCGATGATGGGCGCGAGGGATTTGAGCGTCATCACCACGCCGCCGCCCAACCGCTATCCCGTGCAGACCGAGCTTCGCGGCTTCGACGGCGAACTCATCCGCGACGCCATCCAGTTTGAACTCGCCCGCAATGGTCAGGTGTTCTTCATCCACAACCGCATCCAAAACATCATGGATGTACACGACTTCATCCTGAAATACGTGCCGGGCGTGCGCATCGCCGTGGCCCACGGCCAGATGGAAGGCGCTAAACTTGAGGACATTATGCTCGGTTTCATCAACGGCGACTATGACGTTTTGCTTTGCACCACCATCGTGGAATCGGGCTTGGACATCCCCAACGCCAACACCATTATTATTAATGAGGCGCACCGCTACGGTCTCTCCGACCTGCACCAACTGCGCGGGCGCGTGGGTCGTTCCAACAAGAAAGCCTTCTGTTATCTTTTGACCCCTCCTTTGAACACCCTCACGCAAGAAGCCCAAAAACGCCTCCGTGCCTTGGAGGAATTTTCCGACCTCGGCGAAGGCATCAACATCGCCATGCGCGACTTGGACATTCGCGGCGCGGGCAACATTCTCGGCGCGGAACAAAGCGGTTTCATCAACGACATCGGTTTTGAGACCTACCACAAAATCCTCGACGAGGCCATTCTCGAACTGAAAGAGACTGAATTTCAGGATATTTTCGACAAGGAAGAGGAGAAAACCTACGTCGCGGACTGCACCATCGAGACCGATATGGAGGTGCGTTTCCCCGCCGACTACATCAACTCGACACAAGAGCGCGTGAGCCTCTACAGCGAACTCGACCGCACCAAGACCGAGGAAGCCTTGATGAAGTTCACCGACCACCTCATCGACCGCTTCGGCCCGATTCCAAAGCAGGTGAACGACCTATTAAACACCGTGCGCCTCCGCTGGATTGCCAAGGACTTGGGCTTCGAGAAGATTCTGTTGCGCCACCATAATATGACGGCCTATTTCGTCAGCAACCAAGAGTCAAGATACTTCGAGAGCGCGACCTTCCAAAAAGTCATGCAGTATATCATGAGCCATCCGAAGCGCACCGCCGTCAAAGAAGCCAATGACAAGCTGCAATTGACTGTAAAAGAGGTTAGTACAGTGACGCAAGCGTTGGAATTACTTAGAGAGATGCAGAATTAATCTCACGCAGAATGCGCAGAATTATATGAAGCGCGAAGCGATGCAAAGTATCTCACGCAGAATACGCAGAATTATATGAACCGCAAAGCGACGAAATTAATGTCCGGTAGGTTCTGCGATTTCTGCGGATTCTGCGTGAAACAAAACATCCGGCAGGTTCTGCGATTTCTGCGGATTCTGCGTGAAAAAATCAACCAGCATGTCTCCTTTCCCAAAACTCCGCCCCCTCAACACCGATTTCCTTCGGGTCGAAAATGGGTTCCTTGCCTTCCTTTTTCTGTCGTTCGTAAGACTTCAACGCCTTGAACGCCTGGCGCGAGAGCAGCAAAATCACGATGATGTTCACCCATGCCATGGTGCCCACGCCAATGTCGCCGAGGTCCCACATCGCCTTGGCCTCATGCAAAGAACCGAAGAACACCATGCCGACCACACCGATACGCAGCACCCAAATCAAAACATGTTCCAGTTTGCCCTTGCCAAAAAGATAGACGAGGTTGGTTTCCGCATAATAATAATACGCCATGATGGTCGTGAAGGCAAAGAAAAACAAGGCGTATGACACGACGACACCGCCAAAATGGTTTCCCAAAAGCGTACTCAAAGCAGCTGTGGTATAGCTGACATCGGGAGCACCTAACTTTACACCCTTGGCGGCAATAAGAATGTTGCCCGAGGCATCAAAAACGTTATAAGTCTTGCAAGCCAAAATCATCACGGCGGTGGCAGTGCATACTAATAAGGTGTCGATATACACCGAAAACGCCTGCACCAGTCCCTGCTTGACGGGATGCGACACCTTGGCCGCGCCTGCCACGATGGCACCCGTACCTTGGCCAGCCTCGTTGCTGTAGATGCCGCGTTTCACGCCCCATGCGATGGTCGAGCCGAGGATGCCGCCCAAAGCCTCATTCATGCCAAACGCGCTTCGTATCATGTCCATGAAAACGTCTGGCACCTCGCGGATATGGAAAGCCAACACGACAAGCGAGAGCAGCACATACAAAACCGCCATAAACGGAGCCACGATTTGCGCCACGTTGGCGATGCGCTTCACGCCACCCATCACCACCAAGCCGATGAGCACTGCGACAATAGCACCAATCCAGGCAGCATCGATATGATAGGTGTTGGCAAACGACATCGCGATGCCGTTGGACTGCACCGGCGGCAAGAAAAAACCCGTGGCCAATACCGCACACACGGCAAAGACCACAGCCAACCACTTGCTTTTCAGTCCTTTCTCGATGTAATATGCCGGTCCGCCCCGAAACTGGCCTTTGTGCTCTTCCTTGTAGATTTGCGCCAAGGTAGCCTCGGCAAAAGCCGAACCTGCACCCAAAAAAGCGATAATCCACATCCAGACGATGGCACCCGGGCCGCCATAGCCGATGGCCGTAGCCACACCAACAATATTACCCGTTCCCACGCGCCCCGACAAAGCCATCGAAAACGCCTGAAACGAGGTGATGCCCGTCTTCTCTCCCTTTTCCGATGAGAAAAGCAGTCGCGCCATCTCGCGCAGGCGACGCACCTGCACGAAGCGCGTTCCGATAGAGAAATACAAGCCCGCCAAGAGGCAAATGGCCACAAGTGCCGGACTCCAAACGTAGCCGCTGATTGTTTGAATGAGTTGTTCCATAGTGAAATCTCTTATTTAACTGTTTTGAAGTCTGAAGAACTCCTTTTGTTGCTCTATTTCACGCCGAAGTTCTTCTTTGGTAGGCATATAAGTCAGGTATTTCGCCGCAAAAAGTTGGTCATTGCCGTTCAACACGCTATAGTGGGCCACATCCTCGTCGGTGTCGGCGCAAAGCAAAATGCCGATGGTGGGATTATGCCCTTGCGGTATCATCATCTCATCGTACATCTTCACATACATATCCATCTGTCCCACATCCTGATGACGAAGTTTAGTAGTCTTGAGGTCAATCAACACGAAGCAACGCAAGTTATAATTGTAGAACACAAGGTCGATATAATAATCCTCTTTCTCCGTATGGATGCGTTTCTGACGGTCTGCCAGCGTAAAGCCTTTACCCAGTTCCATCAGAAAAGGAATCAGGTGGTCTATGATGCGTTGCTCCAAGTCGCTCTCGGTGTAGTCAGTGTTGTTCTTGAAGCCAAGAAATTCAGCCACTACAGGATTCTTCAAATACTCCAACCTGTCCTGTAGCGGTTGAGTCAACTGCTTCATTTCGTCACGAACCAACTCCTTGTTTTGCGACTGCAACAAGCGATGGTAGTATTGGCTGCTGATGTTGCGCTGCAGCGTGCGCGTGCTCCACATTTCGTTGGCGGCTTCTTGCTCATACCAAGCGCGGGCTTCGGCATTAGATTCTTGAAGAATGATACGATAGTGAGTCCATGACAACCTCAAAGGTTTTACGGACGATAAAAGACCATACAAATCAATTTCGTTGAATAATCCCGTCAGTGATGGGACAATTTCAGATTTTCCACTCACTGCGTGGAAAATGTTTTCCGTGTCTTTTTCTGATTTTGCACTCATTGCGTGCACAATATTGTGATCAGATTCCTCATCAAATTTTGCACTCACTGCGTGCAAAATCTCTGTGGAATCAGAATCAACCATAACTTTTACCTGAAAGAGACCTTCGTGTTTCTGATAAAAATCTATGTAATTATATAGATTTCTCCATGTAAAGCCCCTGCCATATTGCACAATTAATGCATTCGCCAGTTCTTTTATTATTCTTTCTCCATACTCCGCCCGCTTGTCTTTCAGCACTTCTCGCTGAATACGCATACCAAGTAGCCAATTGCGCTTGATTAACACTTCGTTCACGGCACGGTAAGCCATTGCTTGTGCCTGTTCGATGATAGTACAGGCATCTTGGTACAATTCTCCAGTTTCCTGCACAACGGCACGAAAATCTTTTGGAATGCTCCTATTATCACTCATAATGAAATGGTTTATGGCGCAAAAATAGGTTTTTCCCTTCAATAATCAAATTTTTCAAACAAAAACCGCCTCCGCCATCAAATCCTTCCGCCCAAGCAAGCTGAAGATGGTGATTACCCTAATTGGTTTTGTTTTGATTATGCAAGCATTAAAACAAATTTTCGGTCGTTTGTGGCAGTTTTGTTCGGTCGTTTGTGGAGAATTTGTTCGGTCGTTTGTGGAAATTTGCCGACCAGTCACCTTGTCAAGCAAGCAACTGCGGATTAACTTCTTCGCTCATTGTCAACTGCTTGCAATATGCCACAAAAAGTCTATTGTTCGCTGATTTGGGAACAATTCGTTATAAAACCCCTTATTTCATTCTGATTGCAAATCCGACTGAACAAGAGCATCCAAACGCTACATTTTCAATTGGGATTATCAGGACGATAGCTATGCAAGGCTTTTAGGCTTCCTGTTTTTGCGGGAAAAGTATACTATCGCGATTACAAAAACCATTAAATAAGCGATTGCCCAGACAAAGAAAGCTTTCCAAACCGTGATGTCAGGTTTTACGGGGACGGGCTTCTCCTCTTGTTGTCTGTCGTTGTTGTTTTCGTCGGTTTTTATATCGGTATTGAGTTCTGCATCAGGGGTTTTGTCAACTTTGTTTCTGCTTTTAAACACGTTGGTCACCCTGCTTACGGCTTCTGTCGTTTGGTAGGTATGATAATCCAGCATCTCCGTTCTTGGCTGCGAAAGAATCAAACATCCCCAGATGACAAACGCAATGAAGCCTCCCAAATAATGGGCAAAATGTTTTCGGGCTTCCTTGTAACGCTCCATAGGCAAGCCCAAGAGATGCTCTACGGTTGGACGTTTCTCCTCTATCATCTGACGGGCATTATCCATTGCTCCTTGAACTTCTACGCCGCGGGTAGTTCGTTGATCCAAACGGCCACTTTTGGTGTGTTTTAGCCCTTCGTCCTTGATGACTTGTTTTAGATTTTTCATTTTGTCTGATGCCGAAAAATAGTTTTTCGAACTATCAACCAACGTGCGTTTTTCTTGGTTTGACAGCTCGAACTTGGCAAGCACATGTGGCCTGTCTGACCTCCTGTACAAAATAAAAATGAGGAGTGCACAAACAGCACTTGCAGGAGGTATCACAATCGGAACCAAACGGGCTGCAATCGGAACCAAACGGATTGCGATAACTATCAAAATGATTCCCAAGCATCCCGCTGCAGAATCGTCATTTTTGTTTTTCTTTGCCATAATTCTGTTATTTGTATGGTTTGTAATCTGTTATAGAGAATCCAGAGCCTTTAATGCCCTTGCTTAGGCGAATGCCATTTCTGCCAAAAGTGATATTGATAATCTTGCCTTTGTAGGATAAGGATACACCTCGCTTGCTGACGTTACAATAAAACCTCTTGGTTAATCGAAATCTTCTCCAAAACCTGTAATTCATATTGCTAGGTCTTTAGAATAGTGAAGCATAGTCTGATTTCAAGAACGCACGATAATGGTCCATTACACCTTCATATACATTGACGTTCCATGCGCTTGGATGATAGGAACAGAATATCAATACTTTACGTTTTAGGTTGATGCAGATACTGTTGTGTTTTTCCAAAGAAGTCAGTTCGCCCACGAAGAGGTTTTGGACAAAATCGTATATAATTGGATTTGTGCAAACAATCATGTTTGGTTGGAGTATTTCGATCTCCTCGCGCAGTAAATCGCCATAGCGTTTGATGTAGGTGTGTAAAACACCGTCGGCAATGCTTGACTTTCCACCTTGCTTTTTGCACTCTACAAGAGCGAAGGGCATGGTATTGAAACAATGTTTCACTTGCTCAAACGAGTCGCGAACAGTGTCAAGGCTTGGGGCATTATGTGTCAGACCATAAAGAATACTGGCGAGATTGAACATGAAGCGCGATTTGAGAGCTCGGTTGTGCTCTTTGTTTTCTCTGTTTTTGGGTTTCTCGTTTTCAACATCTTTGAGCCATAACCTTAAGTCGTCGCTCCACTCTGTAGGCTGGTCTTTAATGATGAACAAAACTCGTTTGCTGGCATTGTGCCATTCTTTCTCGACATCTATCGCGGGGTCATTCTTCTCGAGCAATCCATCCTTGGTGAAGATGATGTTACCTTCGTTTTGTTCGCGAGGTTCGTTGTTCAGTTCGCTGCGTTCAATCCACCTCGAAAACAGATTGTTAAGTTTCTCGTTGTATGTACTCATATTGCTGTTTTGTTGTTTTCCTTTTTTTGCATCGGCACAAAAAGTTAAGCGCGAACTTTTTAGTTTTCATCGGCACTTAAGGAATCTGGACTACCTACACAAACCAACTTAAACCGAACAAAGCCCACGCTTACGCATGAGCATTTTGCTTTGTTCTTGGTTTGTGTATTCTACCTAAAAATGTCCAGTTTTTAAGTGCCCAAGATTAGCGCAATGCTATATGATATGTCTAATTATCGCTGTTTTAACTTCTTGTCGTTAATGCGTTTTGGTTATTACTCCGTTAATTGGCTGCAAAAATAGACAATGCCCCCGCAATTCGCAAGGGCAAAGCCATAAAAGTTTTCAACAAAGAGAAATCATAAAGCCTCCGCCATCAAATCCTTCCGTCCAAGCAGGCTGAAGATGGTGATTTCGTTGTCCTCGTTGAGGATGCGGAGCGTTCTCAAAATCTCGTTCAAGGTTGAGCCACTGGTGGTTACATCGTCAATGATCAGCACATTCTGCTGGCGGATGGAGGCGCAAAGTTTTTCGTCGGCTTCAGTAGCAAACTTCAGGAAATCCATCATATACGGACGGAAACGGCTCTTTTTCACATCCTTGGCAATGGTGAAATAGTCCTTCTGATGGATGAGGTCAAGCATTTTGTTGATGGACTGCCTCGCCTCCTCTTTCTGCGCCTCGGTGTAACGCGGACGACCGTCTTCAAGCACATCGTCAAGGTATTGTTCCGTATAGGCATCCATATCGAAAGAGATGTTGGCGGGCAACGCCTTCACCAATTCCATTTTCCGCAAAGTGGGCTGTGCAAACCGATAAATATAGCGCAGCATATACTGGTTGACCTTGCTCGACGACTCGGGCATCACGACAAGGTTGTAATCGTACAGGTTGATCTTCTTGCCGAGGTTGTCGATGGCGTTTTTGATGAAATCTGTCAAATCAGGGTTGTCTTGCAGGTTTTTGGCGAACTTCACATAGTTGATAAACGCGCTGCGCACATTGCCGTCAACCTGCTCCGAAAACTCATAACCATAATAGAAACACCTGCCGAAAGCCTTCACCTGATAGCCATCGCCCGTCAGGTTGATGATATCTTCCGCGCCATCGTGCCCGAAGTCGAACACAAACATCTGTTTCTCGCTATCGAATGTCACGCCCATAGTTTTGCCTTTTTATGAGCGCAAAGATACATTTTTTCTCACAAAACTCTCAAAAACCCCTCAAAACTTCACAAAAAAGCAAGGCTGCCTACCCAAACGGGTGGCAGTCGGAAAGCCGCCGGTTGGCAGGCTTTCCAACGTTAAAATAAGGTTTTGCAAGTTTTGTAGGTTTTGTGACAGAACAATCACCTCGTCAAGCAAGCATCCAAATCCTTCACCAAGGCTTCCTTATCCAAATGCTGCCCGATGAAGACGAGTTTCTGCATTCGATCGCCGTAGGTGTCGTCCCAGTCGCGGCGGAGGGTGGGCTCGCGGTCCATAAAGGCTTCCAACTCGTCAGCGGGCATCGTGGCAAACCACTGGCCGGCATCGCGCAGTTGCACCTGCTTGCCCGCCTGCTCAAAGATGTAGCAGACGTCATATTCGTTCTTGAAGTAGCAAATGCCCTTCACGCGAATGACATTCTTCGGCATCTTGCGCGCCACAAACTCATCGAAACGCGCCATATTGAACGGCTGGCGACGGTAATACACAAAGGTGCCAATGCCGTATTCCTCCACCTCGCCGCCTTCATGGTCGTGGTGATGGTGGTGATGGCCGTGTTCCTTTTCATCGTCATCATCGTGGTCGTGATGATGGTGATGATGCTCGTGTTCGTCCTCATCCTCGTCTTCGTCGTGATGATGATGTTCTTCTTCCTCCACGGCACCTTCCACTTCCTTAATCCAAGTGGCGGAAGTGGCCACCTTGTCGAAGTCGAACATCTTGGTATTGAGGATTTTGTCGAAATCCACATCGCCATAGTCGCAGGTGATGATCTCAGCAGTGGGCTGCAAGGCGCGGATGATGCTCTTCACGCGGCCCAATTCCTCTGGAGTGACTTCCGAAGCCTTGTTCAATAAGATGATATTACAGAACTCAATCTGCTGTATGACAAGGCTTTCCAAGTCGTCCTCAGCCAAGTTTTTCTTCATCAGGTCGTCGCCGCAACCAAACTCGCTCTGCATCCGCAGGGCATCCACCACGGTCACGATGCAGTCCAAGATGGGCAAGCCGTCCTTGGTGAGTTGCCACGCCATTTGCGGGAAGGAACAAATCGTTTGCGCAATCGGCTCCGGCTCGCAGATGCCGCTGGCCTCGATGACGATGTAGTCGAACCTCTGCATCACGATGATTTCGTGCAGTTGCTGAATCAGGTCCATCTTCAAGGTGCAGCAGATGCAGCCGTTCTGCAAGGCGACCAAACTGTCATCCTTTTGGCCGACCACGCCGCCTTTTTCAATCAAGTCGGCATCGATGTTCACTTCGCCTATGTCATTGACAATCACAGCGAACTTTATTCCCTTGCGGTTGTTCAATATCTTATTGACCACAGTGGTCTTGCCGCTGCCGAGGTAGCCGGTGAGCAACAATACGGGTATGTCTTTTTTCATTTTTCGTGCTATTTTTAAACGAGGCGCAAAGGTAAGGATTATTGTTGAATTGTTGAATCGTTTACCCGTTGAATTGTTTTCAGAAAAGCCAAAAATCGCAGTTAGAAATGCTATTTTTATGCCAAATTTCGCAGTTGGAAACTTGATTTTTACATCGATTTTCGCAGATGGAAACTTGATTTTTATATGAAATTTCGCAGATGGAAATGCGATTTTTTTGAAAAATTTCGCAGTTGGAAACTTGATTTTTTGTAATTTTGCGGCGTAAAACAAAAAACTATGGAAGACGAAATCATAAAACCCATCACCGACGCTTACCTTATGAGGCTTTCGGCTACCGACCTGAAATTCAAGCGTTACCTCTATGACAAAATCAACTGGGAAACGAGGCTCATCGGAATAAAAGGCGCTCGCGGAGTCGGGAAGACAACGCTGATGCTGCAACACATCAAAGAGCATTTCCCGAAAAAATCCGAAGCTTTGTATGTTTCGTTAGATAATTTGTGGTTCAAGACACACACTTTGGAAGAATTGGTGGCCTACGAATACGCACACGGCGTGACGCACCTGTTCCTCGACGAGGTACACAAATACCCCGACTGGAGCATCAGCATCAAGAACCTATACGACACATACACAGACCTTTACATTGTCTATACTGGCAGTTCGATGCTCGAAATCGATTATTCCAAAGTGGATTTGTCGCGGCGGCAAACGCTTTACACGCTGCGCGGCCTCTCGCTGCGCGAATATATGGCGTTTGAAGGCGCGCTGACCGCCGAACCCATCGCCTTGGACGACCTCTTGGAGCGGCACATCGAAATCGCCTACGACCTGTTCCAGAGGGCCAAGGTACTGAAATACTTCTCCGCCTATTTGGAAAACGGCTACTATCCGTTTTACAAGGATGCGAAGAAAGACTACCTGATTCAACTCGCCGAAGTCGCCAACTTGGTGATTGACACCGACTTGCCCGCTGTAGAGGAAGTCACCTATAGCACCGTGAGGAAGACCAAAACCCTGCTGATGCTGATTGCGCAAAACCTCCCGCTGATGCCCAACGTGAACAAACTGACCGTGCAATTGGACACCAGCCGCGAACTTTGCCTCAAAATGCTCTACGCCCTCGACCGCGCCGAGTTGATACAACTTTTGACCGAAAACGTCAAGGACTACAAGCACATCATCACGCCGGAGAAGATTTACCTCAACAACACCAACCTGATGCGGGCTTTGGCTCCGAGAAGCGAAATCGGCACCGTGAGAGAGACCTTCTTCGCCAACCAAACCTCGGCGGTGGCCACGCTCACGATGCCGAAAAAAGGCGACTTCCTCCTCAACGGCACAAGCTTGTTTGAGGTGGGCGGACAAGGCAAGAAATTCGACCAAATCAAAGACATCCCGAACAGTTACCTCGCCATCGACGAAACCGAAATAGGCTACGGCAACAAAATCCCGCTCTGGATGTTCGGGTTCCTTTATTGACGCAGGACATAGGACTAAAGACACGGGGACAGCCCCCGTCACGAAGTGACGACACTTTTATTAACCCCACATAAGCGCAGCGCAGTGTGGGGGCACACAAGCGCAGCGCAGTGTGGGGCCACAAAACAAACAGATATGGACAAAAACGAAACCTACAAACTCCTCCTCGCCCAAGTGAAGGCGATGGTGAAAGACGAAAGCGACCCCGTTGCGAATATGGCCAACGTGGCCGCGCTGATACAAGAGGCCTTCCACTTCTGGTGGACGGGCTTCTATCGCGTCATCGGCGAGCAATTGGTGCTCGGGCCGTTCCAAGGGCCAGTGGCCTGCACCCGCATCGGCTTCGGCAAGGGCGTGTGCGGCACCTCTTGGAAAGAACGCAAAACCATTGTGGTTGAAGACGTTGAACAATTCCCAGGCCACATCGCTTGCAGCAGCGAATCGAAGAGCGAAATCGTTGTGCCGCTGATAAAACAAGGTGAAGTCATCGGCGTGTTGGACATCGACAGCGAGCGGTTGGCCACCTTCGACCAGACCGACAAGGAATGGTTGGAGCAGATTGCCGAGGCGACTGCCGCCGTTTTATAGTTTCAGGTAATCCTTCTTGATGGTTTCGTCCCACAACTCGAATGGGATGATGGTCTTGATGGACTTCACCACGATGTTCATAATCTGCTCGTGGATGTAATCCTTCCTGAAAGCCAGACAAATCGTCCGCTTCGGCTCGGGGTTGACGATGGGTTTCAGGCAAGCCCGAATCGGCTCGGTCAAAAACCTGATGTGCGTTTCGGGAATGATGGTGACACCTCCGTTTTCGTTGGCGATTTGAATGAGGATGCCTACCCTGCCGCCCTCATACATTTTCTCGTAAGTGAAAGTTTCGTCAGGCCGCAGCATGGAACGGTCGAACAAACGCACGCCGTCCCTCATAATCCAAACGGGATGGTCGAGTACATGGTCACGCTCGATGCTATCTTGTTGCATCATAGCGTCTTCTGGCGAAACATAGACAAAGAACCGTTCATGGTATAAAGGAATCTCAAGCAGGTCGGGGTCGTTGACGGGCGAGGCCAAGATACCCATGTCGATCTCGGCCTTTTTCAGTTTGGCCAAAATGGTACTCGTCATCAACTCTTCCATTTGTAGCCGCAAGGCTGGATAATGCAGTTTCGCGAACTTGAACATGCCCGCCATCAGCACAGGTGCCACTGTGGTAATCATGGCCACGTTCAAGTCGCCGGAGCAGAGTTCCTTTTCGGAGCGCGTCAGTTCCGTCAGTTGCTTGGCGTGATAGACCACTAACTTGGCCTCGTCGATTACCTTTCTGCCGATTTCCGTCACCGAAACGGGATGCGTGTCGCGATTGAAAATCCTCACATCAAGTTCCTCTTCCAGTTTTTTCACCATCAGGCTCATGGTGGATTGGGTCACACCACTGGCTTCGGCAGCCTCCACGAAATAGCCGTATTCCTCAATGGCGATAATGTATTCCAACTGTTGCAGGGTCATCTTTATTGATTTTTATCAATGCAAAGATAAGCATTATTGTATTGACCCATACAAAACGCCGAAATATTTTTGCCGCCATGTTTCAAAATCGAAAGCAAATGAAAAAATGGAATATTACCCTACGTTATGCCGGAATCTCCCTGATTGGAGTCTCGCTCCTAATGTACTTGGCCGCGTTCATCGCCTTTAGGAACAACAGCGACGAAAGCCTCGACCCTTTGGTTTTCTCCGCGATGGCAGCCACACTTTGCGGCTTCTTCGCCATCATCAGAACACAACCGCAGGAAAACATGAGTATCGAAGAAGGCTTCTGCATCGTCACAGGTTGTTGGATTGCGGCTTGCGTTTTTGGTGCAATTCCATTTATGATGTTTGGCGGCGAGTTTACCGTCATCAACGCCTTTTTTGAGAGTGTTTCGGGATTCACCACCACGGGGGCATCCATTCTCAACGACATTGAAAGTTTGCCCAAAGGTCTGCAATTCTGGCGCATAGCAACGGCATGGATGGGCGGCATCGGTATCGTCACGCTCGTTTCGTTGGTCATTTCAGCGCAACACGACCGTCATTCCGTCTTGGCCAGTGCAGAGCTATCGGATCTTGCCAAATCCTACTATGGCGGACGCAAGAGAAATTTCGTCTATCGGATGATAGCGGTCTATTTGATTATCACTACAGCATCGGCCATCGCACTGAAACTCACCCAAATGCCGTGGTTTGATGCTGTTACTTTGGCCATGTCGGCTTGCAGCACCTGCGGCTTCTGCACGAAGAACACCAGCGTTGCCTTCTATGATAACGTTGCCGTGGAAACCATTCTCATTGTGGCCATGCTGATGGGTGCCACCAACTTCAGCCTTATGTTCTCCACCATTTGGCCCGACAAACGAACCCACAAGAACCTTTTCAACACGCAAGTCATCAGATGGTTTCTTGCCCTCGTCGCAATTGCCATACTCGTCGTTACAGCCGACCTTTATTTCAGCGGATATTATTCCTCTTTCACAAGGGCGTTGCGCATGGCGGCTTTTCAGGTTTGTTCACTTTCAACAACAACGGGCTTTGCCACCGTCGACACCAACCTTTGGCCAAGGGGCAGCATGGGAATTCTCTTGCTTTGCTCTTTGGTGTGCGGCTGCTCGGGTTCCACCTCGGGTGGCATGAAGATGGATCGTCTTGTCATCGTCATCAAGAGCTTGAAAGACCTGATACGCTCGCTCGTTGGGGTCAATACTGTCAGTCAAGTCAAGATTGACGGTCAGGTGAAAACTGAAAAAAACGTCACTTCGGTGATTACTTTCATGGTCACTTATATGCTCATTATCGCCATCGGCACGGTCTTTTTCGCCATCAGCATGGACTTCACCACCTCGCTAACGGCATCCATCGCCTGCATGGGCAGTGTCGGCCCTGGTTTTGGCAAAGTCGGCTCAATGGGTAACTACGCCCATCTTTTAGGGTTCCAAAAGGTGGTCGCCATGATCATCATGCTCTTGGGCCGCGTTGAGATTTTCCCCATGTTGATTGCCGCGAAAAGCCTTTTTAGTCGGTGAGCCTTGCGAAATTCAAGAATTTTATAGTTCTTTGCACGAAATTTATTCCACAGCAACACGAAAAACGCCATTCACCCATGAAGTATACACTCAGAAAAATCCTCGTCTACCTCAGGTCGCTCATCCATCTTTCGGACGAAATCGATTACGAAAACGCCAGCATCAGCATACGAAAAAACATCGCTTTCCGTGGCACCAATGTGTTTATCCTGGCTTGCGCCATCATCATCGCCTCGGTCGGACTGAATGTCAACTCCATTCCCGTCATCATCGGCGCCATGTTGGTCTCGCCCGTCATGGGTCCTATCTTGGGTTTCGGCTTAGGTCTTGGCACCGAGGACAACGACTTGGTGAAGAACTCGCTGAAGAACTTCGGCGTGATGGTCGGCATCAGCATCATCGTTTCGGCCTTGTTTTTCCTGCTGAGTCCCTTGAGTTTGGCCAATCCCTCGGAGCTGTTGGCGCGCACCAAGCCCACCATCTACGATGTGTTCATTGCCCTGTTCGGCGGCTTGGCGGGCATCATCGAGACCTCGCGCAAGGACAAAGGCACCGTCATCTCAGGTGTCGCCATCGCCACGGCCCTCATGCCGCCGCTTTGCACCGTGGGCTATGGCTTCTCTATCTGGAATGGTCAGGTCATCTTTGGCGCGCTCTATCTTTTCACCATCAACAGCATCTTCATCGCCTTGGCCACCTTTGCCGCCGTGAAATATTTCCGCTTCCCCATTGTGGCCTCTGACGAGCAGCAACGCCGCCTGCCCAAAAGCGCAGTCTATTTCATCCTGATCATCGTCATCGTGCCGAGTATCATCTCCGCCATCAGCGTCATCAAGGAAAACAACTTCGTCATCCACGCCGAGAGAATCGTGTCGGAAAACAGGAACCTCGGCAAGTGCTTCATCTATGACCACAAGGCAACCTATTCGCGCAGGAAGCAAACCTTGGACCTCTTCCTCGCCGGCGAGACACTGACCCCCGAAGCGAGGGAAAGTCTCTATAAAAACGCGGAAAGTTACGGCATCAAGCGCAGCCAAATCGTTTTCCACGAAGATGCCACCAACACGCCCGAGGACCTCTCTGAAGCCGAAATCATCAAAGGGATTTACGAATATAACGAAAAGCAAATCAATCGGTTGAACGACAGCATCAGCAAACTGGAAGCCTTAATCAACGACTACAAAGGCAAGGAAATTCCTGTGCAAGCCATCTCGAAGGAACTGTTTGCCCAATATCCTGACATTACCAGCCTCAGCCTGACAAGAGGCTCTGCGATAGATACTTCGAGCGCACAACCCACCGAGCAGATTGTGGCCATCATAACCAGCGACACGCTCATCAATGCCGACATCAATGACCGCATCGAGCGTTGGTTGAAAGTACGCTTGAACAATGAAAATGTGCTTGTTGTGAATGAAAAGAAAGAAAAAGAGGACAATTAGTTCTTGGGTACGCGCTCGCCAATACCTTCCTCTCAAAAGCAACCTGAAACGACAGTCCGACCTCTTTCCAAGTCATCCTTACGTTGGGATAGGCTTTCAACTCATCGTGAATAAGCACCAATCCATTGCCCAACTGGTCAATAAAGCCCAAACGCTTGAAAACGGAAGCCAAAACCTTATTGCGCACGTCCGACTGCCTACTCAACATGTCATTATAATCGATAGAAGGGGGCAACAAGCCAATCGGCGGCCTTCCGTCATTTTCTGCAAATCATTCAGTGTCATAGCCTGTCTTTCAAATGATTTGCAAAAATAGCAATTCTTTCCAATCCAACCCGATATTCTGTTTCAAAATCATTCTGCGACTTGCTTCCCTCCCACCCAAAACAGCACCCGCTTTGGCATTTTGGGATGGGGGCATTATCGAAATCACTCTTCAAACATTTCCATATTTCCATTTCGTCCCGAAGTTCTGTCAGCAATTTGCCATTGCATGAGAAAAACTTCGGACCTCGATATGCATCCGAGGTGTTCCGTTTGTCATCAGGCATGAATGTAGAGGCAAAATTCGACAATGTGTAAATCCTGCCTTCAAATAATGGACTAACTTTGCAAGTTTTCTGCATAGAAAAACCTCAAACCAAATACTCCAAATAATTTTCCGGCGTGACAACCACAGTTTCCTTCACGGGATATGCCTCCAAGAAAGCCTTGGGGAAATGGGCTTTTTTAGCCGGATTCCATTTCATCTCAAAGGCGGTCATTTGCCCGTCCGTTTCCTCGACCAAGTCAATTTCCTGTTGCTGGTTGGTGCGCCAAAAATAAGTGTTGCAGAAATGTTGCCCGTAATGGTTGCGCTTCATCCGCTCTACGATGAAAAAGTTCTCCCATAGTGCTCCCATGTCACCACGCAAAGCTACAGGCGCAAACTGCTGAATGACAGCATTCCGCACGCCCGTATCATAAAAATAGATTTTCTTGCTCTTCTTGAGTTCGTTCCTCAAATTCCGATTCAAGCCACCCAAACGGAAGAGCACAAAACATTTTTCAAGCAAATCAATGTACTTGTCTATGGTTTTGTTGTCGGTTTGAAGCATATTCGCCAACTCATTGGTGGAAACTTCACTCCCGATTTGAAATGCCAACGCCTGTACCAATTTCTCAATCAAATCGGGCTTGCGAATATCGTTCAACGAGAAGATGTCTTTATACAAGTAACTTTGTGTCAGTTCGGTAAGATACAAACGTGCCTTTTCAGGATGAGTGATAATATCGGGGTAACTTCCGTATATCAACCTGTTTTCCAAAGTCCGTTTCTCCTCAAGCAATCCGTAAGTCTGAATCATCTCGGCACTTGAAATGGGAAACAGTCGGTACTCCAATTTGCGCCCTGTCAAAGGTTCGTTCAGCCGATTGTGCAACTCAAATGCCGACGAGCCAGTTGCCACCACCTGAACCTCCTTGAAATTGTCCACAATGAGTTTCAGCGTCATTCCAATGTCATTCACCTTTTGGGCCTCATCGATAACGACTAATTTGGCACCGCCAATCAGAAGTTGAAGTTTGGCTACATTTGTCTCGCCCAACAATGCGCGAGTTTCTGGTTCATCACAATTCAGCCATAAGACAGATGGTTCATTCTTTTGAGCCAATTGGTTCAGCAAAGTGGTCTTGCCCACCTGACGGGCTCCAACCAGCACAATGGCCTTACCATTATAAAACTGGCTTTCAATAACTTCCTTCAATTTTCTTAGTATCATACCCAATGCTTTGATACTGCAAAAATACTAATTTTATAGACTATAATCCAAAAATAATGCTGATTTTTTGGATTAAAGTCTGTATTTTCAGTATTTCTCACTAAAATATTCACAATTCTCATAGGCACATAAATCACTTTGCGTATCCTTTTGGCTCGCTAAGAGGTAAAAGACACTTTCGTCGTGAAAGACGACATCAAGGCAATGAAAACAATGTCCCGCTTGGGGATTTTGGGATGGAGAACTGAATGAAATCACTCTTCAAACATTTCCATTTCGTCCCGAAGTTCTGTCAGCAATTTGCCATTGTACGAAAAAAACTTCGGGCCTCGATATGCATCCGAGGTGTTTCGTTTGTCATCAGGCATGAATGTAGAGGCAAAATTCGACAATGTGTAAATCCTACCTTCAAATTCTATGGTGTTCTCTGAGGCCACTTTTACTGTTTGTCCAGTCGGAGTGAATGTGATAGTTTCCCCAACTTGGATTCCAATCATGGAGAATTTGAAATTGGGCTTTTGCCTTTTATGTTCACAAACCTCACCTGTTGAATCAATGGATTTTGCCTCTTGATTAACAATGTCAATTTCAGCATCATCAAGGGTGGTGGCGATGTCTTTCAGGATGTCTAAGGCGACAAATGGATCCACGTTGAAAAACTCCCTGTTTTGCCTGATGCGCAAAGAAGTCAATCGGTCGATGGTCTTATGCACCAGTTTTTCAACCTCGTTGTATTTCTTCGTCTTCAATGTAGCGAAAACTTCGAAAGGCAATGGTACAGCGGTGTTGTCCAATTCTTTGGAACGAACATCCACTGGACGTGAACTCTTCCCGATTTTCACCCAATCTTCTTTGAAACTCGGATTGGTCAAAATGTAAACGTAACCTTGGTCTGATTCTTTGGTCATATCCATTATTCTTTTCTGATTTTTCTCTAAGTACATGACAAAATTTCGAATATTTTAATAATTGGTTGTCTGTCAGTGTTTAGCAATACTGAGGATATGGTATCGAGTCCGTATTTGAAGAAG
>ONKQ01000043.1 GCA_900318465.1 uncultured Bacteroidales bacterium
ATACAATCAAGTCCGTTGACTCGAAAAACAACCTATAAAAGACTAATTTTCAATTATTTCAAAGAACTCTTGACCCGTTTTTACGGGACAGCAATGAAATCTTGATCATAAAAAACGTCATGAGGAACTTGATTTGGTTTGCAAATATTCACCAGAAGAATATCCAACATACGCTAATTATGATGCAATAGAAGTATCTAAAACTTCGGACATCCCATACGATTATTTTGGGATAATGGGAGTCCCTCTAACTTTTCTTGATAAATATTGTCCAGAACAATTTGAAATTATAGGTCAAACGCAGGGAGATTCTGGAAAGGAGTTAGGACTATCTCCATATCCTCGCGAACTTAAAAAACTGAATAATAGTCTCAGGGATGGCCAACTCTATTACATGAAAAATGGCTATCCAGAGAAACCTTATGCAAGAATCTTAATCCGTAACAAACACCCTCAAAAACCATGATGACAATTAAACAAATAGAAGTGACCGTAGGTGAAATCACCAAAGGCTATGTGAACAACGACGAGCAAGGCGTTAGAGGCTATGACGGATTGCTCGACATTCGCCCGCCTTATCAGCGCGAGTTCATTTACAATGAGAAAGAACAACAGGCTGTGATTCATACCGTGCTGCAAGGTTATCCGCTCAATGTGATGTATTGGGTGAAACGTAGCGAAGATGCGGAATGTCCATTCGAGGTGATGGACGGCCAGCAGCGCACACTCTCACTCTGTGAATATGTGGCTGGCAAGTTTTCGTATGACTTCAAGAACTTCTTCAACCAGCCCGAAGACATCCAGAAACGCATCCTCAACTATCCGCTGACCATTTACGTTTGCGAAGGCGAGGCGTCGGAAAAACTGGAATGGTTCAAGACCATCAACATTGCAGGAAAGCCGCTCAACGAGCAGGAAATCAACAATGCCATTTTTGCAGGGCCTTTCGTCAGCGATGCCAAGCGGCATTTCTCCAAGACCAACAGCGGTGCGGCGCGGTTGGGTAAAGACCTCGTCAACGGAACGCCCATCCGTCAGGATTTCCTGAAAGTGGCTTTGGAATGGATGGCCGAACACGAAACGCGGCAAGGGCATCGCCAGACGGTGGTAGGATATATGGCCACACACCAACACGACCCAAACGCCAACAACCTTTGGACGTATTTCCAAACCGTGCTGAACTGGGCCATCACCAACTTCGACATGAAAAAGTTCAAGAGGATCATGAAAGGCTTGGACTGGGCTTGGCCTTATGACAAATACGGTTCCGAGACTTTAGACACGGCTGCCCTCGCAAAACGGATCTCGGAATTGATGCGCGACAGCGAGATACAGAAACCGTCGGGCATTATCCCATACGTCTTGACGGGCGACGAGCATTATTTGGATTTGAGGGCATTCCCTGAAGACATCAAATTGGCGGTTTGGGAGAAACAAAACCATATTTGCCCTGACTGTGGCAGAGAATTCGATTTTGAATTTATGGAGGGCGACCATATCACCCCATGGAAAGACGGGGGAAGAACCGTCATCGAGAATTGCGCGATGCGATGTAGGGAATGCAACCGCAGAAAAGGCGCGAAATAACGTAGGGGCGGACCCGTGTGTCCGCCCTTAATAATTATGTGTCCGCCCTTTATAATTACGTGTCCGCCCTGTTTATTATCATGTCCGTCCCCATTATTATGATGTACATGGTTTATTGGGCGCACACATGGGTGCGCCCCTACACGACGACATGTATGCTGTTTAGGGCGCACACGTGGGTGCGCCCCTACACGTCGACATGTATTTTGTTTAGGGCGCACACATGGGTGCGCCCCTACATGATGACATGTATTTTGTTTAGGGCGCACACGTGGGTGCGCCCCTACACGATGACATGTATGTTGTTTAAGGCGCACACATAGGTGCGCCCCTACCATGCAATCCTATTTGTCCTTAAAACCTAACCGTCAAATTCCCCATAACGGTGAACCCTGCCATTGGGATGAAACCGATTTGGTAATAACGATTGTCGTTGGGGTGGCCGTAGCTGTCGCAGATGGCTGAATACACCCAACCGCTGGCGGCGTAGCGTTTGTTGAAGATGTTGTTGAAGTTCACCTTGAAAACGGCTTCCTTGACGACTTTTTTGAAATTGAGGGTGTAGCCAAGACTCACATTCGACGTGGAGAAGGCCGGCAAAGAGCGGTCAAGGTTCTCGGTGTTGTCGAGATACATCCTTGAAACGTAGTTGGTGTGCCAAACGGCTTCGAAGCCCTTGTGATGGAAGGTGACGAAGCCATTGAGGATGGTCGAAGGCGAGAAGGCCAAGGTCGAGTTGTCGTAATGGATGACATCGTAGCCATCACCATCGTAGGCATTACCGTTGGCATCGGTGTTGCCTTCCCAGTCGTCCCAGTTCTCCACATGTTCGTCAAAGTCCTTGATTTTGTTTTGGCTCAAGGCAGCGTTGGCTTCGATGGTCAGCCAATTTGTGGCATTCACGCCCACCTGAAGCTCCACGCCCATTCTATAGGAGTCCTTGATGTTGGTGGTGAGGGCCTCGCCGATGTCGCTGACTTCACCAGTTTGAACGAATTGGTTGGTGTAGTCCATGTAATAGAAGTTGGCACCGGCTTGCCAAACTTGGCCGTTGTAGTTGTAACCCAACTCATAGTCAAGGAGTTGCTCTGGAACGGGGGCAGGGTAGGAGCCGTTGTCGGTGAAGTTGTTGCGCTCTGGCTCGCGGTGGCTCATGGCAACCGAACCATAGACGTGATGATCGTTTTTGTTCCACGAGATGCCGCCTTTCGGGTTGAAGAAGTTATACTTTTCGTGAATGTTGAGCTCTTGGTTGATGAAAACCGTATCGTTCACTTTTACAAATTTATCATTGATTCCGTTTGTCTTGTAATCGACATGGCGGTATTGCACGTCACCGAAGACGCTCCAATGCTCACTGATGCTGAAGGCGGCTTTCAGGAAGATGTTGCCGTCGAGCTTGTGGGCGTCGGAGTCGTAGTATTTGTATTGGCCGTTGACGAGATATTTGTCCGCAATGCCTTGGTTGGCGATGTAGGTGACATAGCCGTAGTGGTTGCCATTGAAGTTTTGCAGCGAGAGGCCACCGATGACGTCCCAACGCTCGTCAGTGTAGTTGGCGTTCCAAACAAGGCCATACGTATGTTGTGAGAGACCTTTTTTGCGAATGACATTGGACTTGATAGATTTCCATTCGTCCTCGTCCTCATCGAACTTGAATTCATTGATACCAAATTTATCTGCCAATTTGTTGTTGGGACGGAACTCTTCGTAGTAGCCGTATCCGTAGGTGTAGTGCAAGGTGGCCGAGCTGCTCCAGTGCTCGTTGATGTCCCACGCGGCGGTCAATAGGTTGTGGTTTTGCCAGAAATTGTCGGTGGTGCGGTCCCAATACCTGCCGTCGTTAAGTTGGTAGCGTTCAGTGACGTAATGGCCGTTCTCGTCTTTCATGAAGTTGCCGTCTTCGTCGTAAACAAGGTGCTCGTAAAGTGTATTGTATTGTCCCAAGCCCACGTTCCACATGTCGGCGTAGGTCTTGATGCCCGTGTGAATGCCGTAGGTGCCGTCCATGAGGCTCATGTCGTTGTCGCCCGCGGTCACGCCGTTCCAAGCCTGGCCGGTGTTTTCGAAATTGCCGATGTTCTTGTAGCGCAGTTGGAAGTTCTTGTTGATATAAGTGATGCCGCCGTAATAGCTGCCGCTGCGTCCTTGGGTGCCGTGGATGAAGCCGTCGGTGTTGGTCTGGTGATAGGCACCGTCAATGATGAGGTGGTTCCACAACAGGCCTGTTGAGGCTTTTGCGCCGAAATTGAGCGTGTTGAATGAACCATAAGAACCTGTGATTTCGGCACTTGGTGCCAAAGAGGGTGCTGCCGTCGACAAGGCTATCGTTCCGCCGAAGGCACCGTCGCCATTGGTGGAGGTGCCCACGCCGCGCTGGATTTGCACCGATCTGAGCAGCGAGCCGTAACTATTCATGTTGGCCCAAAACACGCACTGGTCTTCGGGCGAGTTGAGCGACACGCCGTCCAAGGTGACGTTGATGCGCGAGTCGCCGGCACCACGGATGCGCATGTAACTCGTGCCAGTGCCCACACCGTTTTCGCTCCACGCGATGATGCCGGGGGTTTTGGCGAACAGGAAGGGCAGCTCCTGACCCGTTTTCGAGAAGTCGTTCAGTTCCGCCTTCTTGATGTTGGTGACGGCAAAAGGCGCGTTTTTCTGCACACGCACACCGCTGACTACCACTTCGTTAAGTGTTTCGACACGCAAAGTGTCGTTGTTTTGGGCATTCATGCTGACTGCAATGAACAATGCAGCGATACCAAAAGAAAATCTTTTCATTTTTCAGTTTTTTAGTTTACCAAAATGTGAAGGGGAAATTTGAAAATATCCAATCCCTACGCCGGCATTATCCGGATCAGGTTAGAGGGTATGATCTCAGCCTTTTCATCTTGCCAAAACAAGGAAGGCACCCCTTTGTTTTTCAGGGCGCAAAAATACGGTTTTTTTTCAAATGGTGAACAAAAACTGAATTAAAACTTCAGCCGTATCGAGACTTCCGACATGATGTCATGATGCTTGTAGTTCTCTGAAGGCACACGGCTGCGGTATTCGTAGGTGAACCCGAGGTCGAGAAACAGCATTTTCGAAAGTTGCGTCTGGAGTTTCGTCGAAGTGTTGATGATGTAGTCGTTAAAATCGAGCACGGAAGGCTGATAAAAGGTGAGATTCAACAAGGTTAGATTCTCGGTAAGTCTCTGCTTGAACTTTGGACGGATGGAAATTCGGTAGTTGTTGTTTGGTAAAACAGTTGCATCGGTGAAATCTGTCCAATCATATACAAAAGCTATACTTATGGAATGATCACTATATGAAGGTCTTACGTAAATCCTGTATTTGAAGCCGCCAAGTCCACTCATTTTGAGGTCGTAACCCTTATACTTGTTTATGAGCATCTCAAATGCAAGAAACGGTGAGAACATCCCGTATTGCTTATAATCCAGCTTAATTCCGCCATTGATTTCAAAATTCGTCTCTTTCCATTGTTGTCCAACGTCATACCTGTCGATGAGCGAGCTGTAGAGAAGTTTGTAATGGAAATCGAGCGCAATCAGGCTGTCGTTGCGGTTGACTGAAGCGTTGTTGTTGAGGTTGAATGTGTTCACATTGCCCGTGTGAAGCGATGTGCCCAAGCCAAAATCGAAATCCCATTTCTTTTGTCCAAACAATTGGGTGGCACCGAGGATGAGTGTAATGGCAAGAAGGAACCGAAGTGATTTTAAGTTCATTTTGTAACTTTTTAGAAACCAATGAAATAACAAACATAACCAATGAAGGCTGCGACCATTATGTTGACGATTTTCGCCTTGACGAAACTGCGCTTGCTTTCGGCCAACAATGGCAACGAAGCATGTCCGTCCTGAGAAATCGAACTTGCCAACAGCACCGAAAACGGCACCGTACCTGTGGCAAACAGTGTGACAAACAACAAATGCGGCCCCGATTCAGGGATGATTCCGATGAGGACGGCCAACAGAATCATCCAAGGGATGTTGCTGGTAATCAGCTGTTCAAGCTGGAAATAATGAAGTCCGACTTGGATGAGGAGCAGTGCGCCGAAGGTCCAGAGGAAGATACTCAGGAAGTGCTTGCGGATGATATGCTCCCAAAGATGTTCCTTGATGATGTGTTCGCCTGCTGTGGCGATGAACCATAACACGAACAGGCTCACAACGGCAAAAATGAGGTTCATCCATTTCTCGTTGAAGATATTCAGTTGAGTATGAGCGGTTTCCTCGTGTTCATGCTCCAACATGCCGAAAGCCAAGGCAACAATGAACAGTATCACGCCGAGCAACAGGGCGATACGCTCTGCGCTGGCGTGTTTCATGTTGCGGAATGAGGATTTTTCCACGGTTTCGCTTTCCTCCTCATGGATTTGGTAGCCTTCTTCGCAGCCTTCGTGATGGTGGTGGGAGTGAGGTTTGGAGAATTTGTCCACCAAAAGCCCTGCACCAACGGCCACCACAAACAGAATCACCATCAATAGTAATGCTTGCTTGGGAATCATGGCGAGCATGATGAAGGCTTCGTCGCCCGATGAGGCTATCATCATGGCAATCAACGCGCCGAAACTCAGCAACTTGTGCGAATACATCGACACAGCAGCAAAACCGCCCATGCAGCCTGGGATGATGCCCAAACCCGCGCCCAACACGACCTGCCCTAAGCGGTTTTGGCGCAGCTTCGTGAACCATTTTCCGTGCGAATGGATGTTGACATACTCAATCATCAGCATCATGATGATCACTAACCCAGTGATTAAGATGCTGTTTCTCAGCACATCCAAAAACAAATCCAAAAAGTCGTGCATTACTTTAAATTGAGTGGCAAAAATAATAATTATTATCTTTGCCGCGTAATTAAAAAGACGCGAGATTACGAGGCTTCGGTACCCCGATACGCCCCCGCAGTCCCGAAGACCAGAAGTCCCGAAGTCTCGTAGTCCCGAAGTCTCGTAGTCAAAAAAAGATGAAAAAAGAAGATTGTTTTTATTTGGGCAAGGTCGTCAAGACGCATGGCCTGAAAGGTGAAGTGACCCTCAAAATCGATGCTGACGACCCGTCGGCATACGTCAATATGAAGCATTTCTTCCTCGAAATCAACAAGGTACTGACACCGTTTTTCGTGGAGAAGATCACGCCGAATGGCGACAAGTTCTATGTGAACGTTCAAGATGTCAAGACGATTGAGATGGCGCAAAACTTGGTCGGGAAAACGGTTTACCTGCCGATGGAAATGCTCCCGAAACTCAGTGGAAAGCAGTTCTATTTCCATGAAATTGTGGGCTTTACGGTGGTCGATACTGAGAAAGGCGAACTTGGCCCTATCAGTGAGGTGCTCGAATACCCCACGCAGGCCATTTTGCAAGTGATGAAAGGCAAGAAGGAAATCTTGGTTCCCATCCTCGACCAAGTGATTCAAAAGGTCGACCGCGACAAGAAAACACTGACGATAACCGCTCCTGAAGGACTGATAGACATGTACTTGCAATGACCGATGCACGTCCTTTCCACTTCAAGCATTTCAGCCTCTACCATCATCGCTCGACGATGAAGGTGGGCACCGATGCCATTTTGCTCGGTCGCTGGGTGGAGGTGAAGCCTACGGATGTGGTTCTCGACATTGGAACGGGATGCGGTCTGCTGCCCTTGATGTTGGCGCAAAAGGGTGTGTCTCAAGTGGATGCAGTCGACATTGACAAGGCTTCCATAGAAGAGGCGACCATCAATTTTTCGGCATCGCAATGGCGCGACAAGCTGAATGCCTATTGCTCTGACATCGTTGATTTCCAAACGGATAAGCAATACGATTTGATTGTCTCCAATCCGCCGTTTTTCAACCGTTTTTCCAAATGCGAATCGGAGCGCAAAAGTCGGGCGAGGCATAATGATGTGACCTTGTCCTACGAATCCCTGTGCGCCGTGGTTGTCCGCCTATTGAAACCAGACGGACGTTTTGCCTTGGTGTTGCCCGTCACTGCTTCGATGGAGTTCTTGAAAGTGGCCGAAAAAAGCGGTTTGTTTCTGCACAAAAAGTTGAATATTATTCCAACAGAAGGGGATGTCTCCAATCGCGTCAATTTGGAATTACAGCTTTTCAAACCCTCTGAAATCCAAGAGGATAGTTTTTTGATTCGTTACAAAGACAAACGTTTTACGGATCAATACCACGAATATCTGAAGGATTTTTATTTAGGATGAACCGAATTTTTAAAATATTCCGTACTTTTACCCGTTTTTATGAAAACTGAACTATGAACAAGGAACAGGAAGATGTCGATGTTTTGGAGGAGGAACTCGTTGAAAATGAGAAGAGTCTGCTTCTTATCAACGACGATGTCAACACCTTTGAATATGTCATCCGCACGCTGATGGAAGTGTGCGAGCACAGCCGCGAACAGGCCGAAACCTGCGCCTGGATTACGCATTACAAAGGCAAATGCGCCATCAAGCACGGCAGCTTCGACGAACTGAAACCCTATTATGATGCCATGTTGGAACGGCATCTCACGGTAAAAATCGAATGAGCTACACCCCGCAAGAAATAGCATCCATCCAAAAGGCCTACGAGACGATGCTGGCCGACATCAGCCCTTTCGTCAACGCGCCCGAACATTTGGCCCTGATTGACAAGGCCTACCACTTTTGTTTGGAGAAATACGACGGACGTTATCTCCTTTCAGGCAAGGCCTATATGTTCCACCTCATTGAGATGGCGCGCATCGCCGTGTTGGAGGTGGGCTTGGGCTATATTTCGGTGACGGCCTCTTTCCTACATGGCATCGACTACAAGACTGGCGTGAGCTTAAAGGAGTTGGAAGATGCTTTTGGCAAGACAGTGGCTGTTGTCTTGGAGGATTTCAGCCAGCTTGCGAGATTGGACACCGACAAGGTAGCCTACAACTCCGACAACTTCCAAGTGATGTTCCTCTCTCTCGTCGACGACATGCGGTCGGTGCTGCTGAAGGTGGTGCATCGCACGTATGATGTCAGGAACCAAGATGACGTCACTCCCCAACGTCTGGCGCGTTTCTTCCATGAAATCAAATACATATACATCCCCATCCTGCACCGGCTTGGTCTCTACAAGCTGAAAGCCGAGCTTGAAGAGAAGCTGATGCTTTACGAGAACCCAGACATGTTTCAGGAAATCAAGGCCAAGATTGAAGCCACGCAGGAAGCCAGAAGGCACACCGCCGAGCGTTTCCTTGCGCCTATCATCGAAGGCCTTGACAATGAGCGCGAACGCACCAAGAAAGGCAACAAATACAAGTTCTCGTACAGCATCAAGTGGCGTTTGAAGTCCATTCCGTCGATTTACGCCAAGATGCGGGCGCAAAACGTGCCTTTCGAGGAGGTCTTCGACCTGATGGCTGCCCGCGTCATCATCGATTGTGCTTTGAAGGACGAACAAGAGTGTTGCTGGAGCACTTATTCGGTGATTTCGAACCTTTATGAGCCTATGCCTGAGCGCCTTCGCGACTGGATAACCAAGCCCAAGGCATCGGGTTATGAGTCGCTGCACACGACGGTGAAGTATGACGACAAGCAGTGGTTTGAGGTGCAGATTCGCACCACCCGCATGGATGAAATCGCGGAAACGGGACAAGCGGCCCACTACCTTTACAAAGGCGAGCGGCAGAACGACGAGGACTGGCTGCTCCACGTGCGACAGGTGCTGGAAAACCCCTTGATGGTGTCGTTTGAAACCTCTTACAAGAAACTTCACAAGTCAGATAAGATATTCATTTTCACGCCCGAAGGCGACCTGAAGCAACTGCCCGTAGGCTCGACGGTGCTCGACTTTGCCTACGAGGTTCATACCCATGTAGGCGAGACCTGCAACGGTGCCCGTGTGAACGGTCGCATGGTGCCCATCCGCCACACGCTGACCAACGGCGACAAGGTGCAGATTATCACGAGCAAGAAACAGTCGCCCCGCGCCGACTGGCTCAACGTGGTGGTGACGGAGAAAGCCAAAAACAAGATACGCCGCTACCTGAAAGAGCAGGAGCTGAAAGAGTCGGAAATGGGCAAGGGAATGTTGCAACGCCGCCTGAAAAACTGGAAGCTGCCTTTCTCCGAAACCATCGTCGACATGCTGGTCAAGGAGTTCAAGTTGGAGAATTCGCTGCAACTCTACCACCAGATTTCGACCGAGAAAATCGACATTGCCGCAGTGAAACATTTCCTCATGGCCAAACTCGGTGAAGGCACTGAGAAATCGGAAAAGAACTTGACCGAGCAAGTTGAATCCTTGAAAAAGGAGTATAATGCGGAGGCGGAAGACTCGCTCACCATAGGCGAAGACATTGGCAATGTGACCTATAAATTGGCCAAATGCTGCAATCCCATACCGGGCGACCGTGTGTTTGGCTTCGTCACCAACGAGGGCACACTCAGCATCCATCGCGTCAACTGCCCGAATGCCAAGGGCTTGCAACAACGCTATGGCTACCGTATCATCAAAGTGAGGTGGAACGGCATGGAAGGCGAAGGTTCGCAGGTCACTGTCCGCATCTATGGTCGCGATGTGATAGGTTTGTTGGGCAAAATCACCAAGGTGGTGTCGGAGGATTTGCAGGTCAACATGAAGAATATCAACTTCAACAGCGACAAGGAAGGCTATTTTGAAGGAAAGATTGTGCTGCAAATCGCCGACGTGGATGCCCTCGAACAGCTCATGGACAAAATCAAGGCCATCGAAGGAATTATCGAAGTGGTTAGAATTAATTGATAATCAGTTTTTTAAGTAAATGAGTAAATTTAGTTTACATATAGACTGCGAGACTCCGAGACTGCGAGTCGAACAAATACTCGAAGTCCTGTGTCACGAAGTCCCGAAGTCAAAAGATATTGCAGTTTAATTTTGAATAATTTTTGTTTTATGAAAAGATTAGTTTTACTTTTTGTTTTGTTTTTTGCGTCAGTGATGCTGATGGCACAAGAAATGCCTGACATTCAAGGCAGGTACGGTATAGACCATAATAAGAAAATCATTGTCGCCCCAGGCAAGCTCCCTGATGGCATGAAGTCTTTCAAGACAACCATGAACCTTCGCGGAGAAACTTATACCTATTATATTGTGGAGATGCCGCTTATCACAATCACCACCGACAACGAGATTGTCAACTCGCCTGCCGTGCATGGTGTCATCAACGTGGTCGATACTGAAGGCACCGTCATCACAATGCACGCGGGATTCAAGATTCGCGGCACCTCGTCGCAGCAATACGCCAAGAAATCATACCGCATCGAGCTTTGGGCCGACGAGACAGGCACTGAGATGGCCGACACCACCTTCCTCGGATTGCGCAGCGACGACGACTGGAACCTTGAGGCCATGACCGCACAGCCGCTTCGCCTGCGCAACAAAATCGCCAACGAACTATGGATGGAGATGTACTCGTTGCCTTATTTGGAAAGCGAGCCGGAGGCTTTGCCCGGCATTCGGATGAAATATGCCGACGTGTTCATCAACGACGAGTATCTCGGCATCTACACCCTCACCGAGCGCATGGACCGCAAGCAACTGGGCCTGCGCAAATACAATGGCGACATTCGCGGTGTGCTCTACAAAGGAAACGGCGAAGGTGCGCCCACTTTCGAAGCCTTGCCCGACTACGACAACACCTTAGACACGTGGGACAACTATGAATGGGTCTATCCCAACGAGAGCGACACCATCATGGATTGGAGCCACCTTTACAGTTTCACCAATTTTGTGATGAACGCTTCCGACAATGTGTTCAATTCGCAGTATTCAGCCCAAATCGACAAGAATAACCTTATCGATTACTACCTGTTTATCAATGCTTTGAAGGCGATGGACAACATGGGTCGAAACATTTTTTTGGCGCGTTACAAGAAGTCGGGAACCTATTTTTATTTGCCTTGGGACTTGGATGCCATCCTCGGCCTAGACACAGATGGCGAACAGACCTATATGACGGGCGGTTTGATGAGCAACGGCCTCTTCGACCGCCTGACGCAAGATTGCACCACCGATGGTTTTGTGGCCAAGGCAAAAGAGCGTTATCAGGCGTTGCGCAACACCTATCTCAATCCCGAACACATCATGCAATTGGTTCAAAACCAATATGATGAATTGCTTGAGAACGAAGCCTACGACCGCGAGCACGAAGCTTGGCCTGACTTTACCGTCGACGAGAGCCAGTTGGCCTATATGAGGGATTGGTTAGAAAACCGTTTCCATTATTTGGATATGGAGATATTAGCCGATTGCGGCACATGGGACATTGAGGAAGATACTGAAAACCAAACCATTCAGGTGTTTCCCAATCCGGCAAAAGGGCGCATCAACATCCGCTTTGCAGAAGAGGGAGAAGCCTTCGTGAGCCTTTATGACATGATGGGCCGTTTGGTGTATGCCGATAACGCCACGACGCAGTATTTCGTCATCCCCACGCAAAATCTCGCGAAAGGAGTTTATACTTTTGTCGCCAACAGAGATGGCGAACAAGAGGTGCATCGGATAGTAGTGGAATAACTATTCAGTTTTGTTGCCGTTTACATTCAGCATCACAATGGCAAATAACATTACGAATGCTGCCAGCCATTGCACGGGTGAGTAAACCGTCTTGTTGACGAAGTAGTCCAATACCACGGCGGTGATGGGGTACATCAGTTCAAGGAAGGTGGACAGCGAGGCTTTCACATGGCGCAAGCCGTAGTAATACAGGAAGATGGCTCCTGAACCTGTCGTTAGGCCGATGAGGGCGATGAAGAACCAATTGCGCGGCGTGACTTGCGAGAAGTCGGCGATATGGCCCCCAAGAAGCACAATGGCGAGCATGATGAGCGTGGTGAAGCCATAGCGGAAGAAGGTGGAACTGACGAAGGAATAGTTGCCCAAAATCTTCTTGGAAAACACCGTCGAACTGCCGAAGGAGAAAGCCGCCAACAACGAGAGCAAAGCCGCATAAACCGTGGTGATGCCCTCGGTGCTGAAATCGGGGAGCGACCACCCGAAGGTGAGGAAATAGCCTCCAACCAAAGCGATGCCGGCCCATAGCGCAAAGTGCTTCTTGATGCGTTCTTTCAGGATGATGCGTGCCAAAATGACGGCAAAGACGGGTTGCAGCTTCTGGAGCAAAACCACGACGGACAGGCTGTTGAAATGCAACAAAAACAGCGACTTGACGATGGCCAAAGTGCCCAAGGCACCGCCAAACAAGGCGATGAGCAGGAAATAGACCAAGTCGGAGCGCGACATGGTTTTCAGATGGCGGTATTCCCTGAAGAAGAACACGTTCATCAGCAGGAATGGGCAGAGGTGGATGACGAAGACCACGAAGGCCGTGTTGAGGTTGTAGAGTTGCGGGGTGAGCAGGATGCCGTCCACGCCCCAAAGCATGGCGGAGAAGGCCACAGCCAACGCCCCAATCAATTTTGTATTTTGCTGGTTGTCTTTCATTTTGAATTGCTGTTATGGTTTGAAAACACTTAAAACGGGCTTGCCGCGCCACGCCGAAGGCATTTCCAAACCAAGGATGTAAGCGATGGTGGCAGCAATATCATATTGTACCACAGGCTCTTCAATCAAATAACCGGATTTCACGTTCTTGCCAAATACGACAAAAGGACTCTCCATGTCTTCCATCGCCAAAGTGCCGTGGCCTTGCTCGTGACCGCCGTGGTCGCCCGTGACGATGATAGTGGTGTCGTCGTAAATGCCGGCGTCTTTGAGGGCTTGGATGATGCGCCCCACGCAAACATCGATGCGGGCAAGGTAATCGTAATAACTTTGGGTGTACCAACCGCTACTGTGTCCAGTGCCATCAATGCCGTCGAAGACGGGGACGAACAACATGGGCTTTTTGTCTATGATATACTGCACGATATGGTCGCAGTTGCGCTCCACCGACTGCCAGTCTTCCTTGAAATCCTTCAAATAGCTAATGGACAGCGTGTCAATGACATACTTTATGCCTTCCCATTCGTAGGTGCAGCCCGTTTCGGCTTCGGGGCATTGCTCGCGGACAAGGGAAAAGATGGTAGGGAAGATGCCGTGGGCATTGGTGGACATTGGGCTAACGTCGGGCGTTTTCGAGTTCCAGGTCGTGTGGCCATGCACTTCAGGCCCCGCTCCCATGAACATGGTCGCCCAATTGACGCCCGAGCTTGAAGGGATGACGGAACGCTTGTGCATCGTATAACTTCCCTCTTCCATCAAGCTTAATAAGTTGGGCACGTCGTGTGCTTTTTCAAAGTCGTGGGAGGCCCAACCGTCGAGGCCGATCAAAACGACATGTTTCGCCAACGCGGTGGTCTGCGCCTTCGTTGTAAAGATGAAGGCAAACAAGAGCATGAAAAGAAAACAAAGGTGTCGCATAGTGTTATTGTCTTAATAGTTTGTCATTGGCAGTGGCTTCCTTCTCCCAGCGTACGCACATGATGATGGAATTGATGAGATAAACCACATACATCATTGTAATAGGGAAGTTTCCCGCTTTGATATACATGAAAATGCTGACGCAGTTGATGGCAATCCAGAGCCACCACTGCTCGCTGAACATCTTGACCATCAGTATCATGGCCACCACTTGCATCACGGCTTTGGCCGAATCAGCAAAAGGCGCGATGTCGTTGGTGAAATATTTCATCAACAGGCCGAAGCCCACTGTACCCACGATGATGACACCCAAACTGATGAATCTCGACTTGTTCGGCATGTGGATTTTCATCACCTCATGGGTTTCGTGGTTCATGTTTTTCGCCCAAGTGAAGAAGCCCACAAACTGCATGACGAAGTTGTAGACGGTCACGCCAAAGTCGGCATAGAGTCTGGAAATCAGTGTAATGTAAATCATCAGGCAGCAATGGATGAAGCCGAAGAGATAGTTGGACAGTTTGCCCTTGCCGCCCAAAACAACGTTGATGATGCCGCAGGCCGCCGCCACGATGTGAATCCAATAGAATTGGTCACTGGCTTTGTCGTATTTGAACAGGATGGACATCACTGTGATAATGACGCTCACCAGCACTAACCAGATGATGTCGAAAGGCTTCCAGCCTTTGAGGTCTTCTTTGATTAAGTCTTTGAATTTCTGCATGATAATACTTATTAAACAAGTTGAATTGAAAACGCCTCAGAATAAGGAATAAGCTGATTTCCGTCGCGATAGCGTAGCCAGGCATCTTCCTGATGGCTTTTGTCTATTATCTCTTGGGTGCTCATGGGCTGAATCTTGGCCAACACGTCGCCAAGCGTTTTTAATTCTTGTTCGCTGAAAACGTTAGTGTTACACGAATCACAGCTCAACTTGGTGCTTTCCATGTCGTGAGCCACAACAATCTCCTTGCTGATGCCCTCAATGTTGTCGTAGACGGTGTCGTAATGGACGGGAACAGGGCCGTATTGTATGGCCTGATACTGAAGCCCACTGATGGACTGGCCGTGCAACTTGTAGTGAAGGAAATCCGCGTAAAACATCTCCTTGTTGAGTTTCGTGGGAAACAGTCCGCGCTCTTTGCAAATGAAAAACTTGACCATTTCGGATACCTTTCCGACGTTTAATTGCCCAAAGCCGTTGTAAATGGAACGACGGATGTCGCGATAGATGAGCTTTTTTTGCACCTCGTTTTCCAGCTTCGTTTCCGAGGCCAATATGGATTGATGCACCTTGTTATATTCGGTCTCGTCAAATTCGGCACGGCTGTCCTCTAACAAATGAAGCATAAATTGGCGATTCATGGCCGCCGAAAGCAACTTGCCGTTGGATTCCGAAGGCATTTGGCCTTTTTCGTATTGCGCATACTGGTTGGCACCAAAGCCGAGAATCTTGGTGATTTGTTGATAATTCAAACCATAGCGCAACCTAATGCCCTTGACTTCCTCTGGAAAAGGGATGCCGTGGTTCACTCGATATTGTGAATAGAGTTCATTGAAGAGGAGTTCGTCTTGCTCTGTTGTCGTAAACCGCTCGCCAGTATCCTCGCAGACATAATAGCGCACATGGACTGAAAACTGCTCTTTCCGAAACTCATGTTTCTCAACGGTACTAACTTCCTTTACTCTTCCTCCAGTGAAAGGACTTTTTATCTCAACGTACTTTTCCATTTTATACCTCCTTTTTGAATGCGTAATTAATAGGATGTTCCGCTATATGGAACGAAATACAGATGGTGCGGTCGTTTGGTCGTCCCATGGCAATCTTGACATAAAGTTCGGTGCCGTCCATGTCTCTCCCAAACACCCACATCTCATCGAAGAAATCGGCGGGCAAGGTTTCAACATAATCGTCGGACTGCAATTGGCGCACAATCTCATCCCTTGCTTTAGGGGTAATGCCCAATGCTTTCAAGGCTTCTTCGTTCTTGTCCCTGTCCAAATAGAAGATGCCCCAAACATCGAACTTGATGCCAAACTGACCAAGAAACAGCTCAACTTCTTGTTTCGTCTTAATCATAAGCCATCTTTAATCACGATGCAAAAATACGAATTGTTTTTAATATAACCGTTTTTAAGTGGAAAAATTATCAAAACATACACTTTTTAGTGTAATAATTCCTTCGCTATCTCCTTGATTGCCCTAAACCCCTCTGGAATCGGGAACATCGCGAAGGTGTGGAACATGCCTGCATACTCGCGGAAGATGCCTGTTTTGCCGGCTTTTTCGTAGGTTTCCTTGAGGAACAATGAATCAGGCTGGAGGATTTCGTTTGTGCCGAAATAGACGCTCAGGTTGTCGACGCCGCTGAAATCGCCGAAAACGGGACTGACCCACGGATGCTGGGCGGGCAAATCGCCTTGCCAAACGGCATTCAAGGTGATGACGCGGTCGAGTTGGAGCATGGGGTCTTTCTCCTGCAACGCCCTCATTTCCTGTTCTTTGCTGTGGCTCAGGTCGACGCAAGGGGAGAGCAGGGTAGTGGTCAAGGGCTTTTGCCAGCCGTTTTTGTGGGCTTCTTGGGCTACCACCAAACACAAGCAAGCTCCCGCCGAGTCGCCGACAAGGTGAATCTCATCGTATCGCCTTGATTCAGAGATGCTTTTGTAGAAATCCAACACGGTTTGCACGGAAAACGCACAAGTGTATTCTGGCGACTTGGGATAGACGGGCATCAGCGCGTCAAAATGCGTGCGAAGGCAAAGGTCGTGCAGAAAACGCCAATGGAAAAACACAGGCGGATAGATGTATGCGCCGCCGTGGAGGTAAAGGATAAGTTTTCGTGAAGGGTGGTTGTGCTTGAAAACCTGCATCTCAAATCCCGTTGAGGCGACAGATTTTTCCTCTTCGGTGAAAAATCCCCTGAAATAGCGCGGTATGCGCACGGTTCGGCGGTTTTCGCGGCGGCAATGCTCCAATTCTTCCTGCACTTCTTCGGGCGAGGCATCGCGCAACTGCTTGAACATCAGTTTTAGGTACTTTTCTGTAAAGATGACTCCTGGGTTCATTTTATTTTATCACTGTTTTCTATCGCATTTCGTCATTGCGAGGAACGAAGCAATCCAGACAACAAGCATCCTTCTCTGGATTGCTTCGTCTTCCTCCCGCAATAACGCGTTTGCGCGTCTTAGTGTTTCTGATAGATTTTAAGGTCAAACATTGGTGCAGCCGAAATGATATGGTCGAAAATGTCGCTTTGGATTTCCTCATAGTGGATCCATTGCTTGTCGCTGCTGAAGGCATAGATTTGCAACGGCACCCCGAATTCGGTGGGTTGCATCTGGCGCACCATCATGGTCAAATTGTGGTTGAGCTTGGGATTGTTGTTGATATACGCCTTGATATAGGCACGGAAAACACCGAGGTTGGTCTGCTGGCGTCCGTTCATGATTTCGCTCGTGTCGATGTGGTTGGCCTTGTTGTATTCGACGATTTCTTCCTGCCTTTGGATGATGTAGTCTTTAATCAAAGTATAATGCTTGTATTTCTCTAACATCTCAGGTGTGCAATATCGGATGGTGTTCACGTCGACGTTGATGGTGCGGGCGATGCGCCGTCCACCCGACTCCGACATGCCGCGCCAGTTGGTGAAGGGACTCGATACCAAGGTGTAAGTCGGGATGGTGGTGATGGTGTTGTCCCAATTCTGCACTTTTACGGTGGTCAGGTTGATTTCCAGCACGTTGCCGTCGGCGGGACCCATCACAATCCAGTCGCCGATACGGAGCATGTCGTTGGCCGAGAGTTGGATACTGCCCACAAAGCCTTTGATGGTGTCTTGGAAAATAAGCATCGTCACCGCTGACATCGTGCCCAAGCCAATCAAAATGGTGCTAACCTTGGTGTCAAGAATAAAAGCTATGATGACTAAGCCAGCCATTACATACAGCACAATCTTGGTAACCTGCACCAAGCCTGTTAAGGGCTTGAGCTTCGACATTTCGTGAGTGTTGTAAATGTCCTCCAAGGTCGTCAGGATGGAGATGAGAATCATGACGAAGATGACGATTTCAAAAATTCTGACCATCTTCGTCAGAAAAACAACCGTGTTGGGAAAGTCGGGTAGGATAGTCGGCAATAAAGCATTGATAATCAGTGCTGGAATGAGCAGGCAGATGCGCCCGATGACCTTGTTTTTGATGAGCAGGTCGTCGTATTGGGTGCTGGAACGCTGAATGATTTTATAGATGGTCTTCTTGAGAACAAACTTGATGAGGAAGAAAATGCTGATGCTGACCAAAAGAAGCGACAACGCAGCAACTGTTTCGGCTATGCCTGTTGAAAACTCCTCGCTGAGACCCATTTTGAGGTTCAGGTCCTTCAGTATTGAAATGTATTTCTCAACCATGACGTTTTGTTTTGGCTTGCAAAGGTATGGAAAAATCGCTGAAAACAAGAGTTTCACATGCGATATGGCGAAATTGTTTTATCTTTGCCGTTCTTTAGTTGACTTTAAAACACTCAGGAAATGAAACGATTTGGAATCATCGCATCCCTTTGTTTGATGCTTTTTGGCTTTGCTGGCAAGGTTTCGGCGCAAATGTTTTCCGATGTGCCTGATTTGAAGGGGAAAATGGTTTATGGAGGCAATATCGGTGGCGGATTGTACGGCAGGTATCTCAACTTTTCCATCGCCCCACAGGTTGGCTACCGCATTTTCAACCCTTGGGAAGTGGGCTTGCGTGGCATTTACGACTTGACTTGCAATTTTGATAACTACTATGGCAGTTCCTACGCGCATTATTTTGGCGTGGCTCCATATACTAACTTTCAGGTTTACAAGGGATTGTTTGTCCATGTCGAGGATGAGATGATGTATGGCATCTCACGATGGAACCACACGACGGTAGCGAAGAAATGGTTCAACAGTGTCTTTGTCGGCGGCGGCATCAGGCAGTATTCCTACAACGGAAGTTTCATGTATTTCATGGTACTTTACAACCTCAGTTGGGGCAGGCTTACAACAGGCACAGGCGGCATGGAAACGCCTTATGCTTCACCCATTTCCATCCGTGTGGGCTATTGTTTCTAAAGACTTGAAAATAAACGATTAATACCTATCCATGCGTTCCAACTCGCGCTTTGAATCCTTGGTTTTCAATGATTCGCGCTTGTCGTAGAAGTGCTTGCCTCGGGCGAGGGCGATGTCCAATTTGGCCAACCCGTTTTCATTAATAAATAAGGTAACTGGCACGATGGTGAAACCTTTTTCCTGCACTTTATTCTTCAGTTTGCGCAGCTCTCGGGCGTTAAGCAATAGTTTGCGGTCGCGTTTGGGGTCGTGGTTGTTGTAGGTGCCATGGGCATATTCGGCAATGTGCATCCCAATGACAAACAGCTCGTTATCCTTGAAACTGCAATACGAATCCGCTAAACTGGCCTTGCCCTCTCTGATGGACTTGATTTCGGTGCCAGTCAAGACGATGCCTGCCGTAAGCGTTTCCACGAGGAAATACTCAAATGAGGCGCGTTTGTTCTTTATCTTGACGTTGTTGGTGTTCTTCTTTTCCATAACGGGTGCAAAAGTACACAAATTTCACGATATGGGCACTATTCCGGGTTCTTGCTGATTAACCCATTGATACGCTTCGTCCTTTCTCAACCAAGTCATCTGCCGTTTGGCATATTGCCGTGTGTGTATTTTGATGAGTTCCACGGCTTCGGCGAGGGTGCAATCGCCATCGAAATAGGCGAACAACTCCTTGTAGCCCACCGTGTTGAGCGCGTTCAAATGACGCTTGGGATAAAGCGATTTGGCTTCTTCCAACAAGCCTTGCTCCATCATTAAATCAACACGCTTGTCGATGCGCTCGATGAGTGCCTCGCGCTCCCAAAGCAGGGCGTATTTCTTGATGTCAAAATCGCGCTTGACGGCGTTCCCGCTGCGAAACGAGGTGAAGGTCTTGCCCGTTTGGTAGCAGACTTCCAAGGCGCGTTGCAACCTTCGCGGGTTTTGTTGGTCAACGATGGCAAAATATTCAGGGTCAAGGCGTTGAACTTCGTCTTGCATGGCTTTCAGGCCTTCTTCTTTGAGCAGGTTTTCCACTTTTTGCCTGATTTCGGGCTTTATGTCGGGCATTTCATCAATGCCGTTGCAGACTGCATCGATGAAAAGACCTGAGCCGCCAGTCATCACCACTGAGTCATGGGTTTTGAAAAGTTCGTCCAAAAGTTGCAGTGCATCCCGTTCATAATCAGCCACATCGTATTTGTCCTCAATGCTGATGTGATGCACGAAATAGTGTTGGACTTGACTCAGTTCTTCTTCGGTTGGAGCAGCAGTGCCGATGCTCATTTCCTTGTAGAACTGACGGCTGTCGGCGGAAAGGATAACGGTGTTCAATGCCTTTGCGACTTTGATGGCAAAAGCGGTCTTGCCCGAAGCGGTTGGACCGGCAATGACGATGAGAGTTTTTTTAAATTCGGAATTCGGAATGCTGAAATGCGAAGCATTCAACGAAGTTAATTCGGTATGACGCAATGCGATGCTGGGCTTCGCACCTATTCCGCATTCCGCATTCATCATTCCGCATTCATATTTTGTTTGGTACTGGTCCATTGTTAGCAACAATAATCGGCTCTTGGATTTCCTTTACCACGCTGAGGCCCAACTTTTTGCCTTCTTCTTTCATAAAGGCGTATGCCTCGGCGAAATTGTTGCCGATAACCCCATCCAAAATGGCCTCGCGGATGGCATTTTTGATAATGCCGACCTCTCGACCTTCAGGAATGCCAAAGGTTTCAATGATGGCAAAGCCATCCACAGGTGGCTGCCAGTTGCGCAGATGGTCTTTGGCCTCGATTTCCTTCAGTTTCTCCTGCACAATCTCAAAATTGTGGTGGAACTTCTTGATTTTCTCCTCGTTCTTCGAGGTGATGTCGGCATGGCAGAGCAACATAAGGTCGTCGATGTCGTCGCCGGCCTCGAAAAGCAGGCGGCGCACTGCGGAGTCGGTCACCACATCCTCGGCGAGCACGATGGGGCGCATGTGGAGCAGCACCATCTTCTGCACATATTTCATCTTCTCGTTGAGGGGCAACTTCATGGCAGCGAAGATTTTAGGCACCATCTTCGAGCCTTTGAACTCATGCCCGTGGAACGTCCAGCCAGTGCCGTCCTCCCAGCGTTTGGTTTGGGGTTTGGCAATGTCGTGAAGCAGGGCAGCCCAACGAAGCCAAAGGTCGTCGCTCTTTTCTGCCACTTGGTCAAGCACTTGCAGCGTGTGCAAAAAGTTATCTTTGTGGCCTTTGCCTTGCACAATTTCCACGCCTTTCAATTGGCTGAGTTGTGGGAAGATGAGTTTCAGCAAACCGCTCTCGTCCAGCAATTTGAACCCGATGGAAGGCCGTGGCGAAAGGATGATTTTGTTCAGTTCCTCGGTGACGCGCTCCATCGAAACAATCTTGATACGCTCAGCGTTGCGTTTGATGGACTCAAACGATTCAGATTCGATGTAAAACCTTAATTGTGAAGCAAATCTGACGGCACGCATCATGCGGAGAGGGTCGTCAGAATAGGTAATGTCAGGGTCTAAAGGTGTGCGCAAAAGCAGTTCTTCCATGTCGGCCATGCCTCCGAAACGGTCGATGAGAGTGCCGTAGTCGTCGGCATTGAGACTGAGTGCCAATGCGTTAATGGTAAAGTCGCGGCGGCTGATGTCGTCCTCCAAAGTGCCATTTTCGACCACGGGCTTGCGACTGTTGCGGTCGTAGGACTCTTTCCTCGCGCCCACAAATTCCACTTCCATGCCTTGATAATTGATCATGGCCGTGCCGAAAGCCCCATAATATTTGGCTTCCTTGTGACCGGGCAGAAGGGAAGCGACCTTTTTCGCCAAAGTGATGCCGCTACCCACGGTGACTACATCGATGTCGTTTGATGGGCGACGCAGCAGAATATCACGCACATAGCCACCTATGACATAACTCTTGTAGCCCAACTCATGGGAAGCGTAAGCAATCACCCTAAATATCTTACTGTCAATATGTTTCTTGAAGTCGTAGTTCATGCGACAGGGGCTTCTTCAAGGATTTTTTGCTCGATGGGGATGACCTTGGCGATGGTTTCCTCGCCATTTTCGGCCAAGTCAATGCTGATGAGGTCGCCGATGTGGAGATTGGCGGAAATGATGGCCTCGGCCAAAACATCTTCCACATATTTTTGGACGGCGCGTTTCAGCGGACGGGCGCCATACTGTTCGTCCCAGCCCTTTTCGGAGATGAAGTCCAAAGCCTTTTCGGTGAGTTCGATCTTGTAACCCATCTCCTCAACACGTTTCACCACCTGACGGATTTCGATGCCGATAATCTTGTGGATGTCCTTCTTTTCCAATGAGTTGAACATCACCACGTCGTCAACACGATTCAAAAATTCAGGGGCGAAAGTGCGTTTCAAGGCATTGTCGATGACGCTCTGCGAATACTCGTTCTTGGCGTTGAGTTTGGCCTGCGTGCCAAAACCAACCCCCTGACCGAAGTCCTTCAACTGGCGTGAACCAATGTTGGAGGTCATAATGATGATGGTATTCTTGAAGTCGACCTTACGGCCCAGACTGTCTGTCAATTGGCCGTCGTCAAGGACTTGAAGGAGCAGGTTGAATACATCAGGATGGGCCTTCTCGATTTCGTCCAAAAGGACGATGGAGTAGGGCTTACGGCGCACTTTTTCAGTGAGTTGGCCGCCCTCTTCGTAACCGACATATCCGGGAGGCGCACCTACGAGGCGCGACACGGCAAACTTCTCCATGTATTCGCTCATGTCGATGCGAATCAGAGCGTCCTCAGAGTCAAAGAGATACTTTGCCAGTACTTTGGCCAAATAGGTTTTTCCAACACCCGTAGGTCCGAGGAAAATGAACGATCCGATGGGCTTGCCGGGGTCTTTCAATCCGGCACGGTTGCGGCGGATGGCCTTGGTCACCTTCTTGATGGCCTCGTCTTGACCAATGACAGTACCCGCCAACTCGCTTTCCATGCTCATAAGGCGGTCGCCTTCGTTCTTGGCGATGCGCTGCACCGGTACCCCAGTCATCATGGCGACGACTTCAGCGACGTTCTGCTCGGTAACCACCTGACGGTGAGCCACCACGTTCTTGTCCCATTCCTGCTTGACTTTTTCCAAGCGGGCAAGAATCTTCACCTCTTCGTTGCGGTACATGCCGGCTTCCTCAAACTTCTGCTCGCTGATGGCAGCTTTCTTGTCTTTGCGCACCTCTTCGAGGCGGCTCTCCAACTCGGTAATCTCAGCTGGCACATCAATGTTCTTGATGTGGACACGGGCACCCGCTTCGTCCAAGGCGTCAATGGCCTTGTCGGGCAGGTGGCGGTCGGTAAGGTAGCGGTCGGTGAGTTTCACGCAGGCTTCGATGGCCTCAGGAGTGTATTTCACCAAATGATGGTCCTCGTATCTAGGCTTAATATTGTTCAAAATCTCAACGGTCTCCTCTGGTGTGGTCGGCTCGACAAGAATCTTTTGGAAACGGCGTTCCAAGGCGCCGTCTTTCTCGATATATTGGCGATATTCGTCCAAGGTGGTGGAGCCAATGCACTGCAACTCGCCACGAGCCAAGGCAGGCTTGAACATATTGCTGGCATCGAGTGAACCGTTGGCATTGCCTGCACCTACAAGAGTGTGAATCTCGTCGACGAAGAGGATGATGTCGCGGTTGGCGGTAAGCTCATTCAAGATGCCTTTGATGCGTTCCTCGAACTGGCCGCGGTATTTAGTGCCAGCCACCACCGAGCCAAGGTCGAGCATGACAAC
This sequence comes from uncultured Bacteroidales bacterium, assembly GCA_900318465.1. Classification (GTDB taxonomy): domain Bacteria; phylum Bacteroidota; class Bacteroidia; order Bacteroidales; family F082; genus Limimorpha. The sequence goes on from ONKQ01000043.1 coordinate 23,769, forward strand.
ACGCTTGTCGAGCAAAGTGCGAGGCACACGGTGTTGCACGATGCGAAGAGCCAATCCCTCAGCGATGGCCGACTTGCCCACACCGGGTTCACCTATTAATATTGGGTTGTTCTTCTTGCGTCGGCTTAGGATTTGTGCGATGCGCTCCAACTCGCGCTCACGACCCACAATGGGGTCTAAACGGTTCTCCTCGGCGGCCTTGGTCAAATCACGGCCAAAGTTGTCGAGAACAGGGGTTTTGCTTTTGATGTTGCTGGTTTTCTTGGGTTTCTCGGGTTGCGGTGGCACCTCTTCCATGATGTCGTCCGTGTTGTCATCGTCATAAAGACTGTTTGCGGACTGTTTTTCGTCAGAAGGCAACTCATTACCCATTGATTGATTGTAGCGAATCAACTCGGCTTTGAAATTGTCGTAGTCAATTCCTTCAAACTCAAGGTTTTGGGATATGATATTGTTTTTTTCGTGCAAGATGGCGAGCATGAGGTGTTCGGAGCGCACCATCTCGGAATGAAACTCCTTGGCGATGATATAGGTAAACTTCAGCACACGCTCGGCCTGCTTGGTAAGGGGCAAGGCGAAGTTGTTGCTGGGTGTTGCATTAAAGGTGCGCACCGAAGCCTCCAACTTTTTCGTGAAGACTTCGATATTGAGATTGAGGTTTTCCAACATTTTGATGGCCACGCTGCCGCCGTCCTTCAACATGCCGAGAAAAAGATGTTCCAAACCCACGTATGCGTTGCCAAGGCGTTTCGCTTCCTCGTGACTGAGTGACAAAATGTCACGAACCCTTGGCGAGAATTTTGCATCCATATAATTCTAATTCGTTTATTTCCAACTGTTTAATAAAAAATCGCAAGAGCATCCTCTTCAGGATTTTTGCGGTGCAAAGGTACAAACAAAAAACGCGCCGCGCCACTTTTTTACATCTTTTCAAGATTATCACTATGAAGCGGAACAAAATCTGCTTTTTTTGTAAATACAATCGAAATTTTCCCTATCTTTGCACCCTTATTTAAAATAGCGAAAACTAAACCCAGAAAATGGACGAAAACAATAACATCACTCCTGAAAATCAGGAAGATAACATTCCTGAGAACACTGGAGAAAAAATCATCAAGGTCAATCTTGAGAACCAGATGAAGTCGGCTTACATCGACTATTCGATGTCCGTCATCATCTCGCGTGCCTTGCCCGACGTGCGCGACGGCCTCAAACCGGTGCATCGTCGCGTGCTGTTCGGCATGAAGGAATTGGGCGTCACCTCGCGCAGCGGCTACAAGAAGTCGGCCCGTATCGTCGGTGAGGTGCTCGGTAAGTACCACCCGCACGGCGACTCGTCAGTCTACGATGCCATGGTGCGTATGGCCCAGAGCTGGTCACTGCGCTATCCTTTGGTCGACGGCCAAGGCAACTTTGGCTCGGTCGACGGCGACAGCCCTGCCGCTATGCGTTACACTGAGGCTCGTCTTCAAAAAATTGCAGAAGAAATGCTCGACGACCTCGACAAAGACACCGTCGACTTCCAGAACAACTTCGACGACTCGCTACAGGAGCCTACCGTGTTGCCTACGCAAATTCCCACCTTGTTAGTGAATGGCACCAATGGCATCGCTGTGGGTATGGCCACCAACATGGCGCCCCATAACCTCAGCGAATGTGTCGACGGCATCATTGCCTATATCGACAACCGCGAAATCACCACGCAAGAATTGATGCAATACATCAAGGCGCCCGATTTCCCGACCGCTGGTGTCATCTACGGCTATGAAGGTGTGCGTGAGGCGTTTGAGACGGGTAGAGGACGCATCGTTTTGCGCGGCGAAACCCATTTTGAGGAACACAACGGCCATGAGCGCATCATCGCCACTTCCATTCCTTATCAAGTCAACAAGGCCGAGATGATTAAGAAGACCGCCGACCTTGTCAACGAAAAGAAGTTAGACGGTTTGGCCGACATCCGCGACGAGAGCGACCGCAAAGGCATCCGTGTGGTGTATGAGCTGAAACGTGATGCTAATCCCGACGTGGTGCTGAACAAGCTGTATATGATGACTCCGCTCCAAAGCTCGTTCAACGTGAACAATGTGGCTTTGGTAAACGGTCGTCCTTATACTTTGAATCTCAAGCAGTTGATTGAGCATTTCGTAGCCCATCGTCACGAGGTGGTACTGCGTCGCACCCGCTTCGACCTGAAGAAAGCCGAAGACCGTGCCCATATCTTGGAAGGTTTGGCCCGCGCCATCGATATCGTCGACGAAATCATCGCCACCATCCGCGCCTGTAAGGGCGGCACACCTGAGGCCAAACAAGCCATCATGGACAAGTTCGGCTTCGACGACCCGCAAGCCAGCGCCATCGTGGCCTACCGCCTCGGTCAGTTGGCTGGCCTCGAGATCAAGAAAATCATGGATGAGTTGGACGAAATCCACGAGCGCATCAAGCATTTCCACGAAATTCTACAAAATGAGGAATTGCAGTTCCAGATCATCAAGGACGAACTGACCGTCATCAAGGAAAAATATGGCGATGCCCGTCGCACCCAGATTGTGCCTGCCGCCGGTGAGTTCCGCATGGAAGACATCATCGCCGACGATGCCGTGGTCATCACCATCTCGCACCTCGGTTACATCAAGCGCACTCCTCTGACCGAATACCGTGTAAGCGCACTCCTCTGACCGAATACCGTGTTCAAAGTCGTGGCGGCAAAGGCTCGAAAGGCTCCGCCACCCGCGACACCGACTTTATCGAGCACATCTTCACGGCCACCAACCATAACCATTTGCTTTTCTTCACCGAACAGGGTAAGTGCTACAAACTCAGGGCTTTCGAGATTCCTGAAGAGGGCAAGAACAGCAAAGGCCGCGCCATCCAGAACCTGTTGCCACTTGACAAGGATAACAAGGTGATGGCCTACCTCAACGTGAAGAGCATGAGCGACGAGGAATACCTTGAAAACAATTACATCATCCTCTGCACCAAAAAGGGCATCATCAAGAAGACCAATTTGGCCGCCTATAAAAACATCCGTCAGAATGGCATCATCGCCGTCAATATTCGCGAAGACGACCAACTGCTTGAGGCTTGCCTCACCAGTGGCAACGACGAGGTGCTGATGGCCGTGCGCTCTGGCAAAGCTGTCCGCTTCAACGAACAGACCGTCCGCCCGATGGGTCGTACCGCTACGGGCGTGAAAGCCATTACATTAGGCTCGCCAGAAGACGAAGTCATTGGCATGGTTTGCATCAACGATCCGCAACAGACCGTCTTGGTGGTCTCCGAGAAGGGCTTCGGCAAACGCTCCGACATCGACGACTACCGCATCACCAACCGTGGCGCGAAGGGTGTCAAGACTTTGAACATCACGGACAAGACCGGAGACCTCATTGCCATCAAGGGCGTGACCGACAACGACGACTTGATGATTATCAACAAGTCGGGCATCGTTATCAGAATGGCAGTCAGTAAGTTGCGCGTGATGGGTCGTGCCACCCAAGGCGTGAAACTCATCGACTTGCGTGGTACTGACGAAATCGCAGCCGTCACCAAGGTTGACCATGAGGACGAACCCGAAGACGCAGAGGTTGTTGAGCCGACTGTTGAACCTGTAGAGGGCACCGAAGAACCCAACAACGATGTGGAAAATTCCACAGAAAACACTTTGGAACAATAATTGCATAGAGATAATACAAAACGAAATTGTCAAACTTTAAATAATTGGAAAAATGAAAAAAGTAATGATTTTGCTCGCCATCATCCTTACAGCCAACGTAATGATGGCCCAAAAGAAAGACAGAACCGATGCTTTCATGTACAACAAGAATGGCCAATACGACAAGGCCATGGTATCCATTGAAAAGTGCATCAACCACGAACAGTTCCTCGGCCAAAAGCCAGATTGGCAGGCTGAAGCATGGCTCTATCGTGCCGTCATCTACCAAAACGTCATCCAGTCGGGCGACGAGAAGCTGATGGCTCAAGCCCCCGATGCCCGCGAGAAGGTGTTCGAATCGCTGATGAAGTGTATGGAAAACAAGGATTTCTTCGAAGAAAACAAACAGGACATCTACCAACGTGTTGGTGCCGTGATGACTTCCTACTACAACGACGGATCAGCTGCCTTTGAAAAGCAAGACTATGCTACGGCTGCCGTTTCGCTGAAGAAAGCCTATGACATTGCCAAGTCGCTTGGTAGCCCCGAGGCAAGCGAAATGATGAAGTATGCCGCCTATGCCTGCATCAAGGACAAGAACTTTGACCAAGCCATCGAGTACTACACTGAACTGCAAAACGACGGCTATTACGGTGAGGATCTTTACTACAACCTTGCCAGTGCCTACATCAACAAGGGTGACAAAGACAAGGCTGCCGAAGTCATCGCCGCCGGTCTCGCCAAGTATCCCAACAGCGACATGCTTATCCGCGAGAACGTCAACCTGAAGCTTTCGGAAGGCAAGGGTACCGAAGCCGTTGCCGACCTTGAGAAGCTGCTTGAGGCTCGTCCCGACGACTACACACTGATGTTCGCCCTCGGCACCATCTACGGCGACGACACCAAGGACATCTATGACGGTGACAAGGCTGTCAACTACTACATGCAGGCCATCAACACCAAGCCCGACTACTACGATGCCATCTACAACCTTGGCGCTCTCTACATCAACATGTCGAACAAGATTAAGGAACAGGCAGACGAAATCACTGGTTTCTCGAAGGCTGAGATGGAACAATATGACAAACTGATTCAAGAGGCTAACGCCCTGATTGAAACTGGTCTGCCGTATGTGAAACAGGCTTACGAAGCCCAGCCTACTCCCGAAGTCAAGCAAGTTCTGAAGTCAATGTATGTCCGACTCAACATGACTGAAGAGTTGAAGGCCTTGGAAGGCGAATGATCACGAAGTACAAATAGCTCAAATAAAAAGAGCCTCGCCAAAAACGAGGCTCTTTTTTTATGCTTGGAAAAGGAGAACTTTATTGCGCGTGTTTATAACCTTGCACCTTGTTCCAGTCGCCGCGCGTGAAGTCGGGCATGGCGACGGGCATACCACCGTTGGCGATGGAGGCTGCCGTCAGCTCGCCGAGGCATGACCATTCGGCGGCATCGTACACGTCTTGGTCAAGCGGCAAACCATGTTGCAGGCAGTAAATCAGGCGGTAGTCCATGATGAAGTCCATGCCGCCATGTCCGCCCACTTCCTTTGCCTTGGCTTCGATTTCCTTCGCGATGGGGTGTAGGTATTCAGCTAAAATCTTGTCACGTACCGCAGTAGGCACAAAAGCATGAGGATTAAGATGCTGGTCTGCATCAAGGAAGCCCTCTGGCAGTTTGTCCTCAAGGATGGTGAAGCCTTCCACGGGGTACTTGTTGGCGAAGCCTTCAGTACCAGTCAGTTGGAACAAACGGTTGTAGGGACGATAGGTGTAGACATCATGTTCGATGAGCAAAGTCTTGCCTTTTTCGGTTTGAATCATGGTCGTCGTCATGTCGCCGTTTGCGAAGTCGTCGACGCCCATCATTTCCTTGGCGATTTTCTTTCCGTTGTAGGACGGCGTTCCCATGGCCACGAGGGTCTTCATGCGGTCGCCACGGTGAATGTTGAAAGCTTGGCAGAGAGGTCCGAGGCCGTGGGTGGGGTAGACATCACCGACATGGCTCTGGTTGAACTCAAGGCGCCAATTTTCGTAGTAATCGTGCCAATAAGGCTCCAGGTTGTGGATGTAGGCGCCTTCGCCGTGGATGAGTTCGCCGAGTATGCCTTGTTGGGCAAGGTTGAGGGCGGTCAGTTCAAAAAAGTCGTAGCAGCAATTTTCAAGCATCATGCAATGGCGTTGGGTTTGCTCGGCCACGTCGACGAGTTGCCAACACTCTTCAATGGAAGTGGCAGCAGGCACCTCAACGGCCACATGCTTGCCGTGTTGCATGGCGTAGACCGCCATCTCCACATGGGTCTGCCAGTTGGTGCAGATGTAGACGAGGTCGATGTCGTCGCGTTCACACAATTCGCGCCAGGCTTCGCGACCCGTGTAGGCAGCAGCGCGAGGCAGGCCTTTGGCTTCGAGGATGTCGGTTTGGACTTTCTCGACGCGGTCAGGCTCGATGTCACACAATGCGACAACGGTCACGCCGTCGATGTAAGTCATGCGGTCGACGGCATCCGGACCACGCATCCCAAGGCCGATGAAACCGATGCGGACATTCTCAATCGGGTCGACGGCAAATTGCAGGACGCTCTTTTGTCCTTCAATACGTTGCGGCTCGTCAAACACAATGGTGTTGTGGACGATAGAGTAATTTCCCACGCGCACCTGTTCTTGGGATGATGATTGTTGGTTGCATGAGGTGGCCAAAGTCAGTAAAACCAGGCCAACGATGAGGTGTAAAAACTTGTTTTTCATACTTAGAGAATTAATTTAATACGTTGAAACAAAGATTTGTGGGCAAAAATAGGAAATATCCATTCAAAAACACTATTTTCGCAAAAATTTTTACTTCGTAGAATCTAAAGATCTCATCCCATGAACGAACTTTTCAATATTGCCGGTCATTTCATCGACCCGAAAACCATCGAAAGCATTGCGCCTTTGGGCAACGGACTCATCAACGACACCTATAAAATAATGGTGCATGGCGAGCCGAAATATGTGCTCCAGCGCATCAACAATGCGGTCTTTACCGACGTTGACATGCTGCAAAACAACATTGAGACCGTCACCAACCACATTCGACAGAAATATGAAAGCCAAGGCATCAAGGACATCAATCGTCGTGTGCTGCATTTACTGAAAGCAGATACGGGAAAGACTTATGTTGTTGAAAACGAACAATACTGGCGGGTGATGGACTTCATCGCCGACAGCTACACATACGAAGCCGTCACGCCGGAATATGCCTACTACGCAGGCCGATCTTTCGGTGATTTCGAGTCATTACTGACCGACCTCAAAGCTCCGATTGGAGAAATCATCCCTGACTTCCACAACATAGAGTTCCGCCTGAAACAGATGGAGGAAGCCATTGCCGAGGACAGAGTCGGACAAATGCGGGAGGTTGAGGTGCAGAAGTTTGTGGCGAAGATCAGGGAAGCGTCAGAACGTATGTGTTTGGGCGAGAGGCTTTATCGCGAGGGCAAGTTGCCGAAACGCATCTGCCATTGCGACACAAAGGTAAACAACATGCTGTTTGACAAGGACGGTAATGTATTGTGCATCATCGACTTGGACACTATTATGCCAAGTTTTGTCTTCTCCGATTATGGCGACTTCTTGCGCTCGGCGGCCAACACAGGTGCCGAAGACGACCCCGATTTGGACAATATCCATTTCAACATGGAGATTTTCGAGGCCTTTACAAAGGGTTATTTGGAAGGCACCAAGTCGTTTTTGCTGCCCATCGAGAGGGAGAACCTGCCATACGCGGCCACGCTATTCCCCTATATGCAAGCTGTACGTTTCCTCACGGACTACATCAACGGCAACACCTATTATAAAATAAAGTATCCGCATCACAATCTGGTGCGAACACGGGCACAATGGCGACTGTTTGAGGAGACAGAAAAGAGCCTCGCTGGAGTCAAGTTATGAAAAAAGGCGCGACGTGTCGCGCCTTTTTCATGTCTCGGAATCGGGATTTAATAATTCTCAGCCTTGATTTGGAAGAAGGCTTGCGGGTGGTTGCACACGGGGCAGATTTGCGGCGCCTTCTTACCGATGACGATATGGCCGCAGTTGGCGCATTGCCAAACGGTGTCACCCTCGCGTGAGAAGACGATGCCGTCTTCAATGTTCTTCAAAAGTTTGCGGTAACGTTCCTCGTGTTCCTTCTCGATGGCCGCGACCATCTCAAACAGTTTGGCAATCTTGGTGAAACCTTCCTCGCGGGCGGTCTCGGCCATGCCTGCGTACATGTCAGTCCACTCGTAGTTTTCGCCGTCGGCGGCGTCCTTGAGGTTGGTCATCGTGTCCGGAATGTCGTCATTATGAAGGAGTTTGAACCAAATCTTGGCGTGTTCCTTCTCGTTGTTGGCCGTTTCCTCAAAGAGGTCGGCGATTTGGTTGTAGCCTTCCTTGCGAGCTTTGGAGGCGTAGTAGGTGTACTTGTTGCGGGCTTGCGATTCGCCAGCAAATGCAGCCATCAGGTTGGCTTCTGTTTTTGAGCCTTTCAGATCCATTTTTAAATTGTTTAGTTGTTGATATTGAATAAGTTATAGAATTTTGACATTTGAAAAGGGCAGGAGTGACCCTCCAATTTTGGGCAAAGGTAGCATATTTTTTCGGAACGGCAAATGAATTTCCGTAATTTTGCGCCCGAAATGATTTGGAACCCAAATACGCAACCGAAGGAAAGAATCAGGGGCGGCGGCGACTGGCCCGATGCCGAATGGCCGGGATATATCCCCAAGCATCATCTGCGCGACTTTGCCGCTATCGACTTTGAGGCTGCCAACGCCGAATTGACGAGTGTTTGCAGCATGGGCGTGGTCATTGTCAGGAATGATGAAATTGTCGACAGGTTCTACAGCCTTGTTCATCCTGTGCCGGACTATTACGATTTTTGGACGACTAAAGTACACGGAATCAAGAAGAAAGACACCGAGAACGCGGATATTTTTCCTGTGGTTTGGTATCAGGTGGCGCACAAGCTGAAGGGTTTGGCGATGGTGGCACATGGCAAGTCGTTTGATGAGCGTTGCCTGAAGGCGTTGCATAAGTATTACCGCATAAAATACCCGAACTATCCGTTTTATTGCACGCATTTGGGTTCGCAGCAATTGGTGCCCGATGTGGAGAACCACAAATTGCAGACCGTGGCCTTGCATTTCGGCTATGACATAGAGAAAAACCACCACAATGCCTTGGCGGATGCTGAGGCTTGTGCGGTAATTGCGATGCATATTTTCTGAAAGACGTATGTCGCGTCTATTTTATCCATTTTATCCAAAAATCATTTTATCCTTGCCTTTTCTGTATGTATTGAAAGTTTTTTTTATACTTTTGCACGTTTTTAATAAAAGGACTGAAATGTCAGAGAATGCCAACCTGAGCCAAGCAGACATGCATAAAGGCTCTGGCGTTGCCGTGGTTGAAGGAAAATGGTACATAGGCGAGTGCAAGCCTACCAAGGAGCGTACAATCCGCAGTGCACTTGAGAAAGCAAGTTACGAAGTCTATGTGGGGAGCCAGACAGAAACCAAGGTTTATGCCAGCCGCAACCGCAGGGAAATCGAGAAGATTGTCATTCCCGGCAAAATCTTCATCCGCACCACCGAAGCCGAACTTTGGAACATTCTTCTGACCTATCACAGCATTTACCGTTTCATGATTAATAAGGCAGCCTCTGACCGGGAAAAGGGGAAGCGAGTTTTCGCCTACGTGCCTGATGCCGAAATGCAGCAGTTGCGGTATGTTCTGAACAATGCCCCTAATCCCGTGCAGTTCACTACCAAGGAACTTTCATTGGGCCAGCAGATAGAAGTCATGCGAGGTCCGCTGATTGGACTCAAAGGGGAATTGGCAAGGATTGAGAACACCACCTACATTGTCCTGAAAATGGAGATGGGAGAAAGAAACTATGTCTTTACGGAGATACCTGTCCAAGACGTAAGACCAGTTTAAGTATACAAAATAATATGACCATTGCAGTAGACTTTGACGGAACTATCGTCACCCATGAATATCCGGAAATCGGCGAGGAAATCCCCTTTGCCATAGATACATTGAAGATGCTTCGCCAGGACGGTCACAAATTAATCCTGTGGTCTGCTCGTGAGGGCGAATTGCTTGAGGCTGTAGTCAAGTGGTGCCGTGACCGCGGTCTTGAGTTCTATGCCGTGAACCGTGACTATCCAGAGGAGACGATGGACAACAATCCGCATTTCTCCCGAAAGTTGAAAGTTGATATGTTCATCGACGACCGAAATCTTGGCGGCCTTCCTGACTGGGGTATCATTTACAAAATGGTCAAGAAGCAACAAACGTGGCATGATGTCATCGACGAGGCTGTCTCCCAGTCGGACATCACCCGTACAGTCCCACCAAAGAAAAAGCATTGGTGGCAGTTTTGAATTGTAAACTCCAAACAATATGAAGAAGTTTTTCCTTATGGCATTCCTTGCCTTTACCGTATTGCTGCTGTCCTCATGTGGCGCTACAAAAAAGATTGCCTATTTCCAGAACAGCGACAGCGAAACCATCAACTATGAGAGCAGCCGTTTCCTGTATGATGCATGCATCATGCCAAAAGACGTGTTGACAATTACGGTGAACACCAACGAACCTGATGCAGCTGTGCCCTTCAACTTATCTGTTCCTACTGCTTATCAAGTCGCACGCTCTACCTTCTCTCAGCCTGTTTTGCAGACCTATTTGGTTGATAACAACGGATGCATCGATTATCCAGTAATCGGTACACTGGAAGTCGTTGGCCTAACTAAGTCTGCCTGCGAACAACTCATCCATGACAGAATCAAGCCCTATATGAATGAGAACGAGAATCCGATAGTAACAGTACGGATGTCTAGTTATTCCGTTGCAGTATTAGGCGAAGTGAATCGTCCCGGCAGCTTTCAGGTGTCGCGTGAGAAGATTACCATCTTAGAGGCCTTGGCACAGGCAGGCGACCTGACCATCTATGGCGTGCGTGACCGTGTGAAACTGATTCGCGAGGATGCCACGGGCAAGAAGGAAATCCATACAGTAGATTTGACGGATGCCAACATCGTGAATTCTCCCTACTACTATCTCCAACAGAATGATGTGGTTTATGTGGAGCCAAACAAGGTGAAAGCACGTAACTCAAGCGTCGGTGCCACCACGAGCCTCTGGTTCACTGGTGTCTCAGTCCTCGTTTCTGTTGCTACACTCGTCTACACGATTTTGAAAAAATAAAGTGAAAATTGGAAATTACAAGTATGGCATTTTGAACCGCTATCCTATTGACGAGAAAGAGTAAATGCAATGCAAATACGAATAAAGAACAATAATCACACCAACAGATTGATTCAGTTGCTTGTCATCGCTGGAGACTACGCTGTGCTGTGCATACTGCTCTATTTCGTGGTAGGCATCATTTCCCCATCGAAAGGCTGGGACGAAGGAAAGGGACGGGTTTTATGGATGATATGCACCTTTGCCTTCGTTGTTGCCGAATATTTGTTCCCCTCTGTCATTCACGAGCGTGTGGTGGGAGCCAACGCCATATTTCACCGCTGCACTATATTTGTGGCAACGCAGACCGTGCTATCCTATCTATTGTTGCGTGCTGTTCACTTCCCGTCCCGATTGGGTTGGCAACTGCTTGTCATGGGTCTTGTCATGCTTGTCACTATCATTCTGTTGCGCTTCGTGGAGCGATGGTTAGTGAAGAGGCTCAGGCAGTCGGGCTACAACACACGTTACGTAACCCTTGTCGGATCGGACAAAGAGCTGTTGCATTTATATAAAAAACTTACTAGTAATTCCGCGTATGGCTATACAGTTCGCGGCATCTACGGTGACATGGAGGGACTGAGCCATGACGGAAGTATCAAAGACTTTGAATCACTGCTGTCCCAGCCAGAAGACATTAAATTGGGCGACGAAGTTTATCTATGTGTACCTCGCAATGAGCGAGAACTGATTGAACAGACAGCCCGTCTGTGCGACCACCGCATGGCTAAGTTCTATTATTTGCCGACTGCCGAAGAGAAACTGAACCTGCAGCCCATACTCATCGATGACATCGGGGTCATGACTACCTATACTAGTCCTTTGGAAGAACCCTTGAACAGATTGCTGAAACGGATGTCAGATATCGTCTTATCCATCCTGTGCCTGATACCCACAGCAATACTACTGCCGTTCATCGCCATTGTCATCAAACGGCAAAGTCCGGGGCCGGTGTTTTTCCGCCAGTTGCGCACCGGAATCAACGGCCATGATTTCTATTGCTATAAGTTTCGCTCCATGCATGTGAATAACGATGCCGACCGTCTGCAGGCCACCAAGGACGACCCACGCAAGTTCCCCTTTGGGGATTTCATGCGCAAGACTAACCTTGATGAACTACCGCAGTTCTGGAACGTGTTGGTCGGCAATATGAGCATCGTGGGGCCACGGCCTCACATGCTGGCTCATACTGAACAGTTCGACAAATTGATAGACAGGTATATGGTCCGTCACTTTGTCAAGCCTGGCATCACCGGTTGGGCTCAGGTAACGGGCTTCCGTGGCGAGACCCGTGAACTTTGGCAGATGGAGGGTCGAGTGGAGCGCGACATCTGGTATATCCAACATTGGAGCGTTTGGCTTGACCTGCGCATCATCTGGATGACGGTGAAGTCCATTTTCAAGAAAGACGAAAAAGCGTATTGAAAAAAGATGGGAGAAAATATTAAAACAATCATATTGGCAAATGCCACTATAAGTAACGGAAACAAAGGATGCATAGCCCTTTGCTATTCAGTCCTCTATCTTGTTGACTATATACTTTCCCAGAGAGACATTCCCTATCGACTTTATCTGACCGATAGCCACGAGGATGAAGGGAAGCATTCTGTCTGCATTAGCGGAAAAAACATTCAGTATGAGAGCATAGGCTACCCTACGCCTAACTCATGGAAGCATCTGCTAGGATACATTTCACAGTTTAGGAAGAACTATAGACTCTATAAAATCTTCAAACAGGCTGATTATATCATGGACATCGGTCAGGGCGACAGCTTTGCCGATATCTATGGCGCAAAACGTTTTGATAAGATTGACCGCATACATCGGACTGCTCGTTTCTTATCAAAGCCATACATTCTTCTGCCCCAAACCATTGGTCCGTTTACAAATCCCGTCATCAGACAAAAGGCAATCAAGTCGATAACCGGGGCATCTCTCGTCATGACCAGAGACGGTCAGAGCCTCGACTATGTGAAGGAACTGGCAGGCAGCAAACCTCATGTGAAGGAATTCATCGATGTGGCTTTTTTCCTTCCATACACAAAAATGAACTTTGATAATGGCTTTGTCCATGTCGGCCTGAACATTTCCGGCCTTTTGTGGAATGGAGGATACACGCGCAACAATCAGTTCGGACTGAAAACAGACTATCAGCAAATCATAAAAAAGGTGCTGACTTGGTTTTTGTCCATTGACAATGTAAAAGTCCATCTTATCTCTCATGTAGCGACAGGAGAAAAGAATGTGGAAAATGACTATGAGGTGGCCTTTGACCTATGGAAGACTATGCATCATGACAGATTGGTGCTGGCTCCTCTGTTTTTATCGCCTATTGATGCCAAAAGCTATATAGCAGGCATGGACTTCTTCATGGGGGCGCGTATGCATGCTACGATAGCAGCCTTTTCAGCCGGTGTCCCTGTTGTTCCTATGGCATATAGCCGCAAATTCAATGGGTTATTTCTTGATACACTCTCATACCTCCATCTCATAGACCTGAAAGAGGATGATGAAAACACCATCCTTACAATGGTAAAGGAGGAATTCGCCAATCGCGACAGCCTTCAACAAGAGATAGCAGATCGAATGAACACAACGGTTTCTACTCAAAAAGAAAAACTTATCAAGGTATTAACCGCATATCTTTGCCCGTGATAGATAGAAACAGGAGAAAACAAGAATGGGAAGTAGTCAAAAGATAGTCAATGGTGTTGTGTGGTCAACACTGTTCAATATCGTCAACGCGGCATATAATTTTGTTGCCGTACCTATTCTTATTGGCCATTTTGGGAAGAGTCAGTATGGTTTAATTGGGCTCGCCATGTCTATCAATGTCTATATGCGCCTGATGGACATGGGGTTCAATTCCACTAATGTACGTTTCTTCTCCACTTGGCTGACAGAGCATAATTACGATAAGGTTTTGAAAGCCTTTCAGACAAGTCTGTCCTTCTATGGATTCATTGGCTTGTTGAATGGCATCATCTTGATCGTAATATCCTTCTTCTCATACAGTATTTTCAATGTCACTCCTGAACAGGATGTGATTTTGAAACACTTGTTTTACATACTTGCTATTGTTGCCTTCTGCAACTGGTTTTCTTCATGTTTTGACCAACTTATCAAAGCCACGGAGAATGTTGCATGGATTCAGCGCCGGCAAATGATTCCTAAGGCACTACAAATACTTATTTTGGTAGCGACGGTTCTATTAGACTTAAATATTGAAACCTATTTTATTTTTACCTGTTTGGCCACTTTGTCTATCATACCGCTTTCAATAGGAAAAATACGAAAAGAAACTCCGTTTATAAATTTCTTACCAAAGTTGCATTGGCCTACATTTAAAGAAATGTTGCCATACAGTCTCAATATTTTTTCATTTAGTCTTTTCCAATTCTCGTTCTATCATTTACGTCCCGTTTTTCTCGGAATGCAAGGTTCTATGGAATCGGTAGCGGATTTCCGCATTCTCAATGGAATAATTGGAATCATTCATATAATGGTCAGTTCATTTCTTCCAGTGTTGTTACCCTCCACTGCGAAAATTGTTGCGCGTAAAGACCAGAAGGCATACTATAAAGTGGCCTACGATGGGACAAAATATTTATCCATTGTTCTGTGCTTTTGCACGTTTGGCATGATGGCAGTTGGACCTGACACACTGTCATTATATGTGGGTGAGGATTATCTTTATTTGATACCTTGGTTCAATCTATGGCTCATCTGTAATCTTGTTTCTCATAATCAGGCCATATCCAGCCTCATACTGGCAGGCAGTGATATACGCGCAATTACATATAGCACTATCGTCGCTTCTGTTTTAGGACTTGTTGCCTCATGGTTCATGATACCTCAATATCAAGTGGGTGGTGTGGTGATTGGCTTTGCCATCTACGGCTCAATACAGATGCTCTTCTATTATCTTTATTACTGGCCTCGAAAGATGAAAATAAGTTCTTGGAGAGTTATTACATATTCAGTAGGTCCGTACATTTTGTCGGGGATTATCGGATATTATGTTTGCAGGTTACTTCCAGACTGCGGAGGTCATTGGCGGAATTTCTTCTGTTATGGTTTATCGTTTGCTGTGATATATCTGGTTGCAACAATGCTATTGTCCACAAAAGAAGATAGGGATTTCTATCTTAGCATTTTAAAAAGACATCGCAAATAAATTAATAGGAAAAAACAAAATATATGCAAACAGCAATAATTGTACTTGGTATTTTGGTAGTCATAATCTACTTAAAGTGGGTACTGATACTTACGGTGTTTCCTTTCCAGGTTATTCACGGACAAGTTATTAAAAAATGGGGGAATGGCAAGAACATTCCACTGTTATATAAGGTTTTAAAAAAGCCATATACTATCTGGGAAAAGTTTTTTAGAAATGGATGGCAACGATATATATGCTGTACAACATCGGGATGATTCCATCCCATCATATTCGCAGATTTGTCTATAGAGCGCTCGGTGCTGAGATTGGAAAGAATGTTGTCTTTCATTTTCGCACAGAAATTCGGGGTATGAGCTAAAAATCGGTGTGGGCACTATTGTTGGTGATAATGTATTACTTGATGCGCGACGCGGCCTGACAATAGGGAAGAATGTGAACTTCTCGTCCAATGTTTCTGTTTACACCCTACAGCACGACCATCGCTCACCTACTTTCTCATGCTCTCCCGATGGAGGCAATGTTGCTATAGGCGATAGAGTGTGGATAGGATGCAATGTCGTTATCCTACCCGGTGTAACCATAGGAGAAGGTGCCGTGTGCTGTTCTGGTTGTGTCGTAACAAAGGACGTAGAACCATATTCTGTTGTAGCAGGAATCCCTGCTAAGAAGGTTAATGAACGCCCGCACGACCTGAGATATGAGTTTAAGGGTAAGACCGTGAGACTATATTGAAAATTAAGGTTGGCCGCATGAGAGACAACGGAATATCAATAACAAAAGCTTTGTGCATCATGTTGGTGGTGATGTGCCATTCACGATGCCCCATCATCATCCAAAACTATTTTGCCATGTTTGCCATGCCATCGTTCTTTTTTATGAGTGGCTATTGCTTCAAGGAGAAATATCTTGATGATATATGGCCCTTTACCAAGAAACGTGTGACAGGAATCTATTGGCCCTACCTGAAATGGTCACTGCTGTTCCTGTTACTACACAACGTGTTTTTCTATCTTAACATTTACAGCGATGAGTATGGGTTTAATGGAAGGGTGTCTGCACTCTATTCTATCTCTGATTATCTGCATCATGCTGTATCCATCATCACAAAAATGGAAGGGCATGAACAGTTATTGGGAGCATATTGGTTTTTGAAATCTCTCTTTGTAGGGTCTTTCATTTTCTTTTTCACGGTAAAAATGATGCGCAGTAGCCCTTGGGGACTAATCGTGTTGTTATTCTTGACAGTCTGCTTGTCATATTTCAATTGGAGTGTCCCATATTTCCACATTGGTACACGCGAGTGCTTTGCTGCTTGCTTCATATACGTGGGTTATTTGTATAAGTCACATCAATTAGACTGGCATCGCCGCCCTTGGCTATGGTGCGTAGCTGTCCTATTGGTTGCTGTCGGGTCTAAATACTGGTATACCACCATGCGCACTTACGAGTATTGGATAGTATTGCCATACGCTATAACTGCCACGTTGGCCATATTGTCCGTTTTCTACTTAAGTCAAAGAATAGCAGAGAAGAATGATAGCAGGGTGACAAAATTCCTGGTTTTCACCGGTGACCATACCATGGAGCTCTTAACTTGGCATTTCCTGTCGCTAAAGATAGTGTCATTGCTGCTCGTCATTTTGTACGGTCTGCCTATCAAACAACTATCGGAATTCCCTGTCATAGAAACCTACGCCCGTAATGGTTGGTGGATTGCCTACTTCATCGTAGGTGTTTCCGTGCCACTTGCGGGAACATACATTTATCAAAAATTAGGAGTGAAAAAAGAAAACAAAGAATGAAAAATGCGGCATTCATAGTTACATTGGTGTGTTGTTGCCTGATGTTCTACATTAAACGAGAATGGAAGGCGGCTCTGCTCGTTATGGGGGCTATGACGCTGACGTTGGTGAATATACCTGGCATTCCTTTGCACAATGCGAACTTCTTGCTACAAGCGGCTTTCATACTGTCAGAGTGGCATCATTGGCCACAGCATTTCCGAGAGTTGCGACGTACACCTTGTTTGTGGATTTTACTTCTACTGGTCAGTGTTTCAGTGATGTTGGCCGAGTTGACCAGTCCGTACGTTAATTTTAGATTATTCTTGCAATCTGAACTTTTGTTCAAGTATTTCGCCCTCGCCTACGCTTTCTGGGCTGTGAAGGATGAAAAGTCATTAAAGCCAGTATTGCAAGTATCACTGTATTGCCTAATTGTGCTGACTTTCTTTGGCGTGCTCAACTATATAGAAAAGAATGCCATTTTTGTCAATGCTTTGGCTGAAGGCACGAAAAGTACAGCATCTGAAGATATCGCTTTTGGTGACTTTTATACGGAAAATGCTCGGTTCAGAGTGCAGTCCATGTTTAAGTATCCTTTCGACTATGGCTATATATGCGTTGCCATATTAATACTTCATTTGCATGGATACCACCGGCATTTAGAAAGCATTAGGGCATTTGTCATAGCTCTTGTATGTTGTTTATTCGGAATATTGACCTGTGGATGTCGCATAGTATGGGTGGGCGCTATTTTTTCAATAGCCTGTTACAGTATGTGGGTTTTCCGACTAAGCAGAAATGTGATGTATGGCATGATTGCTGTGATTCTCCTGATCATAGCCTATAACACGGTTCCCGCTGTCGAAGATAAAGTCAACAAGGTGACTGATATTTTCGTTGAAAACAGTGAAACTGGAGGAAGTTCTATTCAATTGCGAATGTCCCAATACCTGTATGTACTTGTCTACACAGAAGGAAATGAATGGTTAGGGTTGGGGGAAGGGTATTGGAGCCATAAATACGCTGAGGATCCAGACTCAGTCTATGGTTTAGCAGGAGTAGAGAGTGTTATTCTTAAATATTTGCTGGAACGGGGCATCATCGGGCTTGTTTTATGGGCAATGTTTTATACTATCATTTTCTTTTATTTTTGGAGGAATCGTAAAAGAAGAAAGGCTTTAACCGGCTTGGGAGTCTCTATCCTTGCCTTATATCTGGTTTTCTCAATAGGTACGGGAGAGTTAGGTTCTGTTTATCCTACAATGCTTCTGCTTGGCATGGCTATGAAGATGATAGAGTCTAAAAAGCGAAGGATAATGCTGTATACATTATTGCTGAGAATAATGAAGCGTAAGAACCTGACTCGTAAACTAAAGAATGAAAAAATATGTTAGGCTCATTGAAATGGATATATAAAGTCATCTGTACAAAAGTAAATCCTATCAAGAACGATATCCTTTTGTTACAGGCGTTTATTCGTGACTATTTCAGATATAGAGAAACTTCTCTTTGTCACAACGAACCTTTTCGACGGGATAAGATGAATGCACGAATGATGCTTGTTGGACACTCCATAGAAAAAGGAATGTCCTTTGAGTCCAAGAAAAAAAATTGGGGAAAGGAGAAGGTCTTACAGTTATGTAAAATGATAGTTGCTTACATGCAAGAATACCCTGTCTCAGAGGAGGTAATCAAT
>ONKQ01000002.1 GCA_900318465.1 uncultured Bacteroidales bacterium
ACCCATAGACGCGACCTGACCTTGTCTCTTCCCTCTTCTGTTTGGCGATTGTTATTCATTCCGTTAATTGTTTGTGGCCGTAAATATACAATTTTTCCCAATCTTTGTCGCTCCTTGTTTGACGCTGCAAACATAGGATGACGCGAAGCGGGAGAGGGTG
Source organism: uncultured Bacteroidales bacterium (assembly GCA_900318465.1). GTDB lineage: Bacteria > Bacteroidota > Bacteroidia > Bacteroidales > F082 > Limimorpha. The sequence goes on from ONKQ01000002.1 coordinate 161, forward strand.
CGAAGCCCAGAGGCACACTACAGATGTATATGATGTGTCATGCCTCCAGCACGCAGGTTGCTGTGGCTGCTCATGTGTCGTCCCCACACTATGACTGGTGTGTCGGGCCTCACACTATGGCATGTGGGGTTAATAGGATGTCGTGTCTTCGACACGGGGCTGGTGCTGCACAGTAGAAACGCATTATCTAGTACTTCCGAAATAAGTAGATTTAGTTTACATAATAGACTGCGAGACTCCGAGTCGAACAAATACCCGAAGTCTCGTGTCCCGAAGTCTCGAAGTCAAAAGATAATGCAGCTTTGTTTTGAACAGTTACTTATTAAAAAAAACACTAAATTTTGTTGCATTTGCAAAAATCCCTATCTTTGCAGAATGAATTTCCCGAAAGACTAACTCAATATTCTTATATTATGTTTGAGATTATTCACAAAGAAACCTTTGCGGCGGAAACCTACCTGATGGATGTGTATGCGCCGCGAATCGCCCATTCGGCTTTGCCGGGGCAGTTCCTTATCGTCAAGATGGAGGAAAACTCTGAACGTATCCCGCTGACCATCAGCGACTACCACCGCGTCAGGGGAACGGTGACTATCGTCTTCAAGGCCATTGGCGAATCCACCAAGAAGATGGCCGAGTACAAGGAAGGCGACCGCTTTGCTGACATCGTCGGTCCTTTGGGCAAGCCCTCCGAGTTTGCCACAATGACCGCTGAGGAATTGCGCAAGCGCAGTTTCGTTTTCATCGGCGGCGGCGTGGGCATCGCCCCGATTTATCCCCAAGTGAAGTGGTTGAACGACCACGGTGCCACTGCCGACTGCATCATCGGTGCGCGTACCAAGGACTTGCTGATTTTTGAAAAGGAATTGGCCGAGGTCAGTAACCTGTATGTCACTTCCGACGACGGTTCCACGGGTCGTAAAGGCTTGGTTACCGATGTGTTACGTCAACTCGTGGCCAGCGGCAAGCAGTATGACGAAGCCGTTGCCATCGGTCCTATGATCATGATGAAGTTCGCCACCAAGACCTGTGAGGAGTTGGGCATCCGCTGTACGGTGTCGCTCAACTCGATTATGGTCGATGGTACGGGCATGTGCGGAGCCTGCCGTGTGAGCATTGCCGGAAAGACCAAGTTCACCTGCATCGACGGTCCCGAGTTCCTCGGAAAGGACGTTGACTTCGACGGTGCCATGAAGCGTCAGGCCATGTATAACAATGTGGAAACGCGCAAGCAACTCGAAGCCGAGGAGAAAGCTGAAGGCCACAAGTGCCACATCGGAGGCATTTCTGAAGAAACCTTCGACAAGAAAAAGCGCGTCCCGGTGCCGGAGCAGAAACCCGAAATCCGCGCCCACAACTTTGACGAGGTTTGCTTAGGCTATTCGGCTGACATGGCCATCATGGAAGCCCAGCGTTGCCTGCATTGCAAGAACCCGCAGTGTGTGGAGCATTGCCCTGTCAATGTTGACATTCCTGGTTTTATCGCCCGTGTGGCCAAAGGCGACTTCGAGGGTGCTGCCGGCGTCATCAGTTGTGACTCGGCACTGCCTGCCGTTTGCGGTCGCGTGTGTCCGCAAGAAACGCAGTGCGAAGGTTCCTGCGTGATGGGCAAGAAGTTCGAGCCTATCGCTATCGGCAAGCTGGAACGTTTCGTCGGCGACTATGCCATCGAGCACGACCTGCATTTCAGCAGCCAATGCATCCCGAATGGTCACAAGGTGGCCATCATCGGTAGCGGACCTTCTGGCTTGACCTGCGCAAAGGATTTGTTGTCAATGGGTTACGATGTCACTATCTTTGAAGCCTTGCATGAATTGGGCGGTGTGCTGATGTATGGCATTCCGTCGTTCCGTCTGCCGAAAGACACTGTCGTGAAGAAAGAAGTGGAAAGCGTGCGCAAGTTGGGCGCGAAGTTCGAGAAAGATGTGGTCGTCGGTCGTACCATTACCATCGATGAGTTGATGAAACGCGAAGGCTTTGAGGCAGTCTTTGTCGGTTCGGGAGCCGGATTCCCGATGATGATGAACGTGCCGGGCGAGAACCTTTGCGGCGTGGTTTCGGCCAACGAATTCCTGACCCGCAACAACCTGCTCTTCGCCTACAAGGAAGGTTACGAAACTCCGAATTTCGTGGGTAAGAAAGTCGCGGTGGTCGGTGGTGGCAACGTGGCTATGGACGCTGCTCGTACCGCTTTGCGTCTTGGCTCGGAGGTGCATATCGTCTATCGCCGCTCCGAGGCTGAACTGCCTGCGAGAGTGGAGGAGGTGCATCACGCCAAGGAAGAAGGCGTCATCTTCGACCTGCTGACGGCTCCTGTCGAGGTATTAGGCGACGAAAACGGCTGGGTGAAAGGCTTCAAGTGCGTGAAATGCGAACTTGGCGAGCCTGATGCCTCTGGTCGCCGCAGCCCCGTCCCGATCAAGGATTCGGAGTTTGTCCTCGATGTCGACATGATTATCATGGCCCTTGGCACTTCACCTAACCCGCTGATTGGCAGCACGACCCGCAACCTCGACTTGAACAAGAAGGGGTGCATCGTGGCCGATGAGGTGGGCACGACCTCACGTCCTGGCATCTTCGCCGGTGGCGATGCCGTGAGCGGTGCTGCCACGGTCATCCTCGCCATGGGCGCGGGCAAGAAGTCTGCCAAGGCGATTGACGAGTATATTAAGAGCTTGCATTGACGTTTACGTCATTGCGAGGAGGAACGACGAAGCAATCCAGACAATAGTCATTTGGCTTGATGTCTGGATTGCTTCACTGCGTTCGCAATGACGCAAAGCGTGTTATTCCTTAATCTCAACATAAAACACCGTCGGGTCGTCGTCTTCCTCGAAAGATTCGTCGGTGTAGTATTGTCTGGGCTTGTCGTCGTCTTGGAACAAAATGAGCGTCACCTTTTTAAAAGGTATGGGTTGGCCTTGCTTGCTGTATCGCTCGATGTCGGCTTCGGTGAGGCCTTCCATGTGCATCATTTTCAACATCATGGCGAGGTCTAAGTTCACATTGAGCAAATCCTGTTTCCACTCAATGCTAATGACCGCTGTGGTATAGAGCTTGAAATTCTTTACTTCAATCTTTTTCATAGTGGCTGAAATTTTCTGCAAAAATGAGAAATTTGCACGAAATTTGCATCCAATTGCGTCGAATTTTATAATTTTGTCCATCATTTAAAACTTAATTGAAATGCGTAAGAATTTGATTGTTATCATGTTGGCATTGTTTGCGATGCCTGTTTTTGCACAAACTATCGAAAGTGTGGATGTTTCCAAGTCTCCCAATGGTGTTTACAAGGCTTCAGCTGGCGATTGCAGCATCGAAGGCACGGTGGCCGATGGTAAGAAAGTCGGCACTTGGATTGAATATTACAATAGCAACACTTACCTGCCCAAACGCATCATCAACTACGTCAACGGCAAGCGCAACGGCGTGTACGTGGAGATCGACAAAACCGGCTCCATCACAAAAAAGGCTGAGTACAAGGACGATATGCTGAATGGTCAAGTCAGCGAGTGGTATCGTGGCGGACGTTTGTCGAAGCTCAATACCTATAAGGACAACGTCATGGACGGGCAACAGATTCTGTGCTACGAAAAGGGTGGCAACCTTGAGGTGTCGAATTACAAGAACGGCAAACGCGACGGCTTGACGACCTGGTATTACGAGAACGGCCAAAAGAAGATGAGCATCGAATACAAGCAAGGCCAGTTCGACGGCAATCAGGAGACTTTTTACGAAGACGGCTCGTTGAAGAGTGAGTCGGCTTACAAGAACGGCAAGCAGCAGGGAAAGACCAAGACTTACGCCGAAAAGCAGAAGCCGCAAGTCGACAAGAAGGAAATCGATAGCAAGAAGGAAAAGGAAATCAAGGGGATGGAAATCAAAAAGGATGTGAAAAAGCCTTGAACCGTCGCATTGGAATTATCGTACTGTTTTTTTGGGGCATGATGCTTTCGCGGCTTCATGCCCAAGACACCATTACGCTGAAGACCGTGGAGGTGAAGGCGGAGCGTGATAGGGTGGAGGCGGTCAAACCTTTGGTGACGAGGAAGTTGGATACCATCATCCTGAAGTCGAAAAGCACTGCTACGCTCTCCGACCTGCTCATCCAACACAGCCCTGTGTTCATCAAGACATACGGACCGGGCGGAGTGTCGACGGCTTCGTTTCGTGGTACAACGGCCAGCCATACCCTCGTGTTGTGGAACGGTTTCCAACTCAACGCACCCACGCTCGGGCAAGTCGACTTCAGCACCATACCCGTTTTCCTTGTCGACGACGTCAGCCTCAATTGGGGCAGCGGCACCTCGTCCAACAGCGGCGGACTGGGCGGCTCGGTCAACATCGACAACAACATCCACTTCGGCGACGGGATTCATTTGGATATCAAACGCACATTCGGCAGCTTCAAAACTTTCGGTAGTTATTATACCATGGGTTACTATGGGAAGAAAGTTTCGTTTCGCGTGAAGACCTATCGGAACTCGTCGGAAAACGATTTCATGTATTACAACAATGCGGTGCCCGATACCAACAGGAGGTTGAAACAACGTAATGCCGATTTCGTGGATTACGGCGTCATGCCCGAAGTGAGTCTCATGCTGAAACACAGTCTTATCAGTTTTTCTTCGTGGAACCAGTGGAATGAGCGCAACTTGCCTCCCATAATGACCAACGTCAGCAACAAAAATTTTGAAGAATGGACCAAGGATAGTTTTTCGCGCAATTTCTTGTCGTTCAAGACCTTTTGGGATTCAGGAAGTCTACAGTTGAAGTCGGCGGCCTTTGTGGAAAACCAACGTTATTTCCTTGAAGTGCGCAATCCTTACACTAATGGCTTTGTGACGGGCATCAATTCCATCAACAAGGCCTTGGTGCTGCACCAAATCGCCAACCTCGAACAACATCTCTACAAAAGTTGGAACCTGAAGGCCAAACTGCAATGGGACAACGAGCGCGTTTGGTCGAACAACTATGAAGGCATGAAAAAACGCAACGTGGTCTCGGCTTACGCGGCAGTCAATGGCGAGCCTTTCAAATACGCCAACCTCAACCTCACGGCGCGTTACGACTGGACCGATGGCAAGCCGATGGGATTGTTCCCGACGGCGACTTTTTCGTATCAGCTGCCTTTCTTCAAGGCACTTTCCCTTACTTTGGGCTATAGCCACAACTACCGCAACCCCTCGTTGAACGACCTTTATTGGTATCCGGGTGGCAATCCCGACCTGTTGCCCGAAAACGGACGCACTGTCGACTTGGCCATCAAATTCAATAAGGAATTTGGCCCTTTCAAACTCGATTTTCGCACGGGTGGCTACCTTTCGCGGGTAAAGAACTGGATTCAGTGGAAGCCGAGTTTCTACCGTTATTGGGTGCCTGAGAATGTGGCTATGGTGTTTGCGCGAGGCATTGAGAACCATATCGATGCGTCATTTGTCAAAGGCGACTGGAAACTGAGTTTGTCGGGCAATTACGTGTTCACTGTCACCACCGATGAAAGTCCAAGGGCTGATTCACTTGGCATCAGCGGCAAGCAACTCATCTACATCCCGCGACATCACGGCAACCTGTTTTTCAATGCCCAATGGAAGACATGGAACTTGAGTTATACGGTGGAGATGACTGGTCGGCGTAGCACGTCGTACGGCGATGAAGAATGGCTTCCGCTGCTGCCCTATACACTGCATCACGTTGCTTTGGGCAAACAAATGAATCAATTCCGTGTTGAGCTTCGATGCAACAACCTGACTGATAAGGACTACCAAAACGTCATTTGGCGCGCCATGCCAGGAAGGAGCTTTGAGGTGATGGTGAATTACAAATATTAAAAAATACGTTTTTTCCACAATAATTTGTTTTCCAATCCGTTTTCCTCATAATCACGTTATATTTTTCGGCGATAAGTAGATGAGTAAAATTAGTTTACATATTGGACGTGAGACTTCGGGACTGCGAGACTACGAGGCATTTACTTGTCCCGAAGTCTCGAAGTCCCGTGTCCCGAAGTCAAAAGATATTACAGTTTAATTTAGAACACATACATAAGATGAAGAAATCACATTTTTTGAAGGCTTTGGGCCTGTTGATGCTAATTGTTTTTGCAGTGTTGAATGGTGAGGCTCAGCCTCCTGGCGGCAATCGTCCCCCTGGTGGGCAGAATCCGGGTGGTCGTCCTCCATACGGTGGTGACCGTCAGTGGGGTCAAAATGACTCCAATATGCCTGCGGTAAAACAAAAGAAGAAAGTGCGTGAGGGCGACACCTTCGTTGTGGTGGGTTATTTGCGCGACTCCATCACAGGTGAGGGGCTGCCATACGTCAATGTGGCTGTACTCGATTCGGTTGACAATGAGTTCGTTAAAGGTACAGCTACCAACATTGATGGTCGTTTCGAACTCAACAACATTCCACAAGGTCCAATGGTGCTGCGCGTGTCGGCCATCGGCTATGGCAACAAGACCGTGCCGTTCCGCGTGAGCAACAACACCGATTTGGGTGTCATCCTTATGACTGAAAATTCCACAGCCTTGAACGAGGTGACGATTACTGCCGAGAAACCACTCTACGCCATGGAGGGCGAGAAGCTGATTTACAACGTCAGCGAAGACCCATCCATCCAGACAGGTACCACCGAGGATGCCTTGCAGAATGCGCCAGGCGTGGAGGTCGACGTGGAGGGTAACATCACCTTGCGCGGCGTGTCGAGTGTGGAAATTTGGATTAACGACAAGCCCTCGAAACTTACGGAGGAGAACCTGAAGACTTATCTCCAGACCTTGCCGGCCAACGCCATCGCACGTATCGAGACCATCACCAATCCTTCGGCCAAATACGCCACCGATGCCGAGGCAGTCATCAACATCGTGACTTCGGCGCACATCAAGAGCAACCAGTTTGTCAGCTTTGGCGTGAATGGCTCCAACCAGCCTTTCGTTTCGCCTTGGGTGAGCTACATGTGGAAGAAGGAGAGACTGAGCATCAACCTGTTTGCTTCGGGTCGTTACAGCGACCGCAAAAGTACCACCGACGAATGGGCTTTGCAACGTCGTTTCGACTCCATTTCAAATGATTATCAAGTCACATGGGCCGACACCTCGTCGCAAAACAGCGGCAACCGTCGCTATTCAGGTAACATGTTTTTGGGAATCAACTATGAGATTGACTCCATGAGCGAGATTTCGTTTGACGCTGGCGGGTTCTACAACCGTGGCTTCAGCAATTCGTTGCGCTCGAAACACCAGACCTATTACTATCTCGACACGGTTCCCAATTATGAGATGCTGTATATTGATACAACCAACAGCGATTCCGACGACCAATCCATCTTTAGCCATGTGGGAGTTGACTACACGAAGAAGTTCGACAACGAGGGACACAATCTCCGCATAGGACTCAATACCCGTTTCAGCCACAATGCTAACGAGCAGTGGTACAACCGATTCTATGATGTGTACACCGACCTTGACGAGCACCGTTATCTGTTGTCGCGCAACCAAAGTTTCGGCGGCAGTCTCGATATTCGCTACAACCGACCCTATAGCCAAGATGGTGAGTTGAGTTACGGACTCCGCGCCGACCATCAGTGGTCAGACAACACCTACAACCGATACCTTTCTGATGATGAAATCACTAAAAATGGTTTCATTACCGATACGTTAGAGGTTGACTTGCTGCGTACATACAAGTTCAAAGGTATTGAGTCGAGTGCCAATGCCGATGTCAACTGGACGCACCGTTGGGGTGGGTTCACCTTGAGTACGGGTCTTGGCTTGGGCGGTGACCGCATTGATTACGCCTACACCAACACACCTTTCTATGATGCAAACACATTGTATTTCATGATGTTTCGCCCGTCTATCCACTTGACCTACCGCACGGAAGACATGCACAACCTAAAGATCAATTACTCCATGCGCATGTCGCATCCTGACGAAGACCAAGTTACCACTTTCCGCAGATATGGCGAAAATAGTTACTCGGTGGGCAACCCCACTGGACTGAAAAACAGCCTAACCCATAACGTGGAAGCGGGTTGGCAGAAGTATTTTGAGCGGTTTGGCAACATCGGCCTTGAGGCATACGGACGCTGGAGTACCAACGAAATCAGCTCCTTGACCGACTCGGAATATGACGAGTTTCTTGACCGTGTGGTCAGCTACTCGATGCCTTACAACATGGGTAGCTCGTGGCGTTACGGCACCTCGCTCAACATGACTTACCGCCCAACGGGTTTCTTCAATGTGAGACTCTACGCCAATCTTTACGACTATGGCTATCACATGGAATACGACCGTGTGGATGAATTTGGCAATGTCAAGCATCAGATTGATGAGCGCGACAAGTGGTCGTGGAGTGTGCGCGTCAATGCTTGGGCAAAGATTTTCAATCAGTTGCAGCTGACAGCATCTGCCTTCTACAACTCGCCAACCTTAAGCCTGATGAGCGAGCGCAAAGCACGTTATTCGCTCAACATGGGCGTGCGCAGCGATTTCTTCAAGCGTAAGGTGTCGGTATTTGTCAATGTGCAGGACATCTTCAACTGGGGTGCAACGATTGGTTCAGGCTCAAGCAACACCAACCCGTACTATCTCTCTAACAGTACGAACAAGATGCTCAACAGCCGATATATTTCAGCCGGTGTCACGTTCCGCTTCGGTAAGTTGGAGTTAGAGAAAGACGCCAAAGAAGGAGCCGACGAAACTGGCGATTCGCTGTAAGTCAATGCAAAACGAAACAGTATAAAGAAACAACCATGCAAAACGAAAAACTCATTATCCGTCCGGCCAAACCCGAAGAGGCGGGGCGCGTCCTTGAATTGATCAACAGGCTTGCCGTTTATGAGAAATGCGCCAACGAAGTGGTTGCAGACGAAGCCACCTTGTATCATTCTCTTTTTGTGGAGAAATCCGCCGAAGTGGTTTTTGCCGAAGAAGACGGTGCCATCGTCGGTTTCGCTTTGTTTTTCCACAATTTCTCTACTTTTGTGGGTCGCAAGGGCTTATACCTTGAAGACTTGTTCATCATCCCTGAAAAACGCGGCTTGGGCTATGGCAAGGCCTTGCTGAAATATCTTGCACGAATTGCGGTGGAGCGCAACTGCGGACGCATGGAATGGATTTGCCTCGACTGGAACAAGCCCGCACTGGCGGTTTATCGTAGCATCGGCGCTGTGCCCATGTCGGAATGGACGGTACAGCGGTTGGATGAGGCTACTTTGAAAGCGTTTGCCGCTCAAGAGTGACAATCGGCAGTTATCTTTCGCGTCTTTCGATGACTTTCTTCAACTTATATCGCTCGCCGGTTCCCGTGCCGATGGCATCGATGAAACGCGGGTCGTAACCTGGTGTCTCATAGCCCCAACGGATGAACTGCCCGTCGTCACCCACACGGCGTTTTATTTGGTCGTTGTAGCGCACAATGAGGAACTTGGCCAATTTGTCCCAACGTTGCATCATCTTGTCGGCGTAGGCGATGCTCTTGCGGTTGAGGTAATCCCGTCGTTCTCCGGCCTGCATGTCCTTGATGGCCAAGAGCACAGTGTCTTGGTCGGCGAAGTAGTAGTCCTCCAACTCGTTTTGGGCTTCGCGCAGGTCGTCAATCATCATGGAATAACGTGGATAAACCATGTTGGCCACCCAGTTGTTCATCCAGAAGGCAGACTTGTCGCTGAACTCGTTGCGCGGGTTGTTTTCTGGACGGAACGGGTCAGGCACCTGTGTGATGCAGCAATAGAGTGGCACGTAGGCCACCATGTTGGCATCGTCGCAGTTGAACCAAGTGACGCCGCCCACATCATTGGGCAGCCACGAGCGCATCTGGCAGGTCATGGTGAAACCGCTTTGTTGCGTTGCGATGGGACGTTCACGGAAATAGTTGATGCTGTCGCTGTCCATGAAGTGCATCGGCAGCGGACGGATGGGCATTCCCCATGGGCCGGCGGTCATGTCGGCGGTCATGTCCAAGGGTGTGCCTTCAAAATGGTCGCGCATATCGGCCTGCAAGTCGCGCAAAGTGAGCGGTTTGTCGGGTTTAATCCACAGCGGGAGATGGTCGCAAACATCGAACTCGCCATTAATATAAGGTAGGTATTTGTCCATCTCCTCGTGGCTGTAGTGGTGGCGGAAGAAACTCCACACACGGGCGTCGGCGTAGCGCACATTCTCGAAGTCTATGGGGCAGTAGGCATCGCGGAAAGAGAAGTCCTCATCCTTGCCGTTAAAATAACCCCATTCTTTTGCAAAACTGATGACATCGGAGGCATAAACACATTCTACATCCGGATTGTTGATTTTCTTGAGGTTCTTGCTGCTGATGCTGTTTTTCGACTTCTTTTCCAAAGGGAACTGGCGGATGCGGCTCAGGTTGGCGTGGGCACAGATGCAGTCGTCGGGGATGCGCAGGGCCACCCAAACGGCTCCTTTGCGGCCAGGGCCCTTGCCGATGATTTCCATAATCCAAGCTTCGTTGGGGTCGCAAACGGTGATGGTTTCGCCGCTACTGTTGTAGCCGTATTCCTCAACCAATTCAGCCATGCACTTGATGGCTTCACGGGCGGTGGCCGAGCGTTGCAAGGCTAAGCGCATCAACGAGAAATAATCCAATAGGCCTTCTTGGTTGACGAGTTCCAATCGCCCGTCGAAGGTGGTTTCGACGATGGTCACTTGCTTTTCGTTCATCAGGCCCACTACATTATAGGTATAAGGGACTTGTTTCACGAATTGGCCTTCGTGCGATGGCCCCCAGCCGCGAATGGCGATGAGTTCGCCGTCGGCGTGTTGGCCCGCCGGACTATAGAACAGCGAGCCAGAGAAACCGAAACCGTCGCAATTGTAGGTACACATCACGCTACCATCGGCGGAGGCTTTTTTGCCTACTATTAGGTTGGTGCAGGCCCATGCCGACTCAAGGCCGAGGAAAGTCATTAGAAAGACAGTAATAGCTAATTTTTTCATAAGTGTAAGATTTCTACATGTGTCAGATAAGAGTGCAAATGTAATTCTTTTTACATTCGTTTGCGAAAAACGGCCTAAAAATCCAAAGAAAACTATTCCATCACTGGATTCTTTTTTTCAAACGTTTCAGGAAAATGAATAATTTTGCGGCTGAAACAAATCGAAACGCTATGAAATACTTCATTGTTGACGCTTTCACTGACCAGCCTTTTGGCGGCAATCCTGCGGGGGTGGTTTTGCTCGACGGAGACACTTTTCCCGAAGAACGTCTGATGCTCCAAATTGCCGCTGAGTTGCGCTATTCGGAGACGGCTTTCATCCGTCGTCATTCCGAAAAAGAGTTCACCATCCGTTATTTCACGCCTGCTGCCGAGGTGGAGTTGTGTGGCCACGCTACCATCGCCTCTTTTGCCCTTTTGCACCGCATGGGGTTGGCGTCGGGGCTTTGTCAGTGCCATACGCTGGCTGGCGATTTGCAAATAGAAGCAGGGGAGAGAGTGATGATGCAGATGGCCAAGCCGCGCATTGTCGCTACCGTTGAGGACACCGAAGCGTTATATAAAGCCCTCGGTGTGAGTGGTTATCGTCCAACGATGCCCGTGCAGATTGTCTATTCCGGCCTGCCTGATATCATGCTCCCTCTGCCTGATGTGGCCACGTTGCAAGCCTTGAAGCCTGACATGGAGGCCATCGCGGCATTGACGAAACGTTACGATGCTGTCAGTTTTCACGTTTTCGCTTTCGGCAACGACGGTTTCACAGCCCATGTGCGCGACTTCGCACCTTTGTATGGAGTGCCCGAGGAATCAGCCACAGGTACCGCCAACGCCGCCTTGACCTATTATCTGCAACAGCAGGGTTGCCTTGACTCAGAAGCGGAATGCACGTTCCTTCAAGGCGAGGCCATGGGACGCCCATCAGTGGTGGCTACGAGTGTTCACGCCGATGGCAACATTTATGTCGGTGGCACTGCCGCCATTGTTGCAGAAGGGCGGTTGATGGTTGGTTAGAAAGCGAAGGAGGAATGTGATGGCTATTTTGTGCTCAAATAATTTTCTCGCATTAGCCAAAATGTTTTAATTTTGCGCAATGAAATGAATCCAACTATGCAAAAGAAAGATACAAAAGCCCAATTTCATGCGGTGTTGGCGCAATGCCGAGAGCTGTTTGTCGACAAGATGAAAGATTACGGTCCGGCATGGCGCATCCTTCGTACACCGTCAATAACCGACCAAATATTTATTAAAGTTAAGAGAATCAGGACTTTGCAAACCATTTCGGAACATTTAGTCGATGAAGGTATAGAGCCTGAGTTCATCGGTATTGTCAACTATGCGACGATGGGTGTCATACAGCTGCAACTCGGTGTGGTCGACCAGCCAGACTTGACCATTGAGGAGGCCACGGCACTGTTCGACAAGGTCACCAACGAGGCTTACGAGTTGATGACCCGCAAGAACCACGACTATGCCGAGGCTTGGCGCGACATGCGCGTCAGTTCCATCACTGACCTGATTATGAGCAAAGTCTTGCGCACCAAGTCTATTGAGGACCATAATGGCAAAACCCTTGTTTCTGAGGGACTTGATGCCAACTATTACGACATGATTAACTACGCAGTGTTTGCCTTGATTTTGTTAGGTGAGGAGGAATGAGATGAAGAAGAATATTGTCCTTTCTTGGGTCAGCATTGGCGTGGCCATTGCCTCGGCGGTTGGGATTTATTTCCTGCCGAGTTTTAGTTTGTTGTTTTTGATAGTGTTGATTGCCAATTTGTTATTGGCTGTTTTTTGTAGTTTTCCGCATTTTGGACGCGATAGCGTCGTTGCGAGCAAAGCGAAACAATCTGGAGTATTGGTAGCCTGTCGCATGTTGGTCGGTGCACTGTTTATCTTCAGCAGTTTCACCAAAGGTGTCGACCCGCTTGGGACGAAATACAAAATGCTCGATTATTTTGCCGTTTATGGCATCACTTGGCTGAACGTCATAGCCTTGATTCTGGCCATGCTCATGATTTTGGCGGAGTTTTTGGTAGGCATTTGCTTGATAACCAATGTCTTTCCAAGGTTGGCCGTGCTTGGTGCCACCTTATTAATGATATTCTTCACCATCACAACCCTGTTCGATGCCTTGTATGACTTGGTGCCCGATTGTGGTTGCTTTGGCACTGCGGTGAAGATGAGCAATTGGCAGACGTTTTATAAGAACTTGGTCATTGATGCGGTGCTTATCCCGTTGATTTTGAACAATAAACAGTTGAAAAACCGCCTGACTTGGCGCGGACAATTCGTCATCGGCTGCGTTTATGCTTTGGCTTTCATGGGATTTGAAATCTATAATTATCGTCATCTGCCAGTTGTTGATTTCATGAATTGGAAAGTTGGTAAGCAACTCAATGCCGAACCCGTTGAAGAGACCCGTATTTATCTGACTTACAGAAACAAGACGACAGGGGAGACACAGGAATACCTCTCGCCGAACTATCCTTGGAACGACTCGGTGTGGATGAGCCAATGGGAGTTTGTTGAACAACGGACAGAAGGTGGAGGCAATTATCTCGGTTTCACGGCTTTGGATGAAGACGGCAACGATGTCACCGATATGATTCTCAACACGGAGAATCTGCTGATGTTTACCTCGAATGATTTGAACGGGGTGACGAAAGAGGAATGGGAAAAAATCAGAAATATAACGGAAACGGCTGAGAAACATGATTTTACGGTGGTTTGGACGGTGGCCAACGTGCCTGAATATGTGGAAACCTTGCGCGAGAAATATGACTTCCTCTATGAAGTTTATTTTGCTGACGAGCTGGAAATCAAGACGATTGTGCGCTTTAATCCAGGCTTGATTTGGCTTGACGATGGCTTGGTGAAAGACAAATGGAGTGCCATTGACTTTCCGCAAGGGAAAAAACTCGAAATGTTGTTTAAGTAGTATCACAAAACATGCAAAACTTTCAAAACAAAAGGAAAAGTAGTGGAAAGCAAGCCAATCGACTGCTTTCAGGCGGCACAAGGTTGAGTAGCCTCATTAATTCCAAAAAGGTTTTGCTTGTTTTGAGAGTTTTGTGAGGAAATGGGAGCATACATCACACGAAAACTTCTATATGGAATCGCGGTGCTTTGGGGTGTCGCAACCTTGGTGTTTTTCTTGTTCAACATATTGCCTGGCGACCCGGCCCAGATGATGTTGGGACAAAGGGCCGACAAGGAGTCGGTGGATGCTATTCGTGAGGAATTGGGACTTAACCAAAGCCTTGGGAAACAATACGTTGACTACTTGAATGACTTGGTTCCCGTTTCGTTTTACGATGTCTCAAACGGCACCCAGAAACTCGAAAAACTCGGTCATTATGCCACGATAACCACCATTGGGACGACCGCTATCGTGCTGAAAGGCCCATATTTGCGGATGTCGTACCAAAGCAAGCGTCGAGTGTCCGACATCTTGGGTGAGGCTTTCCCCAATACTTTGCTTTTGGCTTTCGTTTCCATCTCCATTGCGATGCTTCTTGGCTTGGTCATAGGCATACTGACAGCGGTGTTCAACACCAAGTTTCTCAATAAGTTGACATTGTTTGTCACCACGATAGGAATGTCGTTGCCCTCGTTTTTTGCCGCTATCCTGATGGCATGGATTTTCGGTTTTTTGTTGGAACACTATACGGGCTTGAGCATGACGGGTAGCCTTTATACCGTCGATGAGTATGGTAGGGGAGAGTTCTTAAGTTTGCACAACCTCATTTTGCCTGCCTTGACCCTCGGTATGAGGCCATTGGCCGTGGTGACCGAACTGACGCGCACTTCCTTGTTGGAAGCCATGTCGATGGATTATGTGCGGACGGCGCGGGCCAAAGGTCTGAAACCTTGGCGGGTTATTTGTGTTCATGCCCTTCGTAACGCCTTGAATCCAGTGGTGACGGCGGTTTCGGGCTGGTTTGCCTCCCTGCTTGCGGGTGCGGTGTTCGTGGAGTACGTTTTCGATTGGAAGGGCATCGGTGTGGTGGTGGTCGATGCGTTAGATAAATATGATTTTCCGGTTATCATGGGTGCGGTGTTGTTCATCGCGGTCATGCTGATCATCGTCAATATCATTGTGGACATCATTTATGGGATTATTGACCCGAGGGTGAGGATTAGTTGAGAGTTGAAAGTTGAGAGTTGAAAGTTGAGAGTTGTTTGGTGCCACGATGTTTTAGCCAATTTTGAATCTTAAATTTTGAATTTTAAATCTTAAATCTTGAATCTTAAATCTTGAATTTTGAATTTTAAATCTTGAATCTTGGATAAAATCGGAACATACGAATTCATGGCAGAGCCGTTCCACTGCGACTTTTCGGGACGGTTGTTTTTGGGACATCTTGGAAACCAAATGCTTAATGCGGCTGATTTCCACTCTACCGACCGTGGTTTTGGGATGAAGTACCTGATGGGCATACAACGCTCGTGGGTGCTGTCGCGCTTGGCCATCGAAGTGGAGGAGATGCCTTCCCAATATGAGCATTTTACGGTGGAGACTTGGGTGGAAAGTGCGATGAGGTTCTTCACCAGCCGTAATTTCTGCGTGTCGGACAGTAAGGGTCGGATTTATGGCTATGGTCGCTCCATTTGGGCGATGATTGACACGGAAACGCGCCAACCTACCGATATTTACGACATCGACGACGGAGCCATCAAAAACTGGATTGTGACCGACAAGCTGTGCCCGATCGAGAGAAGCAGCCGAGTGAGGATGGGCGAAGGTGCGGAATTGGTCAGGACCATCGACGTCAATTACAACGACATCGACATCAACGGGCATGTCAATTCGGTGAAATACATCGAGCATGTGCTTGATTTGTGGGACATTGCATGGTATCGTGAACATCGGCTCAAGCGTTTTGAGATTGCATACGTGGCCGAAGCCCACCAAGGCGACAAACTGAACTTCTATCGAGAACAAACGGCTGAGAATGAATGTTGTATCCGTTTGGTGAAGACGGAGAAGAGCACAAATTCTGAAACGGAGGTATGCCGCAGCAAAGTGCTTTTTGAAGTTGCAAGTTGATTTGAAGGAAATGAAGAAATGGCTCGTTATATGGTTTTGTCTGATGTCCTTGTTTGCCAAGGCACAGCTTATCGCATGTCGGGATGTCGTTCCTGACAACTATGATTTTTGGCTCTATCTGCCAGAGGATTATGCGACGGCTGCTGAAAAAAAGCCAGTGGTTCTTTTCCTTCATGGCCGAAGTCTTTGTGGCGATGATTTGGAGCTGGTTCGGCAATATGGTTGCATCAATGCATTGATGAGAGGCAGGGAAATTGATGCGATTGTCGTAGCCCCGCAGTCCAAAACGGCATGGAAACCGGAGAAACTGATGATGTTATATGATTGGTTGAAAGCCAATTATCGCGTGGATACCAACCGCTTTTACGTCCTCGGCATGAGTATGGGCGGTTTCGGGACGTTGGACTTCGTGGCGACTTATCCCAACCAAGTGGCGGCGGCAATGGCGATGTGTGGCGGGTCAACGATGAAGTCGCTTTGTGGCCTGACGGAAGTGCCCTTGTGGATTATTCACGGCAAAGCAGACATGGCGGTTCCCGTCAATCGGTCGGAGAGGGTTGTCGATTCCATGTGTCAATGCGGCGATACCAGCCGGCTCCTTTTCGATAAACTTGACAAAGTGGACCATACCGCTCTTGCAAGGGTTTTCTATTTGAGGCAGACCTACGAATGGCTGTTTTCCCATGCTTTGACGGATTCTTTGCGTCCTGTGGACAAGGATTTTTCCGTGTCAAGGGCCTTGCTCTACACCGCTTACGACGACCTTCCCAATAAGTCTGATATTAAAGTTGTTGATTTGCAGAGCTATAAAAACAGCAAGAAAGTGTATTATGTGGTCAAGAAAGGCGACACTTTGCACTCGATTGCTGTGGAGAACAACACAACGGTGTCAATTTTATGCAAGCTGAATAAATGCAAGAAAGACACAAAACTTTGGCCAGGACGAAAGATTCGAGTCAAATAATTCGTAATTTTGTCACTCTATAGGAATGCCCAATATGAAATCTGAAATCTTTGAATTTTAAATCTTTAAATCAATATTGTTATGAGAAGCAAAATCGTTGCAGGAAACTGGAAAATGAACCTCACTTTTGATGAGGCGCAAACTTTGGTCGACGACATCCTCGACCGCCTTGATGAACAGGAAGAGATGAACTGCGAAGTCATCATCTGCCCGCCGTATCCCTATCTTGAGTTGCTCACCGACTTTGAATTTGACGAGCAGCGTTTCAACGTGGGTGCACAGAATTGCAGTGCCTACGATAAAGGCGCCTACACAGGTGATGTTTCGGCCAAGATGCTGAAATCCATCGATGTGGATTATTGCATCATCGGTCACAGCGAGAGAAGGAAATACTTCGGCGAGACCAATGAGGTGTTGGCTGAGAAGATCAATCGCGTGATTGAAAACAACATTTCTCCCATCTATTGCGTCGGTGAGGTGTTGGAGGAGCGCGAGGCCGGTCGTCATTTCGATGTGGTGCGTGAGCAGTTGGAAAAAGGTTTGTTCCACTTGGACGGTGATGCCATTTACGATGCCATTATCGCCTACGAACCCGTTTGGGCAATCGGTACGGGAAAGACCGCCACGCCGGAACAAGCTCAAGAGATGCATGCCTTCATCCGTGGCTTGGTGAAAGAGCATTACGACGAGGCCACAGCCGATGAAATCCGTATCCTTTACGGCGGAAGCTGCAATGCAAAGAACGCTACTGAACTGTTTTCGCAGCCCGATGTGGACGGCGGCCTGATTGGTGGCGCTTCGCTCAAGGCTGACGATTTCGTCTCCATCTGCGTCCAAGCGTCTCAAATCGGCATGGACTGATGAAGACCTTGGAATACACTTTTTCAGTGCCTTCATCCGACATCCAACATGATATGTTGATCACGATGCTGGCCGATATGGGTTTTGACTCGTTCATGGACGATGATTTTGGCTTAAAGGCTTATCGTTCAGCAGAATGTCGTGATGATTTGGCAGTTGAAGGGTTGTTGGCAGAACCTGCATTTTTTGGCATTCAACTCTTGAATGTGGCCGAAATGCCCGACAAAGACTGGAACGAGTTGTGGGAAGCCTCATACCAGCCGGTGGTGGTCAACGAGCGTTGTCGCGTGAGGGCGCCGTTCCATGAACCTGATTCTCGTTTCGAGTTCGACTTGGTCATTGAACCAAAGATGTCTTTCGGCACTGCTAACCATGAAACTACATCGCAAATCATTTCCTTGATGTTGGAAACTGACTTTCAGGGGAAAGATGTGCTCGATATGGGTAGTGGTACAGCGGTGTTGGCGATTTTGGCCAAAAAACTGGGCGCAAGACATACTGTGGCCATTGACAACGACGAATGGGCATACCGTAACGCATTTACCAACTGTGAGTTGAACGGAGTTACTGACATCGAAATCATTTTGGGTGACGCCTCTGCCATCAAGGGTAGTTTCGATGTGGTGTTGGCCAATATCAACCGCAATATCTTGCTTCGCGATATGCACCATTATGTGGCTGCGATGAATCCTAGTGCACATATCTTTTTCAGTGGGTTTTATACCGAAGATTTGGAAAGCATCAAAGCGGAAGCCGAGCGATTGGGCTTGCGCTATTGCCGCCATTTGAGCCGCAACAATTGGGTTGCGGTTGAGTTTGTGAAGAATTGATAAATCATTGAACGACATGAAGAAAGGAATCCTTCTTACCGCACTGCTTCTACTGACGGGAATGACCGTAGTTAGGGCGCAAGCGTTTTTTTCGACCGACAAGACCGCGTTTTTCGACGAGTTGTCGGCCTATCTGAATACGGGCACCTCAAAGCAAGAACGCGACGAGGCCGCCGAGATGATGGGCAACCTCGCTGACGTGTGGAATACTTATTACACGGGACAAGACGCGGCCACCGTGATTCGTCTGTGTGAGCTGTTTCATGCAAAGAGTGGGGCGCGAGCATACTCCAATGTATTCAATTTCACGGAGTTGGTGCTTCGCGTGCCTATTTGCGGATTGTCGTATCAGGACGTGTCCAATTGGTTGGCTTACACCGATGCGAAGGCCCAAAATTCAATGAACGGCATGGAGAAATACCTTGCCTCATGTCGGGGGATTTTTGTCGAAAAGACGTTGTCTTCGAAAGGCAACTCGAAATGGACGCTGAAAGAGGCCAAGATTGGGTTCCCTTCCAAAGATGAGTTTCGACTGACGGCCAATGGCAACTTGTCGTTGGTTTCGCAGAAAGACGAGTCGATGCTCAAGCAGACCCACGGCACTTTTTTCCTTGACAACAACCGTTGGGAGGGCAGCGGGGGAAGTGCCGACTGGTCGAGGTTTGACATATCGCCAGAAAAGGCGTATGTTACGCTACCTGAGCATTATACGTTGAATTTGAGCCATTCCGAATATGCTATCGACTCGGTGCTTTTTTACGACAAGCAGTATTTTAAGGAGGCTATTCTGGGGCGTTTCGAGGACAAGGTTTTGGTGAACGCGCCAAACGAAAAGACGATGTTTCCACGAGTGCGGTCGTATCGCTCCGACTACGTGATTCCAAACATTCTGAAAAACATTGATTTTGAGGGCGGTATCGGCATGATGGGCAATCAGGTCGATGTGTTTGGCGGTGTGGAGAACAAGGCTGTTTTCAGGTTTCGGCAGGGAAGCGAGGAGATTGTTCGCGTTGAAGCCCAGCGTTTTGTGATGTCGATGGAGGAATTGTTGGTTTCTGACCACGTTTCGATGCGTGTCTACCTGAACGACACGACCGAGATGGGCATCGTCTCCGATTCCATCTATCACAACGATTTGGGGTTCCGCTACAACAACCAAAACCGCACGATGATGATTTATCGCTCGGAAAAGGATTATGGCGATGCGCCTTTCCATGACTATTTTCACGGCGTTGACATTTTCGTTGAGGCCATGTATTGGAACATTGATGGTAATGTGGTGGATTTCAGGCGAATGGAAGGCGTCAATCCGCGAAGCGAAGGTGAGTTGATGAGCGTCAACTATTTCCGTAACGATGACTTTGAGATGCTGCGAGGCCTTGACGGGACTCATCCCATGATCAGGCTTGAGAAGTTCCTGAAAAGCAACTATGGCGACAATCCCAATTTCTTTTATGTTGTCGATTTTGCCGCTTATCTACAATTCCCTATCGAGCAGGTGATTTCCATGCTATTGCGCTTGCAGTCAGAGGGTTATATCGAGTATTATGCCGACAACAAAACCGCTTTGGTCTTGCCTCGTTTCTATGATGTGATTGAGTCGTCGCGAGAGAACATCGACTATGATGTGATTGCTTTCCATACGGTCACGACTGGCCGTCAGCCCAACGTGCGCTTGGATTTAAACACCAACGACTTGCTTGTGTTTGGCATCACTTCCGAGATTAATGGCGTAGAAGCTTCGGCCATTTCCTTGAGCGATCGCAAGCATGTGGTCATCGTTCCCGACAACGGGCGCATCACCTTGAAGCGCAACCATGATTTCAGTTTTTCCGGCGGAATCCTCGCGGGTATGTTTGAGTTTTTCACCAAGGATAGTGAGTTCAATTATGAGGATTTCACCATCAACATGAACAAGATTGACTCGTTGCGTTTCTATGCTCGCGATGGCCGTCAAATCATTCCTATTGATGGTACCCTTGAACGGTTGAAAGGCCGCTTGGAGATTGACCGAGGTGACAACAAGTCAAGCCGTTACAACACGCCGGAATACCCGATTTTCCATAGTGATGCCGAGGGCTTCAAGTTCTATCGCAAAATCAACGGAGGCGTGTTCCATCCGGGTAGTGTCGACTCGGTGATGACTTCCGACGACCTCAAAGGCAAGTTCTATTACAGCCTCTATCCTTTTGTGATTGACAGTCTTAACGACCTCTCTATGCGTAAGGTACGCTTCGAAGGCGAGCTGGTTTCGGCGGATATTTTGCCCAAAATTGTTGAGCCGCTTGTGGTGATGGACGACTACAGTTTGGGTTTTGATCATCAGATTGGCCAGAATGAAACCGAGTCCTATCCCATGTATGGCGATTTGGGTAGGCTCCACAACACGGTTCATCTCTCGTCGAGCGGGTTTTTCGGTAATGGTCAATTGGACTATCAGACCGCCACGATTAATTCAGACGTTTTCCTGATTTACATGGACTCTGTTACGGCAATCACCAACCAATTCAAGATGGTGCCAAGGGCCGATGGCACGATGTATCCGACGGCCAACGCCAATGCGCTTCGAATGAAGTGGGACGTGCGCAAGCCTGAACTGACCACAGAAACCATCGACAACCCAATCTGCCTGTATGGAGACACGTATTTTTCAGGAAAGACCACATTGACGCCAGAGGGCTATTCAGCCGACGGGCAGCTTAAGTATGGCCTCACTGAGTTTGATTCTGACCATTTTGCGTTTGATGCACGAACCTTTGTGGCCGACTCAGCTGATTTTATGCTCTATTCCGCTGATACTTCAACTGTTGCATTCTCGGCAACCAACTATCGCGCCAATATGGATTTCGATGCTGAGAAGGTGACATACGACTACCTCGACCAGAGGAGTAACCTTGACTTCCCGATGAACCAATACATCTGTTTGCTCAAGGAGGCCGAGTGGGATATGGCCACCAACAGCTTGCATGTCTACAACCCTGTAGAATCCTTCGGCGACTATGCCAACGCCACTACGCATGAGGAACTTTTGGCTATCCATAGCAACGCATCCAAGTTCATTTCGTTGGTTCCTGGCCAGGACTCGTTGCAGTTCTACAGCATGAGTGCCGAATACGATATGACCAACTACGTCATTCATGCCCACGACGTGAAAATCATCCGTGTGGCTGATGCAGCGGTGTTTCCTTACACCCACGATGTCGACATTGATGCCGAATCGAAGTTGGAGCCAGTGAGGGGCGATCTTTTGGCCGACACGCTTAATGCCTATTATCTCTATAAGGATGCCGTGGTCAACATTCATGGCCGCAATTATTACGAGGCGCAAGGCGTTTGGGACTATACCAATGCCGAAGGCGTGAGCATCCCGATTCAAATGGACACGATTGTGCCGGTGCAAGGCGTGACGCACGGTTATGCCAATATTGAAGCAGCATCGGAGTTTAAGTTGAGCAATCAGTTCGGTTTTCATGGCCGGTTGACTTTGGATGCCACCGAACAGTTGGGCTATTTCGACGGAAAGTATACCATGTTGGGCTTTGAGGAGCCTGCGTCCTTTGATACCACAGCCTCCCTTAAACGTGGGTTTGTTTCGGCAACCCATATCAATCCTGCTTCCATCCGCATTCCCATTGATATGAATCGCATCCGCGAGGAGGAACCAAATATGTGCAATGGCCTCTATTATGAGTTGGCTATTGATGGCGGCTTTTTCGGAGCCTTCCTCACGCCGCGTGAGGGGAGAGCCAATACCGATGAGGCGTTTCCTGCCAATGGAATCCTGTGGTTTGATGCTGACAGCCTGCGTTTTGAGGTGACCGACACCACACAATTCGATACAAGGCTCCAGCTTGATTCACGCGGTGTCATTACGGGTCACGGCACGACCGACTTGGGCTTCGACACGCCTTTGGTCAAGTTTGCCGTGCATGGCGACTATACGCAATATCCCAATGACAGCCTCACGTTGCAAGGTATCAATGTGCTCAACGTTCCCGTGTTCGACGACAAGGCGATGGAAGCCATGGCCGAGGTTTACGCCAATGCGGTGGGTATGTCCATCGACCTGACGCAGACCAATTATCTGCCCTATTTCCGTTCAGAGAACAATGCGGAGAAGACCGAGGAGTTGCAGCACAACATTGAGCTTTCAGGTGGCTACCCTGAGATGCGGTCTTCCGATTTCTATAGTCAGACCATCGTCATTCCCGACTTGAAAATGGTTTGGAACGACCAGCTTCGTGCCTTCATTTCGGTGGGGAAAATCGGTTTGGGCAATTTTGGCAACCACATTGTGAACAAATATGTCGATGGCTATGTAATGTTTGACCGTCGTTTGGGCAACATCACGTATTTCTTCCAAAACGACATGTTTTTGACATACATTAATTACAACTGCGGTGATGGGCAGTTCCAAGTGCATTGCACTTACTCAGACATCAACCAACGCTTGTCGGAGATGAAGGAAAAGAATCGTACCCGTTCCAACAAGGAAGGAAAATTCCAATATGTAGCGGTGCCTTACGAGTCGATGCTCGATTTCCTCAACCGTTTGAAATATGCTGGCATCAGCAATGGGGGATTCTGAAATTTCACTTTTTTTCGATAAAATATGTTGACGTGTTGCAAATATTCGTAATTTTACAACCTCAAAATTTGAATGATAAATAATACATAATACGATGAAATTCATAGTATCAAGCATCAAATTGTTGAAGAGCCTGCAAGCCTTGAGCGGTGTCATCGGCTCGAAAAACACTCTACCCATCTTGGACGACTTTCTGTTCCATTTAGACGAGAACCAGCTGAAAATCACCTCGTCGGATCTTGACGTGACCATGACCGTTAGCCTTGTTCCCGAAATGGTGGAAGGCACTGGCGAAGTGACCATTCCGGCCCGCCTGCTTCTTGAAATCATGAAGAACTTCCCCGATGTGCCGATTACCGTGTCGGTCGACAACAACACCTTGGCTGTGGAGTTGATTGCAGGCGAAGGTCGCTATAAACTGGCAGGCCATAAGAGCGATGAGTTCCCGCAGTTGCCAGTGATGGCCGAGACCTCGGTTTGGGAGATTCCTGCCAATGTTTTGGCCACAGGTTTTGAGAAGACCGTCTTTGCTACTGGAATGGATGAGATTCGTCCCATCATGTCGGGTGTGCTGATGGAGATGACGGAGAACTTCCTCACCTTTGTCGCAACCGATGCCCATAAATTGGTGCGTTATCGCCGAACCGATGTCAAGTCGGATGTGGTGGCCTCGTTCATCATGCCGAAGAAGCCTATTAATCAGTTGAAGAGCATCCTTGCGACGCTTGCCGACGAGCCTGTGCGCATTGAGTTCAACAAGACCAATGCTTCATACGTGTTCGGCGACTACCAGCTGATTTGCCGTCTCATTGAAGGCCGCTATCCCAACTACGATGCCGTCATTCCGAAACAGAACCCCAACCACCTGACCATCGACCGCCAGATGTTCTTGTCGGCCATCCGTCGTGTGGCAGTGTTCTCCAGCAAGGCAACCCATCAGGTGCGTTTCCGCATTGCAGGACAGGAACTTACTCTTACCGCCGAAGACATCGATTTCTACAACGAAGCCAAGGAACGTCTCTCGTGCAGCTACGAGGGCGACGACATGGAAATCGGCTTCAACTCGCGCTTCCTGCAAGAGATGCTCGGCAACTTCGACTCTGAGACCATCAAGATCGACATGTCGGCTCCCAACCGCGCGGGCATCATCACCCCCGTCGACAACGAAAATGAGTCTGAAGACCTGCTGATGCTGCTCATGCCGGTGATGTTGAACTAAGTAATAAGGGAATAGGCTATTATGAAAAACCAGCGGAAATCTCCGCTGGTTTTTTAATTCCTATTATTTTATTCTGCGATTTCTGAATGAAATCATCACTTCACTTCAACAGTCGTAGTTCCAACAATGGTTACCGGGATGCTCATGCCTTGCTCGTTGAGAGTCATGGAGATATTGGACTTCGTGCTGCTGTTTGTCGTCAGGCCTGTATTCGGATTGATGCTTGCTGTGCCAGTATAGGTGCCTGTCACATCCGTTGATTCAACACTTCCAGTGATATTGACATCGACGCTTTTCTTTGAGATGGCAGTAACGGTGTAGGTCATGTTGGAATTGATTTCTGTGCCACCTACTTCCTGTTTCTTATTGAATGTCCAAGTGCTGCCTACGGTCAGTTCCTCTTCGGGAAGTTCAACGATGGCTGCACCCAATTGGCTCATTTCAAGTTCAATAGAGTCAACGATATGGCCTAAAGCATTGTAAGTGATGTTGGTCGGCTTTTTGATGTGTTTCTCTATCTCTTGGGTTTGTCCTGCAAGCATGGGGCTGGTCTTTTCGGGATGATCGGAATCGTATTCCATCTTCATGCCCATAGATGACATGGTCATCTTGATGGCTTCGATTTGTGTTTCGAAGGTGGCTTGGTTAGCAGTGACCTCTTTTGCTGTAAAGGTCTGTCTGGTTTCCATGTTTTGGGATTGGTTCATGGTTTGTCCCTGCACTTCCATCATCATCATCATGTTTGCTTTTGTGGTGATGGTGTAGGTTTTGTCTTGTTGCGGACGGAGCCTAAGTGTTACGCCGTCCTTGGCCACGAATGAAAGCATTGCCAATCCGATGAAGACCAGCAACATAGGGGTAAGGTGTTTCTTTTTCATTGCTTTGAATTTTTGTTGATGATTAGTTAGTTTGATGATTCATATTAATTATTAGGTGCAAAAGTACCAAAAAATATCATTCTATGGATGGAAAAATTGCTTGTTTTGACAATGCGCAACCATAGACCCCCCAAAATCTTTGACAATGCGCAGGGATGACGCAAAAAAAAGCCGCCCCAATCGGAGCGGCTCGTTGTTCTAAATTATTCTGCGGATTCTGCGTGAGAAAAATCAAAAATCTGGCTCATTAGCACTGTGGTTTCTGTTTTTTTTGTTTCTTTGCAGCCGGTTATCCCTTGAAAAGGTGTATGGAAATGGTAAACTTATCCCTTGAAAAGGTGTATAGAACGGGTTGCTTTATCCCTTGAAAAGGTGCAAAATATTGAAAATCATGAAGAGAAAAATCTATCAGGAACTGTTGAAATGGAAAAACGAAAAGCAAGGCAAGACGGCATTGTTGCTTGAAGGTGCGAGGCGCATCGGGAAGAGCTATATTGTCGAAGCCTTTGGAAAAAATGAATACAAGTCGTATATCCTCGTGGATTTCAATGACATAGATGAGGAATTGTTGAACATTTTTGAGCATTATTTGTCGAATCGCGATGAGTTTTTCCTTCGTCTTTCCCTATATTTCGGTGTGAAGCTTTACCCTCGCGAATCGCTCATCATTTTCGATGAGGTGCAGCAATATCCCAAGGCACGTGCAGCCATCAAATACCTTGTGCAAGATGGCAGATTCGATTATATTGAGACGGGCTCGCTGATTTCCATCAAGAAAAATGTGACGGATATTGTGATTCCTTCCGAGGAGCAGCGGATAGAGATGTTCCCCATGGATTTCGAAGAGTTTCTTTGGGCTTTGGGTGACGATATGGCTATGGACTTTGTCAGGCGGCAATTTGAGAGGCTTGAGCCATTGGGAGCATTGCACCGCAAAGTGATGGACTATTTGCGCCAATACATGATAGTCGGTGGAATGCCCCAAGCCGTTCAGGCCTTTGTTGACACTAAGGACTTTGATGCGGTGGACGAAATCAAACGAGGCATTTTGAGGCTTTACCGAAATGACATTGGGAAATACGCCACCAAAGCGGAAACAAGAGTGACCAGCATTTTCGATGAGATACCCGCCCAACTGCAACAGCACGAGAAGAAGTTCCGGCTTTCGGCCTTGAGGTCGGGAGCAAGGATGCGGGATTATGAAGACGCTTTTTTCTGGCTCGATGATGCTTGTGTGGTCAACTTGTGCTACAATACGACCGCTCCTAATATTGGGTTGAGGCTTAATCGCGAGCGCACCACCTTAAAATGTTATTTTGGTGATACAGGTTTACTCATTTCCCACGCTTTTGATGAGCGTATCATCGCCAAGGAGCAATTGTATAGAAAGTTGATGCTCAATAAATTGGAAATCAACAAAGGAATGTTGGTGGAAAATCTGGTGGCACAAATGTTAAGGGTTGCAGGGCACAAGTTGTATTTTTATTCCAATCCCGACCGGAAAGTGGCCGAAAATCGTATGGAAATAGATTTTTTGATACCAAAGCTACAACTTACTAACCGACACAACATTTGCCCGATAGAAGTGAAATCGACCAACCGTTACACAACCACTTCTTTGGAGAAATTCCGTATCAAATTTGCCGAACAGTCAACAACGCCCTACGTTTTGCACACTTCTGATGTGAAGGTGAATAATGGTATTGTTTTTCTTCCGCTTTATATGACTCCGTTGTTATAACACAAAACGAGCCACCCCAATCGGAGCAGCTCGTTGTTCTCACAGTTCTGCGTTTTCAGCGGATTCTGCGTGAAAAAAATCACAATTTCGGGCCAGCGGCCACCAAAGCCTTGCCAGCGTCATTCGTCGTGAACTTCTCGAAGTTCTTGATGAAGCGCGAGGAGAGGTCCTTGGCCTTTTCTTCCCATGCGCTCTTGTCGGCGTAGGTGTCGCGCGGGTCGAGGATGTTCGGGTCGACGCCGGGCAATGCGGTCGGCACCTCGAAGTTGAAGTACGGGATCATCTTGGTCGGAGCCTTTTCGATGCTGCCATCAAGGATGGCGTCGATGATGCCGCGTGTGTCGCGGATGCTGATGCGTTTACCCGTGCCGTTCCAGCCGGTGTTCACCAAGTAAGCCTTGGCACCGCTCTGTTCCATACGCTTCACGAGTTCTTCGGCGTACTTGGTCGGGTGCAGTTCGAGGAAGGCTTGGCCGAAGCAGGCGCTGAAGGTCGGCGTAGGCTCGGTGATGCCGCGCTCGGTGCCGGCCAACTTGGCCGTGAAGCCGCTCAAGAAGTAGTATTTGCACTGTTCGGGCGTCAGGATGCTGACGGGAGGCAGCACACCGAAAGCGTCGGCACTGAGGAAGATGACGTTCTTGGCGGCGGGACCCGACGAAACGGGACGCACGTTCTTCACAATCTTTTCGATGTGTTCGATGGGGTAGGAGACGCGGGTGTTCTCGGTCACGCTCTTATCCTTGAAGTCAATCTTGCCGTTAGCATCGACGGTGACGTTCTCCAACAAAGCATCGCGCTTGATGGCGTTGTAGATGTCGGGCTCGCTTTCCTTGTCTAAGTTGATGACCTTGGCGTAGCAGCCGCCTTCGAAGTTGAACACGCCTTCATCGTCCCAGCCGTGCTCGTCATCGCCGATGAGCAAACGTTTCGGGTCGGTCGAAAGGGTGGTCTTGCCCGTGCCGCTCAAGCCGAAGAAGATGGCGGTGTTTTCGCCCTTCATGTCGGTGTTGGCGGAGCAGTGCATGGCGGCGATGCCTTGCAGCGGCAGGTAGTAGTTCATCATCGAGAACATGCCTTTCTTCATCTCGCCACCGTACCAGGTGTTCAGAATCACTTGTTCGCGGCTGCTGACGTTGAAAGCCACGCAAGTGTCGCTGTTCAGGCCGAGTTCCTTGTAGTTTTCGACCTTGGCTTTCGAGGCGGTGTAGACGGTGAAGTTGGGCTTGAAGTCGGCCAGTTCCTCAGCCGTGGGCTTGATGAACATGTTGAGCACGAAATGGGCCTGCCATGCCACTTCCATGATGAAACGGACGGCCATGCGGGTGTCCTTGTTGGCACCGCAGAAGGCATCCACCACATAAAGGTTCTTGCCGCTTAACTGTTTCTTGGCCAAGTCTTTCACTTGTGCCCACACTTCTTCGCTCATCGGGTGGTTGTCGTTCTTATAGCCTTCGGTGGTCCACCAAACGGTGTCCTTCGACTTGGCGTCCATCACGATGTATTTGTCCTTGGGCGAGCGGCCGGTGTAGATGCCCGTCATCACGTTGACGGCGTTGAGTTCGGTCAAAACGCCTTTGTCGTAACCCGTCAGGGCGGGGTTCATCTCGTCCTTGAAGAGTTGTTCGTAGCTCGGGTTATAATAAATTTCCTTTGCGCCGTTGATGCCGTATTGGGCCAACGCGGCTTTGATTTCTTCGATGTTTTTTGCCATATTCTGTTTGTTTAAATGATGATTAGATTTCGTTTAATTGTTTATGCCACAATGCTTTGTTCATAAAGGTATTCAGGTGCGATGTCGATAGTGCCATGCAACCATGTGACCGTCCAACCGTCAAGGTCAAAGTGGTCGAAAACGGCTTTGTCGCGTAAAGGGGCAAAAATGGGGTATTGGTCGATTAGTGGTTCACAATCAAAAACCCGTTGGCTACCGTCGTTGAAGGTCAGTGCAAGTCTGAATCCTTCAAGATTTCTCGCAGATGTTACCCATTTCAGTTCATTGGAGGCTTTCATGATTAGTCTAATGGTTGAATGCTTGATGGAGATGTGCCTTTCTCCAATTTATACCAGTTTTCCATCAGTTCTTCTTTGTGAAGGTCAAGCCAATCGTAAACAAGTTTCAAAGCTCGTCTTGGCATTTCTCCTGTAACCTTACCTGTCAGAATGTCAATGGAAGCGCGATATTCGTTGTATCTCACATGGAAATGTGGCGGGTTGTGGTCGGGGAAATACATCGTTATGACGATGCCATAGAAGTTGCTGATTTCTGGCATGGGCACATTATTTTCTGCAAAAGTAGGGAATTATTTCATTATGGTGAAAAGAAAAAGGGATTTTTTAGAAAATCCGCCTGTAAACATGACATTCCGGCGACTCCCCCCGTAAATCCAAATAATCCTGATGGTAATCCTCGGCGGGATAGAAGATCATGGTTTGTCGAATCTGGGTGGCGGGATGATAGCCCATCTGCGTCAGTTCGCCAAAAACTTTTATGGCTGTGTCGCGTTCCTCAGTATTGTTGAACCAAATGGCGGAAAGGTATTGCGTTCCGATGTCGATGCCTTGTCCGTCGGCTTGCTCAAAATTGTGGATTTCAAAGAAATAGCGCACCAAGGCTTCGTAGGAAACCTGCTCGGGGTCGTATTCCACTTCGATGGTCTCCAAATGCCCAGTCATACCCGTTTTCACTTGCTTGTAACTTGGGTTCTCGATTTCGCCGCCCATGAATCCGACGGTGGTTTTCGTCACGCCTTTGAGCCGCTTGAAGTAATACTCCACGCCCCAAAAGCAACCTGCTGAGAAATAGGCTTTTTTCATTTTTGTTTTTCCTTTTTCATTAAAGAGATACCTTGTCTGATACTATCTTCACGCTGTTCTTGATTCATAGCAAAGCCCATGTGAATTTGTCTTACAATCTGGTCTTTGTCAATGTAAAACTTGGTCGGGCTTCCAGTGAGGTTCATCCGTAAGGCATCCTTTTGATCGATGATGAATATATTGTTGTAACTGCCTTGAAGACTCTTGGCATAGTCAAACGCTTCTCCAGGTGCTGAATCCTCAGCATCTTCAATGAGGCACAGAATGTCAATGCCAGCAAGCTCATCCTTCATGTTGCTAATGGTCATAGGTAACTCTTTTTCAACCTCTTCCTTCCCAAATCCACAATGGGTGTCAGTGAAAACGAGGATGGTTTCTCTTTTTAGCCATTTTTTGATTTTCACGCTTTTCCCATCAAGACTTTTCACTTGAATATCAGGGATTTCCTTGCCCATCGTATTGTTGTACCAATCCATCATGATCTTTCTATCGAGTTCTCGGCTCTCTTTTTCAGTAAGGCTAGTGACTCCCTCGTAATACTTTTCGTAATCTACAGGAATGATGTAATTGTTTGTCCTATTGCATGAAGCGAAGGCTAATACCAAAAAGGTTAAACAAAGGCAAATCTTTTTCATGGCACTATTCTTTGATTATCTTGGTAACGGCTTCCATTCCGTTTTTATTGCTGACAATCAGGAAATAAACCCCTTTTTCGAGGCAGCTCAAGTCGATGGTTTCAATTTTTCCGGCGGTCATAACCATTTGCCCCAAAAGGTTGCGAATTTCCACTTTATTAATATCTGTGGCATCAATATGCAACGTGCCAGTCGTCGGGTTAGGCCAAACTTTGACGGTGCTTTCTGAGGTCTCCGTCACGCTTTCTAATATCATCAAAGTGAGGCCGATGACACTGTCGCAGTCTTGTCCTTCGAGGACGTAAGTATAGTAGCCAGGCTCGGTCAAAGGGTGGCTGAAGAACCAATAAGGGCTTTGGCTTTCATAAAGTGCATCCTCAATTTTAGTGAGCGAGGCACAGCTTTCGTAGGCGCCAATCTCGACGCGACCTTTCTGGATGCGGGGATTGCCTGCGATGTCGATGCTGCCCAAGCCTGTGGTGTTGGGTTTGCCCGCGTTGAGGCAGATGCTGCGCGACTTCAGGCTCCAGTTCTCGTTGTGGTAATCGGCTCCTGCACCTTCAGCTGGATGATTGAAGCGGACAAAACCACCAGGCTCCTGACCATTGTTTTCGGAAGGCAGGTCGATGATTTCTGTACCGTCCATACCGCCTTGCACGGCGCAATATTCATAGTCGCTCACGCCCTCGGTTTGGCTCGGCTGACCGTTGGCCATGTTGCCCCAAAGGATGCAGTTGTAGTATTTGTTGTGTCTTTCTTCGTGGTAGATGCCGCCGATGCTCTCCGTGGCGAGGTTCATCACGATGTCGCAGTTGTAGGCTGTGAACTTGCCTCGGGCATACATGCCTCCGGCACTTTGCGCCGAGTTGTTGCTGAGGATGCAGTTTTTGAGCGTCGGCTCCGTATTATTATAAAGGTAGATGCCGCCGCCTTTGGTCGAGGCGCGGTTGTTACTGATGCGGCAGTTGGTGTAGTCGGCACCGATGCGGTCGCACACGCCGCCGCCCATCGAAGCGGTGTTGTCGGTGATGCGGCAGTTGTTCAACGTGACATGTGCCGTGCCGCCGGTCGAATTGATGTAAACGCCGCCGCCATACATGCTTGCCTCGTTGTTGATAATGTTGCAGTTGTTGAGGGTGACGTAATTGTTCAGATAGGCTCCCGCACCGCTGCCCACATTGCCGTTTTGGAGGGTGAAGCCGTCCCAAACAGCCATCGAAGTCGAAGTGAAGGCTTGGTCTTGCATCAACACACGTCTTGCATTTTGACCGTCGAGAATGGTGGTGTTTTTCTCGAAGTCACGCTGTGAGAGGTCGAAATCGGGAGCTTCGTTGCCCTCAAAGCCGCCATATATGCGGTTGCTCTTCGAGATGTAGAACGCGCCTTCCGTGTCGGTGGTGTCGCCGTAATAAGTGCCGGCCTTCACCCAAACCTTGGTGCCGCCGCCGCTCGAAAGGGCAGAAGCGAATTGGAGTTTATTGGTGGCGTTGTCCCACGAGGAGCCGTCACCAGCACCATCCTCACTGACGTAGATGATACCATTGTCGTCGGCCTGGATGCTGACAGGGTAGAGGTTCATCACCACGGCCTGACCCTCGTTGAAGCCGTTCACGTCGTAGGTGGAATAGAAGCCGTCGCCGCTGCCGCTCCACCCGAAGTTGAAGTGCATCAGGTCGTTATTGTCGTATCCGTCGCAAACAAAGGCGTGACCGCTATCGCCGTTGGCACCGGAATAATAAATCGGATGCGACAGGTCGAGTTCGGCCTTCAGCATGGCTATCCAAGCCTCATTGGTGTAAGTGCTTTTTTGGCGGTATTTTGCGCCGCAATAACCAAAATATGAGCGCATAGCAGTTTCCACATCCATCGATTGCGCACCGCTGCCCGAAGCGGAATAGTTCATGTTGACGCTCACGCCGCAGTGGTACATCAATGTGGCGACGGCATCGTTGTGGCTCCAAACTTCATTGGGCATTTGCTCCCAATGGTAGGTGGTGGCGGCAAAGTTGGCACTTTGCTCACCGTATTGGTTGTGGACATAACTGTGTGATCCAAAGCCCGTTGTGGGGTAATCCCAATATTTCATCACCTGAGCCATAGCGCAAGCCACGCAGCCAGCGTAGACATGTCCGCAAGGGCCGCCCCACCAGCCGCCGCCCGAAGTGGCCGGACAATATTCATTGTAATAACAATCCTGATTCCAGCGCGTTTCTACCATCGGGTCGACCGACCTTTCGCTTTTGGCAGAGAAAACGCCTTGTGCAGCTTCATTCCATTGTCGTTGGATGTCTGCCTCGGGTGCGATGTTGTTGTCAATTGTGAAATCAATCATTTCGGAATAATGCTGAAGCCATGACGTGAAGTTTTCAGGAGCATCGGCTAAATCGGGGAAATTGCTTTCGTCAGACCAACCCAATACGGGCGGCAAGACGGTATTGTTTGAAATGATGACAAAGCCTTGTGTGCCAATGTTGTATACGAAAACACCATCGGACGAAACCAAATTCAAGTCTTGGCTTTTGAAAGTGGTTCTGGTTTCGGCGAAGGCTTTGGCGGTTTTATGTGCCCATGCCTCGTCGACCGTCTTGAACGTTTGTGCGAAAGTTGGTGAAAGCGTGGTGAAAACCAGCAATAAAACGAGTGCTATTTTTTTCATACGATGAAATTTTTCGCAAAAATAAGAACTTGTTTCGGATTATTTTGGAAAAGTTTTTGTTTTGTACAACAAATCTACATGTTCTTCACTTTTCACCGATTTTCACCAGCCGTCTTTTAATTCGTGTTTTTTCCGTAAATTTGCACCCCAAAATCATTGTGTTATGTCCGAACTCCCCGAACTATTCTCCGACCTTGCCCTGATTCTCGTCACGGCGGGTGTTACTACAGTGCTTTTCAAATGGTTGAAGCAGCCCTTGGTGTTGGGCTATATCATCGCTGGCCTGCTCATCGGGCCTTATTTCCCGTGGTTTCCTATCGTCCGCGACCACGAAAGTGTGGAGATTTGGAGCGAAATCGGCATGGTGTTCCTGCTGTTTGCCATCGGATTGGAGTTCAGTTTCAAGAAATTGAAGAAACAGGCTGGCACTGTGGGCATTACCGCACTTACGGAATTGGTTTCCATGTGCTTCATCGGCTATTTGTTGGGCAAGGTCATGGGTTGGTCGCAGATGGACAGCATTTTCTTGGGTGCCATGCTTTCCATGTCGTCGACGACCATCATCGCCAAGGCTTTCGAGGACTTGAAGATGAAAGGGGAGAAGTTCACGGGCAGTGTCATTGGTGTTTTGGTGGTTGAGGACTTGGCCGCCATTCTCATGATGGTCATACTTTCCACCATGTCGGTGAGTGCGGCATTGGATGGCAAAGAGTTGATGATGAGCGTGTTGAAACTTGTTTTCTTCCTATTGGTTTGGTATGTGGGCGGTGTGTTTCTCATCCCCACCATCCTGAAATGGGCACGCAAGTTCATGTCGGAGGAAACGCTGACGGTGTTCTCTGTGGGCCTGTGCTTCTTCATGGTTTGGTTGGCCAACAAAGCTGGTTTCTCGTCGGCCTTGGGCGCCTTCATCATGGGTTCCATCTTAGCAGAAACGCTTGAGGCAGAGATGATTCACAAACTCACTACACCCATCAAGAACCTGTTCGGTGCGGTGTTTTTCGTTTCGGTCGGTATGATGGTCAACCCGCAGGTTTTAGTCGATTTTTGGTGGCAGATTTTGGTCATTACCATCGTGGTGGTAGTGCTGAAATCGGTGAGTTCGGGCGTGGGCATGTTGCTTGCGGGTGACAATCTCCACAATTCAGTGCGGGCTGGCATGTGTTTCGGGCAAATCGGCGAGTTTTCGTTCATCATCGCCACGGTGGGCATGAGTTTCGGCGTCATCGATGATTTCCTTTATCCCATCATCGTTTCGGTGTCCATCATCACCACCTTCCTCACACCTTATATGATTAAGGCCGGCGAGCCGATGTTCCATTGGATTGAACGGAAAGTGCCCGAAAGTTGGACGAGTTTCTTCGCGAACAAGGAAAAAAGCATCAAGGAAAAGAGCGGCAACACCGTTACGATGCGTACTTTTGTCTTGAACCAACTTAAAACTGCCATACTTTACGCGGCCATTCTCCTTGCCCTGACTTTGGTGTTTTTCTCTGTTTATACCCCGATAGAAAACCATCAGATTCGTCCATACTTAGATATTATCGCGTTGGCAATCAGTCTGTTGATTACTTCACCTTTCCTTTGGGCCTTGGGCTTCAAGCACGACTTGGATGCCGAAACCGAGAAGATGGTCAAGACGAACAAGGCCAACCGCCGGATGGTGTGGATTTTGTATGCCGTGCGTTTCGTCGCCACATGGTTCATCACCTCTTATATCTTCAGGCATTTCCTCGACGACGACTTTTGGAGGACCATCAACGTGCAAATGGATGATGTCATCATGGCCATTGTAGCGTCGTTGGCTTTCCTGTTGTTGCTCAGGGGATTAAGCCCGGCAATGAAGTGGTATGAACGCATCGAGAGACGTTTCCTCGAAAACATGAACAAGCGCGAGTCGATGAACTCGTTTATAGTCCCAGAGGTGCTTCAAGAGAATTTCGCCCTGGCGAAAATGCCTTTGAGTCCCCAAAGCCACTATGCAGGCCTTCGCATCCGCGACTGCGATTTCCGCAGCAGCTATAATGCAAGCGTGGTGAGCGTTGATCGTGCCGACGAGATTATCGACCTGCCAAAGAAGGATTTGATGCTGTTTCCTTCGGACGAAATCACCTTCATCGGCACCGAGGAGCAATTGGCTCGACTGAAGCCTTTGGTGGAGGTGGAGGACGATGTACTCATCAAGGAACGACCTCACAGCAACGTTGATATTCACAAGATTGTGTTGGACGAAGGCAATCGCTTCGTTGGTGTTACCCTGCGTGAATCGGATTTCCGCAATGCTTACACTGCGATGGTGATTGCCATCGAGCGCGACGATAACTTCATGCTGAACCCCGATGCCTCGACCCTTTTCCAAAAAGGCGACACGGTTTGGTATGTGGCCTCCGAGGAGAAGGCGCAGGAGTTGGTCAGATGCATGATGGCCAAACAATAATTCGCAAAAGCGTTTGGTTTTTGTTGGTTTAGTTTGTAATTTTGCAAACCAATAAGCAACCCACATTTTATGGAAAACCTACCTGCATTATTTTCCGACCTTGCCCTGATATTAGTCACTGCGGGTCTTACTACCGTCATTTTCAAATGGTTAAAACAGCCTGTCGTGTTGGGCTACATCATCGCGGGCTTCCTCATCGGGCCGAATTTCGATTGGTTTCCTGTCATCAAGGACCACACGAGCGTGGAAACATGGAGCGAAATCGGCATGGTGTTCATGCTATTCGGCATAGGTTTGGAATTTAGTTTCAAGAAGTTGAAGAAAGTGGGCGGCACGGTCGGTATTACTGCGCTTACTGAATTGGTGACGATGTGCGTGGTCGGATTTTTGCTCGGCAAGGCTTTGGGTTGGACGCAAATGGACTGCATTTTCCTCGGCGCGATGCTCTCGATTTCTTCGACAACGATTATCGCTAAAGCCTTCGACGACATGAAGTTGAACCGCGAGAAGTTCAGTGGCAATGTCATTGGTGAATTGGTGGTGGAAGACCTTGAGGCTGTCTTGCTGATGGTGATTCTCTCGACTTTGGCAGTCAGCAAGAGTTTCGATGGTATGCAGTTGGTTTCCAGTATGTTGAAATTAGGATTCTTCCTGTTGGTTTGGTTCGTGGGCGGCATTTTTTTGGTTCCAACCGTATTGCGTTGGGCCAGAAAATTCATGTCGGAGGAAACGCTGACGGTGTTTTCAGTAGGATTGTGCTTTATGATGGTCGTGTTGGCCAACTTAGCGGGCTTTTCATCGGCTTTGGGTGCCTTCATCATGGGTTCCATTTTAGCCGAAACGCTTGAGGCTGAGGCGATTCACAAACTGACCACTCCCATCAAAAACCTGTTTGGTGCCATCTTTTTCGTGTCGGTCGGTATGATGGTCGACCCGCAGATTTTGGTCAATTATTGGTGGCAGATTCTCATTGTGACCTTGGTGTTGCTCATTTTCAAGCCGTTGAGCAACGTCATCGGTCGTTTGATAGCGGGTTTGGGCTTGAAACAAGCCATGCAAGGTGGTTTCTGTTTCAGCCAAATCGGTGAGTTTTCGTTCATAATCGCCACTTTAGGCCTCAATTACGGCGTCATCGACGAGTTCCTTTACCCCATCATCGTTTCGGTGTCCATCATCACCACTTTCATCACGCCTTACGCCATCAAATCAGCTGTGCCGAGTTACCAATGGGTGACGAAGCATTTTCCTGAAGGTTGGCTTAACCGCTTGGAAAACAGTGATTCAGGTATCAAGGTGAAGAGCGGCAAGAAGGTCAACATGGGCAGTTTCCTGGCGCGGCAATTCAAGAACATCATCATTTATTTGGCCATCATCATTGCGGTGATTTTGATTGGATTTTTCGCCAGTTCGTTCATTATGAAATATGTGCCACGACCATGGAGTTCGGCCATTGGCACTGCCTTGAGTCTGGTTTTGGTTTCGCCGTTCCTTTGGGCAATGGGTTTCAAGCACACCTTGGCCGATACAACCCATAAGTTGATGGAAGTCAGCAAGTTCAACAAGTCGTTGATTCGCTTTGTCTTTGTGTTGCGGTTTGTGATTGTGGCGGTTATTTCCTACAGCGTGATTCAACATTTCCTAAACAATTTGTTCTGGGAAAGACTAAATGTCGGAAGTCCGTGGTATCATTGGATAAACATCGGTTTTGCGCTGGTTTTCACTGTGTTGCTGCGTGTATTGAGTCCTGCCATGAAATTCTATAAACACATTGAAGATCGTTTTCTCGACAACCTCAACAAGCGGCAGCAGATGCAGGTGTTTTCCATCCCTGAGATTTTACAGGAAAACTGCCATTTGCAGAAGATGACGCTTAGCCCCGACAGCGATTATTCTGGTAAGTTGATCAAGGATACCGATTTCCGCGACAACTACAACGTGAGCGTGGTGAGTGTGGAGCGTGGCAAACAACTTTTCGAGTTGCCGAAGTCTGATTTTCAACTGTTTCCGTATGACAAGATTACGTTTGTGGGACACGAGGACCATTTGCGGCTGCTGTTGTCGAAGGTGGAGGTTTTTGACGAGCAACTGATTCAGGAACACGAAGATAGCGAGGTTGATTTGTATAAGGTTGAAGTGCGTCCCCAAAGTCCATACGTCGGTGTGGCCTTGATGGATTCAGGCTTGGCCGAAAAACTTGATGCTATGGTCATCGCCATCGAGCGCGACGGGCATTTCATCCTTAACCCATCGGCGCGTATTACCTTCCAACCCGCTGATTTGGTGTGGTTTGTGGCACAAAAAGACAAAGCCGAATTCCTGATGAACTACAATCCCGACACAATTCCCAACACTCAACCTTAAACTTTCAACTTTCAACTCTCAACTCTCAACTAAAAATGATAGTCTGTATCGCCGAAAAGCCAAGCGTCGCTCGCGACATCGCCAAAGTGCTGGGAGCCAACACTTCACGCGAGGGCTATATGGAAGGCAACGGCTATCAAGTGACGTGGACTTTTGGCCATCTTTGCACGCTGAAAGAGCCTCACGACTACACTGAACAATGGAAGGCTTGGGCACTGAGCCGCCTGCCGATGATTCCGCAACGCTTTGGCATTAAGTTGATTGCGGACAAAGGCGTTGAGAAACAGTTCAAGACCATCGAATCTTTGTTCCAGAAAGCCGATGAAATCGTGAACTGCGGCGATGCTGGTCAGGAGGGCGAACTCATCCAGCGTTGGGTGATGCAGAAGGCCGCCGTGAAGTGCCCCGTGAAACGCCTTTGGATTTCCTCTTTGACCGAAGAATCCATCCGCGAAGGCTTCAAGAATTTGAAAGACCAATCTGATTATCAGTCGCTTTACGAAGCTGGACTTAGTCGTGCCATCGGCGACTGGCTCTTGGGTATGAACGCTACGCGGCTTTACACCTTGAAATACGGCCAAAACCGACAAGTGTTGTCCATCGGACGAGTGCAAACGCCCACTTTGGCACTGATTGTCAACCGTTACCACGAAATCGTAAACTTCAAGCCGGAGGCCTATTGGGTGCTTTCAACCATCTATCGCGACACGACTTTCACCGCCACCAAAGGCAAATACGGTTCCGTTGAGGACGGCCAAAAGGATTTGCAAAGCATTGAAGGAAAAGAGTTTACCGTGACCGACATTTCGACCAAGAAAGGTACTGAAGCCCCGCCGAGGCTCTACGATTTGACCTCTTTGCAGGTGGAATGTAATAAAAAATACAACCTTTCCGCCGACCAAACCTTGCAGACCATACAAAGCCTATACGAGAAGAAATACACCACCTATCCGCGTGTGGACACTACCTATCTGAGCGACGACATTTATCCAAAATGCCCTGACATTTTGGCCAAATTGACTAATTACGCCGACTTGACTTCACCTTTGGCAGGCAAGAAACTGCCCAAAAGCAAGAAGGTGTTCGACAACAGCAAAGTCACCGACCACCACGCCATCATCCCGACGGGTGTGGTGCCACAAGGCTTGTCGTTTGCTGAGGAGAAGGTATATGATGAAGTCTGTCGTCATTTCATCGCCGTGTTCTATCCTGATTGTCAGTTTGCTACAACCACGGTATTGGGCAAAGTGGAGGAGGTGGAGTTCAAGACATCGGGCAAGCAGATTTTGGTGCCGGGATGGCGTGAGGTCATCAAACCGATGAAGCAAGAAGAGGAGAAGAAAGAAGGGCAGGAGGACGAGGAGAAGACTTTGCCCATTTTTGCCAAAGGCGAGCACGGACCGCATCAGCCGCAATTGGCCGAAAAATGGACTTCGCCACCGAAACCTTACACCGAAGCCACTTTGCTCCGCACGATGGAAACCGCTGGCAAACTCGTTGACGATGAATCCCTCCGCGAGGTGATGAAAGAGAACGGCATCGGGCGACCCTCAACGAGAGCGGCCATCATCGAAACGCTGTTCAAGCGCAACTATATCAAGAAGATACGCAAAAGCCTCGAACCCACTCCCACTGGCATCGAACTTATTGGACTCATTCGTGAAGACCTCCTGAAAAGTGCCGAACTGACAGGCATTTGGGAAAAGAAACTCCGTGAAATAGAACAACATAAATACGAAGCCCGACAGTTTTTGGACGAACTAAAGCAAATGGTCACCGAAATTGTCACGACCGTGATGATGGACAATAGCAACCGTCGCGTGGCTGCCGTGGTGGAGGAGAAACCCAAGAAGGCAGCATCCAAGAAATCCGCGACACCCAAGCCAAAAAAGCCCAAAACAACTTCAGCCGAACCCAATTCCGATGCCATCATCGGGCAGGTGTGTCCGCTGTGCGGAAAAGGTCATGTCATCAAAGGAAAGACGGCCTACGGTTGCTCCGAGTGGCGGAATGGGTGCGGGTGGCGGCAGGGGTTTTAGTTCCAAGACCCCATTTTTACCAAAATTTGCTTTTCCCAAATAAAAATGCAGATAATTATACTTTTTCTCTGTTTTTTTTCAAGAAAAAGTATGTTTATTTGCAATTTTTGTATTTTTGTGCCAGCTAAGAATATGAATAATGGAACAGAGAAAAATAATCGGGCGTGAAAAGGAGATGGCAGAGTTGCAAAGATGCTTGGAATCCGACCGTTCGGAATTGGTCATTGTTTATGGCAGAAGGCGTGTAGGCAAGACTTTTCTTGTGGATGAATTCTTTGGCGAGAAGTTTGATTTCACCTATGTCGGCGGACACAATCTATCAGGACGCCAACAACTGCGCAATTTCACCAAGGCTTTGGCCGAAGCCAAAAACGAGCGTGTCAGAAGTGATGAGGTCAAAGACTGGTTTGATGCCTTTGACATGCTTGAGGAACATCTTGCCGGTTTGCCTTCTGACAGGAAAAAGGTTGTGTTCATCGATGAGATGCCGTGGATTGACACGCCAAAGTCAAGTTTCGTGCAGGCATTTGAGAATTTCTGGAACGGCTGGGCTGCTCGCCGTCGTGATATATTGTTCATTGCCAGCGGTTCGGCCACGTCTTGGATGGTTGACAAACTTGTTGAGAACCAAGGAGGACTTCATGCCCGAATCACGAGCCATGTTTATTTGAAGCCTTTCACGCTAAATGAAACAGAGCAGTATCTCAAAAGCATGAATTGCCCGTGGGACAGGTTCCAGACATTGCAGTGCTACATGTTTTTTGGTGGCATTCCTTTCTACCTAAGTCTGATTGACCCAAATCAGAGCCTCGCGCAGAATGTGGATCGGCTTTGCTTCGCCCGCAATGGCGAACTTCGTCTTGAGTTTGACGAATTGTATAGCGCGCTGTTTGCCCATGCCGACAATTATATTGCCATTGCGAAACTTTTGTCCGAACATCGCAATGGTATGACTTTTAGTGATTTGGCTAAAAAGTCAGGAATAGACGGCATTCGGTTGACAAAGATTCTTGAAAATTTGGAACGTTGCGACTTCGTGATGCGTTTCCGTTACTATGGGAAAAAAAGCCAAGACCGCATCTATAGACTTACGGATTTTTACACCTTGTTCTATTACAAATATATAGAGCCGAATAAGGACTCGTATGATGAGCAATGGTGGAGCCACCACCTTGATTCACGAAGTGTGGAAGTATGGCAAGGACTGACTTTTG
Organism: uncultured Bacteroidales bacterium; assembly: GCA_900318465.1. Classification (GTDB taxonomy): domain Bacteria; phylum Bacteroidota; class Bacteroidia; order Bacteroidales; family F082; genus Limimorpha. Next base: position 41,401 of record ONKQ01000002.1, read on the forward strand.
AACTTTTGTGTCTCATGCATACACGTCAGATTCGGGAAGCATTGGGCATAGGTGGGGTGGCAACAGAGGTGTCGGCATGGTTTGACAAGGCTGAAAAGAAAGAGGGTGAACATGGCTCACAGATAGACTTGATTATCGAAAGGGCCGACAGAATCATACATCTTTGTGAAATGAAATTCAGCAAGGTGCCTTTCCGCATCAATTCCGACTATGAGTTGAAACTGAGAGACCGTATGGGGCTGTTCCGCGAGAAAACCAGAAGCACCAAAACCTTGGTAAACACTTTTGTAACCACTTTTGGCGTTGCCGACGGCAAACATTCAAGCATCGTGAATAGCGAGGTGACGATGGACGAGTTGTTTAAACCTTGATGTATTATTCAATCTCCAACGTCTTCCTGCAAATCTCAATCTCTTCGGGGTCGCCGGTGTATTTGCCGTGGTCGTCGCTGAGTTTGACCACCTTTTTCCAGTTGCGTTTCTCGGTAATTTTGGCTGCAGTCAGTTTCACGACGATGTTCATCGGTTTCACGTTGTCGATATCGCAGGTGAGGTGGGTGCCGATACCGTAGGAGTCTTGCATCCGCCCATTCACGGCCTCGTGGATAGCGATGGCCTCGCTGACATTCAGGCCGTTACTGAAAATGATGGACTTCTGCTCCGGGTTGATGCCGAGTTCCTTGTATTTCGCGATGATTTCCTCCAAAGCCTCAATGTTATCGCCGCTATCGACGCGCAAGCCGTCAAACAATTTGGCGTGTAATGTGGTGAAATTCTGGAAGAAAGCTTTGCGCGTGTAGGTGTCGTAGAGGAATACGCCGAGGCTACCAGCATACACCTCCTGCCAATAGTCCATGGCGAGGTAGTTGGCTTCATTGTAGCCGTAAAGCGAGCAGGTCTCAATGAACTGGTGGCTCATGGTGCCGATGGGGGTGAGGTCGTATTTCATGGCCAACAGGACATTACTTGTGCCCACGAAACAAGTTTTGGTAAACTGTTTTTGCGCCTCGATAAACGATTGTATCACCCTGTCCTGATGCTCAAAGGAGAAACGGCGGCGCGTACCGAAGTCACTGAACTTCACGCCATTACCGATTAATCGGATGCCCTTGTCGTAGGATTTCTTGTATTCCTTTTCGGCATCGTAATGCTCAAATTCGCCTTTCAGTTCGTGCATCAGTTCTGAAACGGTTGCCAAGATGGGCATCTCCCAAAAAACGGTGCGCCATAGCAAGCCTGTGACGGTGATATGCAAGTGACCCTCAGCGTCTTGGCTCACTTCGACCTCGTTGGGGCGCATGTGGAAGCCTCTCAAAAAGGTGAAGAACCATAGCGGGAAATAATAGCATTTCCGTTTCATGAAATGCACTTCATCATCGGTGATTTTGAGGTTGCCGTAAAGGTCGAATTGCTCCCGCAACTTTTCGGCGAAACCTTCGGGATAGACCGTGTTGTTGCGGTCGACGAAGGTGTATTGTCCAATGGCGCGTGGGAACTTTTGCAGGTAGGCATAGCACACGCTGAAGGTGTATAGGTCGTTGTCTAACAGGCTGTTGATGATTTGTCTCATGGTGGTTTGTTTTTGGGCTGTTAGCTGTTAGCAATTAGCTGTTAGCTTGCTTTAACTGAGCTTTTAGCCGATTCTGTTAATGTAATGTTTCAATTAGTTTGTTTAACATGGCTTTTATATCATTAATCTCTTTGTTGAGTTGTTGAAATAGCTAATAGCTAAAAGCCAATTACAACTTACTTATTATGCTCCTAATCTTATCCGATATATACTTCACCGAATTGGTCGTGTTTTCAAGCACTTGCACGAGGTCTTTCCGCTTGATGATTTCAGTGAGGCTGTAGTTTTGTTGGAATAGTTTGCTGATATAACTGCCGTAAAGCACATCGTTTTCGTTTTCCAACGACTTGATTTCGTGGCACAAACGGACGATTTCCTTGCCTTTGGCAGTGGTCATTTCGGGCAGGTCGGCGATGATGTTGCTAAGGTTTTCGGCGGCAAACATGATATTGTCGGCCATCGTGGTAAGGTCTTCGTCAACGTCAGTGAAGCGGCGCGTGAGGATGATGTTGGCCGTGTCGTCGATGTGGTCGAGGAAGGTATCCATCATTTCGGCGAGTTCATGAACGTCTTCGCGCTCAAAAGGTGTCAAAACGGTGGCAAAAAGTTGGCTGTAGAAGTCGCGAAGCACTTGGTCGCCCTCGGTCTCGCAGGTCTTGATGTCCTTTTTCAAGGCCTCAAGTTGCTGCAAGTCAGTCTCTGTGAGCATCTTACGCAAAAGTTTTGAAGCTTTGTCGATGTATTCCGCCTGTTTTTGGTAGAGCGGGAAGAACTTGGTCTCCTTGGGGACGAAAAACTGAAAGAAACTGTTGAGGCTCATGGCGTTACTTGACTAAGAGGTTAAACAACAGGTTCAGGATGCCACTGATGACGAGAGGCACGGGAATGGTCAAAATCCACGAAAGGACGATGCGCTTGGCCGTGACCCATTTCACGGATTTCACACCGTCGGTGAGGCCCACGCCAATGACGCCGCCCGTGATGGTATGTGTAGTACTTACAGGAATACCCATGAACGAAGTGGCAATCAATGTGGTAGCACCGGCAAATTCGGCTGAAAAACCTCTAATGGGAGTGATTTTCGCCAAACCGCCGCCCATGGTCTTGATGACGTTCTTACCGCCAATCAAAATACCCAACGACATGATGATATAGCACACAACAGCCAGAATGTCAGGGATATGGAAGCCTTGACTGCTGTCGTAGAAATTGCCGATGAAACTTTGCATCTCAGGACTGACACCTTGCGTGGTAAACACGCTGGCCATCAAAACGGCGATGATTCCCATAGTTTTGGGCGCGTCGTTTGAGCCGTGGCCGATGCAGAAAGCCGCCGTCGAGAAATGTTGCATGATTTTGAAAATCTTGTCGACCTTTTTGCGAGGGCTTTTCTTGAAAATCCTCAGCAAAAGGCACTCAAGGAAGAAGCCCAAAAACAGACCGATGAGCGGTGATAACACAATGAAAGCCAATGTGATAATGATTGGTTGCATGTGCAGTACGCCGCTGCCGTTGACGAACCATGCCGCCCCGATGATGCCCCCTATAAGGGCGTGCGAGGTAGAGATGGGCATACCGCTTTTGGTGCAAACTGCCACCCAAATGGCCGCCCCAACGAGAGCAGATAATATAAGGTAGGGGTCGATGACGTTTTGGTCGGCAAAGTTGGCCATGGTGTTGCCCACCGCAAATTGCTGATGTAGCACCAATCGGATGAGGAAGAAGGCGGCAAACTCCCAAAACGAAGCCCAAATGATGGCCTGAATCGGAGTCATTACCTTGGTGGCGATGATGGTCGAGATGGAGTTGGCCGCGTCGTTCATGCCGTTCAGGAAGGTGAAGACGAAGGCAAGGATGATGGAAAAGATGATGGCTATGGTCAGGAGGTTCATCACGATTCTTTTATGATAATACTTTTAACGGTGCTGGTCACCTCCTTGGCGCGGTCGGTGGTGTCTTCCACAGCTTGGGCTATCTCCTTGTATTTCAGCAGTTCAATCTCGTCGTGTTCGTTGCTGAAAAGGTAGGATATGTAGTCGCCGTAGATGTCGTCGACGGCATGTTCGATGAGGGTGACTTTCTGGCACAAGTCGCTGATTTGCTGATGATTCTTCCCGAGATCGTCCAAGAGTCCGAAGATTTGCATCATTAGGCTGGCGTCCTCATGGATGTTGTCGATGATCTCCTTGATTTGCTTGTCGATTTTCTTGGGGTTGTACATCAGGATGGTTTTGGCCGAATGGTTGATGAAGTCGAGGAATTTGTCCAAGTCCATGGCCAAGGCGTTCATGTCCTCGCGGTCGAAGGGCGTGACAAAAGCCTCGTTCAGTTCGATGTAGAACTCGCGCAGCAGTTCGTCGCCGGTGGTCTCCTGTTTTTTAATCATTCGGGTGAGCAGTTTGCGCTCCTCGGGGTCGTCGCTCTTGACGAGTTCCTTGAGGTATTTGGCCGCAATTTGTGCAGTCTCAGCCTGTTTTGCGTATGTGGGGAAGAAATGCTTCTCGCGGCTGCTTCCTCTGGTGAAAAGGTTGTTCAGTGCCATTATCGAGATGGGTTTGAATTTTGGGGCAAAGTTAGGGAATTATGGAATTGGAAATACGTTTTTTTCAGGAAATGGTACTCAAAACACGATAAATTCCTATTTTTGCCATATCAAATGTCAAAGACTTTATAAATAATACGTTCATGGCAGTAGAATCACACGATAAAAAACTGGACGATCTTTTGAAGATGGTTGAGGAGGGCAAAGCCCAGTTACCGGATTTTCAACGCAGTTGGGTTTGGGACAATACCAAGATTTGCAAACTCATTGAAAGTATCACATCTGGATACCCTATGGGTGCTGCAATGTTTTTGGCAAATGGTAGTGGACAAATAAGATTTAAATATCGTAAGTTCGAAGGCGTAGAGAATACCAATGATGTAGTACCTGAGTGGTTGGTACTTGATGGTCAACAGCGGCTTACCACTTTGTATCAGGTGCTGAAAAGCAAAAATGCGACCACCACCCGCATGGAAACCAATCGCGATGTCACCGTTAAGCGGTATTACTACCTTGACATCAAGAAATGTCTTGACCCCAATGCTGACCGACTTGATGCGATTATCTCTGTGTCGGAGAAGAAACAGCTGACATCTGACATTGGCCGTACGGTGACACTCGACATTTCGACTCGGGAAAAAGAATTTGAGAATCTGATGTTTCCCTTGAATATCACGTTTTCTACGCCTGATGTCATGAACTGGATGATGCAGTTGCACAATTATTATGGTCAAAATCTTGAGGTTATATCTCTTTTTCAAGACTTCTATACAAAAGTTTTGTTGTTGGTGCAGTCTTATACGATGCCTGTAATCCAACTCGACAAAGATACACCAAAAGAAGCCGTCTGTCAAATATTTGAAAATGTGAATACTGGCGGCGTTCCGCTCACTGTGTTTGAATTGGTAACAGCCACCTTTGCCGCAGATGGACATTTGTTGCGTCCAGACTGGGAAGAAATTAAGAAAACTTTCTCAAATAAAAAGAACGGAGAACTACTTCGCGACATTACGGGTGCCAATTTCCTTGCCGCAATGACATTGATGGTTTCATACTATAAACGTGTTGCCTCGGGTGATGATGAACGAGTAGCTGTAACTTGTAAAAAACGCGATATACTTCGTCTTGATTTGGTAGATTATAAGAAGTACCATGATGATCTCGTAAAAGGTTTCTGTGATGCTGCCGACTTTTTGGTTCACCAGGGCATTTTTAGGTCAAGAGACCTCCCGTATTCATCGCAACTGATACCATTGGCTGCAATTTATGCTTATGACAATGCCAATAACAAGCTGCTCAATCTTGGAACGAACCAGGAATTGTTAGCCAAATGGTATTGGTGTGGTGTAATGGGCGAGATGTATGGAGGGGCTAATGAAGCTCGTTTTGCTCTTGATATTGTTGGCATTTTCCGCTGGATGAGCGGAAAGGAAATGCCTGATACAGTGTATCGCTCAAACATTCAGCCCACACGTTTGCTCACCATGCAAACCAGAAATAGTGCCGCATATAAAGGCATTATGGCACTGATTATACAGGACTGTCCTCTTGACTTCATGACTGGCAACAGTATGAATATTGCATCATACATCGACGAAGAGGCCGACATTCATCACATCTTTCCCCAAACTTATTGTGAAAAGTTAGGACTTCCAAAAAACAAATGGAATTCTGTAATCAACAAAACTCCTATCTATGCTACAACAAACCGTTCAATCGGTGGACATGCACCCAGCATTTATATCGGCACAATGGCCAACAAAGGTCTAAGCCAGCAAATGATTCATGATGCAATAGTATCACACAAAATCAACTACGACTATCTCGCTGCTGACGATTTCGACAATTATTTCATCGACCGAGCAAAGCAGTTGCTTGACCGTATCGAAAAGGCTACTGGCAAAGCAATTTCTGGACGAGAGAGTGGGGAGACTATTAGAGAGTATGGGGTAGCACTATCTGGTAATATTGATGCAGTAAAAAACCAAGAAAAACAAGAATCAATTGAAGACTTACTAAAAGTTCGTCAGTTTATTGACACTCATGAGTGGCATTTTGCCAAAACGATGCCAGAGATTCCGCATTGGTATTGCTTGTTGAGGGACAAAAACGATGTTGAGGAATTCCGTTGGTTCGCCGCTCATATACGCAAATACAGCAAACCAGGTCAATTCTATGGACGGACATACTACTATTACTATTTCGAAGATTATAAGTATTGGTGGATGGACGACACCGTTGAGGAGTGCGACCTCATCAATCGGGATAAGGTTAATGGTAGATTCGAATAAATTTGAATTTCATAACTGGGCAAAAACTTCAATTTTTTTTCAAGTTTTTACTAATCTTGTCCATTGGCGTACAAGGGATAAGGTGCCCCCGTGACCATCCAAAGTATGACTGGATTGTTTTGTGTTCCCCACAATACGGGGGTGCAAAAGTAGAGAATAATAGGATAGGAATCGTGTTTTTTTCCTGAAAAGGGAATGTGATTGTGAATATGGTAGTCTAAGAAGATGTCAAAAGATTTGGTTTAACAGCTATTCCCTCATAAAATTGTAATTTTTTGAAAATATTCCCTCATAAAATTGTAATATTTTTGTGATATTCCCTCATAAAATTGTAATTTTGCAGCGAAATTGAAATGTAAACATCATGGAAAGAGCGATTTATGCCCAATTGTTGGAATGGAAAGACCTTCCTGACCGTAAGCCGTTAATACTTCTCGGGGCACGTCAAGTGGGAAAGACCTATATTTTGAAGCAGTTCGGTGAACGCGAATTCGGAAATATGGTCTATGTCAACTGTCATAATAATGCATTTATGGAGAACCTGTTCACCGATTTCGACATCAACCGAATTGTTTATCAAATCGGTGTCCATACGGGGCAGAAAATCACTCCAGGAAAGACATTGTTGGTTCTTGACGAGATTCAGGAAATCCACAACGGCATTGCCAGTTTGAAGTATTTTTGCGAGGACTTGCGAATGCTTCATGTGGCTGTGGCAGGTTCGTTGCTTGGCATTTCACTGAAAGAAGACGAGTCTTTTCCAGTTGGTAAAGTGAACACACTGAGGATGTTTCCCATGACTTTCTCCGAATTTCTTCTCGCTTCGGGGAGGGAAGCACTTGCCGAGGCTATTGACAACCTCGACTATGGAACCATGCGTCTGTTAGATAACGAATGTACGGAAAGATTGCGCCAGTATTTTTTCACCGGCGGAATGCCAGAGGCAGTGTCTAAATGGCTGCAAACCCTTGACCCAAAGGCGGTTCGGAAAGTACACAATGAAATCCTTGAGGCTTATTATTTGGATTTCTCCAAGCATACAAAGACTATGGTCAGGCATATCCGCATGGTTTGGGACAGCATTCCGGCGCAGCTGGCCAAAGAGAACAAGAAGTTCATTTTTGGTTTGGTCAAGAAAGGGGCGAGGGCAGCGCAATTTGAGGAGGCTCTGCAATGGCTTCTTGATGCGGGGTTGCTTATCCGCGTGAACCGCTGCAATGTGCCACGCCAACCTTTGAAGTTCTACGCTGACTCGTCGGCCTTCAAGATTTATCTTTTGGATTGCGGACTTTTGGCCACGCTTTGCGAAGCAGAACCAGCCGATATTCTGTTGGGCAGCAAGGCTTTCGTCGAGTTCAAGGGGGCTTTTGCCGAGAATTTTGTATTGCAGCAATTGACCGCCAAAATGAGCCATTCCGTTTATTATTACAGCAAGGACAACTCCACGCAAGAGGTTGATTTTCTTGTTCAAACATCAGAACGGGTTGTTCCCGTTGAGGTGAAAGCGGAAGAAAACGTCAAGTCGAAATCACTTTCCACTTTCATCAATGAGGAATTTAAGGAGTTGCACCTGAAAGGTTTGCGGTTCAGCATGAAACCTTACATCGACCAAGGTTGGATGGAGAATGTTCCGCTTTATGCTGCTGAGGCGTATTTTGGGTAAAGACCGACTCTATCTCGCCGCCACCCCACACAAATGGAATAAAACTCTCGCCCCAACGTTGCCATCCCAATCGCCGCCATCGGGCGAGGGGGAGACCTCGCAAAGGTCGAAGCCAATGATGGTTTTGCCAGCCTCGCGGATGCGGTTGAGTAGGTACATCAGTTCCTCGTACTCCATGCCGCCCGGCACTGGTGTGCCTGTGTTGGGACAAAGTTTCGGGTCCAAAGCGTCAATGTCGATGGAGAGATAGACTTTTTCGGGCAAGGCCGCAATCATCTCATCCACAATGTCTTTCCATGTTTCGCCTTCATACATGCGTCGGCGGCAATCGCGGTCGAAGAAGACCTTGATGCGCTCGGGTTGGCTCTCGGCCAAGGCCTTTTCCTGATGGCAGTAGTCGCGGATGCCGACTTGCACCAATTTTTTCACATTGCTGAATTTCAGCGTGTTGAAGAAGATGGAAGCATGTGAGTATTTGAATCCCTCGAAAGCCTCGCGCAGGTCGCAGTGGGCGTCGGCGTGGAGGATGCCGTATTCCTCACCTATATTATTAAGGTATTGATGATAGGCCAAAGGGCAACTGTGGTCGCCGCCCAAAAGCCCCACAACCTTGCCTTGCTGTTTCCAATAGGCGATGCGCTCGCGCAGCCAATCGTTTTTCTTCTCCGTGGCAGCCTCAATACGAGCGTAAAGTTCTTCGTATTTCTCTGGTTCTTCGTCGATTGTGCCTTCATACAGGGCGTTGATGATGTCCTCGCTCAGTGGAGCCATCTCATCGTGCAGTTCGCGGAGTTCCTTCGGAAATTCGTCCATCCAAATGCCTTTTTGCCAAAGGTCGGGGTAGTCGTGATGGCAAAGGTCGACTTGCAAAGAGGCCTCCATGATGGTGGCTGGTCCGTCAACGGTGCCCCGGTTGTAGCTGGTTGTGAGTTCCCATTCCACGGGTATGATGATGATTTGCGCCTCTTCGGCGGAACAAGGCAGCCCATAAATGCCTGAATTGGCAACGGCTGCGGCATTGGGGTCGAAAATGTTTTGCATGTGTTGAAGAATTTGCGGACAAAAATAAGTAAAAAACCGATTTAATTTCTACTTTTGCGCCCAAAATCATTCAGGATGGACCTCTTTTCGTGCCTTTCGCCCTTCGTTTTTTGCAGCTTTGCCTCGGGCAGTAGCGGCAATTGCTATTATGTTGGCCGGCAGGAAGAGGGACTGCTTGTCGACGTGGGCATTACTGCGAAACAGTTGAAAGAGAAAATGTTGAAGCAGGACTTGACGTTGAAAAACATCAAGGCTATCCTCGTCACACACGACCATATCGACCATGTGTTGGGCTTGGAAGGCTTTACCAGAGACTGTCCCATTCCAATTTACGCACACTCCGACTGCTTGCAGGGTCTTGTTGAGGGTAAGTCGACCAAGAATCTTGACCACACCATGTTCCACGAGATTGAACCATTGCAGCCATTTGAGTTGCTGGGTATCACCATCGAAGCTTTCCCTGTGATGCACGATGGTAGGGGAGCGATGGGTTATCATTTTGAATGTGAGGGTCATACGCTGACAATCGCCACGGATATCGGCATGTTGGACAAGGTTGTGAAGGAGCAAATCAAGCGGTCTGACAACCTTGTTATCGAGGCCAACTATGATGTGGAAATGTTGGAGAGCGGTTCGTATCCTTATATTCTCAAACAGCGCATTTCGGGTCCGTTTGGCCATTTGAGCAATGTGGAATCGGCGCGTTTTTTGGCCGAGATTTACCATCCTGGCATCAAAAACATCATGCTTTGTCATCTCAGCGAGAACAACAATACACCTGAGCGAGCCATGCAATGCTTGTATGAGCAGTTCCAAAAACATCATGTCCGCCCCGATGTGAATACGACCATCTTCCCGTTGCCACGACATAAATCGACGGGTTTCATTTATCTGTGACTTCCACACTTTTCCACGACTTTTCCGATTTTACCCAAGATTCCACAAATTTCCACACTTTTTGATGATTTGAATTTGTTTTATAATTATTTGATAATCAAATTTTTAGATTTTATTTATAAATTAGGTATGAAATTTGCTATGATTTTTGCAAAATTTAGAATTTATATGAAAATCAATCTGTCAGTTATTGTTTTGTTGCTCGTGGCTGTGGCTACCTCATGCAATGTGGAACGTTCCGAGAAGTATCAGACTCTTTTGGCCGAGCGTGATTCGCTTTATACCGAAGTCGTGGCTGCAAAAGGCGGTTTCGACAAGGCACTTACCACCATCAATGAGATTGAGAATGCCCTTGAATCGGTGCGCGCCCAAGAAAACATTATCATGATGGATAATCAGGAAGGCAACACCAACAAGGCCGTTTCGGAGATTAACGCCATCCAGCAGACATTGCAGGAAAACCGCAACAAGATTGCCGACCTTGAGAAGCAGTTGGCCAGCCAAGGCGCCCAGTCGAAGGCCTTGAACCAGACTGTCAAACGTTTGAAGAAACAACTTGAGGAGAAAGACACTTACATCAATTCGCTGAAAGACGAACTGCAACAGAGCCGTCAACAAATTGCGGATTTGAACACGCAAGTGTCTGACTTGAACGAGAATATCGAAAACCTGAATGAAAACATAGACGTTCTCAACGTGCGGAACGCTGCCCAACAAGCCACCATCGAGAATCAGGATGCGGCTCTTAACACGGTTTGGGTTTGCATTGCAACCGCTCAAGTCCTGAAGGAAAAGGGTATCATCAAGGGAGGTTTGTTCCAGGCCAATGAAATCAACACGCAAGGCTTCAACCAGAGCCAGTTCATGCAGTCCGACAAGCGCGAGTTGGCCAACATCCCGTTGAATACCAAAAAAGCGACGCTCATTACCACACACCCAGAAGGCAGTTATGAGATCGTTGATTCGGATGAAGGCTCAAAGGTGTTGAGAATTAAGGATAAGGATGCCTTCTGGAGCATTTCAAAGTATTTGGTAGTTTCCATCAAATAATTCCGTTAATGCGGAATCTGCTCGTTTTCAATTTTTTTCAAAAATGCCTCGCTACGCCTGTGGTGAGGCTTTTTTTTGTGCGTTTTTGTTTGTGCCCATTAAAAAAATATCTACTTTTGTGGCATGAAAACGAGAATTTTGGTTGTTGAAGACGATGCTGCATTCGGCACGATGATGCAGACGTGGCTGAAGAAAAACGGCTATGATGCTGTATTGGCCTCGCGTTACGAACAGGCAAAAATCGAGATTTCAGCTCAGCCTTTCAACTTGATTATCACCGATTTGCGCCTTCCTGATGGTGACGGTATCCTGTTGATGACTTGGGTGCGCGAGAAGATGAGGAGCACGGTGCCCATCATCGTGATGACGGGATATGCTGAGGTGCAGACCGCTGTTTCGGCGATGAAGCTCGGCGCCTTCGACTACCTGAAGAAACCCATCAATCCCAGCGTGTTGGAAGAGAAAATTGTGGCGGCACTTGAGTCGTCGGAAGAGGAGTCGGCTGAGACCTTCATGCCAGCCAAGAAACAGTGGGTGAGGGGAAATAGTCGGGCCATCCAGAAACTATACAAGCATGTGGAGTTGGTCGCCCCGACCAAGTTCTCTGTCCTTATCCTCGGTGAGAGCGGCACGGGCAAGGAATACATCGCCCGCATGATCCACGACCTGAGCCAATACAAGGACGGCCCCTTCGTTCCGGTTGATTGTGGTAGTCTTTCCAAAGAGTTGGCTCCCAGCGAGTTGTTTGGTCATCTGAAAGGCTCGTTCACTTCGGCCATTGCCGACAAGAAAGGCGTTTTCGAGCAAGCCAAGGGTGGCACGGTGTTTCTTGACGAGGTGGGCAATCTGCCTTACGAGGTGCAGATGCAACTGCTTCGGGCCTTGCAGGAACAGAAAGTGCGTCCGGTAGGTTCAGCCACTGATATCAATGTGGATGTGCGCATACTTGCCGCCACCAATGAGGATTTGGAACACGCCATAGAAGAGGGGCGTTTCCGTCAGGATTTGTTCCATCGTATCAACGAGTTTGCCATTGAGGTGCCGCCGTTGCGCGACCGCCTTGAGGATTTCGACGAGTTTATGGCGTTCTTCATCCGTCAGGCTAATGAGGAGTTGGGAAAGAATGTGAAAGGCATCACCCCTGAGGCGTCGGAACAATTGAAGAAACAACGTTGGAACGGCAATTTGCGTGAGTTGCGCAATGTGGTGCGCCGTTGTGTGCTTTTTGCCGACGGCGAGAACATTGACTTGGACGATTTGCCGGTTTTCACCATGCCTGTAAAGAAATCCTCGAATGAAGCCGTCGATGATTGGGCCTTGCGTCCCGACCACGAAAAGGAACAGATTGTTGCGGCACTGCAAAAGGCACGTGGCAACAAGACCGTGGCAGCCAAACTCTTGCAAATCGACCGCAAGACCTTGTATAACAAGATGCACCTTTATGGGATTGAGCTGTGATTTGGATAAGTAGATGAGTAGCAAAAGTTTACATATTGGACACGAGACTACGAGACTGCGGGACTACGAGGTATTGGCTTGTCTCGAAGTCTCGAAGTCCCGTGTCCCGAAGTCAAAAGATAATGCAGTTTAAATAAATAACGTCATGGGTACTTATATCAATATCGGAAATGTTGGATTTCAAAGCGTAAGGAATGGAGAATTTGTTGACAAGTCAGGTCTTGTTGCTATTGTCAACAATTCACTTTTCACCGAGCGACGTTTCAGTTGTGTTTCGCGCAGCCGTCGTTTCGGCAAGTCGGTGGCGGCCAAGATGTTGTGCGCCTACTATGACCACTCATGCGATTCTCGCGCCCTATTTGCCGACCTTGAGATTGCCTCCGACCCATCGTTTGAGAAGCATTTGAACAAGTACCCTGTCATTTTCCTTGACCTTACAAGTTTCATTTCCGAAAAGAACGACAACAGCATAGTGGACAAGATGGATGCTGCTTTGCTGGCTGATGTCGGCAAGGCGTATCCTGACATTAAGGCGGAAGATGGCGACAGGCTGATGGACTATCTGCTTCGGGTGAGTGAAGCCAAGGGCGAACAGTTCATTTTTGTCATAGACGAATGGGATGCCATCTGCCGCGAGTTCGCGCCCGGCACTGAGGTCATGGATCGCTATGTCGGTTGGCTGAGGAGGATGTTCAAGAGCCAAGACGCGGTTCGCGTATTTGCCGGAGTCTACATGACGGGTATCCTGCCCATCAAGAAGTATAAGACGCAATCGGCTATGAACAACTTCATCGAGTATTCGATGGTGGAGCCAAGGAAAATGGCTTCTTATTTTGGTTTCACTAAAGACGAAGTGAAGGCCTTGGCCGAAAAGCATGGAATGGACTTCGATGAGTTGGAGAAATGGTATGACGGCTATCAGATAGGCGATGACCAGTCTATTTTCAATCCCAACTCGGTGATGCAAGCCGTCGATTCAGGACGTTGCCGTAGTTTTTGGGCCTCAACTGCCTCCTACGATACCGTGGCGCATTACATCCAAATGAACTACGAAGGGCTGAAGGACGATGTGGTGCGAATGCTGGCGGGTGAACGTTGTGCCGTTGACCCCACCGGATTCCAAAACGACATGTCGGTCATCCAATCGAAGGATGATGTGCTGACGGTGCTTATCCACTTGGGTTACCTGTCCTACGACTGGAAAGAGAGCGAGTGTTACATTCCCAACAAGGAGGTGGCGGGCGAGATGGTCAATGCCGTCAAGTTGAACAATTGGAGCCATGTCGCCAATGCCATCGAAAAGTCGAAGCAGTTGCTGCGCGCTACGATTGAAGGCAATGAAGAGGCTGTGGCTCGAGGTGTTGACGTGGCTCACGACGAGAACACGAGCATCCTGAGCTACAACGACGAGAACTCGTTGGCCTGTGTGCTGAGCATCGCCTACTATTACGCATCCAACGACTACATCATCCACCGTGAGCTGGCATCGGGCAAGGGCTTTGCAGATTTGGTGCTCATCCCGCGCAAAAACGTCGCTTCACCTGCCATTGTCATAGAACTGAAATACGACAAGGCCGTGAACACCGCTATCGAACAAATCAAGCAAAGGCAATACCCCGCCAAGGTCTCGCAATACACTGACAACCTGTTGCTCGTGGGCATCACCTACGAGCGCGACACCAAACAACACAGGTGCTGCATTGAGAGGGTTGGTGTAAAGTTAGAATGAAAAAAGCACTTTAAGTTGGAAATTATCTTTATATTTGCAAACGATAAACGAAAGTCTAACCAAACAATTATCGAATGAATAAAGCGCATTAGGCGCATCTAACAGAATACGAAATAATTACAGATAGCACTTGTTGCTGTTCTTGAAACCCATTTACCACTTTTTCCCTTTTGGGACACCTATCAAGGACAAGTTACAAAATGCCGTGCTGCACGGCGTGGAATAACTTGTTAGATAGGTGGGCGTGGTAACCCGGGTTTCGAGCAAGAAATGGATTCCACGCTTTTTTTGTCAATAGAAAACATAAAATAAGTATAACTAAAAAAATAACACTATGAAAAAGAGGATTTTACAAGTGAAATGGACGAAAAGAATCATCTTGATTGCCCTGCTGCTTGCTGGGGCGGGAATGATGAATGTGTATGCAAATGAATCAACTGCATCCAATGTATCTTATTCTATTGTATGTGATTGGCCTATTCATGGGAATGGGTCTGGAAGTATCGCTGCCAATGTTACTTCAGCAAATGCAGGTGACCTAATAACTCTTACCGCTTCTCCATCGACTAATTGCGGTTTTATTTCGGTAGAGAATTGGATTGTTACTGATGGGAACAATAATTCTATCATTGTTACTCCAGATGTCGATGATCCTAACAGGGGTACTTTCATTATGCCAGCCAGCAATGTAACAGTTACGGCATCGTTTTTTAGGAGTTTCCTGCTCTTTGCAATATTTGAAGATTATATGACCTCTGAGGAAAGGGTTCCAAAAAGAGAGCATAATACAGGTACTTTTTATTATGACAACGTAGAGAGTCTTCAATTACCACATTATGAAGATCTTTGGAATAAAACATGGTATTATGGAGGTAATATGTATAGAACAGATGGTTATATATTTTTAGCTCAAAATGAGAAAGAGGGCTTTCAGTTATTTTTCCGTGAGCAGGACAAGGAACGAAATCTAAGAATTGAGGTCGAACCGTTTTTGAATTCTCAAGGTGAAGAATTGCAGCATTCGGTTTATTGGGAGGAATTTTTCTGGGTTGAAAATGTTTGGGGGCCAGGTGAGATTATTAATGATATGGACTCGTTGGCAGAAGCACTGGTTCCTTATAATGGTGAAACCCACAAGACATCGGTAGGTCATAATAAGGTATTCTTTATCGAACTAGAGTCTACAAAAAACCAAACTCCAGGTTATTATGTCTCTACCATTACCGCTTACGATGGAAATGAAGTTTTAGCTACTCGAACGATTCATGCCAAGATTTGGAATTTTGCTTTGCCAGAAAATCATTATTCGGATGTGGTAATGGGGCTTTATAATTGCAATTCAAGTTATAAGGGTACAAGTAGTTTATTCAGATTGAATGGTATCAATGTGGATGCACAGGGGAATATTGCAGAAAGTGATTTACCCGCTGCCAAACAAATATTGGATGGTTATCACGAGTGTTTGCTCGAACATGGTGTGAGCACATTCGAAATTCCCCGTTGGAAGATGGCTGATGACCCCAAAGCCGCAGAACTGATAATGGCTGACCCTCGCCGTAGAGTATTCGCTGTACCGGTGAACCCAACGGACGCAACTTACTTTAATGGAAGTGGATTCACTCCTTATGCACAAGAGGTTATTGCCAACTATAAGAATTTAGCTTATGACAATCCTTTCTTGAGAGACAAAGCTTATTTCTATCTTATGGATGAAATATCTGCGAATGAAGGGACTGAGGCTTCATTGAGTGCGATATCAAACAACCTTGCCACTTTATGGCCATGCTATCATGCTGTGGTGACTTTTAATGAAGAAAATGGTGGCTATAGCGAAAAAATTTCCATTTTGGAAGGGAAAACGGACATTCTATGCCCTAATCAGGGATTGTTTGATCCGTATCCAGCAGGTGTGCAATCCGAGCAATATGCTCTAAAACAATCAAATTTTGAAGATTTCATTGACCGAGAGAATCATCCAGACCGTTTTCGTACTTGGCGCTACGAGGTTGATGGTCAAAGTGGAAGTACGCAATGCTGGATTAGTAGATTGGCAGTGCCTGGCATAATGCGGCGTATTGTCTTTTGGCAACAGTATCGTATGAACAGTGATGGATGGCTGCAATGGAATTGCGCCTATTTGCCAAATGATTGGACAAAAAAGAAGTTGTATGCTAATGGTGATGCGAAAGTGAACGGTGATGGAGTATTACTATATCCTGGAACAATGTTCGGGCAAAGTGCCGAAACACCAATTGTTTCCTTACGTCTCAAACAGCTTTATGCAGGCATTGAGGACTACGATTATCTCCGATTGGCTAAAGAATTTCTTTCCGAAAGTGCTGTCGATGATACATACGAGTTACATTATTTAAATACTACCGTAGATTGTCGTTTTTTGAATAGATTAGCCCCTTATGGTTATTATAGAGGATATACGAGTATAGAATTGCATCGGGCTCGATACAAATTAGGTGAGCGTTTAAGTGCCGCCAACACCGAGCACGATTGGGGCGAATGGCAAACCGCCGTGCTTCCCGATGAAACCCACAATGGCTTGGAAATCCGTGCTTGCTCGCATTGCGGCACTCAGGAAAGTCGCCCGAAGACTTATTCTTCCCTGTACCGTTTCGTGGGAACGGAAAACAACCAATGGGCGAACCTCAACAACTGGGCCAACAATCCCGAAACACTTCCCGCACCTGGTGAAGCCGTGGTCATTGCCCATGATTGCGAAATCAAGAGCAATACAACCCAGTTTTATGTCGTTGTGAATGACGGATTCAGCTTGACCATTAATGACGGATTCACGCTTACTTCACAGCGTATCACTACAGAGGGGAATGCTCAAGTAATCGTTGAGGACGGTGCACAACTCAAAACCATGAGCGAGGGCGTTCAGGCCACGGTGAAGAAAAACATCGCACCTCATAACGGCACTGGTGGATGGTATTTCGTTTCCACCTCTCTTGCCTCGGATGTCGTGCCCAGCACGAGCAACAATATCGTTTCTTCCACGGCAGGCAATTACGACCTTTATTTGTTCGACCAAAGCGAAAACCTTGAATGGCGCAACTACAAGGTTCATGGTTTCAACCTCGAAAACGGCAAAGGCTATCTCTATGCCAATAGCGATGAGGATGTGAGCCTCGAATTTGCGGGTACGACCAACGGAAATGCTGAAAAGGGGTTCGGACTTGTCTACGATGCCAATGCGGAGTTTGCCGGCTGGAACTTGGTGGGCAATCCTTATCCATGCAATGTCTATGCTGACAAGAGTTATTACGTATTGGATGAGAGTGGCTCCGTCATTGAACCGAATACGGTTTCAAGCAGCATAGCCATCGCCCCCTGTACGGGCATTATGGTGAAGGCTGAAACCACCGATGAAACGGTCACTTTCAGTAAGACTGCTCCTGAAACGCAAGGCCAAAACAAAGGCTCATTGCAAATTGCAGTGGCGCGAGCTAACACACGCGACAACTCCATTCAGGACAAGGCCATCGTGAGCTTCAATGCGGGTGATGAGTTGGAAAAGTTCTTCTTTAATGAGGACAATGCGAAACTTTACATTCCGCAAGGCAACAGGGACTTTGCCATTGCCTGCTCTGAAAAATCGGGCGAAATGCCGCTTAACTTCAAGGCCGTGAAGGATGGCATCTACACCCTTTCGGTGAATCCAGACAATGTGGATTTGGATTACCTGCACCTTATTGATAACCTTACAGGCGTGGATGTGGATCTGCTGCAAACGCCTGCATATAGTTTCACGGCCAAAACGACTGACTACACATCGCGTTTCCGCTTGGTGTTTTTCGCCAACGACGCTTCCTCAGACCCAGCATCCGATGCGCCTTTTGCTTTCATCAGCAATGGGAACATCATCGTTTTTGGCGCGGAGGATGGTGCTGTGTTGCAGATTGTAGATGTGTTGGGGCGCGTGTTGATTAGTAGAGATGCGGCCCGCATTGTTTCTACCAATGAGATGGCACAGGGCGTGTATGTCTTGCGTTTGGTTGAGGGCGAGAATGTTAGGACGCAGAAAATCGCCATTAAATAATTTCGATCTGTAGGGGCGAACCTATGTGTCCGCCTTATACAAAGCAATTTCATTGTAGGGCTGTCACACCGAGGCGGCCCTACAATCTTATCCAATCCCATATTTCTCCGCCAGCAAGTCCATTAGTTCGTCGGCTTGGGTCATGAATTGTTGCGCGTCGTCTTTCCAATGGCGGTAATGCTTTTCTTTCTTGCCTTGACCGCGTAAGGTGTTCATCTTTGCAAGAAAAGTCGTATCGCGCTCCAATTGGGTGAACATGGGCAGCATCTTGTGGCAAAGGTCTTGTGCTTCAACGTATTTCGACTCTTCAATGCAAGTGTTCATCAACACCATGTCCTCAGCAGTCGACTGGGTGAAAACAGTCAGCACTTGGCGGATGGCTTCTTCATCGTCACCCATCATTTGGCAAAAAGCGGGAAAATCGTCGGCGAAAACGCAATGGCTTTCTGTGTTCTCGCCATCGGTGGCAACGTTTCCGAACATGGTTTCCAACTCTTTCATATTGAAGGGTTTCTGCAAGAATCCGTCGAAGCCTTCGGCCTTGGCTTTCTCGGTGGTGTATTCGATGCGGCCTGTCATCAGAATGACGGGTTTTTCAGGGTCGATTTCCTTGAAAAGCTTTAGGATGCCGTTGCCGGTCATGGCACCCATCTCGCGGTCAGTGAGGATATAATCGTAGTCGGCGAGTTGCGCTGCGGCACTTTCTATGTCGCTTTTTGAACGGCAAGGAATGGCTTGGTGGCCCAAACGCTGTAACATGTTGCCTACCACGCTCAACAAAGTGTTGTCGTCGTCGATGACTAAAATATTGAGGCTCTTGTTTTTGTCCTTCTCATCCGACTCGTTCTCCTTTGAGTTTTGCACCACCTCAACAGGAAGCCTAACCTCAAAATGAGAGCCTTTCCCAACTTCTGACTCGATGCCGATTTCGCCGCCGAGAAGGTCGACAAGACCCTTTACCACCGTCATGCCGTAGCCTGTGCCTTCAGCAAACTGGTTGTAGCTCTCGATGCGCACAAAAGGCTTGAACACTTCCTCGCGTTGGTCTTCGGGGATGCCCACTCCGGTGTCGATGATGTCGAAGACCACGAGGTTGCGCCCCAATCGCGCCTTGAAGGTCACGCTGCCTTCCAATGTATATTTAATGCCGTTGGAAATTAGATTGGTCAATATCTGTCTGATTTTCAGCTTGTCGGAATTGAGGATAGTGTCGGCATCAATGTTGTTTTCAAAGTTGAATTGCAGGTTCTTGTGTTGGGCAATGGGCGCGAACATTTCTGCGATTTCGGCACATAGTTGACCGATGTCGAAGGTTTCCTTGCTCACCTGTAGCTTGCCTTGTTCGAGGCTTGAGTATTCCAAAAGGTTGTTCAAAAGGTTGAGGATATGGTCGGCGGATTGCTGTATCGAGTTGATTTCCTTCTCGTTGTCGGTCTTGTCCATAAGTTCGACATGTCCCATGATGGAGCTTAGAGGCGCCTTGATGTCATGGCTGACCGAAAGCAGCAACTTGTGGCGACTTTCCATGATTTCCTCCGTCATTCTCTTGGCTTCCTCAGCGGCTCGTCTGGCTCGATAGCCTTTGTTTACATCGCTGATAATCAGGATAATGAAGATGATGATTAAGAACAAGGTGCCTGCTCCGATGAACATGGAAGTCCTCAGGTTTTCGTGTATCATCGCCTCGCTTTTCTCGATTTCGGTGATGGTGGAGTCGAGGATTTCTTCGTTGAGGCGTATTAATAAGGAGGAAATTTGTTCGGAGAGTTGGTTGTCGGCTTTGACGAGTTCCTGTGTCTTTTTCTCGTAGGCCTTGATCTTGTTCCAATACTCGGTTTTGGCCTTGTTGGACAGTATTCGCAGGTCGGCGAGGATGTTGACCGTGTCGGGACGTTGATGTTGGATGTGGAGTGTGTCGGTGCGCTCAATGCTGATATGGACGATGCTATCTTCCTCAGTAGGAGGACTGAACACATTGCCGACACGCCGCCAGAAGCCTTTCTTCTCGTTTTTCGGCACACGGATGATGGTGTCTTTCGAGACGGTGGTCACGACAATCTCTTCTTCGGGTTGGGGCGGCACGTAATCGTCGATGGTGCGGTCAAATTCAGCCAAGGGGTTGAAGTCGTGGAACTGACGCGACAGTTCATTGCTGAGGCGTCCTTTGCTTTGGACAAGCCTTTCAATCTCGGCAATCATCATCTTGTTTTCCTCGCTGATTTCAAACAGCATGAGAGAGTCGGCCTGCGCCTTGAGTTCTTTGCGGTAGGCGTTGAACTCACGCTTGTATTTGGCCTGTTCGGTGAATGCGTACAGGTTGGCGGCGTTTTGGGCACCGTGTACGTTCATGGTGAATTGGTTGACCCAGTTGAGTGCTTCGTGCTGCGAGTTGATGTTGGAGCGTTGGTTCTCGATGGACTTGCGCAAGTCGGAAATGTAATAATACAAGGCAGCACAAAGCGCCATGACAAAGAGGTAAGTGATAACCACTTCCCAACTTGTGCGACGCTCGTATCTGTGATTTTGCTTTGCCATGATGGTGCAAAGATATATCTTTTTTTCCTAATTTTGCTTGTCGAATTATTATGTCAGAGCAAACCCGTTCCATATTGCAACGCTATTGGGGGTATCCCAATTTCCGCCCGCTTCAGGAGGATATCGTCGATTCGGTGATGGCGGGAAAAGACACGTTGGCTTTGCTGCCCACGGGAGGCGGCAAGAGCATTTGTTTCCAGGTGCCAGCGATGGCGATGGAGGGCTTGTGCTTGGTCATCACGCCGCTCATTGCTTTGATGAAGGATCAGGTGGCGCATTTGGTCGAAAAAGGTATAGCGGCAGCGGCTATCTATTCGGGTATGCATCCTGATGAGTTGGAATTGGCTTACAATCAGGCAGCCTACGGTCGGTTGAAGTTTTTGTATGTTTCGCCAGAACGTCTTCAAACTGAACAGTTTATCGAAACCGTAAAACGCATGAAAGTGTGCCTTTTGGCTGTTGACGAGTCGCATTGCATCTCGCAGTGGGGCTATGACTTCCGCCCGCCGTATCTGAAGATTGCAGAGATTCGTCCATATATGCTGAAGACACCCGTTTTGGCCCTAACCGCAACAGCGACTGCCAAAGTGGTTGATGATATTCAGTTGCGTCTTGGTTTCAAGGAGAAAAACGTGTTCCAAAGCAGCTTTGAGCGTAAGAACTTGACTTATAATGTGCTTCATGAGGCTGATAAATACGGTGTGCTGCGCCGTAAGTTGGAAGCTATGAAGGAGGGAAGTGCCATCGTTTATGTGCGAAACCGGAAACGTACCCAAGTCATTTCCGACTGGCTCAATTCGGTGGGCATCGCGGCTACGTTTTATCACGCAGGTTTGGACGCCCGGATGCGCGACGAGCGCCAAGAGCTTTGGATGAAGGGCAGGGTGAAGGTCATAGCGGCCACCAATGCTTTCGGCATGGGCATCGACAAGCCGGATGTGCGTTTGGTCATCCACATGGACTTGCCCGACAGCATCGAGGCGTATTTCCAAGAGGCGGGGCGTGCGGGCCGCGATTTGAAGCCTTCCGAAGCCTTTCTTCTTGTTTCGCCTGCCGACATCAAACAGTTGCAAGAGAATCTGGCGCAGTCGTTCCCCGAACTTGAACGCATCAAATTGATTTACAATGCCTTGGGAAACTATTTCAACATCCCTGTCGGTGCAGGTGCCAATGTGTCGTATCCGCTGATTCTCAAGGATTTTGCCGATAGGTACGGTTTCTCGATAATTGAAGTGTTCCATACGTTAAAAATTTTGGAGAGAGAGGGCTTTCTTGTGCTCTCCGACAGTTTCGATGAACCTTCGAAAGTGATGATAAAAGCCTCACGGGATGAGCTTTATGGATTTCAAGTCAACAACCCTCAATTTGGTGAATTGATTAAGTACATGTTGCGCAGTTTGCCTGGAGTGCTGACCGATTTTGTCAAAATTAATGAGGATACCGTTGCCAAGAGAATCGGTTTGTCGGTGGAGAAAGTGGTGGAGCAGCTGAAAAAATTGGAGAGTTTTCATTTCCTTTCCTACGCCCAGCGTCACGATAAACCCCAAGTGCTTTTTCTTTCAGAATTTGTTGACACAAAGCATTTTAACTTGTCAAAAGAGTATTATTATGACCGCAAGCGGGATGCCGAGGAACGTGTGAAGGCGATGATTGGCTTTGTGGAAAACGATGAGGAATGTCGAAGCGTTCAGCTGTTGCGCTATTTCAACGAGAAGAAATCGAAACCTTGTGGCTATTGTGATGTTTGCCTGAGCAATGCGTCAACAAAACCTGTTGAATATCAAACCATTGAAGACCGATTGATGAGTGTGGTGGGCGAGGCTGATGTGTCGCTGGGAGAGGTGATGGGGCGTTGCGCCGACCTCAATTCTGACCGTTTGATGGACTCGATTCGTTTTCTTATTGACAATGGGGTGCTGAACATGGGGAAGGACAACCGCCTTTCGAAGGGCAACAAAAAAAGCCGCCACAAATGACGGCTTTTACTTTCTGTTCTAATTAAGCTTATTTCAGCAAGTTGCTGGCGGCCTTGAATTTCACAACCTTCTTGGCTGCAATCTTGATGGTCTTGCCAGTGCGGGGGTTGCGGCCTTGGCGAGCAGGACGCTCGTTCACCGACAAAGTGCCGAAACCAACGAGGCCAAGCTTTCCACCTTTCATGAGTTCATCCTTGGTGACACCCATCATGGCATCAACGGCTTTTCTCGCATCTACTTTGGTCATGCCAGCCTTTTCAGCGACGGCATTGATTAAATCTACTTTATTCATTTTGATATATTTAATTGGTTAAACGTTTGAGCGACAAAAATAATGTATTTTTGATTAACGCAAGTGTTTTTTGTAAAAAATGCGTGATTTTTCCACAAAAAAGACTCTTTTTTTTGAAAAATTGGTCAAATCAGGCTCAAATCGTTGCTTTCCACGCTCCAACGAATTGCGTTCCACGCAAAAAGTCGGCGATATTCATGCGTTTTTTTCCGGCTTGTTGTACCTCGGTGAGATGGAGATAGCCGTCGCGAAGGGCTATCTTGAGGAATTTCTTGTTGTCGGTGACGACAGTGCCACATTCCTCCTTGGGAAGAGCGTTTTCCATTTCGGCGGCAAAGACTTTCATTTCGATGCGTCCTCCTTCGGTCGATGCCAAAACGGTGTGTGCGGCAGGGTAGGGCGACAAGCCACGGATATGGTTGTAGACGCTTTGGAGGTCGCGGCTCCAATCGATGCGGCAGAACTCCTTGCTGATTTTTGGCGCAGGTTTCAAAGCTTCGCCTTGCTCCAATTCGTTTTGTTCCAATGCCTTAACGTCGCCTTTCTCGATTTTTTGAATGGTCTCCACCACAACTTTGTTGCCCAACAGCATCAGCTCGTCGTGAAGCTCGCCTGCGGTCTCTTCGGGGCGGATGGCGACTTTTTCGCGCATGATGACGGCTCCTTTGTCGATTTCCTCGTTGAGGAAGAAGGTGGTGAGTCCCGTCTCGGTCTCGCCGTTGATGATGGCGAAGTTGATGGGGGCCGCGCCTCGGTACTGTGGCAACAGCGAGGCATGGAGGTTGAAGGTGCCAAGTCGGGGCATCTGCCACACCACAGCGGGCAACATCCTGAAAGCCACCACAATGAAAAGGTCGGCGTTGAAGGAGGCCAACTGCTCAATGAATTGCGGGTCTTTCAGTTTTTCGGGTTGCAGCAAAGGCAGGTTGTGTTGCAGGGCGGTCTTCTTGACCTCGGAATGTTGCATCTTCTGTCCGCGTCCTGCGGGCTTGTCGGGCATGGTGACGACGGCGGCCACCTCATAGCCTGCCGCAAGGATGGCTTCAAGCTGCGAAGCGGCGAACTCAGGGGTTCCGAAATAGACGATTCTCAATTTTTCCATATTCGCGAGCGGATAAAAAAACTGGCCCGTGGTGTCGGACCAGTTCAAAAAAATGAAACTTTGTTTAACCCTAAAAATTCCTCTATTTCATTTTCGCTTCCAAGTAAGCGATATTCTTGCTGATGTCGAATGCCTCGTTGCTCAGCGGATAGTCTTTCTTGAGGAGACGATAGGCTTCAAGAGCCTTGCTGTAGTTGCCCATGATTTCGTAGGTCATGCCTTCCTTGACGAGGAACATTGGCGAGGTGAAATCGTTGGGGCTCTTGCGGGCGGCCTTGGCATAGTAGTTGACGGCGTTTTGGTTGTCGCCAAGTTCCATGTAGCAGTCGCCGATGGCACCGAGAGCCATAGGAGCAAGGATTTGGTCGTCGCCTGTGTATTTCTTCAGGTGCTCGATGGCATCTGTATAGTTGTTCTGTTTCATGTAGCTGATGCCAGCGTAATATTGGGCCAGCTTGCCGGTCTTGGTGCTGCCGTAGCTGCTGATGATGTCGAGGAAGCCGACGTTGTTGCCGTCGCCGTTGAGGGCGTTGTCATACTGCTCTTTCTCGAAATACTGCTGTGCCTTGAAGATTTGGGCACTCGCAGCCGCATTGCGCTTGTTCATGTATTTGGTCACACCGAAGATGCCAAAGGCTACCACCAATAAGGCAATGAGGATGATCCAAAGGGTCTTCTGGTTGTTTTCAATCCAAAGTTCGGTTTTGCTTAAGGCTTCTTCTACGTTTTCGAGCCTCTCGTCTCCTTGTTTTGTGTCTTGTTTTGCCATAACGATTCAAAATTTTGAGTTGCAAAAGTACGCTTTTTAAGGATATGAAACGCCAATTTTTTAAAATTTTGGTTTTAATTTTTGTCGAAAAAACGTAATGATTTGATTTTTAATATGGTATAAAAATGGTTTTGGTGGATTTTTTTGTTCAAGGCGAAAAAAGTTGTACTTTTGCACACCTTTTATATTATTTGAGCCGATGAAGAAAAGCAGATTTTATGATGGGCGTGTGATGGAAAAACGCAGGACAGGTGAGTTCGGAGCACGAGATATGGCTTTCCTTGAGTTTTTGTCGCAATTTGTCACAGATGACCGCCGGCAGCGTTTCGAGGAGGTGTTGGAATGGCGCACACGGCATCTGACCGTCGTCCTTGAGGACATCTTCCAGCCGCACAATGCCAGCGCGGTGTTGCGCACCTGCGACCTTCGTGGGGTGCAGGACATCCACGTGGTGGAAAACCACAACCACTATGCGGTGAACCCCGAAGTGGTGATGGGCAGCACGAAATGGCTCAGCCTGTATCATTACGATGCGACGGATTTCAATACTCCGACGGCTTTCGAGCACTTGCGCAACGAGGGCTACAAGATTGTGGCCACTTGCCCGCATCGCGACGACTTCACGCCTGAGACTTTGCCCCTCGATCAGCCTGTGGCCGTGGTGTTTGGCACCGAGAAGGAGGGCCTTTCGGATTATGCTGTTGAAAATGCCGACATGCACGTCCGCATCCCCATGTTTGGTTTTACGGAGAGCTACAACATCAGTGTGTCAGCGGCTTTGTTGCTCTATACGCTGACCAACCGACTCCATGAAGCTGCCGACATCGACTGGCACCTCACCGAGCCTGAGCGCAATGCAGTGCGCCTCCTTTGGACGCGCCGCAGCCTAAGCCGCATCCGACAATATGAAAGGAAATTCGCGGAACTGCATCCTGAGTTTGAAGGATGATGACTTTGCGCTTGTCTGCCGCTTTGCGTCACTGCGAGGAAGGGTCTGCTTGTTACATTGTTTTTGTTCTTCAATGCAATATTGCACTTATTTTTCCGTATAATATGCAGGATATTCCAAAAAGTTCTAATTTTGCCGCAAATAAAATTCGAAATGAGAAAATACATCATACTCTTGACGGCGATGCTGCTTTTGTGCGCCACTTCGTGCAAAAAGACGCGCTACTGCCGTTGCACCACCATCCAGAATGACGAGGTGGTGAATCTCGGCGAGGATTTCTATACCATTGAGGATGGCTCTTCCTGCTCCGACCGTGCCAAGGAAATTGTCGGCTGGGGACAAGTGATTTGCACCGAAGTTTCAAAAGCCGAGGCCACGGGTGAAGAGAACAAGTGGTGGGAGAACCTGTTTGGAATAGGCGGTGGAAAGAATTGAAAATCAAGGAAAACATACTTCTTTCGATAAAAATCCTGCTTGGCCTTGTCTTTATCGCTTCAGCCATCCTGAAGATTCTCGATTTGGACAAGTTTGAGATTTACGTCTACAGCTATCATTTTTTCAGCCTCAATTTCTCGTTTTTGGTGGCTCGTGCGGCCATTATCGTTGAGCTTGTTCTTGGTATGGGTTTGGTTTCCAACACCTTGCACAAATTCTATTGGTGGGGAAGCATGGCCATGCTGGTTGGCTACACCTTATTATTAATATATGCGCTCATGAAAGGCCGTACTGATAGCTGCCATTGTTTCGGCGATTTCTTGCAACTCGACCCAAAACAAAGCCTTTTGAAAAATGGGATGCTGATGTTGCTTTTCCTACTGATATACAAGGTGAAAGGATGGAAAACGCCGTTCCGTTGGCTGATTTTCAGTTTGGCATTGATGGCCTCTACCATTACTGTTTTTGCCGTTTCACCGCCTGACAACTTCACATTGGCTTATGACTCCGAGCAAAACCTGCACGAAGACTTGTTTTATGATTTGTTAGAAGAGCCGCCTTTGGATAGCTTGAATTTGACTGAAGGGAAGAAGGTAATCTGCTTTTTTTCAACGGGTTGCGAGATTTGCCAGATGGCAGCGCAGAAGTTCTCGCTGATGCAGCAGTTTTATGGTTTTCCAGAGGAAAACATCACTTGCATTTTCGTGGGCAATGAGGACGGCATCGCGAAATTCTATGAAAAATCGCAATCTGCCCAATATAGGAATGTCTTGTGTAACAATGTGGTAGGCTTGTTGAAAGCCATCAACGGCCAATTTCCTACCATCGTCTTTTTGGAAAATGGCAAGGTCGTTCACGAATACGGTTTCCGTGACATGAAGGAGGCGGAAATCAAGGCGTTTTTCACTCAACCATAATCTTCAGAATCTCCACATCGGTCTCTCGCATTCCGTTGCGTCCGAGGCGTCCGATGTGGTCGATGGTCTCTTCTGCATTGCAGCCGATGATGCCATCGCCGCCAAGGAGGTTGTCGCCGTGTTTGCTCATCTCGTAGCCAAGGATGCCGGCTTCAACGGAGAGGGCGATTTTTCCCGCG
Source organism: uncultured Bacteroidales bacterium (assembly GCA_900318465.1). Classification (GTDB taxonomy): domain Bacteria; phylum Bacteroidota; class Bacteroidia; order Bacteroidales; family F082; genus Limimorpha. The sequence goes on from ONKQ01000002.1 coordinate 68,852, forward strand.
CAGGAAGGCTTCGCGCCGTCGCAGACGATGCCAGCAGCCATGCCCAAAGCGTTCTCCAAGGTGTGTGCGATGATGTCGAGGCCTTCGCCCATGAGATAGGCGATGCCACAGCCTGCCGCACAACCCGCACTCACCGCACCACAATAGGCCGAAAGCCTACCGATGCCAGTCTTTTGGTGGATGGCGATGAGGTTGGAGAGGGTCACAGCGCGGATGGTGCGTTCCTCGTCGATGCCGAACTCTTCAGCGTAGGCGAGGACGGGCAAGCATACCGTCATGCCTTGGTTGCCGCTGCCCGAGTTGATGATGACGGGCATCTCACAGCCGCTCATGCGTGCGTCGCTGCCTGCTGCTGCCCAGGCCTTGGCTTTTTGGCGCACGTCGTTGTTGAAGCGGAGAAGGGTGCTGCCAATGTTGGCACCCCATTTGCTCTTCAGGCCTTCCATGGCGATGGCTTTGTTGCAGGTCATCTGTCGCTCGATGACGGGACGCAGGTCGGCGAGGTCGGCGGTGGTGGCGAAGTCGTAAATTTTCTCCATTTTCAGGCACTCACGGTCGGTCATGTTGGCGTTGGTGTCGGAACATTCGCATTTAAAGAGCGACTTGCCGTCCTTCTCAATGCTGACCACGTTGGTGTGGTGCCCCGCAATGCGGACACTCGACGAGTGGTCGCCATCGTAGAGGCGCACAGTGATGTCTAAGCGGGCGACACAGTCCAACGGCTCAACGGTGATGAGGGTGGTTTCAAGGAAACGGGCGATTTCTTGTTTCTGTTCGGGCTTCACGTCAGCAATGACCTCTAACACATTGTCGGGGTTGCCGGCCACGATGCCTGCTGCCACCGAAGCCTTCAGTCCTTTCAAGCCTCCGGTGTTGGGCACGATGACGCTTTTCACGTTTTTGATGATGTTGCCTGAAGCCACAATCACTACACGTTTAGGCATGGTTCCCAATACTTTACGTGCTTTTGCAGCGGCGTAGGCCAAACAAATCGGCTCGGTGCAGCCCATGGCAGGGACGAGCTCTTCCTTCAAGATGTTCAGGTAAGAGGTGTAAAGACAATCGCTTTTTTCCATTGTTTTAAATTTTGCTGCAAAGATAAGGATTCTGTCGTTACAAAACAAAACCCGCCCAATTTTCATCAGGCGGGTCGTGAATTTTTTTTGAGCGTGGTTTAGTCGACTGGAATGTCCTTGTTCACGTTCTTCGAACCCACGAGGGCGTAGAAGAGAATGTAGGCAGCGCAGAACAGCACGACGACATAGCTGGTCATGTAACTGCCCGTCCAGTCGGCGACAAGACCTTGCAGACCAACCATGATGGCGAAGCCGAAGACCATGGTCATAAAGGCACCAGAGGCAATGGCAGTGTACTTGCCCAAGCCTTCAGTAGCAAGGTTGAAGATGGCACCCCACATCACCGAAGTGCAAAGACCTACAAGGATGAAAGCAAAAATGCCGACGGGGACTTGTGCCCAAATCACCTTCAAATTGGCCCAGTCGATGCCAGGGACATTGACTTGCCAAGTTTGCGGAGCAAGCATACCAAACAGCACAAGCGCGATGGCCGCGATGGAAACTGTAGTCACCATAGCCTTGGAAGAAACCTTTCCGCCAATGGCACCACCAATGAAACGACCGATGAGCATCATCAGCCAATAGACGGCCACGATAAGACCCGCGATAGTGCCGCTCATGCCAATGCCGGGCGTGGCTGCGGTAGGCTCAGAAGTCAGATACTGAAGAATGTAAGTAGGCGTTCCCACCTCGATGCCGCCATAGAGGAAGATGGCCAAAATGCCGAGTTTGAAGTGGCGGAACGAGAAGGCACTGTATTTGTCTTTCACTTCCGATTTCACTTCCACAGGCTGTTGTGGCTCATCAATTTTGGTAAAGAGGATGACGATGAAGCCGATGACAAAGATGGCCAAGGCAATCAGCAGGGCAGGAGTGGCATCGGAGATTTTGGCTTTTGTGGCCTCGCCGATGAGCGCACCCATGAGGATGTAAACCGCCACGGCAGCCGCCGAATTGAACACGCCACCGATTTGGATGAGTTGGTTGCCTTTGTTGCCGCCGCCGCCGAGCAGGTTCAGCATGGGATTCACGACGGTGTTCAACATGCACATGCAGAAACCAGCGATGAAGGCACCGATGAGATAGACACCGAAGCCCATGCTGCCGCTGGCCCATTGCACGAGGATGCCAACGATGCCCACGGCAAGAGCCATCAGTGCGGTTTTCTTGTAGCCGAATTTTTTAATCAGCATACCTGAAGGGATGCCCATCACGAGGTAGGCGATGAAGTTGCCATAGTTGCCGATTTGCGACAGGAAGTTGCTGGCGCCGAATTGGTTTTTCACGATGACGGCCATCGGTGAACAGAGGTTGGTCACGAAAGCGATCATGGCGAACAGGGCGATCATGACGATGATGGCGCCCCATTGTTTCGTTTTTGTACTCATTATTTTTTGATTTAAAGATTTTACTATGTCTTTTCTAACTACGGATTTCGCGGATTAAACAGATTTTTTGAGTCCTGAATTTGGCAACTTCGTTGCGGATAATACGGAAATCCGTACACATCGGCAGCTTTAGCTGCTAAATTCACGAATCGTCTTCCGTAAAATCCGTTTAATCCGTAGTTTTCTTTCATTACAGTGTTGAAAATTTAAAGATAATCGTTTCCAAATACTCCTCGCCTGAGCGCAAAATGGTGTTCGGGAAGTTGGGCTTGTTGGGCGAGTCGGGGAGGGCTTGGCACTCCAAAGCCACGCCGGAATAGTCCTCGTAAACATGGCCGTTCTTGCCTTTCGGACAACCCGAAAGCCAGTTGCCAGTATAGACTTGAATGCCAGGCTGTGTGGTGTAAATCTTCACCATGCGGCCTGTATCATCATGCGACAACTCGGCTGCAAGGCAAAGTTTGTCCTTCTCAATGCCGTCGATGACCCAACAGCTGTCGAAGCCCTTGCCGTTGATGAGGTCGGGATAGGGCTCCTTGATGTCGCGTCCGATGAGTTTACCTTCGGTGAAATCCATCGGAGTGTCAGCCACTTGAGCCATTTCGCCAGTCGTGATCAATTCTTTGGTGGCGGGTAGGAAGCGCGAGGCGTTCAAGCGCAGTTTGTGGTCGAGGATGTCGCCGTTGCCTTCGCCTTTTAAATTAAAATAGGTGTGGTTGGTCAGGTTGACGATGGTTGCACCCGACGAATACGCACTGAGGTGGATATTCAGTTCGTTCTCGTCGTTGAGGGTGTAGCGCACCTTGGCCACCAACTCAGCGGGATAGCCTGCCTCGCCGTCAGCACTGAGGTAGGTGAAAACCACACTCTCACCCACAAGGCGACTGGCCCATTTCTGGTTAGCAAATCCGATGCTGCCACCGTGGAGGTGATGTTTGCCGTCGCTTGTATTGAGTTCAAGTTGGTATTCTATGTCGTCAATCTTGAAGCGACCGTTGGCGATGCGGTTGGCGAAACGTCCGGGGGTTTTGCCCGCGCAAGGACCGTCGTTGTAGTAATCCCACGGATGTGGATAGCCAAGGGCGATGTCTTCCATGTGGCCGTAGCGGTCGGGCGTGACGATGCTGACAATCCCCGCGCCGATGTCGCTCAACTGCACCTTCACACCATTGGCATTAGTAAGGGTGTAAAGTTTAATGTCTTTATTATCAGGGGTTTTACCCCAAGTTTTTACTTCGATGTTCATTGCTTTTGTTTAATTCGGAATGCGGAATTCGGAATTCGGAATAGGGCGAAGCCCTGTGTCGCATTGCGTATTCCGCATTCCGCATTCATAATTCCGCATTTTTAACTCCATAAATTATTCGGATAAACTCCCTTTTCAATCAATTCGCGAATTTTCCGCATCACTTCGGGCTTGTCTTCCTTGTAGGTTACTCCGAACCAGAAGGCGTTGCTCGACAGCACTTTCAGCTTGGCCGAACCGTCGTGGATGCTTTGGTTCACCATCAGCGGGATGAAAAACTCCGCCTTGATGTTGGTTTGGGCAGGGCCTTTCAGGAACTCAACGAAGCCCTTCTCGGAATAGGCGAAGAAATCAGGCGTGAAGCCAAAGAAATTCATGGAAACCAAGGAATCCATGTCCAGCGGATGCGAGCCTGTTTCGTCAGTGTAAGCCGCGCCGCCGTCCTCGGTGTGCCCGATGGCCGTGCGCTCGACGATGGTCTGAAGGTTGCCTTCCGCGTCGGCGGTGCAAATGCCGCGACTCACCGTGCCGAAGTCCGACATGGTGTTGCGCAGCTTGTAGGCGACCATGCTGTAAGCCCCTTTTTTGCCCTCACATTCAGAGAGATACTTGGCCAAAACTTCGTAGGCTTCCTTGCCATAGAAGTCGTCGGCGTTGATGGCGGCAAAGGGTTCGTGGATCACGTCCTTGGCCATCAAAACGGCGTGGCAGGTGCCCCAAGGCTTCACGCGCCCTTCGGGAACGCTGAATCCTTCCGGCAACTTGTCAAGTGATTGGTACACATACTCCACGGGGATGCCGAATTTCTCCGTGTTGTTCACTTTCTTGAAGGCCTCGGCGAAGTCCTCGCGGATGACGAAGACCACCTTGCCGAAACCGGCGCGCTTGGCGTCGTAAATGGAATAATCAAGGATGGCTTCGTTGTTCGGTCCTACGCCGTCCATTTGTTTCAGGGCACCGTAGCGCGAGCCCATGCCTGCTGCTAAAACTAATAATGTTGGTTTCATTGTATGTTTAATTGTTTGTTGTTGAATCGTTTAATTGTTGTTTGGTCACAAAACCAACAAAACCTATAAAACAAATGTCAAGGATGGGGAAAGCCTCCCAACCGGCGGCTTTCCGGCGGCGACACGGTTGTGTAGCCGCCCACCAATTCCTTTGAAGTTTTGCATTGTTTTGAATGTTTTGTGATAATTATATTCTTCTCGCACCATCCGAAATCACCACATCGTAAACTTTAGGTTCGTGTCCGAATTTGGCGGCGAATTTCTCCTTCGCCGTGGCGATAAATGCCTCATACAGACCTTCTTTCACCAAATTGATGGTGCAACCGCCGAAGCCGCCGCCCATCACGCGCGAACCTGTCACGCCACATTCCTTGGCAATATCGTTGAGGAAATCCAATTCCTCACAACTTACTTCGTAGAGCTTGCTCATGCCGTAATGTGTGCCATACATACGGTCACCAACGGTTTCATAATCACCTTTTTCCAAGGCATCGCACACATCAAGGACGCGCTGCTTTTCACCTATTACATATTCCGCGCGCATGTAATCCTCGGCGGGAATCTCGTTTTTCACCTCATTGAGCATTTCCATCGTTGCATCGCTCAAATATTTCACTTCAGGATGCTTCTTGGCAATATGGGCACAAGCGTTCTCGCACGACTCGCGGCGCTTGTTGTAGGCCGACGAAGCCAACTCGTGTTTCACCACGGTATCAAGCAATACCACCTTGTAGCCCTTGGGGTTGAAGGGGAAATACTCAAACTCCATCGTGGCGCAGTTGAGGCGCATGAGGTGGCCGGCCTTGCCGAAGAGCGAGGCGAACTGGTCCATAATGCCGCACTTCACGCCAACATAGTTGTGCTCCGTTGCCTGACCAATCCGCGCCAATTCGAACTTGTCGATGCCGAGGTTGAGCAACTCATTGAATGCGAAGGCGAAAGTGCTCTCCAAGGCTGCCGACGACGACATTCCCGCACCGATGGGTACGTTTCCGTAAAACACCGTATCGAAGCCTTCGAGCTTGTAGCCTCGCTTGATGATTTCGCGGCACACGCCGAAGATGTAGTTGGCCCAGTGGATTTGAGGGTTGTCTTCCTCGTTCAGGCCAAACTCGCGGTAGTCCTCCTTGTCGATGGAGTAGGCGCGCACCTTGTCCGTCCCGTTGAGGCGGATGCAAGCGTAGATGCCCGAATCAATAGCCCCCGGAAAAACGAAGCCGCCGTTGTAGTCAGTGTGTTCGCCGATGAGGTTGATACGCCCAGGCGAAGTGTAGACAACGCCCTCATTACCAAAGCGTTGCTTGAAAACAGATTTCAATTCTTCAGTAGTCATATACATTCGATTAATTTGGCCGCAAGATAGGAAAAAAAACGATTATGTGACTTGAATTTTTGATTTGGTCACGATTTTTTCTCCGTAAGGTATTGCGACGGCGTTTGCCCATACTTTTTCTTGAACGAGCGCAGGAAAGTGGCGTAGGAATTGAAGCCTGCCATCATGGCAATATCTTCCAAAGAATGTTGGTTTTCAGAGTTTTGACTATCTAACATGGCTTTGGCATCCTCTAAACGGAAATCGTTGATGTAGTCGTAGAAGGTCGTATGAAGTTCTTGATTAATATGGTTACTGAGGTATTGCCGGTTGGTGCCCAAATGATGTGCCAACTTCTGCACTGTCAGTGTATTGTCCTGATAATACTGTTTTTCGCTCATGACCTTGTCGATGTCATAACCAATCAAGGGTTTGCCTGCATTGTGTTGGGGCGTGGTAGTGGCTGGTTCTTGAGGCTCATTTTCACATTCGTCGGCGGGGGAGAGCGTGAACACCTGCTGATGTATCAGTTTGTGCATGACGTTTAAAACAATGCCGATGCAGACGAGGCAATAAAGGGTGTCGAAAAGCAGGTTGCGTCCGGTAGAGGGTTCTGTAAACCACGACTGTTGCGATAAGCTTTCAATAGCCCATAGCAGTTGGAAAGCGAAATAGAGGACAATCAAAATGTTGCTCCATCGCAGGTCAAAATACTCAAGGTCTCCAACATTGTCCAGTAACATCCGAGTGTGTTTCTTGATGGAACGGACCAAATACACCAGTAAGGCTATCGAAACCGCCAAAGTGTATATTTGCATGACTGCCAAAACCATGGGATTTCGGCTAATAGCAAACAAGAGTAGGGCAATTATATAAGGTACTTCCAAAAGCAGAAGCTGATGAATCTTATATCGATTAGGAAAAACCAATGAGACCGCGAACATCATGTAACCGCCCACGATGATGTAGTCGAAAATTACCAAAAAGGTGTTGAGGAACTCGGAGTAAGGCTGATGGCGACAAGCCAATACCACGAAGTTATTGAAAAAGCAGACGCCATGCAAGATTAAGACAAAAGCAAAAATCCTTTGAAACTGGTGGTTTCGGTGTTTCATGAGCATGTAAATGCCGCATGACGTCAACAAACATTGCGTCATGCCAGATACGAAACAGAGCAGCAATATGTAAAACAAGTCGGTATCCATGTTGGCAAAGGTACGGTTTTTCTCTCCTCTATTTAACAAATGATGCCATTTACCTGGATTTTTTACGCATTGCAACTAAAATTTTACGCAATGATAACAACTGGCTGTGATTTTTACGCATTGCAAACCGATTTTTGGGCGAATGAAAGACCGATGCAAGGAATTATGGTGACATTTGCTCCAATTTAATTTCATTCCAACAATTAACCCCGACGAGCCATAATGGGTAATAACCATGGCACATTAAAACTATGAAAAATAAAAAGGTATTTGCAACCCTGTTTTGCGCAGGCATTTTTGCAACCTCGCTCATTCTCGCATCCTGTGGAGGCGGTGGAGATAGCGAAACAAAAACGAAAAACGAGGTGAAGTTCCAGAAATCCCCGAAGAACGAGATTTTGGGCGATTTGGTGAACATTTCATGTGAGTATGCAGCCAAGTGGAATGTCAGTGAAGCGGAGTATGAGGAAGCAAGACAGAAAAACAAGGAAAAGTACGCTGACAACAGTGACAAAAGAGAGCAAAACTATGCAAAGATCAGTGCGGAGCATAAGGAGAGAGGGAAACAGATTGTGGCAGATGCCAATGCAGCCTTGGAAAAGGAAATGGCAACGCTCATCGGCAAGGACATTCCTTTTGAGTGTGAAGAGGGTTTGGGCTTTGAGGTCGTGGAGTGCAAGATTTCAGGAATTACCAAACACATGGGCAGTTGCAATAGGACGACGCTCACCTTTAATTACAAAGTGAAGCCAGTTGACGCAAAGATAATCGAAAAACTCGATAGCATGAGGTCTGGGCTTTACAAATGTCTTGATGCTAATGGGAATGTTCTGCTTGACTCCAAAGGCAACGAAGTAGAAACCAACGTATTGGGCATCTCCTATAATGAAAAGAAGCAACTGAAAAATGGAGAGACTATAGAAAAAGAAGGTTGGTTTGTTTTGGAACCATGCTTTGCCAATTTTGCAAAAATCAAATTCGTAAAACCCTAATTACAAATATCAAACAACAATGAAAAAAGCAAATTTCAATCTGATTTTAGGCGTGTTTTTCGCCTTTGCAGTGTGCATGATGACCTCATGCGAAAAGGAGAAGGCCGTGGGCAAAATCCAGGGCCTTGTGACCAATGCCAACACTAACGAACCCATCCAAGGCGTGAACATCTCGCTCAGCCCTATGGGTGCCTCAGCCGTTACCGGCAGCGACGGACGCTATGAGTTCACAAACCTTGAAGCGGGCAACTACACCGTGCAAGGTGTAAAGAACGGTTTCGAGAGCAACACAAAGAACATCACCATCACGGCGGGCAATGTGTCGTCGGGCGACATGCAACTGCGCCCCGTCGTCAACGGCTTCCGCCTCAATGTGGAGTACCTCGACTTCAGCACCAACTTCTCACAATTGCAGTTCAAGATCATCAACGCCAGCGCAACCCTGCCGCTGAGTTGGGAAATCATGGAAAGCATGAACTGGATGACCGTTACGCCTTCCACTGGCAACCTGCAAGGCGGCCAAGAATCCACCATCACGGTGAACATCGACCGCTCGCTGATTGAGCAAAGCGTCACCGCCAACCTCACCGTCCGCACTGCCGACCAAAGCGTTGTGCTTCCCGTGAACGTGAGCGTTTCGGGCAGCAACGGACCTCAACTGCAACTAAGCGAAACCACATTGGATTTTGGCACCACAGCCACCAACTTGACCTTCTCGGTGATGAACGTCGGTCCTGCCGGCACCTCGCTCAACTGGATTTGCTCCAACATCAACGTGGACTGGCTGACGCTTAATCCCACTTCGGGCAACACCGCCAGCGGCAGCAGTACCCAAGTGACGGCCACTATTGACCGCTCCAAAATCGACGGCATCGTCTCCACTTCCGTCACGGTGAGTGGTGGCGGCACATCGTCAACCATCGTTTTCACCGCCTCGACAGGTGGCAGCGGCGCGGCAGTGATGCAACTGAGCGAAAACACGCTGAACTTCGGCGACACTGAGACCACCAAGACCTTCCAAGTAAAGAATGTGGGCACGGCTGGCACGCTGCTCGACTGGAGCATCAGTGCCTTGGATGTGGATTGGCTTACCTTCAATCCGATGAGTGGCAGTACCAACGCAGGCAGCAGCACCATTGTGACCGCCGTCATCGACCGCTCAAAAATCAACGACAATGTTTCGACCAACGTCACCGTAAACGGCGGAGGCAACAGCGCGAACCTTTCGGTTATGGCCTCTTACGTCGACAACAGTGTGGTTATTGGCGATGGCCTGTTCTGCTTCTTCAATTTCGATGGCGATGAGATTGTGGACTATAATGGCAACTACACGGGTATCAATAGTGGTGCCGAAGTCTCTACCGACACACCATCTGGTGAAGGTAAGTCCTTGCAATTCAATGGCCAATCTTCATCTGTCCTTGTTCAAGGCAGCATCGTTCCCAGCGGAAAGAACTACACAATCAACATTTGGTTTAAGACTGGTAAAGGCGACCATGCCTTGATTGGTTCCGACAATCATTCAGGGGGCAATAGGTGCTCTGCATTGTATATCACCGCCAACAACAACGTCCGGTATTACCCGAACTCATCTGCTTACAATTGGCAGACAGGCGAAGTTATCTCGCCATACCTCGACAACAAGTGGCACATGTTGACTTTAACCTATAACGGTACTATTGGCATTGTTTATATTGACGGTACAGTATTGGAGGCACATTCAAGCGATAAATTGGAATGGGGATCGAGTGTAACCACCACTCTCTTCGGTGCTGATATAACAAATTACACCCTCGGATACTACACCGGCAAGCTTGACAACTTCCGCAGCTACAACCGCGCTTTGAGTGCCTCGGAGATTCAGACGCTATTCAACGCAAAGCAATAAAAGAAAACATCTGTGACTATTTTTTCTGGTGGCCTCGGAGATTCCGGGGCCGCTTTTTTTATGGGTCGTTTCCCAATTGTTTCAATACGAGCGTTATTAAAAAAAACGACAACCTGCCTCAACTGACTGATAATTTTGTATTTTTGCCTTTTCAAACTTGTTAATAAACCTAATTAGAGATGAAAAAGACCATTGTTTTCCTGTTTGCCATCGCATTTTCGCTGCTTTCGAGGGCGCAAAACATCAGTTTCGGGCAGTATTTCCTTGATGAAGGCTCGTTGCGCATGGATGTTTTCCAATGCGGCACATTCGAAAGTTCGCATTATGTGTTTGAGCGTTTCGTCATCGAGCCGCATTTCGGTGGCTCCAAAGTCAATCTGGTTGACCCGTTCAATTTCGGAACAAACCGTGTGAAAGTGATTGATGCACAAACCAATACATTGATTTATTCGAGAGGTTACAACACCTTGTTCCGCGAATGGCAAACCACCGACGAAGCCCGTGTGATGGAACGTTGCTATGAGGAATCGGTGAGCGTTCCGCTGCCGCGCAATGAGGCCTATATCATCCTCGAAATCAGGAATTTCGATGGCGAGTTTGAGGAAATTTTTTCGAAATTGTATGAGCCTGACGAAATCTTCAACACCACCGAGCAGCGTTATGTGTTTCCTGTTCAGGACATTATGGTCAACGGTTCGCCCGAAAGCAAGGTTGACATCGTGATTTTGCCCGAGGGCTACACCGCCGATGAAATGTCGCAATTCCTGCAAGATTGCCAGAATTTGGCCAATGTGTTCGCTCAAGCGGAGCCGTTTGCCAGCCATATCAACGACTTCAATTTCCGCGCCGTGATGGCTCCTTCGGAGGAGAGTGGCGTCGACATTCCTGCCACTCACAATTGGGTGCGCACCATCCTCAACGCGCATTTCTACACTTTTTACATCGACCGCTATTGCACCACCCGCAACTATTTCGCGGTGAAGGATGTGGCGGCCAACGCGCCTTACGACCAAATCTACATTTTGGTGAACAGCGATGTTTATGGCGGCGGCGGATTCTACAATTTCTATTCGATGAGCACGGCGGGTAACATGTCGGCTTCCAGTGTGATTGTGCATGAGTTTGGCCACGCTTTTGGAGGCTTGGCCGATGAATACGAAGAGCCTGACAATTCAATGGGCTTGCTATATAATTTGAATGTGGAGCCTTGGGAGCCTAACATAACCACCTTGGTGGATTTTGACTCGAAATGGGCCGACCTTGTCCAGCCCGGCACCCCGATTCCCACGCCCAACACCAATCAGTATAACAATACGGTAGGGGCTTTTGAGGGAGGCGGCTACTTGACGCAAGGCATGTACCGGCCGCAACGCAACTGCATGATGCGCAACTACGCGCCATTCTGTGCCGTGTGCAACAGGACAATTGAAGCCGTGATTGAGGCACATTCCGATACTCCAGTTTCGGTGAAATCGGATTACATGCAGGCTGAACCCTCACTTCGCGTTTGTCCCAATCCCGCCACGGACTACATCGATGTGTTTGTAAACCAAGAAGATGGCCAAGCTGAAATCATCGACTTGAACGGAAAGGCGGTGATGACCGCTCAACTCAAAAACGAGGTGAACCGAATCTCTATCAGCGATTTGCCGAAGGGCGTGTATATGTTTCGCGCGAATGGCGAGGTGCGGAAGTTTTTGAAACAATAAATATACATTTGAAATGAGCCTTAAAAACTTGATACTCAATCCAAAAAGGGCATCCTTGTTTGTTGGTTTCCTGATTCTGGTTTCGTGCGCCCATCGCCCTGAACCAAGCTTTCCCATCCCAACTGCCCAACAACTCGAATGGCAGCAACTTGAAACCTACGCCTTCATCCATTTTGGGCTGAACACCTTCAACGACATGGAATGGGGCTATGGCAACTCACATTCATACACCTTCAACCCGACCAGTATCGACTGTGAGCAATGGGTTTTGACACTGAAAGCCGCTGGCATGAAAGGCGTGATTTTCACCGCCAAGCACCACGACGGCTTCTGCCTTTGGCCGACTGAAACCACCGATTATTCCATCAAGAACACCTATTATAAAGATGGGCAAGGGGATTTGGTGCGCGAACTTTCAGAGGCTTGCAAGAAGCACGATTTGAAGTTCGGGATTTACGTCTCACCTTGGGACCGGCATCAGGCTGAGTATGGCTATCAAGGCTATGTGGACATCTATCACAAACAGATAGAGGAACTTACGAGCAACTATGGCGAGTTGTTCGAGTTCTGGTTCGATGGTGCCAACGGCGGCACGGGCTGGTATGGCGGCGCGGATGAAATGCGTTCCATCGTGGCGGAAAAGTATTACGACTACGAAAAAGCCCGCGAAATCGTTTGGAGCCACAGTCCCAATGCGGCCATTTTCGGCGGAACGGTGCCCACCTTGCGCTGGGTCGGCAACGAAAAAGGCTTTGCCGAGGCTACCCAATGGTGTATGTACAAAACGGATTTCCAGTCGCTTAACGATGAAAAATGCCTTGTCAGGGGCTTCAAGGACGGCGACGCTTGGCTGCCCGCCGAGGTGGATGTCTCGATTCGCCCGGGTTGGTTCTACCACGAAAGCGAGGATAGTAAAGTGAAGACCGTTGACCAACTGATGGATCTATATTATAATAGTGTGGGCCACAACGCCAACCTTTTGCTCAATTTCCCCGTCAATAAGGAAGGCCGTATCCCCAGCATCGACTCGGCCAATGCCGTGAATTGGTATCAAAAGTTACAAATGGACTTTTCCAACAACCTCCTGAAAGGCAGCAAAGTTACCGCCAGCAACACCCGTTCAAGGCGTTTCGGCCCGAAATATGTCACGGATGAAGATTACACAACCTATTGGGCAACCGAAGACGGCGTAACCCGTGCCGAACTCATCTTCGATTTTCCAGAAAAAACCTCATTGAATCGACTGCTTTTGCAAGAGTATATTCCTTTAGGCCAAAATGTTGAGTCGTTTTGCCTTGATTATTACGCCAATGGCAAATGGCTGCCCATCGAAGTGGACGAGCCGACGACCACCATCGGATACAAGCGACTGCTTCGTTTCCAGACCGTTAGGGCAGATAAGTTGAGAATCCGATTTAAGGTCTTCAAGGGCACTTTGTGCATCAATCAAATAGGGGCTTTTTTTGTGGAAGATGAATAATACATAACATTATGAAAAAACTATTGATTTTGGCATTGTTCGCGTTCATTGCCTTGCCGATGTTGGCTCAGACGGGCAACAAAAAAACTGGCATCAACAAAGAGAATTGCACGTTCACCAACAAGGAAGGCAAGACTTTCAATCTGTATGGCAAAGTAAAGATTGTGGAGCATTTTCCGGATATTAAGGTGCAGATTGTGGATTCCTTCGAAGATTTGGATGTAAAGATTGTGGAGCATTTCCCTGACCAATGTGGCAAAGTGAAACTTGTGGAAAACTTTACTGACGTTAAGGTTCAGATTGTCAATAGTTTCCCCGATTTCAAGGTCAAGATTGTAGACTCTTTCCCAAGTGTGAAAAAATAGCTCTCTTGTTGTTGTGTTATGGTTGAGTATCACCCTTTGAAGCCATTTCTGCCCGCCAATGCCAAAGTACTGTTTCTGGGCAGCTTCCCGCCGCCACAAAAGCGTTGGTGCATGGATTTCTTTTACCCCAATTTCATCAACGACCATTGGCGTATTGAGGGTGAAATCTGGTTTGGCGACCGCAACCATTTTGTCGACTTGGAGCATAAAGCCTTCAAAAAAGACGAAATTGTCGCGTTTCTGAAGGAGAGAGGCATTGCGTATTTCGACACGGCAACGGCAGTATGCAGGCTGAAGGATAATGCCTCAGATGCCTTTCTTGAAATTGTGGAACATACTGACATTGAGGTACTTTTATTGCAGATGCCGTTTTGCCATGCCATCGCCACCACAGGCGAGAAAGCGACTACGGAAGTATGTGCCTATTTCAACACAGAAACCGTTCCTTCACCGAACAGCCATGTTTCGTTAAGGGAAGGTCTTACTTTGTATCGATTGCCCTCCTCATCGCGAGCTTATCCTTTGGCTTTCGAGAAGAAAGTGGAGGCTTATCGGAAGATGTTTGAGGCGGTGTTTTGTCTGGATTATCGTATATGAAAATTTGCCTCCCAACACAATAAAACCCGACCAAAAGTGTTATCCGAAATAGATACAAAAACCAACAATTATGGAAGCAAATGTAGGACTTTTCAATGAGAGTTTCCCTCCGGTGATGGATGGGGTTGCCGTTTGTGTGCAAAATTACGCCTATTGGCTGCAAAAGAAAGTGGGCGGCGTGTCGGTGATTACGCCTAACAAACCCGGGGCGAACTATAAACAGTATCCTTACGAGGTGCTGGATTATATCTCTGTGCCTGTGCCGTTTAGACATCCTTACGTGACGGGCATTGCCCAGATTGACCCGCGCTTGAGGGCCAAGCTTTCGCGTCGGCGTTTTAAGATTGTCCATGCGCATTCTCCCTTCTCGGCCGGACTGATGGCGGCACAGGTGGCCAAGTCGCAAAACATCCCACTTGTGGCCACTTTCCACTCGAAATTCAAAGACGATTTCTTGAAGGTGGTCCCGTCTGAAATGCTGGTCGACCAAGCCATCAAGATTGTGATGGAGTTTTTCGACAGAGCCGATGAGGTGTGGATTCCGCAGGCCTCGGTGGAGGAAGTCATTCGAGAATACGGCTACAAGGGACATGTGGAAGTGGTCGACAATGGCTCTGATTTGGTGTCCAATTATCCCGACTCTTTCTTCGCCGATTCCCGCAAAGCTTTAGGGATTGCGCCCGACGAGTTTGTGCTGTTGTTCGTTGGCCAACATATCTGGCAGAAGAACGTCAGGTTGGTGATAGACGGCCTCGAAAGAATCAAGGACTTGCCTTTCAAGATGTTTTTTGTGGGCACTGGCTATGCAGCTGCCGAGATGAAGGAACTTGTGAACCAGAAAGGCCTGAATTCCAAGGTAACCTTCACAGGGGTACTCACAGAAAGGGATCAGATTGTCCGCTATTATGCTGCCGCCGACCTTTTCCTGTTCCCTTCGCTCTACGACAACGCTCCGCTTGTGGTGCGTGAGGCCGCCGCGCTTCATACTCCTTCGATTATGGTGGAAGGTTCCACTGCCGCCACCATCCTCAAGGACGGCCAAAACGGTTTTCTCATCTCCAACAGCCTCGATAGTTTTGAGGCTTGCCTCAGAAAGTTGGCGAAAGATAGGGAAGGGGTGAAACGTGTCGGCGATGAGGCTTCTGTCAGCATTGTCCGTAGTTGGGAAGATGTTGTGGGTGAAGTGCTTGACCGCTACAATGCCATCATTGAAAGGAAAACCCGTATCAGGCCGTTATTCAACTGATTCTCTACTTTTTAACCTTAATCTTTCCGCCTTGTCGCATCATGGCATCCCACCAGCGTGTGGGCATGACAAAATGGGCGATGCGTCCGATAAACGAGAACCGACCTCGACAATAACGCGCTTTTGGGCGGCGACAGTTGACAGCTTGGCTAATGGCTTTGGTGATGACCGCTGGCGACGAAAGCATGTTGGTCTGATAAAACCATTCCATATTGTCAGCCCAGCGTGTGCCTGCTTGCTCGTAGGCGGTGCCTGCCGACGATTCTTTCAGATGCTGTGCCGCGATGACACCCCAATTGGTCTTGATGGCACCAGGCTCAATTATCACCACGTCAATGCCGTAGGGTTTCAACTCCATGCGTAGGGCATCGCTGAAAGCCTCCACTGAGTATTTCGTCACGTTGTACCATCCACCCATGTAAAACGCCATCTTGCCCGCGATGGACGAGGTGTTGATGATGCGTCCACTGCCCTGTTTGCGCATATAAGGCAACACCAACTGAGTGAGCCTTGCCAAGCCGAAGACGTTGACTTCCAACTGTCTGCGGGCATCTGTCATGGGCACGTTCTCGATGGCACCGAAATAGCCATAACCCGCATTGTTGACCAAAACATCAATACGGCCTTCAGCTTGAATGACTGTCTCAACGCCTTGCTGCATTGAATTCTCATCGGTGACGTCCATTTTTAAAACATGCACACCATCGTTTTTCAGAGGCTCCATCAGTTCCACGCGACGGGCAGCAGCCCAAACGCGATGGCCTTGACGGGCAAGCGTTTGCGCCGCATCCAAACCGATGCCACTACTGGCGCCGGTGATAAGGATTACTTTTTCGTTCTTCATGGTTGCAAAATTAGATATTTTCGACATTTCTCTACAAAAAATCGTACTTTTGTCGCCATGAATACGTTAGGACAAATCTTTCGGCTGACCACTTTCGGCGAGTCGCACGGCACGGCCATCGGCGGCATCATCGACGGTTGCCCTTCGCAACTGAGAATTGATTTCGATTTCATTGAAAAAGAATTGCTTAGGCGAAAAACCGCGCAAACTGAAACCGCATCAAAGCGCAAGGAATCTGACCATATCGAATGGCTTTCGGGCTTACTTGATGGTGTCACTTTGGGAACTCCGATAGCCTTCATGGTGCGCAATGAGGACTGCAAGACAGGTGATTACGAGGCTTTGAAAGACGTCTACCGTCCTTCTCACGCCGATTTCACTTACGAGCAGAAATATGGTCTCCGTGATTGGCGCGGTGGAGGCAGGGCATCGGCGCGAACCACATTGCCTATCGTTGTGGCAGGTGCCATTGCCAAGCAGATTTTGAAGGTAAAAGACATCGAGGTCTTTGCCGAAGTCGACTACATGGGCGATGCACAACAGGCTCAGAAAGAAGGTGATACGGTGGGCGGTATCGTGAAGTGCCGCATTACGGGCACACCAACGGGCTTGGGCGAACCTGTGTTTGGCAAGTTCTCAGCGGAGTTGGCTCATGCCATGTTCAGTCTGCCTGCCGTGAAAGGGTTTGAAATCGGTGATGGTTTTGAAATGGCAAAGATGAAAGGCTCTGAAGCCAACGATATCTTTATTAATAAGGAAGGCAAAATCTCCACTTTGACCAACCATTCCGGCGGCATCCAAGGCGGCATCACCAATGGCAATGACATCGTTTTCCGTGTGGCCTTCAAGCCGATACCGAGCATTGCTAAACCTCAACAAACCGTAAACAAGGCAGGGAAACCGTGTGAAATTGCTATCGAAGGGCGGCATGATGTGTGCGCCTTGCCTCGCGCTGTTGTGTTGGTAGAGGCTTTGGCGGCTTTGGTGACTTTGGATGGAATGATGTTGGCTAATAGGCTATAAACCCTACAATTCCCGAAAGCACAATTAGCAAAATCGGGTTGGCCTTGAAGAAATACGAGGCCACAAACGCCAATACGCAGATAATCACACTGATGTTGTATTGGCCGCGACCGAAATCCACGAAATTCTGTGTGTTCATCATGGAGAGGCCAGCGGCGAAGATGAGTCCTGCGATAGCGGGTTTCAGGCCTTTCAAGGTATTGTCCATCAATGCGTTGTTTCTCTTGCTCATGAAGAGTTTCAAAATGAGATAGACCATGATGACGGAAGGCAAGCAGAGCGCAAACGAAGCCAGCAGCGAGCCGCCAAATCCCGCCGTGGTATAGCCTACGTAGGTCGCCAGATTGATGGAAATCGGGCCGGGGGTCATTTGCGAAATGGCTACCATGTCAGTGAAATCTGTCGTGGTCATCCAGCCGTAATGGTCCACAACTTCATGTTGGATGAGCGAGAGCATGGCATAGCCGCCGCCGAAACCCAACACCCCGATTTTCACAAAAACCCAAAGCAATTGCAAGTAAATCATGGCTTGGCTTCCTTTCTTTCTTGACTGAGGACTTGGGACTTGGGACTTGGGACTGAGGACTTGGGACTGAGGACAGGGGACTGGGGACTTGGGACGTCTTCCGTCCTCCGTCTTCCGTCCTTCGTCTTTTGTCCTCCGTCTTTTGTCTTCCGTCCTATGACTAGAGCGTAAATCAGGCTTCCCGCGATGGCAGCAAGGATGACGTAGGCGGGCGAAATCTTGCACCACCAAATCAAAAACACCGTGGCGATGGGGATGATGGCGGTCTTCCAAGTCACCTTGGCCGACTTGATCATGCGCAGGGAAGGGGCGAGGATGAGCGCGACCACACAGGGACGGATGCCTTTGAATATGCGCTCTACCACGGGTTGGTCGCGGTATTCGCGGAAAACGGTGGCCAATAATAATATAATGGTGATGCTCGGGATGATGGCACCGAGCATGGCGGCAAAAGCGCCTCGGGTGCCCGCCACACGATGCCCGACATATAAGGCCGTATTGACGGCAAACACGCCTGGAAGCGACTGAACCACAGCAATCATGTCCCAAAACTCATCGTTGGGAATCCATTTCTTCTGGTCGACGACGGCCTTCTCCACCATTGAGAGCATGGCATAGCCGCCGCCGAGGGTGAAAGCCCCGATTTTGAAGAAGGTAAGGAACAACTGTATTGGTTTTTTCATGGCGCAAAATTACAGGAATTTGAATCAAGATGAAACAAGAATGAAACATCATAATTTGTTTGTTTTTATAAAACACGAATTATCAGGAATTTAACACGAATTATCATTAATGAAAAATTCGTGTCCAATTGGTGGCAATTCATGTTGAAAAACAAACAAGCGATTTTTTTTGATACGTTTCGTGATAATTCTCTAACTTTGCAATCAAAATTTTTTGTTATGACACTATTAGATGTTTCCGTAATGACCTTCGACCGGCCCGAGGCTTGGCAATGGTTGGTTCAATTCTGCATTTTGGCGACGGCCCTTTTGTTGGGTAACGTGCTGAGAAACAATGTCCCGTTCTTGAAGAAAAGCCTGTTGCCTTCGGCTTTGCTCGGCGGTTTGCTGCTGATTATCTTCAAACAGTTTCCCAATTGTCGCGAAATCATCAACAAGCCGATGATGGAAATCGTGACCTATCACGCATTGGGTTTGGGCTTTGTGGCATTGGCCTTGAAAAACAACAAGATAGAGTCGAAATCCACGCCGATGAAAGTGATTGAAACGGGTGCGCTGACGGCCTCCACCTACGTCATCCAAGGCATTGTAGGCTTGATCGTCTCCATCATTTTCTTCCTCGTCGGCAAGAAATTGTTCTATGCATCGGGATTGCTGTTGCCGATGGGCTTCGGTCAGGGACCGGGACAGGCCTTGAATTTTGGTAAGATATTCACGGGCTGGGCCTCAGACCAAGGCATAGACTTTCCGGGTGCCGACTTTGGCCTTTCCATAGCCGCTACGGGTTTCATCGTCGGTAGCGTGGTGGGCGTGGTTTACATGAACATGCTGCGTCGGAAAGGCATCCTTTCAAGGAAGAAAATCGCTGCGGCTCAGGTGAATAAGTTGGAGGACTACGAAGGCAAGGGCGAGATTCCCGATGCCGAGTCCATTGACAAACTCTCGGTGCAGATTAGCATGGTGCTGTTCGTCTATTTTCTCGTTTACCTGTTCACCAACTGGATTCAAAACATGGAAGCAGGTCAGTTCGTCACCAACACCGTGAAACCCATGCTTTGGGGCTTCAACTTCCTGATTGGCACGTTGTTTGGCGTGTTGTTCAAGACGATTTTGAACCGTTTCAAGAAGGCCAAAATCGTGCATCGCGAGTACATCAACAACTACATGCTCAACCGCATCAGTGGTTTCTGCTTCGACATCATGATTGTGGCGGGCACGGCGGCCATCAATTTCGAGGAATTGGGTAAGTTCGTGCTGCCGTTCATCATCATCGTCACGTTGGGCACCATCGTCACGTTCTTCTATGTGCTGGCCATCAGCAAGCACCTGTATCCCAACTACAAATACGAGGGTTTCTTCTCAATGTTCGGGATGCTGACAGGCACAGCGAGCAATGGCATGATTCTCCTCCGCGAAATCGACCCGAAGTTTGAGACACCCGCCGCCAACAACTTGGTTTTGCAGACTTTAGCCGCCATTTTCTTGGGATTGCCAGTACTGCTATTAATGGGTTTCGCGCCGCAAAGTCTTAAAGCGACATGGATTACCTTGGGCATTTTGGTCGTCTTTTGGGCCGCACTTACTGTGTTTATGCTTAGGACGAAGATTTTCAAGGGAAAAAAGAAAGTGGCTGAATAATCAAATTGTTAGCTCAGTATTCCTTCCAAAGCCGCCCGAAACTCAGGCGTGGGGCATTGTGTGTCGCGCTCAACAATCAGCGTTTTGAGGCCGGCGAAAGGCCTGATTTCAGTTTCTATCTCCTTGAGGGAACGCTCATTGCCGAAATAGGCAGGGGCAAAGTGCTCCCAAAACTTGATGGAGGTGGCTTTCTCCATGTGGAAAGTCTCGCGGATGAAGTCTTCGTGGCTGAGTTTGCAGCTCAGGTAAACCATGCCTACATCGAAGAGGGGATTGCCGTAGCAAAAATCGCCGAGGTCGATGAAATAGCGTTGGTTTGGCGTGAAGATAGCATTGGAAAACTGCAAGTCGCCGTGGATGGCGGTGTCCGTATCGGGAACGCTGTCGATGAAGTTTCCAATCTTTTCCTTTTCGTCTGTCGTGAAAAACGGGTTCTCTGCCAAAAGCCTATGGTAGCGATCTTTTACATTTTCAAATTGTTTCGTATCCACATGGGTTTCATGCAGTTGCAGGCACATTTTTGCGAACTCCTCAGCGTATTGTTTCACTTTTTCGGGATGGTCGCCAGTGGCACGGGAATAAGAAACTTTGTTCAAAATGCGTCGGAATCTGATGCCATAGCGGCCGTCTTCCGTCATCACATATTCACCGGGCTCAGGGGTGGAAATGCCAGACTCATAAACCTTTCGGGCCAACCTCATCTCATCCAAGGGCTGTTGGATTTTTCCGGGAAAATAGAGTTTGAGCATCACCGAAGGGTCGGTCTTATGGTCGTAACTTTCGCCGTTGGCCCCGCCGCCACTGAGGATGTAGTCGTTTAATGATATTTTGAGTGCGTCCATTTTATGTTGTTGGTATATAGTAGTTTAAATAAAAACCCAATTATAATTTTCCGAAGCAAAAATAGAAAAAAAGTTGAAATTCTTTGTTTTCAAATATTTATTGTAAATTTGCCACATCAATGAGTTGAGATTCAATGGGCAGCAAATCATTTTCGGGCAGGCTAAGTTGGCAGATTATCGGCATCGTGTCGGTCATTTCCATATTGACCCAATTGACGGTAGCCCTTGTCTCCCAATCGATTATTGCCCATAGTATGCAGATGGGTTCATTGGACCAGCATCCTTGGGATTTATTGGTGCATTCATGGCAGATGCAAGTCGCTATGGGAGTTATCGGAATCCTTAGTCTTGCCGCCATTTTCTTTGTTTGTCGCTATGTCATCAACCGAATGACGCACCCCATAAGCGAGCTTTCAGAGGCGACACTCAAGATGGCCAAAGGCGATTTCAAGGCGCAACTTCCCGAAATCAAAAGTCAGGACGAGATGCAGCATTTGCACGACAGTTTCCTATATATGCAGCATTCGCTCACGGATTATATCGAGGAGCTGAAAGCCACCACTGCCGCCAATGAGCGCATGGAGCGTGACCTCACCATGGCGCGTAATATCCAGAAAGGGATGCTGCGCACCAATTTTCCGCCACAACTTTACGCCATGCTCAATCCCGCCAAGGAAGTGGGCGGCGATTTGTACGATTTCAGACTGAAAGGCGACCAACTCTATTTCGCCGTTGGCGACGTTTCGGGAAAAGGTGTAGCCGCCGCGTTGATGATGGCCATCACAAGGGCGACATTGGATTTTGTGATGGAATTGGGACTGCCTATGGATGAGACACTTTGCCGCATCAACAATAGTTTCAGCGAGGCCAATAACACGGGAATGTTCGTGACGCTGTTTGTGGCTCGCCTCAACCTCAAGACAGGCCACATGGACTATTGCAATGCAGGGCATAACCCCATTCTCGTCTTGCCTCCCGATTCATCGCCGTATTTCCTCAAATGCAAAACCAACCTTGCCATCGGTCTGTTTGAGAATTTCTCTTACGAAGCCGAACAACTCGACCTAAAGCCAGGCACCCGCCTCATTGCCTATACCGATGGCGTGACCGAGGCTGAGAAGAAAGATTTGAGCCTTTACGGTAACGACCGGTTGATGGAATGGGCCGTAAAAACCGCCTTCGACCACAAAGATTGGCAAGAAAAAGAGACGGTGGAAAGCCTTTACCAATCGGTGCGGGAGTTTGCCGAGGACAACCCGCAAAACGATGACATCACCATTATGAGCGTCAGTATTAATTGACAGTTAACAGATTAAAAATGAGAAAGAAAAGATTCAATCCGATAAAAGACAAGACCAGCGAAATCATGGAGTTTTTGATGGCTTCGCCTGATATGCCACAAGACGAGAACCTGCGTTTCAAGATAGAACTTTCTATCGAGGAAGCCGTTGACAATGTGGTGCGGTATGCTTATGAAGGCGGAATTGGTTGGCTTGAGGTCGGCACCAGCTTGAACGAAGAATCGCTGATTCTTACCATAGAGTTGCGCGATGCGGGAACGCCTTTCAATCCGCTTGAAAAGGACGACCCCGACGTCACGCTTCCGGCCCACGACCGCGAAATTGGCGGCCTCGGCATCTACCTCTGCAAGCAAATGATGGACAGCATCAGTTATCGTTACGAAGACGGCAACAACGTGCTGACCATGACAAAGAGAATTGACAGTTGACAAAAAACGAACACAATGATAGTAACAATAAGCAAACAGGAAGACAAGACCTTGGTCGAGCTTAACGGGCGGATTGACAGCACGAATGCCGACAAGTTCCAGCAAGAAATGGAGCCGTTGATGCAGGGCGAAAAGCCTGACATTGACGTGGATTGCTCAGGTTTGACCTACATTTCGTCGCAAGGGCTTCGCGTGTTCCTCTTGTTGCAAAAAAGCGTGATGGCACGCAAAGGCAAATTGGTGATGCGCAACATGAATCCCCGCGTGAAAGAGGTGTTCGACATCACAGGTTTTTCAAATATCATCACCATCATTTAAGCGCCATGAAACTCGATTTGCGAACCGAAATGATGCTCGACGAGTATCGTGAGCATCTTCCTATTTACGACAGACTGAAAACCCTCGTCCTTGAGCGTTTGAAACACTGCATTGAGGAAAACCATCTTCGCATTGCAGGGCTTGAATCACGCATCAAGGAGGAGAGAAGTTTGGCGAACAAGTTGGAGTTGAAGGGATATAAGTATCATTCAATCAATGATGTAACGGATATTGTTGGTGTTCGTATCATCACTTTTTTCAGCGACGAGGTGGATGTCATTTCGGCCCTTGTGGAGCAAATGTTTGACATCGACTGGGAGAACTCCGTCGACAAGCGCAAGACGTTGGAAATCGACCGTTTTGGCTATATGTCATTGCACTATATTTGCCGCATTCCCGAATCCTTGTGCCACGACTCCGAGATGCCCGAATTGAACCAGATACGTTTTGAATTGCAGATGCGTAGCACGCTCCAACACATGTGGGCCAATATGTACCACGACATGGGCTACAAGAGCGATGTGGAGATACCCGTTGAGTATCAGCGCGATATGATTCGTTTGGCTGGAATGTTGGAGCTGGCTGACGAGCAGTTCATCCGCATCCGCAAGGAAATCAACAACTATCGGCGGAATGTGCAGTCGTTGGTGGCATCGGGCAATTTCAATGAAGTCCCGCTCAATGGCGATACCTTCCGCAGCTATTTGGAACTGAAGCCCTTCAGGAACTTGGTTGAGAAGATTGCGGGCATCAATCAGGCCGAAATCTATGAAGACAGCCTGTCGCCGTATTATAACGTGTTGTTGCACATGGGCATGAAGACCATAGGCGATATTGAGCGGTTGCGCAACAAATACAGTGATGGAGCCTATCAGTTGGCGCTCCTCCAATTGGCAGGCACGGGTCTCGACATTGTGGCCTATTCGGTGGCACTGCAAAACATTTGCATCGTGGCTATTCTCAAACAGGGTTTCGGCGAGGCGGGATTGATACGCCTTTTCGCGGCTCTTTACGGCGAAAGTGCCTACAATGCACAACGCGCCGAGCGTGTTTTTGAGCAAGCCCGAAAAATCAATTTAGTGTGAAACCATGAATAACCCATTGGAAACCAGTCTTTTCGATAAAGCGGTTAAGTTAGCCGTCGAAGCCCACAGCGGCACTGAGCGGCGCTGCAAAGGCTATCCCTATATCATCCATCCCATGGAGGCCGTTGCCATTGTGGCCACTATGACCAACGATCAAGAAATGCTGGCCGCCGCCATTTTGCATGATGTGGTGGAAGATACCGACGTGAACCTTGAGCAAATCCGCGATGAGTTTGGCGACCGTGTGGCCACGCTCGTCCAACATGAAACCGCACCCGAAGACGAAAACCTGACTTGGCGCGAGAAGAAGTCGATACAAGTGGAACAACTGGCCGCCGCGCCCATCGACAGCAAGATTGTTGCCCTCGGCGACAAGCTCTCCAATATGCAAGGCATTGCCTTGGACTATCGTCAAGTTGGCGATGCGGTTTGGAGTCGCTTTCATGCCCCAAACGGAAAGCCCGATGTGGAGTGGTATTACCGCTCACTCGCAAAGGCTCTGTCGGAGTTGTCGGAATTGGCTGCCTATCAGGGTTTTGTGAAGTTGTTGGGAGAGACTTTCGGATAGTCAATACATTAGATACTTCGCCCGAATCGCCTTGAAAGCCTCAAGGTCGTTTTGCCACAAAGCGCGGATTTCATCTGCGTTTTTTCCGTTTTCGATGTCGCGCTGCAATTGCTGGTCGCCTGAAAGTTTCACGAAGTAATTGTTGAAGAAGTTCTTGTCTTTCAGCTGCTGGTAAGCCTCAATGAGCCATTCCAAATGCAACTGATTGGCATTGAGTGCGTAATCGTGGGCAAATTCAACCAAGTTTTCACCTCGGCAACGTTGACCTTCAAGCAAAGGTTTTGAGGCTCCGCTTGTGCTTTTTGGTATGAAGGTGAAACTGCCGCGCATGTCAGGGTGGCCATAAATCTGGAAAGGCGTTTCGGTGCCGCGACCGATGCTGACGATGGTGCCCTCGAAGAAACAAAGGGTGGGGTAGAGGTACACCGATTCCCAGTTGGGCAGGTTGGGCGAAGGGCGCACGGGCAACTCATAGATGGCGTTGCGGTTATATTTATTAATAGGTATCACGGTGAGGTCGCAGCGGATGCCGTTTTTCAACCAGCCTTCGCCGTTCACCATCTTGGCATACTCGCCGATGGTCATGCCATAAACCACAGGCACTTGGTGTAGTCCCACAAACGATTGGTTTTCAGATTTCAAAACGGGACCATCGACATAAAAACCATTTGGGTTGGGGCGGTCGAGTACGATGACAGGAAGGTTGTTTTCGGCGGCGGCTTCCATGACGTAGGTCATCGTGGAAATGTAGGTGTAGAACCTCACGCCAACATCTTGCAAATCAAAGAGAATCACATCGATGCCTTGAAGCATTTCAGGAGTGGGCTTCTTGTTTTTGCCGTAAAGCGACACGATGGGCAGGCCCGTTTTCTCGTCCTTGCCGCTGTGTACCTTTGCGCCGGCATCAGCCGTGCCACGGAAGCCATGCTCGGGCGTGTATATTTTTCGCACGTCGATGCCCAAGGAAAGCAGCGTGTCCACCAAATGCGTTTCGCCGACGATGCTCGTTTGGTTGGCCACCACTCCGATGCGTTTCCCTTGCAGAAGTGGCAGATAGTCATCCATTTGCATAGCGGCGGAAACATAGTGTTCCTTGTCAATAAAAGCAAGTTGAGACGTTACCAAATTGGCTGGCTTTTGCGTTTTGATTCTGTTGTTTGGCTCGTTGTCCATCTTGAAGATTTGGGTTTGGGCTGGCGCAAGGAAAGCGCATAGCAGCAGAGCGAAAAAGAGTTGTCGTTTCATTCCAGAAGTGTTTTGTTTTGCAAAAGTATTGAAATTTATGCAAATTTAGTGCCTAATGCTTACGCCAAACCGATTTTTCCCTATTTTTGTCGCTGAATTGGTTCGCCAGTACTTCGATGTACTCAGCAACCATTCGCGACATTTTGAACTTTAGAAGCGTTATGCTTCCTTTCACTTGAGAACCTGGAAAATTTTCAAGCAATGTGTAAAAAGGAGGTGCATAACAGTACCACGCTTAGCGTGAGCTGTTATTGCATTCTTTTTACAGGTAGTTTCCAGGACCTTCAAGTGAGGTGTGATATAACACAGCGCACGCTTCTTTTGTTTGGTGTTGACGGAGGACGAATCTGCTATCAATAATTTACCATTTAATAATCACTAAAAGAAGAAAAAATGAACAAGATGAAAAAAAAGAGGAAGAAAATCTTTGTGTTTTTGTTTGGATTAGCCACAGCAATGCTAATGACTCTTCCTGTTCAGGCTCAAGGTCTCCTTGAAAATCTACTTGATGAATATTACGCAGAGAAAGACCAACAAAGCAATAATAATGGTGGAGTGATGGGTCGAGGTACAGGTACGGTCGGAGTAGACTTCACGGGTCAAAGCTTTGGCGCCACAAATGGCGACATCACTGGCCAAACATTTGGCGCACCTTTGGGCAGTGGACTGTTTGTCATGCTCGCAGCAGGTGCAGGCTATGCAACAATGAAATCAAGGAAAAAACAAAACAATCAAAACAGACAAAACAGAAAGGAAAAATGAACATGAAAAAGATAAGCATTATTGTAATGGCATTGGCGTTTTTGGCTGCATTGACGCAATGCAAGAAAGGACATTAAAGGTGGCAATGGGACGAGAATGGATGTGAACACGGCGACGGGCGAGGTTACCTATATAAGCGGCGACAAGATTTATGTGGCCAGCGGCGGCAAATATGTAGGCACACTGACACACAACGGCACCCGCTTCAGCGGTGCCATTTCTGGCCCAACAGTGGGTGAGCCGCTGCATTTCTATTTCTTGGGCAATGTGACTCCCGCCGAAACCCTTACGGCAGGCACCACGACGACCTGCTCCGTGGTCATCAGCGACCAGACGCAGCATTTGCCCGTGATAGAATATGCACCGTCCAACGAAAACTACACGGCTGGCGCAAGCAGTTTCTCCGCTCATTTGCTTAACAAGTGTGCCTTGGTGAAGTTCAATGTGACGACTTCATCGGCTGTTGCCACTTGTATTACAGGCTTTAATAACAAGGTGACAGTGAATTTCTCTGATAACACCTTGACCAACAGCCAAGAAGGCAATGGGGTCATCACTTTGCCCGCTGGTAACGGTGAAAAATGGGCAATTCTTTTGCCTCAGAATGCTATGGAAGCAGGAGCGGAAGGTTCAGCGTATTCTGTGAATGGAGTTTATACTGGAACATGTGATGTTGTTCCTGCCATTACCAACAATGGATACCTGACCGAAGGTATAGAAGTGGTGATTTCTACGGTTAATGTTATTCATGATTATGTTGACCTTGGCTTACCAAGTGGGATTTTGTGGGCTACTTGCAACGTGGGTGCTGATGCCCCTGAAGAATTTGGCGATTACTTTGCTTGGGGCGAGACGGAACCAAAAGATTACTATTTTGTGGGTAATTACCAATACTGCAATGGCGGCGAGAACACATTAACTAAGTACTGCAATAATTCAAATTATGGGTACAACGGATTTACCGACGATCTAACAACGCTATCGTCGGAGGATGATGCAGCTACGGCCAACTGGGATAATGCCTGGCGTATGCCCACTAAGGAGGAATGGCTGGAACTTTACAGCAACACGACCGTCATCTGGACCACCCAAAATGGCGTGAACGGTAGGTTGTTCACCGCCAGTAATGGCAACAGTCTCTTCCTGCCCGCAGCTGGCTTCAGCGTCTATAGCAGTGTCAACCTTGCAGGCAGCCTTGGCGAATACTCGTCGAGTTCGCTCTACACGGTCCAACCGAACTATGCGAATATTCTCTACTTCGATTTGGACGATTGCAGCGCGAACTCTTCTCACAGTCGCCTTTATGGTCTTTCTGTCCGACCCGTGCGTGCAGGGTCGCAGAATTAACCTATGTTTCTCAACGGGATTTGTATCCGCTCTTTTGGTAAAAACCTTGGATGAGTTGGGCGGATGGTGTTTTTTTAGGCTGGGGTTTTGTGTGTTGCCCCGTTCTCCCGAATTTGCAATTCGGAAGTCGTGAATATCAGCATTTGAAATGCCGGAATGAATGATATACGGCTGCCGTGGTACGACAGCCCTACAGCCTATCCGTTGTAGGGCTGTCGCATTGCGGCAGCCGCATTTTGTGTACGCGCTTTTGATGGGTTTCGCCCCGACGGGGCTTTGTTCGGAATTTGTTTTTTGTTTGGCAGGGGTTCCATTGCATTTCACCCCAGCCGAATCCCCCTGCCCCCTTTGAAGGGGGAAATCCGCCGTCACTCCGTGACATGGGCTGGGGCACGAAGGAACCCCAGAGGGGTGATGGGACATTAGGCAGGCGGTGGAGCATGGCGGAACCCCTGCCGATGAAAAACCGTATGATATGCCAATGAAAACGGTGTGAACCCATGTTGAAAAACAAAATGTGCGATGTTGGCAAATTTGTTTATTTTTGCAGACGATTATTCACTTGTTTATGACAAAAGAGGAAAAAGTTGCCTATTGGCTTGATTTGGCTGATTACGACATTGAAACAGCAGAAGGCTTGTTTGTCGTAAAGCGTTGGCTGTATGTAGGTTTCATGTGCCATCAAGTGATTGAAAAGACATTGAAATCCTATTGGTGCAAGTCAAGAGAAGACGATCCGCCCTACATTCATAATTTGGCGCAATTGTCAATCCGTAGCGGATTATACGAACAGATGTCGCCTGAGCAACAACGGACGATAGCCCAATTGATGCCCATGAACATTGAGGCACGCTATCCTGAATACAAAGAACAATTATTAAAAAGAATGACACAAGAGTTTTGCCGTCAATTGATTGATGACACAAAAGCGTTACAGCAATGGATAAGGAACAAGTGATAGAGATAGTAAAAGAGTATAAGAACGCGATAATCAAGCAGATAAGCGATGCTAAGGTTTATTTGTATGGTTCTTATAGTAAGGGTACGGCTCGCCCTGAAAGTGATATTGACGTGGCCGTTGTCGTTCCCGCAGTTCAGGACGATTGGTTAGATGTTTCAACAACGCTTTGGTTGCTTGCTCCGCAAATCAATTGTCTTATCGAACCTGTATTGATAGACCAACGCTATCCTTCGCCACTGTACGATGACATTATGCGCACAGGCATTGCGATAGCATAGTTTGTTTTCCCCGTTTTTGGATTTCATTTGAACGTTTTTAGGGGTCATTTTTCGAAAATTATGGTGGTGTTGGTGGTTTTGTTTATTTTTGCAGTCAGAAACCAACAGAAATATAAATGTGTACACGGACAATCCATATCAATGACAGTTTGATGGAGCAAGTCAGACCCATGTTCCCCAACGATGATGTTTTGCAGCGGTGGTTGGAGCAACAAATGGAGTCTATCTTGATGAATTATTCGGCTCAACATAAGCCGAAACCTCCTTGTTCCTACACGGATGAGGAAATGTATGCCATCGTCAAGGAACGGTTGCAAAGTCTTGAAAAAGGAACAGCCGAACTTGTTGATGGCGAAGAGGTCTTCTCACAAATTCGTAAACGCTATGGCTTTAAGGCATCAGTGGCATAGCCAAGCCAAGATGGAGTTGGACGAGACGCTGGCTTATGTGTTTCGTGAGTTTGGAGAGAAAACGGCTGAAAAAGTGTATGTTGAAGTCGAAAAGCGTGTGAACCAGTTGTGTGCTTTCCCTGATTCGGGAATGCGGTATAAAGACTTGTTTTACAATGACAAAGAGGTAAGAATCCTACACATGCGTAAGTCCTCGATTATCTATTGCCACGATGAAGAAATGTTGTACATACTTGCATTCTGGAACAATCGGAATAATGATACGAATGCAACTGAAATGTTGTCGGAGAGATAAAGTGTTCCTATCATGTCCGCCCCAAAATTCATAGCAGACCGTATTTTTTCGCTTTCGAAGGAAAACCTTTCCTCGACGGTGATGCGCTTGGCCGTCACGAGCGTGGCTTTGGCCATTATCGTGATGCTGATTGCATGGGCGGTTGTGGTGGGTTTTAAGAACCAGATTCGAGGCAAGGTGATTGGTTTCGTCGCTCCGATTCACGTTCAGTCGTTGGACAAGAACGAATCGGTCGAAGAAACACCTTTTGTGTTGGATTCGTTGTTAATCAGCAAGTTAAACTCCATTGAAGGCATTGCGCATTATCAGATGGTGGCCAACAAGGCAGGCATGATCAAGACCGACGACGAAATTCAAGGCGTGGTGTTGAAAGGCGTGGACGAAAACTACGACTGGACTTATTTCGGGAACTGCCTCTTGAAAGGGAAAACGCCTGAATATCAATCGGGTGAACGCTCCAATGAAGTGCTGGTTTCCAAGGCTATAGCCAACAAAATGCTTTTGGATGTAGGCGACGATGTGCGTGTGTGGTTCATCGACAAGGACATGCAGGCGCGAGGTAGGAAATTCACAGTTACAGGTATTTTCGAGACGGGTCTCACCGAGTTTGATGAGCGTTTCGTCTTTGCCGATTTGAACCAAATCCGAAAACTGAATGGTTGGGAAGACAACGAAGCGGGATTGTTGGAAATTGCGCTGAAAGACGGTTTCGATGCCAACCAAATCAATGAGAAACTGTATTATGCCCTGCCTTCTGAGTTGGCCTCATATACCGCTCGTGAAAGCAATCAACAAATTTTCGACTGGTTGGATTTGTTGGATACCAACGTGTGGCTCATCATGGCCTTGATGCTGTTGGTGGCAGGCATCACGGTCATCAGTATGTTGCTGATTATCATTATTGAGCGCACTTCCACCATTGGTTTGCTGAAAGCGATGGGCGCGAGCAACAAGTTCGTCCGCGAGGTGTTTCTGCGTCGCTCGTTGCGCATTTTGCTTATTGGGATGCTCATCGGCAATGTTATTGGTTTGGGTTTCTGCCTCTTGCAAAAATACACAGGACTCATCAAACTTGATGCAGCGACCTATTACCTATCTTCCGTGCCCATCGAATTGCACTTTACTACCGTGATACTCATCAACTTGGGAACTTTGCTCCTTTGGGTCTTGATGCTGTTGATTCCGACTTCAGTCATCAATCGCATCAGCCCTACCAAGTCGATTCGGTTTGAATGAGGAAAATTTCAATAATTCATGCTTGAAATGCCAAAAAGGTTTATTTTTGCAAAATCAATATTGAAGTTATGAGCAAGCTAGAGCATGATAAATTGGATTATTTGGTGGCTATCATTAGTGATTTTGCCCTCAAGTTTTCTTTGACACCATCG
Organism: uncultured Bacteroidales bacterium; assembly: GCA_900318465.1. Lineage (GTDB taxonomy): Bacteria > Bacteroidota > Bacteroidia > Bacteroidales > F082 > Limimorpha. The sequence continues at coordinate 100,305 of ONKQ01000002.1, forward strand.
CAAGCTTATCGTTATTTGTCTAATTATAAGGCGATTGACTTTCTGATTCGTAATTATGATATTGAGCATACATTGTCATTTGAGAATGTTGTGGACGATGTTTCGGTGTTTTGTCGCAATCGGGGAGGGGCTTTGGTATGATACTCTATCACGGATCGAATGTCGAGATTGATAGGATAGATTTGTCCAAATCCAATGTAGGCAAGGATTTCGGCGTTGGTTTTTATCTGACTCCCAACCGCGACCACGCGTTGGGACAGGCTCAGCGCAAGATAGAAATTTTTTCGTTTGGTGTTCCCTCTTTGACCGCCTTTTCTTTTGATGAAAAAGAACTTCAAAATGGCGAACTTGCTGTAAAAGTGTTTGATGATTACACCTTGGAATGGGCTGAATTTGTGCTGATGAATAGGCAAAGCAGCAGTAGAATTCCGCTGCACGAATACGATATTGTTATTGGCCCTGTTGCAGATGATACTGTTGGTTATCAGATTCGTAGGTTGTTGGGCCAACTGATTACCATGGAGCAGTTTATGAAGGAATTGAAATATCCGAAAGAGAAAAGCATCCAATACTTTTTTGGTACAGAAAAATCACTAAAATACCTCAAGAAGATATGACGAAAGAATCATTTATGATTGAAGAAATGACCAAAGAAATGATAGTGCTTTTAATGGAAAAGCGAGGCGTTTCCATGGAAGAGGCTGTGAATCTCGTCTATACTTCAGAAACTTTCTCGAAATTATGCAACCTGTCTACTGGTTTATATTTCCAAAGTACGCCTTACGTGTACGAATACCTTAAAAAAGAACTGAATACTGGAAAACTAAGCGAATAATAAAATGATGAAAGACTTTACCATTCAACCGTTGAAAGGCTACGGCGAAATACCTTTCGGAATGACACTTGACGAAACGGTCAAGATTTTGAACATGCCCGACTTTTATGAAGAGTTGAGCGACATGGAGGAGACGGGAAACCGCTCCATCTATTACGAATACGACGGCATCGGAACCAACATCTATTTTGAAGGCATCACCAAGTCGGTGGTGGCTTGCTTCGAGACGGAGAACGAGGCTGCCACTTTGTTTGGCAAGAAAGTGTTCGACCTCAAGAAGGAAGATGTCGTCAAGTTGATGAAAGACAACGGATTCAAGGACTTGGAGGAAGAGACCGAGGACGGCGAACTGCGCGTTTCATTCGAGGATGCCATGATGGACTTCTTCTTCGATGGCGATGTGATGACCGCAGTAAGTTGGGGCGTACTCGTTGATGAACAAGGGGAAATAATATGATTGCCTCACGCAGAATGTGCAGAATACGCTGAACCTGTCGGGTGCAAAATAGGCATCGCATCGCGATTCATATAATTCTGCGAATTCTGCGTGAATAGAAAAGCGAATTCAGGGTGAAAGAGTAAAATATGAGACTTCAGCAGAAATATGACGCTTTCGTGGCCTATTTCTCGGAACACATGCCCATTGCCGAGTCGGAGTTGCATTACAAAGACCCGTATCAGTTGCTGGTGGCGGTGATTCTTTCGGCGCAGTGTACGGACAAGCGCGTGAACATGACCACGCCTGCGCTGTTTCAGCGTTTCCCGACGGCGCACGACATGGCCGCATCGACGGTGGACGAGATTTATTCCTACATCAAAAGCATTTCCTATCCTAACAACAAGGCTAAGAACTTGTTAGGCATGGCACAGACTTTGGTCAGTGATTTTGGTGGCGTTGTGCCTGACAATCTGGATGATATGCAGAAATTGCCCGGCGTGGGCCGCAAGACGGCCAATGTGATGATGGCGGTGGCTTTCAAACAACCGGCCATGCCTGTCGATACACATGTGTTTCGCGTTTCCAACCGCATCGGCCTTACCCAAAACTCAAAGAATGTTTTGGAGACCGAAAAAACTTTGGTGGCGCATCTACCAAAGGAGGTCATCGCGAAGGCGCACCATTGGCTCATACTTCATGGACGTTATGTCTGCCAGGCCCGCAAACCGAAATGCAACGAGTGCGGCATCACGGAGATTTGCGACTGGTATAAAACCAATTCATCATTATGACAAACAGTAAATTAGGTTCTTTGGCGAAACAAACCGCCATCTATGGATTGAGCAGCATCATAGGCAGGTTCTTGAACTACCTGCTGGTGCCTATCCACACCCATCGGATGGCCGCCGAATCGGGAGGATACGGCATCGTGACCAACCTTTACGCCTATACCGCCCTGCTTTTGGTCATCCTAACCTTTGGCATGGAAACCACCTTTTTCCGTTTCTCCAACAAGGAAAACGTGAACCCCGACAAGGCTTTCTCCACGGCTGGGCTTTCCGTTGGCTTTGTCTCCTTGGTTTTCCTTCTTTTAGTGTCCTTGTTCCTGAAGCCCATCGCCGGAGCTTTGGATTATGCCTTGCATCCTGAGTTTGTGGAAATTATGGCCATTATCGTGGCCTTCGATGCGTTCCAGTCCATCCTGTTTGCACGGCTGCGCTATGAGAATCGTCCCATCAAGTTCATGACGTTGAAACTCTCCTTCATCGTCTTGAGCCTGTTGCTGAACTTGTTCATTTTCTATTTGGCCCCCTTCCTCAAAGAACATTATCCCTCCATGATGGGTTGGTATCAGACCAGCTATCAGGTGGGTTATATTTTCATCGCCAACTTGATATGTACTACGTTGGTCAATTTCGGATTTATCAACGAAATCAAGAAACTTCGTTACGGCATCGACCGTAACTTGCTGAAACAGATGCTGAAATACACTTGGCCTATTCTGCTTTTGGGCTTGGCCGGCATCCTCAACCAAGTGGCCGACAAGATTGTGTTCAAGAAAATCGTCCCTGGACTTGAGGGCGAGGAACAACTCGGCATCTATGGTGCTTGTGTGAAGATTGCGATGATTATGGCGATGATTACGCAAGCCTTCCGCTATGCCTACGAGCCTTTTGTCTTTGGCGGCAAGCGCGACACCGAAGACAAGGCCACCCAAGCCTCGGTGATGAAATACTTTATCATTTTCACACTGTTGGCTTTCCTCGCCGTGATGATGTACATGCCTTTGTTACAGTATCTTGTTGGTGAAGGTTATCGTGAGGGCCTGCGTGTGATACCCATCGTGATGATGGCCGAGATTTTCATGGGCATTTACTTCAACCTCTCGTTTTGGTACAAGCTCACCGACCAGACTTGGTGGGGTGCCGTCTTTTCGGGCATCGGTTGCGCGGTGTTGTTGGCCATCAATTTCATCTTTGTGCCGAAATACAGCTACATGGCTTGCGCTTGGGGCGGTTTTGCGGGCTATGCTACTTGCATGGTGCTGTCTTATTTCGTCGGACAAAAGAAAGCCCCGATTCCTTACGACCTTAAGTCGGCGTTCCTCTATTTCGCCGTCGCGATAGCCCTGTTCTTTGTGCAGAAATACATCCACATTGAAAACACCGTTTTGACCTTGGTAGTCAACACGGGTCTGCTGATGATCTTCTTCGCCTTCATCTGTTGGAGGGAGAAGGACTTGGTGCAAGGCGTTTTGGCATGGGTGAAAAATCGGGGGAAATGACAAACGAAAACATCTCAGAAAATGAAAGAACAACCTAAATTCATCATTAGCGGTGGGGGCACAGGAGGCCACATTTTTCCTGCCATTGCCATCGCCGATACCTTGAAAAAGAAGTTTCCCAAGGCTGAAATCCTTTTTATCGGGGCCAAGGGCCGCATGGAGATGGACCGTGTTCCCAAGGCGGGTTATCCCATTGAAGGTCTGTGGATTAGTGGCTTGACGAAAGACTATCGCGTCCTGACCTTGCCTCTGAAACTTATCAGTAGCTTTAGCAAGGCGCGTCGCATCCTGAAACGTTTCAAGCCTGATGCAGTCATTGGTGTGGGAGGCTTTGCCAGCGGCCCCACCTTGAAAGTCGCCAACTGGTTAGGCATCCCCACGGTGCTTCAGGAGCAGAACTCCATACCGGGCAAGACCAACCGCAACTTGGGCCAACACGCCAAAGCCATCTGTGTGGCATATCCCAACATGAATCGATGGTTTCCTGCCGACAAGATACATCTAACAGGTAATCCGTTGAGGAGCAATGCCGTAGCCAATGCCTCTCGGGTTGAGGCTGCCGAGTTTTTCCATCTTAACCCAGAGCTTCCTGTGGCCTTGTTGGTCGGTGGTAGCCAAGGCTCAAGGGACATGAATCATGGCATCAGCGCACAATTGTCGGCCTTCAAGGACAAAGATATTCAATTCATCTGGCAAACTGGCAAGACTTATATCACCCAAGCGCAGGCCGAGGTAAAGGCGTTGGGCTTGGACGACAAGGTGAAACCTGTTGCCTTCATCGAGCGTATGGATTTGGCTTATTCCGTGTCAGATGTGGTCATCTCACGTGCTGGTGCTATGTCAATTTCGGAGCTTGCTTTGGTGCAGAAACCGGTCATCTTCGTCCCGCTGCCATCGGCTGCCGAAGACCATCAGACCAAAAATGCCCAGCAACTCGCGGATGTCGGGGCTGCCATCATCGTGAAAAATGAGAAGGTAAAAGAGGAACTTGTCCCCGCCTTGTTCAAGCTTTGTTCCGACAAGGAAAAACAAGCATCAATGAAGGCGAGCATTGCGCAATTTGCCCGTCCCAATGCCGCCGAGGACATTGTGGAACAGATTGTTAAGGTGATTTCTTAGACTTTTACTTCAAGTCAATGAAGGGGACTGAGTTGCCAAGCATGTATTGGGGCAGTTTGCCGTCCCATTTCTGCACGGCTTCATAGTTCACCAACTTTGGATTGCTCTCCAAAGCCGCAGCTTTGATGCTCATGGCTTCGGCCTCGGCTTGTGCCTTGATTTTGGTCTGCTTGGCCTGCTCTTCCACCTGGATGGTCACGTTCTTGGCCTTAAGGGCGTTCTGTTCGGCCACCTGCTTTTCCTTGATAGCGGTCTCGAAGTCGTCGTCGAAGTCGATGTTTGTAATCTGAAATTGGATATTCATGAAGTAGTTGCTGTCCAATGTCTGACGCAATGACGCTTCTATCTCACGACGGACGGCATCACGGTTCTCAACGATTTCGGTGGCCGCAAAGTTGCCGAAACTTTGTTTCATGGACGAGCGGATAAACGGCACCACGATGCGGTTGTGGTAGTCGTCGCCGACATTTTTCATCAGTTTGCTGACGTTCTCGCGCACTAAGTCGTAGTTGATGGTGTATTCCACCTCCGAGGTCTGCACGTCTTTGGTGTAGCTGTTCTCTTTGCCGTCGTGTTTCTTCTGTTGCACGTTCACGCGTTTGATGGTCTGGATGAACGGAATTTTCATGTGCAAGCCGTCTCCAATCACATCATCGCTAATCTTGCCGAAGGTGGCGAGTACGCCACGCTCCGACGAGCGGATGGTGTAAAATGAGGAGAAAAGCACTAAAACGGCTAACAGTGTCAAAACAGTCCAAAGGGCGTAACGTCCCATTTTCTTGTTGTTGGGATTGATGTTGATGTTGGTGTAAGGCTGATTCATTTTGCTAATGATTTAATGTTTGCGCAAAAGTACATATTTTTTGGAAACATCCACTATTTTGATGTAAGTAGATGAGCAAATTTAGTTTACATAATAGACTGTGAGACTCCGTGCCTGCGAGTCGAACAAATACCCGAAGTCCCGTGTCCCGAAGTCTCGAAGTCAAAAGATATTGCAGCTTAATTTTGAACAGTTACTTAAAAGAAATGTTGTAATCAAAAACCATAAAACCATGAAAATCAAAGCGTATTTTTTCCAAAAGTTTGTAATGCCCCAAAAACTTGCATTTTGAGCCGGAATTTACCATATTTTTGCAATCGAAAACTTTAAACCGTATCAAAATGAAAACGAAGAAACGATTTTTCACGAAAATGACGGCTCCAGCGGTTTTCGGAGCCATGTTGCTGCTGCTCACGGCCTGCCCGAGTAAGGAGCCAGTTCACATCGACTTGGGACGCATCCCCGAACAGTATCTGGCCACCGTGCCTTACCAAAACGGCGACGTGTTCCGTATGCAGCACGAAACAAGTAAGGTCATCATCGACTTTGAAGTGGAACGCCACCGACACAAAACTTCAAGCGAGGGTTACGGCTCCGTGCCAACACGTTTCGAGCCTGCTCCTGACTATTATTATGAGTACGAAGTGGACATGACCACTTGTAAACCCAAGTATCCGGTTTTCGACCTGAGTGTTTCTTTATCAAATGCTTACATGCTGAATGAAGAGGAAATGCAATCATGGTATAAAAAGGCAGACATATTTGCTGTCGGCAGTGCAAAAGTGCCATTCGTCGGCGATGATCATTCTGATTACGAAATTATTGATTCATTGGAAGTTAATGGTCGTTATTACAAGGATGTCTTCAAGTTGAAAACAGACTATTATAATAATGTTGACGAATTGATTCATGCCGAAACCATTCTCTACAACTATGAAAACGGTTTTGTGGGAATTGTGATGTCTAACGGTGAAAAATACATGCTTTATGAAGACTAAATTTTTGATTATCTTGGCTTTGGCCTTTGTGACGGCCTCATGCACGAAGCCAACCCAATCTTACTATGTGCAAGATTCCAACCGCGCTTGGTTCGCCGACACAGCCAACCTCAAGTTCACCATGCGCGACGACAACGGCGTTTCGCAGTCGTTTTCATTTGCGGATATTGACCAATACATGTCGGAACAGGAAAGCTTTTTTATGGGTATATATGTGAAAGACTTTGAATTTGAGCATGTATACCAAAGCGGATTTTCCTCTTTTTCCACGTTGAATATGAGCGTTAGCCTGACCGCAGACCATCTTGAGGACGAGCCTGAAGGCACTGACGATTTCAGGATGGATATTGGCCCGGCGCATTACACCATGCGCATCGATGGCAACAAGTTTTATCCGAGGTATTGTTACGAGTACAATAATGACAGCGAGATGGAATTCATAGCTGAATACCTCGACAAATTCAATGTGCACGATGTGGAATATCAGGGTATTATGCATCTCAAACTGGTCGATGTCGCCTATCCTTGGATGACTAATTTCCCAACCGAAATCTATTACGCCAAGCATTACGGCCTGATTCAATGCACTTTGGATGACAAACTGACTTTGTATCGCTTGCCAGATTGAGTTTAAAACACGAATTATCAGGAATTTATCATAAATTATTCATGAATTATTATTTTTGAAAAGTCGTGTCCAATTCGTGGCAATTCGTGTTAAATTCGAGCGGAGAAATTCTCCGCTTTTTTATCATGTATCGAATTTTATGTAACTTTGCAGCATGAAATCCTAAAAACCAGCAAAATGAAAAGCAAGAAACAATTTTTCAGAAAAACGGCGGGAACTATCGTTCTGGGAATCATGGTGATGCTGTTTGCAGCTTGCACAAAGGAACCCTCAAAAACTGAAATCATCCACCTTGGGGATATTCCGGAGGAGTATCTGGCCACTGTACCGTATCAGAATGGCGATGTCGTCAAGATGATGCATGAAAGCCATCGTCAAATCATCAATTACCATGTGTCGATGGGGCATTTCAGTTCTTTGGATGAGCCTTCTGGTTGGTATGGCTCACCGGTTTATGATTATCAAGTGTATTGGATCACGTTAAAGCCTGACTATCCTACCTTTGAGATGGAATTATTTCTGTCAAACGAATATATGCGGTCATTGCTGTCCCGTAAAAACGGGTCAAGAGTTCTTTGAAATAATTGAAAATTAGTCTTTTATAGGTTGTTTTTCGAGTCAACGGACTTGATTGTATT